>NZ_WFLM01000004.1 GCF_009208775.1 Silvanigrella paludirubra | reverse complement strand
TTCTCTCTCGCGAGAAAATCTACTTAAAACCATGGAACCGCACTCTGTTTTTGCTTTCTTCTCTTGTCAAATAACTTCTCTTTGCTGGTTTTTTCTCATTTCTGAGACTTTTCGCTAGCAGCGAGAACACGTAGCTACACAACAGGATCTGAGTTGTCAAATCTTTCTTTCAAAAAAAATTATAATTAATTTAACTATATATAATTATTAGATTTTGTGAATTCTATAATTCGATGAGCGGCCAACTCTACTTTGTCTTGTTCTTGAGTTAAGGAAGCTCGAAAGTATCCAGGAGAGCCAAATGCAGAACCAGGAACACATAATACCCCAATATTTACAAGATCTTCACAAAACTTCCTGTCATTTACTATTGGTGTTTTAGGAAAAACAAAAAAACCAGCATCGGGAAGTTTTACATCAATTCCACCTGTTCTAAGTATTTTAACAAAGGATTCCACTCTTTTTTCATAAATCTTAACATCAATTTTTGTATTGTAGATCATGGGTATAAGTCTTTGCATTAATCTTGGGGCACTTACAAAACCTAAAACACGTGAAGAGTTTCTAAATGCATTTTGAGCTTCTGCGAATGCAGGTTCATTGCGCCAAGCTATATAGCCTATGCGTTCACCAGCAAGTCCAAGATCTTTTGAAAAAGATCGAACAAGCCATGTATTGCGATATAAACTCAATAAAGGTGTAATTTTCTCTTCCTTATAAATAACACGGCTGTAAGGTTCATCAGACAAAAGCTGAATGACTTGCCCATTTTTTTCTTTTCTCTTCATTAATACACTAATAATACTTTCTAATGTTTCTCTACTATAAGCTATTCCAGATGGATTATTAGGTGAGTTCATTATAACAACTTTGGTTTTATTTGTTATTTTTTTTTCAAAATCTTGAATAATAGGCTGATGAGTATCGTCACATTTTACGATAATTGGTTTAGCTCCAAAATTTTCTGCATAAGGTATATATTCTGGAAAAAAAGGACTAAAAATAATGACCTCATCATCTTTGTCTAAAAATGCTCTTAAAAGAATTTGAATTGCACCCGCTGCTCCTACAGTTAAATAAACAGAGTTACTTGAAATTTTTACTTTTTCAGATTTAGTTAATTCAGCGGCTAAAAATGTGCGAGCGTCTTCTAATCCTGCAGAATCCATATAACGATGACAACCTTTTTCATAACTTGAAAGCAGATGAATTAATAAATTATTAATTTGAATTGGTGGTTCTAAATCAGGATTTCCTAAAGATAAATCAATTAAATCAATATCTGGATTATTTAATTTGAGTTTTTGTCCCAGCATAAATATTCTCCTGATATCCCCCCCCATTTTAGATAATTCTATAAACTTTTTTGAAAAGAAGTTTGAAATCTCATTATTTTCTGAATAATTCATTATATTATTCCTATTTATAAAATAAATCACACTAAATTAATAATATTTTGTTGCAAATATTTTTTAAGTTACACAAAATAAAATCAAGCGATAAATTAATATATATAATATTTTTATACTTTAAAAAAGACTTTGAGTATTTTTTAGAAAAAAAATTTATTAAAAAGAAATTTTTATAACGATTTGTTAATTTAGTCCAAAAAAATAAATAGTATTTTAAACATCATTTTAATTTAATAAAAACTTATTTAACATAATAAAAAAATAGCTTTCTAAAAAAATTAGAAAGCTATTTTGTGTTATTAACCTAACAAACGAAGTGCAGCACTTGGGGATTGGTTTGCTTGTGTAAGAACAGCAACACCAGCCTGTTTAAGAATGTTACTTTGAGTGTTTCTTGTTGTTTCTTCAGCAAAGTCTGTATCACGGATACGGCTATTTGCTGCAGAAAAGTTTTCACTTTGAATTGCTAAGTTTGAAATAGTAGAGTTTAGACGATTTTGAATTGCGCCTAAGTCTGCTCTAAAACCTGCAATCGTATTAATAGCGTCATCAATTTTAGCGATCGATCTTTGAGCTCTATTTTTTGAAATAGTAGAATCTTTTTCACCTTCTTGATAAACACCAATGGATTCTTCGGTATTGTCGTTCCCGCGTCCTAATTTTAGTCCAACAGTACTTGTATCAATTTGGTCAAACTTAATCCGAATAATATTTACAGGATTTCTACCAAATGGATCATCTATACCTTGAGCATCAACACCTTTATACCAGTTCTTACCTACTTGAATTTCAAAAGGAGGAGTATTTGCACGATCTAGCATTTTAGGATCTGGAATTTTGTCTTCTGCATTTGAACCGACCAATAATAAACTTCCATTATACTCTGTTGAATTTGTAATACGATCAATTTCATCTTTTAAAGCCGTATATTCTTTATTGATAAAATTACGCTCATTATTACCAATGGTATCAGAAGCACCTTGAACCGAAAGCTCTCTTAACCGATTTAAAATATTTCCAATTTCATTCATACCACCTTCGGCTACTTGAACCATAGAAATACCATCATTTGCATTTCTTTTGGCCATATTTAAACCGCGGACATCTGCTTTAATTTTCTCACTAATAGCAAGTCCTGCAGCATCATCTGCCGCTCTATTTATTCTAAATCCCGAACTTAATTTTTCCATAGATAAATCATTTGCCATTGTTGAAATGGACAGCGCCCGCTGTGAGTTAAGAGATTGTATGTTGGTCTGAATTCGTAAACCCATAACCTGTTTCCTCCATGAAACCTAAAAACACTCCAAAAAGGAGTTAGCAATCTTCCATGATTGCTGGATTCCCTGTTTCAAATAAACGTAAAAGATTTTATTCTTATTACGGTGGCTTTAAAATTTTCTTTTTAAAATTTATTATGCCATCATAAACAAGGACTGAAATGAAAATCGGATTAATGCTGATCCAATTAACTGGGCAATGATTGCATGTAACAAGTATAAGACATTTTAATTTTAAAAAAGCTATTTAAATAATAAAATAAATTTATTTTAGAGGATGAAATGAAACCCGCCATAGACCAATTAAAAAAAGATAAAAATATATTAAAAAATTTAGGAAAAATTGGAGTTGTTACAAATCAAACATCAGTAACATCACTTTTTGAATCATCTACAGATATAATTTATGAAGCCGCAAAAAATACATCAAACGCAATTGTTACATGTGTTTTTGGACCTCAGCATGGTTATTTTCAAACAGAACAAGATAATATGAAAGAAACTCCAGACGACTTTTATTATTTTAATGATGGGAAAAAAGTTCCCCTATATAGTTTATATTCAAATACAAGAGAACCCACTGAAGAACATTTAAAAAATGTTGATACCTTAGTTGTTGACTTACAAGATATAGGTTGTAGAGTTTATACATACATGCTTACATTAGCAGCTTGTCTTCGTGCTGGCTCAAAATTTAATAAAAAAGTTGTTGTTTTTGATCGAGTAAATCCTTTAGGTTTATCTATTAAAAATAAACAAAATAAATGGAATTACGTTGAGGGAGATAGGTTAGAAACAAAATGGCATAGTTTTGTCGGTTGGTATGACATACCTATGAGACATGGTCTTTCAATGGGTGAACTTGGATATTATTTTATAAAACAAGATAAGTTATTATTAGATTATAAAGTTGTTAAAGTCGAAAATTTAAAAAGGACAGATGATATTTATTATTTAAAAAATACAAAGTGGGCAATGCCATCTCCAAATATTCCTTCATGGGAATCCGCATTTATGTTTCCCGCTTTTGTAACTTTAGAAGGAACAAATGTAAGTGAAGGGAGAGGATCAACAATTCCATTTCAATTAATTGGTGCTCCTTGGTTGGATAATCAATTATGTATAAAATTTTTAAATGAAAATAAAAATTTATTTTTAAAAGATCAAAATAAGATAAATTCAATCATTTTTAGACCCCATCAGTTTAGACCAACTTTTAATAAACACCAAGGAAATATTTGCAAAGGAATTCAATTTCATATAGAAGAACCAGAAAATGTAAATTTATTTTCTTTAGGTATGTGCTTTCTTTATTATTGCAGTAAATATCAAAGTAATGATTTTGCCTGGGCTAAACCTGGCTATGAATATAACTACGAAGATTTGCCTATTAATTTAATATTAGGAACTGAAAAATGGATTCAATTTTTCTCTGAAAAAATGACCGATAATTCTTTAAAAGAACTAAAAAATCATTTAAATGAATCTAACGAAAACGGACAAACATTTATGAAAGAAATGGAACCATTATTAATTTATAGAGAATAATAATGACAAAACAAAGTTTTTCTAAAACTACGGTTTCTAATATTTCAAAATTTTTATTAGATAGAAATTTTTTCTATTTTATAATACCATGCCTTATTTTATACACTTTTTTTAAAATATTTATAAATATATATAATTGGGATATTAATTTTTTATCTTATTTTCCGAAAGAAATTAAATTAAATTTTATAAAAGGCTTAGATTTTATTGATATATCAAAATTATTTTTAATATGTTTTTTTTCTCTTTTAGTACCATCTATTATTATAAGATTTTGCATAGGCATCATTTTTATTAAGTCACAACTAAAAGTCCAAAGATTTTTTTCATTTTTAATCATTATTATTTTCATATTTACAACAAAAAATGATGGTTTCACTTTCGGTATCATTCAAAACAAATCAGATTTTATAATAAATATTTCCAGATTTATAAATATTTTATTTATCGGATTTTTTATAATTTCTCTTATGATATTCTATGTTAATTTAAACGACAATATGCAAAAAAGAAAATGGAGATTATTTACTTTATTTTTACTAATCATTTCTTATTTAATATACGATTGGAAAAAAACAAAAGATTTTAGAGAACTCACTAAATTAAATATTGAAAACAGTGAATTATTTTTTATAATTGAAAATACAAATGAAAATGACTTAGAAAAAATTCAAAAAAACTCAGATTTTAATTATTTAAATCAAAATTTTCAAATAACTTCAAATGATATTCGCCTTACCTCAAATAATGATATTTCAAATTATTTTTCAATTTTAACAGGGCTTTATCCATTTGAAACCGGGATTCGTGATGAGATACCAAGTCAGTCATACTTAGCTTATGTGAATGACTATATAAAAAACAATAAAAAAAATGATAGATTTATTTATATTAGCAATATTGGAACACCTTCAAGTCTTGGTGCGATTACAACCAAATTTAACGGGGAAATTATTTGTGATAATGATGTAAGTAGTATAAATAAATATTCAATTATAGAAAATTTAAACCCTTTTTTAGTATTTATGCCTCCTTCTCTAATCATTAAAACAATTCCAAATGCATTATGCTTAAGATCAATATCAAATATAGATGAAAATATATTAGCCGATCTTTATTATGGAATTAATTATCCAACAAATAAAAACAAAATTATCATTTCATTTCTTAATAAAAAAGAAAAAGAATTTAACATATTTAGAATTATTGAAAAAATAAATGAAACTCTTGAATCAGACAAATTAAAAATAAATATTTTGTTTCTTGATTCTAAAAGTTTATTTTCAAAAATTCTTTATTTAAATAAAAAAGATAAAAATTTAATAGTTTATAAAAACATTACCGAAATTGGAAAAAGAGAACTGATAAAATACAAGCAGGATTTAAAATTTGAATATCTTGAAGAAAACAAAAATATATTACTTTCCAAAAATGCTGAAGTGATTAATGATAGAGTATCCTTAAATTTAAATAATTCAATTATTCAATCAATGAATTTCAAAAGGAATTTTATTTGTTTTGAAAATGAAAATACATTATCTACAACATTATATTACGAAAGAAAATCAACAGATAATCCTCAAAAAATTATTGCGAATAACAGTATATTTAATAATAATTGCCAAAAAAATATTGAAAATAGCTTTATCTCAGATGTTTCATTAATGATAAATGAAGATCTATTTAAAAAAACATTCATTTTTATCTCGGATAAATTATGAAAAAAACAAAATCTAAAAAATTGACTAATTTTATTCTATTTTTATTTGTTGTAGCTATATTAATATTTTCATTTAAAAACCAAGTATTTGGATTTTTAATAAATTTTAAAAGCTTAAGTGAAGTCATAAACAAAACGCATTTAGATGAATATATTGATTTAGAAACAAGAAATTTTGTAAATATAAATTACTTAAAATATACAAATATGATTTCTGATAAAAATATATTTGAATACTTTCATTATCCCAAAAAAAACAAGGTTAAAAAAATTGATTTAAATGATTTAATTCTTAAAGAAAGTAATATATTAAACATTGAAAAAACAAAATCAATTGATTATATAGTTTCTTTCAAATACATGAATGATAGAAATTCTGTTTTAAAAATGAAGTCAATTATCTTATTACCTGGTGATTCTATTACTTGTGATTGTTTAGAACTTATTGCAAATCAAACATTAATTTTTGAGAATAAAGCAGTGGCTGCAAATAAGTTTGAAACGCCAAGTACTCTTAATATTACTTATGACAATAATGAGACAAATAGTTTTGAAATTAAAAATAATAAAATAACAAAAATTCAAATTCCTTCTGGAATAAATAGCAAAGGAATAACTTTAAGTTGGAATAAAAATCCGTCTGGGATTTTAATATTTCATGGAATCGAAAAAACACATGATAAAAATAAATCTATTTTTATAAGTTTAAAATCAAAAAATATTTCTAATAACTTTTTTAAAAATATCTCAAGCTTTTACGCAAAAGAAAAATTATTTATAAACAGAAATTCTTTCCCTTTAGCTGCCAAATATGATGAGAATATCATTTCACTAGAGTCTTTCAATAATTATTTAAACAATGGATACACTTACAAATCGCATGATATTTTTAATGAAAGTGAAAAAAACTTGCTAAAACAAGTGAATTTAAATTCAAAATATTTATTAAGAATTAATGTATCTTTTAAAGATACAAAAAATCAAGCAATTGAGCATGCAAACACACTAATTAATATATTTCGTGAGAAATCAATATTAAATATTGATAAATTAATTTCTGAAACAATAAATAATTCAGCTTCTGAAATTATTCGAATTGATATTTCTCCGAAAGAAGATGATACAGAAAATACTATTTTGAATATCCTAAAGCAAATAGATAAAAATAATAATATTTTCATTTTAATTGGAAATGATTTTGATATAAATAAAAACAATAATTTTTCGGATCAATCGGTTATAATTGCTTTACCTCAGAATGAAAGTACTTCTTTTAGCTCATTAAGCAATTTAAATGAATATACTCCAATTCAACAAAGCCTATTACTAGATATTCTGCTGTTAAATATAAAAAATCAAAAAATACCAGAACAAATTATCAAAAAGGAAAAAGTGATAAATACTCTATCAGAAAACGAAGAGTATTATATATTTAATGAAAATGATTATTATTCAAATAATAAATTTCATATCCCTTATAATAAAATGAATGATTATATTGATATTATAAGACAATCTCGTTATAAATACCAAATAAGAGATATTTTAATTAATTTTTATAAGTTTAAAAATATTAAGTTTAAACTAACTTCTAAAGACAAAATAGCTAGGTGTTTTTCTAATCAAAACATAAAGCTAGGACAAATCTACTTTGATTCCAAATTTGAAACCTATATCGCTGATTTGAAAATACAAGGTGATGATGCTATAGAGGAGCTGCAAGTTAGTTGTTTGATACATTCAGAGAATTTTTTGAATGATTATAAATTAGAAGCTTCTAAAGATAGCAAACAATTAAATCAACTTCAAATTGGAATGGGTCAATACTTGTTACAACCTAACACAAATATAATTAATGATAATTCTTTATATTTTAATAATATATCTGACTTTAATTTATTATATTCATTTAAAAATCCTACAAATTTTTTCCCAAATGAAAATAAAGATATTGTAATTTGGTCTCAAAATTACCCATCCATCCCCAATAATTTAAATTATGTAATTAGTTACAAAGAGAAAAAATGAACCGTAATTATCATACCTTAGAAAATAAAATCATTTTATCCGGAGATACTTTTTCAATTAAGGATGATATTAAAAAAATGGGTGGAAAATGGGATTCAAGCAATAAATCCTGGTGGCTTCTAAATACCCAAATTGCGGTTGAAAATATTTTAAAACTTGGATTTAAATTAATAGACAAAGATGTAAATCCTAGCCAACCTAAACAAAATTCAAGTGAAACCCCACAAAATGACACAATGAGTGTGAGTCATTTTGTTTTATTTATTGAATCCATAATTAAAAAAAATATTTCTGGAAAATATTGGATTAACGGAGAAATTTCAAGTTTTAAAACATCGAATGGCCATATTTTTTTCGACCTAATTGATAAAGAAGACAAAAATAAGTCCACTTTAAATTCTTTAAAAGCAGCAAGTATTTCTTGTATTTTATGGTCTGGACGTAGGCAATTTTTAGAAGAAAAAATTTCAAAAATTTTATTTAAAGATGGAACAAAAATTAAAATTTTAGTTTCATGTGATTTTCGAAAAGAAGGTTCTAAAATTTCTGCTATTATTGATGATATTGATCTTCAATTTACACAAGGAGAACTCGCCTTACAAAGAATTAATATTGTTTCTGAATTAAAAAAATTAGGACTATATCATAAAAATAAACTTTTAAAATTAAAGAATTTTACATTAAATATCGCCCTAATTACTGCTGATAATAGCAGAGCTTATTCAGACTTTATAGATGAATTAAAACAATCAAAATTATCATTCCAAATTTCTTTATTTGATTGCAATATGCAAGGTGAAAAAACTTCAGAAAATGTTTCAAAAGCTTTGCATTATATATCCGATCAAATTGACTTATTTGACTGTGTTGTCATAACAAGAGGCGGCGGAAGTAGGCTTGATTTAAGATGGTTTGATGATTTAGAAATTGCAAAACAAATTGGCTTAAGCAAAATTCCTGTAATAACAGCCGTAGGACATTTTGATGATATTAGTATTTCAGACGAAGTTTCTTTTCATTCCGAAAAAACACCAACTGCAGCAGCAAGATACTTAATTGATAATATTTTTAATTCGCTTCATATTTTTTTCTTGAGATTGGAAAAAGTAACCCATTTGCTCTTAAAAAAAACCTCTGCTGAAAGACAATTTTTATTTTCAATTGAAGAAAGATTATCACGAGCTGCCATTCGAAGATTAGAATCCGAAAAAAGACAGTTAAAAGGTTACTCACAAATCTTGAAAGTATTTCAAACCAGCATCACACAAACTTTAAAACGTGGTTATGCCCTTGTATATGATAATAGCGGAAACCTTCTCAAAGGAAAAGATTTTTTACATCAAGCTCCCCCAATTGATCTCAAACTTAAATTCGCAAGTGATTGCGAAAATCAACATATCTTTGTAGATGTTTCTGTGAAAGAGATAACACAAAAGAGCGATCCTTCTTAGTTATCAATTAGAAATTCTAAAATATGGAAAAGAAATGGAAAATCAAAACTACAATTCAATTCTGACACGTGTAAACCATATTTTAACAAGTATGGAAAATGACTCCATTCCTATTGATGAGCTTTCTCAAAAACTGGAAGAAGCCTATCTTCTAATTGAAAAACTAAAATCCCATCTTTTTGATTCCGAAGTTCAAATTCAACAAATAATCAATTCAAGAAAAATTCTTACAAACCCAGAAGAGGATAAAAATGGATCTCAATAATCTTCCTAGAACAAAAATTGTTTGTACCCTTGGCCCATCATCAAGTACAAAAGAAATGATTTCAAAACTGATTGATGCGGGAATGAATGTCGCTAGGTTGAACTTTTCTCATGGTGACCACGCCATGCATGCTGCAAATATTGCTCTTATCAGAGAAATTTCAAAAGAAAGAAATGTCCAAGTTGCGATATTACAAGATTTACAAGGACCAAAAATTCGAACTGGAAAACTAAAAGATGGTGCAATAACAATTACAAGAGGACAAAAAGTCACTTTAAGATATGCACCTGAGCAAACATCTCCTGAGTTTATTCCAATAGACTATCGTGAACTTGCAAACGATGTTAAAATTGGTGCCCGCATTTTGTTAGATGATGGTTTATTAGCAATGAAAATTACAGATATTAGAGGAACTGATGTCGATTGCGAAGTGACTCATGGTGGTCTTTTAAAATCAAGAAAAGGGGTTAACTTTCCTGAGTGCCATCTTTCAATTCCTGCAACAACAGAAAAAGATATACGAGATCTTTTATTTGGTGTTGCTCAAGGTGTTGACTATGTTGCTCTCTCCTTTGTGCAAACCCCAGCAGATGTAACTAAATTAAAAATGATGTTAAGAGCATTAGGTGCAGACACTCCTGTTATTACTAAAGTAGAAATGCTTGGTGCCGTGCAATATATTGATGAAATTTGTACTGTTTCAGACGGTATTATGGTTGCTCGAGGCGATCTTGGCGTGGAATGTGGTTTTGCGAATGTGGCGGCTTATCAAAAGAAAATAATTGAAGCTGCTTTAAATAAAGGCAAACCAGTTATTGTAGCAACTCAAATGCTCGATTCTATGATTGAACACCGCAGACCTACAAAAGCAGAAGTATGCGACGTAGCGAATGCGGTTTTTGACCACGCTGACGCTACTATGCTTTCGGGTGAAAGCGCTTCTGGTAAGTACCCAGAACTCGCTGTGGCCACCATGCGTAATATCCTTGACAGGGTAGACAAAAGCAAAAGCATTGCACCCATAGAACCAGTTCCTTTAACAAGAGCTGAAACAGAGTCATCTGCAGAAGTTTTTGCAAGAACAACAGTTGAGCTTGCAGAAAAAATGAAAGCCACAGCAATTATTTGCTTAACTTTAACAGGTAGTATGGCAAGATATGTTGCAAAATATCGTCCACAAACTCCCATTATTGCATTTAGTCCAAGACCCGATGTTGTTAGAAAACTTTGTTTAGTCCGTGGTGTTGTTGGTGTTTTAAATAATATTTTTTATGATACCGACACTGCATTTTCTGAAATTGCTAAATATCTAGCAAAAGAAGGCTATGTAAAAGAAGGCGATCTCTTATTAATTACAGGTGGAATTCCTGTTACTCAAATGTTGCCCACAAATACTTTAAAAGTTCATCGTGTTTCCAAATCAGATATTGCATAAAAATTGCAATATCTGATTATACTTTTTTATAAATAAGATTTTAATCCCAAAGCTTCTCTTGCTCTTTTTGTTACGGAATCTGCATAATTTTGAGCTTTTTCATAACCTATTTTTAAGCAGTTTCTGATTTCTTGCTCACTGTTATTAAAATATTCAAATTTTTCTCTTAAAGTACCAAAAACTTTTTCATGCTCATCAACAAAATCTTTTTTAGCATGCCCATATCCATAACCTATTCCTTTTTCAAGTCTGTCATGCATATAAAGAAGGGCATCACTTGATGCAAAAGATTTAAATATTTGAAAAATAGCGCAGGTTTCTGGATTTTTAGGATCATCTAATCCTTTAGAATCTGTTTTTATCTCTTTAACTCTTTTTTCTAATTCTTTTTTGGTCGCAAAAATTGGTAAGGTATTATTATAACTTTTACTCATTTTACGTTCACCATCAATTCCTAACAAAGAAGGTATTTCTTGAATAATAGGTTGTGGTTCAGTATAAACCTCAACATCAACTAAATTATTAAAGAACTTTGCCATATCAGAAGCATATTCTAAATGTTGAGCTTGATCTTTTCCAACAGGAACAAATTGAGCATCAAACGTTAAAATATCCGAAGCCATTAGGGATGGGTAAAATAATAAACCTGCTGTTGGTGATTTCCCATTTGCAATAGCGTCTTTATATGCATGAGATCTTTCAAGCATACCAGCAGCCGTAGCACAGGATAAATACCACGAGTTTTCTTGAATTTGTTTAAAGTCACTTTGCAAAATAATTGAGTTTTCTTTGTAGTTAAATCCTAACGCCAAATAGGTTGCTATTAAAGATTGCGTTAATTCACCAGGGCGAAAAATTTCAGATTTATTTGTAAGCCCATGCCAGTCTACACACATTAGAATGACTTCATTATTTGAATTATTTGATAATTCTATACATGGATTTATAGCACCAAAATAATTTCCAATATGAACTTCTCCAGAAGGCTTTACTCCTGTTAAAAATCTTTTTCTTTCACCCCATGTTTTTTGAGTATTTTTGTTACTTGAAATAGGATTGTTTTTTTGCATTTTGAAGTGACTCCTAAAGTCTGTAAAAACTGAAAATACAGGCAATAGCTATACCATGTTAAACTTTTAATGACAATTAAGTGCATCTTCATAAAAAAAATGGTAAGCAAGAAAAGCTTCCTTTTTCCTATTTTTTGTCGTAAAGGCTATTGACCACAGGAGAAAAGTTGACACTGATGGGGATTGTGTTTGTCCAGAAGAATGTGAAAAAATAGAACTATAAAAGTTCTTGCTAGTTATCCATAAGAGGGTGTTTATGACTCTAACAAAAGACAAGATTGTCGAATTAATTCGTTCCAAGACTCAATTTTCTTCACAAGAAGCCAAGAACTTGGTGGAAACCATTTTAGAATCTATAAAATCTAAATTAGAAAATGGCGAAGAAGTAAAAATTTCCGGATTTGGGAAATGGGTAGTCCGTGAAAAAAGAAGCCGTCCAGGGAGAAATCCCCACACTGGACAGCGTATCGAAATATCCGCTCGTCGCGTAGTTACATTTCATCCATCTGAAAAATTAAGAGAAGCTGTTAATAATGCTGATCTAGACGATAGTAAGCTTGTTATGGCAGGTACTCACGAGGAAGAATATAACGAATAAAAAGAAATAATGTTAATTATTTCTTTTTAACGGAAGCTTTTTTAGCTACTCCAACTCTTTCCTTTAATGATTTAGCAACGCGGAAACTAATCTTTTTAGATGCAGGAATCTTAATTTCTTCGCCAGTTTGTGGGTTGCGACCTTTACGTGCTGCACGATCTTTACAAGTAAGAATTCCTACTTTATCAATACGAACTTTATGTCCACCAGCAACATTGTCTTCAATTGCCTCTAAAAATGCAGAGATAACTTCTTTAGTTATTTTCTTTGGTAATTGCTCAAAACGCGCAGATACATCAGCAATGATTACGCTTGTTGGAACAGTAGTTAATAAACTTTTACTTTTAGCCATAATAAAAAAACTCCATGTGTTAATTAAACAGACCGATTGCCCGGAAATTTGTATTTACATTTCATTCTTTGATAATGCAAGATTTGCAGTAAAAAAATCTGATCCAATTTACCGAAAAGATTTTTTATAGAAAATATAATGTTCAAATTCTATAAGTTCATATAAAAGATTTCACTCAGACATTCGTTTTCTACTCGTTATTTGGGATCGAAAATAATTATGAATAATTCTTCTTTAATATCTCGATATTTCTTCCCTTCTGTCAAAGATAAAGAGTTCAATAAATGGGCAAATATTACACTCGAAGCAGCTCTTAATTTTTTACACAATCGAGATGGACAAAAACTCCATGCAGAAATTTCACCAAATGAAATATCAAATTTTTTTAGAACCATAGAAATCCCTGAAAGAGGAGAAAAAATCCCTGCTGTTTTAAAAGAAACAATTGAAAAGATAGTTAAAAACTCTGTTCGAGTTTCACATCCTAATTACATTGGACATATGACAGGGGCGACGCCTAATTTTTTATTATTATGTGATATAATAATAAGCGCTTTGAATCAAAATGTTGTTAAAATTGAAACTGCTTTATCCGCTACATATGTTGAATGGCAGACATTATGCTGGCTGCATAATTTAATTTATAATAGAGAAAAATCTTTTTATAATCATATTTTAAATCACTCAGACATTGCCGTTGGAAATTATTGTAGCGGTGGCACAGTAGGAAATCTAACCGCCTTGGTAACAGCAAGAAATATTCTTTTTCCAAATATTCATAAAATAGGAATATACGAAGCTTTTAAAAAGGCTGATTGCACAAGGGCAGTTCTATTAGTAAGTCAACGTGGTCATTATTCAATAAAAAAAACCGCTGCTATTATGGGAATTGGTGAGGAAAATGTTATTACCATTCCTTGTGAAATACTTACAAATAAAATTAATCTCATTGAATTAGAAAATACAATTCAAAAATTGCATCATGAAAAAACTAAAATTATTTCTATTATTGGTGTAGCAGGCACAACTGAAACAGGAAATATTGATGATTTAAAAAAGCTCTCTCAAATTTGTACTAAATATAAAATATGGTTTCATGTCGATGCCGCTTGGGGCGGAGCTTTATTATTAAGCAGCAATCATAAAAAACAACTTGATGGAATTGAAAATGCCGATTCCGTTGTCATTGATGGTCATAAATTTTTATATTTAACAATGTCACACGGAGCTGTTCTTTTCAAAAATGAACATTCCCTAGACACAATAAGACATACAGCAAAGTATATTATTAGAGAAAGTAGTGTTGACTTAGGCAGAACAACAATTGAAGGCAGCAGAAGATTCGATTCTCTTAAACTTTGGTTTTGCTTTAAAGCTATTGGAAGGCAAGGCTACCAAACACTAATTGATAAGGCTATAGAAAATGCTTTTTTATTATCACAAATGGCTGAAAGCCATCCATCGTTTGAAGCAACAAACAAACCTGAAACAAGCATTTTAACCTACAGATATTTACCAAAATCTATAAAAATTCAAATTAAAATAATTTATGAGATTTGGAATTTAAAAAATAAAGATAAACTTGAAAAAATCGAAATTCATTTTCCTAAAATTAAAAATAATTTTGATTTAGTAATAAGACAATTAAATTTATTTTTAAATGAAATTAATATAAATATACAAAAAAAACAGCGTAAAGACGGAAAAAGTTTTGTTTCACGAACAACATTAGAATCTATTTGGAAAAGCCAAGAAATTGTCGTACTGCGAGCAGTTCCTTTTCATCCACTAACTAATCAAGAAACATTTACCGAAATTCTAACTGAACAAGAGATATTAGGTGATTTTTTCTTTAACAATGAAAAAGAAAACTTTTTCAAGAAAACACCAGATGCTTATTGTTTATTTAACGATTTGTAAGTGTTAGATACTTAAAATAGATTGGTATTGCCAATCCTTTTAAATGTCATAGAATAGTTATGTTGAGGTTGAAATTTTCTACATGACCGCAAAGGAGTAGCTCTATATGGCTGATAAAAAAACAACTAGCCGAACATTACCGCTTTTGCCTTTGAGGGAATTACTCGTATTTCCACACACTGTAGTCCCACTGTTTGTAGGGCGTGAAAAAAGCATAAAAGCCCTCGATGATGCTATGGCACGAAATAGAGAAATATTTCTTGCGGCACAAAAAAAACCAAAATCGAATGACCCACTACCTGAAGAAATCTATGAGTTTGGTACAATAGCACAAATTTTACAATTATTAAGACTTCCAGACGGAACGGTTAAAATTTTAGTGGAAGGAAAAAAACGCGGCCGCATTCTTAAATATGTTGAATCAAATGAAATGCTCGTTGTGGATATTGCTGAAATTCAAGAACCAAATGGTAGATCCGCTGAAAATGAAGCTCTTGTTCGAACAGTAAAACAAGCTTTTGATACTTATGTTAAGTTAAATAAAAAAGTACCACCTGAAATGGTCTTTTCGATTTCTAGCATTGAAGATGAAAGCAGACTAGCAGACACTCTTGTTGTGCAACTTGCTAATTTAAAACTTGCTGATAAACAAAGAATATTAGAAACAATAGACCCTGCAAAAAGATTAGAAGAAATATTTAGCATTATTCAATCCGAAATTGAAATTTTACGCGTTGAGAAAAAAATAAGAGCTCGCGTAAAACGCCAAATGGAAAAAACTCAAAAAGAATATTATTTGAATGAACAAATGAATGCCATTCAAAAAGAACTTGGCAATGCAGATGATATTCGTACAGAAATTGCTGAGATCGAAAGTAAAATCAAAACAAAAAAATTAAGCGATGAAGCAAAAGAAAAACTTAAAAAAGAAGTAAAAAAACTTCGCAGCATGAGCCCTATGAGTGCAGAAGCTACTGTTGTTCGAAATTATATTGATACTGTCCTTTCACTTCCATGGGCAGATTATGCTCCTACAATTAAAGATCAAATTTTTGCTGAAGATGTTTTAAATGAAGATCACTTTGGACTTGAAAAGGTAAAAGAAAGAATCTTAGAATATCTAGCAGTAACAAGCTTATCTGATAAAATAAAAGGACCTATTCTATGTTTAGTTGGTCCTCCAGGTGTTGGTAAAACAAGTCTTGCAAAAAGTATTGCACGCTCCACAGGAAGAAATTTTTCCCGCATTGCACTTGGCGGTGTAAGAGACGAAGCAGAAATTCGTGGACATCGTAGAACTTATATAGGAGCTATGCCAGGAAAAATTTTAAATGCAATTAAAAAAGCTGGTAGTGGAAATCCTGTTGTTCTTCTAGATGAAATTGACAAAATGAGCTCTGATTTTCGTGGAGATCCTTCAAGCGCCATGCTTGAAGTGCTTGACCCAGAACAAAATCATGCTTTTAATGATCACTACCTTGATTTAGATTATGATCTGTCCCAAATTTTATTTATTGCTACGGCAAATAGTTTAAATGGTGTTCCGAAACCGCTTTTAGATCGTATGGAAATTATTCATCTAAGCGGATATACCGAACAAGAAAAAATTAATATTGCACAACAACATCTCATTCAAAAAGCAGTAAAATCAAATGGGCTTGATAAATCAGAATTAAAATTTGATAACTCTGCATTAGAAGAATTGGTGCGTTATTATACCAGAGAAGCTGGTGTAAGAAATTTGGAAAGAGAAGTTTCTAGTATCTGCCGTAAAATAGCAAGAGAACTTCTTAAAAACAATAAAAAAACTCCTTCTAAATCAACTAAAGAAACAAAAGAAGTTAAAGATAAAGAAATAAAAGAAACTCCAGAAGTCATAAAAACTGTTTCTTTAGAAGGTTTAAAAGCTCCTTTAATTGATGCTGCGTTAGTTCAAAAATATCTTGGACCTAGAAAACATAGCATAGGCGAAAAAGAGTTAAGAAATGAAATTGGAGTTGGTCAAGGGCTTGCTTATACAGAAGTTGGTGGCGATTTATTAGTTACAGAAGTTGCTGTCATGAGTGGCAAAGGTAATTTAAAAATTACGGGTAAACTTGGGGACGTCATGCAAGAGTCTGCACAAGCTGCTTTTAGTTACGTTAGGTCTAGAGGAGCTTTCCTTGGTCTTGAAGATGAATTTTATTCAAAAATAGATATTCATGTTCACTTTCCCGAAGGTGCTATTCCAAAAGATGGACCGAGCGCAGGTATCACTATGGCAACCGCTTTAGTGAGTGCCCTTACTAAAAAGCCATTTAATCGT
The DNA here is from genome assembly GCF_009208775.1 of Silvanigrella paludirubra. Taxonomy (NCBI): domain Bacteria; kingdom Pseudomonadati; phylum Bdellovibrionota; class Oligoflexia; order Silvanigrellales; family Silvanigrellaceae; genus Silvanigrella; species Silvanigrella paludirubra. The sequence goes on along the minus strand of NZ_WFLM01000004.1, from coordinate 596,714 downwards.
GAAGTAGCAATGACAGGTGAAATTACGCTTCGTGGACGAGTATTGCCTATTGGTGGTCTAAAGGAAAAATTACTTGCTGCTCATCGTGGTGGGATTAAAAAAGTAATTATTCCTAAAGAAAATGAACGTGACTTATTGGAGATTCCTAAAAATATTCTTCAGCAACTAGAAATTGTTCCTGTTGATCATATGGATACAGTTCTGCTTCACGCCATTGCTTGGGAAAGTGATGACGCTTTAGAAACAAAACTAAAAAATTCACAGGCAATGACATTATCAAATGTTACTGGGACAAAAGGAAATCAGCCACTTATTCATCATTAATTTAAAGTAACTCTTTAATTATTGAGAAAAAAAATGGGAACTCCTATTTCTAAAGGCTCTCGCGATATTGAAGAATTAAAAAAACAGTGGATAGCCATGATAGATACCATAGCAGATCCACTTGTTTTAATAGATAAAAATTATAATATTATTCGATTAAATAATTCATATCTTCAAATAATTTTAAAAAAAAACCCAAACATAAACTACCTCTCTTTAATTAATAATAAATGCTATATTGCTTTTGCTAATAAAGATTCTCCATGTAAAGATTGTTTATTAAAACAAACTAATGAAAAAATCACAGATATTGAATGGACTACTTCAGAACTATTTCCAGATCAAACGTATACGATTAGAGCCCATATAATGAATAATGTAGGGAATAATAACATTCGTTACGTTATTCATTATCGTGATATCACCCTTCAAACACAACTTCAAAAAAGATTAGCACATGCAGATAAATTAGCTGCTATTGGAAAACTAGCTGGTGGAGTTGCTCATGAAATTAATAGTCCATTAGCTGGTATTCTTGCCTTTACTCAAATATTATTGTCTGAAATTGATAAAAATAATCGCCATCGAGAAGATTTAGAACAAATAGAATCTGCTGCTAAAAAATGTAAAGAAATAGTAGATAATCTTTTAAGTTTTGCAAGACATGAAACTAAAATAGTAGAGAAACATGAAATTCATCTTATTCCAGAAATTCAAAAAACGTTAAAATTAGCTAAAGGATTTCTTCAACAAAAACATATAAAAATTGATTGGAATATTGAAAATAATAATGACATTATTCTTGGTGATTCTGGTCAAATTGGACAAATATTTTTAAATTTAATTACTAACGCTATACAAGCAATGCAAAATGGTGGCGTTCTTTCTTTTGAAAGAACGGATGATGAAAAGTTTATTCATATTAGCATTGAAGACACAGGAAGCGGAATTAAACCAGAAATAATTGATAAAATATTTGACCCTTTTTTTACTACAAAGCCAGTTGGAGAAGGAACAGGATTAGGTCTATCAATAACTTATTCATTAGTAAAACAGCATGGGGGAGAGATATCTGTTACATCAATTCCAAATGAAGGGACTAAATTTACAATTAAATTGCCTAAAAAAATCGAATAAGATTTCATTATTTATTTTTAGCTTAATTATAATTTGTAAATCATTTCTTTAATATCTGCTTTTAAAGCTACACTATCGCAAAGAGCATTCCAAATATATTTAATAGCACCTTCATCATTCATTTCACGATAACAATTTTTAGTCCATGAAAAATATAATATTTTGTTTTCTGAATCATCTTTCAATGGAATAAAATGAAATCTTGCTATCGCTTTTGAATTTGTTTTTTTAAGAGATTCTTTAAATAATTCTATTTCTTTTAATAAATCTTTAATAGAAGTATTTAAAATATTAATATCTGTTTTATTTTGATTTCCTATATAAATGGATTGATTTAAAGTTATATTTTTGAAATAAGATAAATCTTTGCTCCAATGAGAAAAATCTTCAATTTTTTCTAAGTTTACTTTCTCTAATTCATTTTTAAAATCAGAATTAAATTCATTATTATAAAAATCAGAATAACAAATTGCTTCAGTACAAAGTTCTTCGTTAATCTCTTCCAATTTTGGATTAGCAACAGCCTTAGTAATTGAAGTATTTTCTAGTTTAACTTCGTTCATTTGCTCTTTTTCATGACAGTCTTTATTAAATGACTCTTTTAGATTTTTAAATTTCTTTAAACAGGATTCTGATTTTTTAGTGCCCTTGGTTTTTGGGGGAGTTTTAGGTTCAGGCGATGAGTTTGCCTCAATTTGTAATAATCTTACAGAAAGACTTTTATTCGACGAAATAGAGCTAAGGGAAGGACTCAATGATAAGCTTGAGGATTTCAATAAACTTTTTGAATCGTCTTGTATAGAATCAAGTGATTCACAGCTTCCAAAAGGATTCATACTTATTTTTGGTGATTTTAGCTGTAAAAGTGAGTTAGATTTTTTTCTTACTAAATTTTCTTCTATAAAGTCATTATTAACTTTGCCTTGAATTGCTTTATCAAATGCATAATCACTTATATTTTTTAAGTATTGAGCATGATTTAAAAACCACATTAAACTCTTGAAATAATTTACTACCAATGCAGATATGTAATCTATATATTTATTTTGTTCATCTAAAATAACTTGCGAGTCTTTTACATTTTTAATAGGAATTAACTCTGTATCAAAATAAATACTTTCCACATTTTTATCATGATAATTTCTCAATTCAAGTCTAAAGAAAATTACTTTTTTATTTCTTTCTTCTACAACTCTTTTAAACAATCTAATTATATTAAAATTTTTTCTATTATTTCTTAAGTTTTCAATTTTTCCACATAATAAATTTCCTTTATTATTCTTTGGAAGAATTGAATTATTTAAAACCGATTTAAATGTACCAATCAAATGGAGTAGCTTTTCATTTAAATTTTCAAGATTTATTGATGACATTTGTGTTTTCAATTTAACAACTAAAGAAACAGTTGCCAAAGAAAGATCATCACAAACTTTCTTTAATACATGATTGATTGAAGTTTGTCCCCAATCGTGCCCAGACCATATACCGTAGGCCTGAATATCATATAAAGCTTTTACTAATTTAGAAAAAAGAATTACTTTTTCTTCATCATCTTTGAAATCTGATAAAGTTTCAATAATCAAAAATAGTTTATCTAAAAATAATAATCTATCTTTGGAAATTTTTAAATACCAGTGATTTCTTTTATTTAAGTATTGTTCAATTTCACGCGCACAATCTTTAAAAATAGCATTAAAATCACCTTTCGTGTTTTCAAGATGACATTTTTCAATGACATCTTGTAAAAGTATATCTTTTTTTCTATTAAGCTGATCAAAACCATCCATAATATTTCTTTTATATAAACAGAATCCCCATAAAGGATAATTTAACTCTTCTGTTATTCCAAAAAAAGTAGCAAAATTTTCGTTGTTTATACTTTTAAGATTACTTTTACTAATTAACCCTTCTTTATTTAATAATGAATATACTTTCTCTAACCGAATAAAACCTTCATTGCTAATATAACTTAAATTCGTCGACATAATAATTCCTTCATTACTCAAATCTTCTATTATATTTTGAAGTTATCGCTTTATTTAAAATAATTTATTTAAAAAATTAATAAAATACCCTTTCAAAAAATAAACAAAGCAATTAACATGCCAAAATTTTATTTTGTAACAAAATATAAAATATAATTTTTTTTAATTAGCCTTTAACTTTAATTTTAATCTATACTTTTTAAAGGAGAGTGTTTCTTTATTTAAATTATTTTTTTAAATGACTGTTACTAAATTAAAACTTAAAAAAAATAATAATTTAAAATAAAAAAAAGCCACTTAAACTATAAAATAATTTAAGTGGCTTTTTTGAAAGCAAATTGGATTATTTGCTTTCTCTGTGAAGTGTGTGCTTACGGCAGTACTTGCAGTATTTTTTGAGTTCAAGCTTTTTTGTGGAAGCTTTTTTATTTTTTGTAGTTGAGTAAAGATTGTTCCCAGAACAAGAGATCTTTCCATCACCACTACAGATAAGTTTAATAATATCGCGCATTTAGTTAACTCCTAGATTCTTTTTGCTTACACGCGCTAAAAAAACGCAGTGGCGCAGAACGTACAAACAAATTCATTTTTTTGCAAGCAGTTTCTGTAACTATATGTTAAACGAAATTGCTTTTGAAAGATTTCTATCTTTATTTTACAAAAAAGGCTACAATATGTCTGAACTGCATAAAAATATTCCATTTTTTTTACAAATGATAAATTCAGATATTGAATCATATTTGATTAAAAAATTAGCAACCTATCAGGATATATCTTATTTTGATGAAATATCAACAGCTTATAAACACCCCTTGAATGCAGGTGGAAAAAGAGTCCGTCCGCTGCTTACTTTAATTTGCGCTGGAGCTTTTAGTGGCGAAGCAGGCATCGAGACAGCAAGAAATTCTGCTCTAGCGGTTGAAAAAATTCATACTTATTCTCTAGTTCATGACGATTTACCATGCATGGATAATGACGATTTAAGGAGAGGCTTGCCTACAACCCATAAAATTTATGGCGAAGCAAAAGGTCTATTAATTGGAGATGCTCTTTTAACAGAATCCTTTAAAACCATAGCCCAAACATCACTCAACAGACCAAAGTATCTCTCTTTTTTAATAAATGAATTAAGCGAAGGCTCAGGAGTAAGAGGGATGATTTTAGGCCAGTGGCTTGATATTTCTTATACAAACAGGAATGAAGTTACTTGGGAACAAATGGAAATTGTTCATAGAAATAAAACAGGCAAACTACTTGGTACAGCACTCTCCTTAGGATTTCTTTGTGGTGCTGATCACTTTAAAAATGAAATTCCAGAAACTAAATTATTTGAATTGAATAATATCATAAAAGAAGCTGGAGAATTAATTGGTCTCTCTTTTCAAATTATAGACGACATTCTTGATGCCACAAAATCTAGTGAACAATTAGGAAAAACTTCAGGTAAGGATGAAGCTCAAAATAAGTTAACAGCGGTTAAATTACTAGGATTTGATAAAGCGGAAAAACTTGCTGCAAGCTACACGGACAGAGCAAAATTATTATTACAATCCTTATTTGAAAATACTCATATTATTAATAATAATATAAATTCTATCTATTATCAAAAAATGCTATTATCACAAATAGAACTTTTATTAGATAGATCAAAATAAAAATTAGTTAAAGTTCCAATAAAGAATGCAATAAATTCATCCCATCTTTTTAAAATAAAGAATATTATTATAATATATATATTTCTCCTTTCGTAAGTTATGATTTTTTTATAAAATAATTTAATTAGGATTGATTATGCAAAATTATTTTAAATATTTACCCATTTTATTTTGCACATTTTTTATTACTTCATGCATGACTCCACAAAATGAAGTTATGGAAGATAAAAATCAAGCTGAAAACAAAGCTGTTATAGAAATTCAAAAAAATGAAACTGTTAGTAAAATAGATTATCTAGAAACAACAGATAAAAACCATGAAATAAGAATTGCGGAACTTGAAGGACAGGTAAAAAAATTAAATTTTTTAGTAAATGATTTAAGCCAAGACAATATTGTTTCTAAAAAAATAATCTCATTATTAAGAAATGATGTAAATAGTTTAAATGAACAATTATCAACAAATAGAAAAGAAATTGATATTTTAAAACGTGGTTTAAGATCGGGAATTTTTGAGGATCAAGCATCTTTAGAAAAACAACCTCCTAGTTCTTTAGGAGTTTCTATGCTACCTGATATGACAGAAAGCAGAGATATATACACTGAAAAAAAAGATTCCTCATTAATTCCTTTAGAAAGCGCAATGACAAATTCAAATGAACCAATAGGACCTGCCCAATTAATTGCGGATGCAGAGATTAAATTAAGACAAGCCCATTATGGAGAAGCAATTATTTCATTAAATAATGTAAAAAAGAATTATCCCAATTACGATGATAAAGGAAAATCATTGTTACTTTCTAGTGAAGCATGGCTTCGTTTAGGAGAATATAATAACGTATTTAATGAACTTAGAACATTTTATATTAAGTTCCCAAATACTCCTGATCTAGCACATGCTAAACTCTTAGAAGCAGAAACCTATGAAAAATTAAACAGCAAATCGAAGGCCGCTCAAATTTATCAAGAAGTGATTACCCTTTCCCCGCAAAGCACAGATGCTCAAAATGCTAGGGACGGAATGCTAAGAATGCGTGATTCTAAATGAGTTATGGATTTCTCTTCATGACAATATCATTAAGCATGAATTAAATTGACATAAATCACCAAACCATTCTCGAAATATTTGTAATTATATGATTTTTATAAAATTAAATGATTTCATTCTGATAAATTATAAAAAGAAATGATTTTTATGTTGCAGTTAACCATAAGGCATGCTATCTATCTCGCTAGGAAACCTAATGGGGTAACCCAAAAATGATGTCGTTCGGGTATTATTTTTGTCCTTCCTTAAAAAAAATATCCTTTCCTTTTGAACTCTTGCCTTTAGCATTATCCTTTCTGTAATTTCCTATCACATTCCCTCCTCAGAGGGACGACCAAGCCGCCGAGCACCGAACAGAGCGGCGGCTAGATTTTTATTTAGCTTACCATTAGAATTACGAAGGTCTAGGCACTCCTGTTTTATCAAAAATATCCTCTTTAGCGAATTTTCTTAACTTAACAAGATTTGTATCTATTTTCTCAATATTTCTATTAATTGTAGAAACCATATCCTGAAAATTTTCATGATCAAAGGAAGGATCCATATAACGTTTTCCTTGAGTATCTTCATTTAATTCCTCAAGAAATCCTTTAGCAACAAAAAGAGCATTGTTAACATCATGAATTAACTCGCGTAGATGCAAGCTAACCATGTTTACAATCACCTCTGGATTTTGTTCATTAGACAATTTTCAGCCCTCCAATGAAACAATAAATCTACTTTAAATATATTATTTGTTATTTTAGTTTAGATTAGTTTTTGTTACTTTGAAATAAAGGACTCAATTGCTCGAGTCACTAGCCTGACACATTTTCCTGTCGCGCCCCCACCCTCAGACCATAATCCATTTGGCTTATCACACCACATATATGTATCAATATGATTCCATTGAGGAACTGTAACAAATTTTTGAAGAAATAAAGCAGCCGTAATGGAACCAGCAAAACCAGAAGAGCCACTATTCACAAAATCAGATACATTGGAGTCAAGATAAGATTCATAATCAATAGGTAAAGGAACTTGCCACACCCAATCTCCACTCTCGATGCCAGAATTGTAAAGTAACTGACTTGTTAATTTATTATTTCCAAAAAGAGAATCAACCATCGTTCCTAAACCCACGCGCGCCGCACCCGTAAGAGTCGCCAAATCAATAAGCCAATCAGGATGCTCCTCACAAGCTAAAGAAATGGCATCTGCTAGTACAAGTCTCCCCTCTGCATCTGTGTTATCGATTTCAATTTGGAGACCGTTTTTAGCCCTAAAAACATCTCCTGGACGCATTGCATTTCCAGAAATCATATTTTCTGCCAAAGGTAACCAACAGGTAAGCCGCATGGGCAAGTTGAGACGAGCACAAGCAAAAAAAATGCCTAATGCCGAAGCAGAACCGCCCATATCTTTTTTCATAATACGCATTCCAGAGGATGGTTTGATATCATATCCCCCTGTGTCGAAAGTAATCCCTTTACCAACTAAAGAAACATGAGGCGTTTTTGATAAATTTTTTGTTGTAATATATGTTAATTTAATTAGCCTTGGTTTTATCTCACTTCCTTGCCCCACAGCACATATTAGTCCACAATTTTCTTTTTTTAATTTTTCATAATCATATATTTCAATTTGAATATGATTTGGTGAAGATGATTTTTCACACTCATTTCGAACAATCGTTCTTAAAAATAATTCGTAAGACTCTGGATTAAGTATATTTGGTGGCATATTTATAAAGCTACGAGTGTAACACATAGAATCACTTAATGCGATTGCTTTATTCACTACCTCTTTATTCATAAATGTATTTTCAAATATTATATTAAATTGTTTATTTTTATTGGAATTTTTAAATACTTTATTTGATATTGACTTTTGCAGAATTCCCAATATAAATTCATATTTTTCAAAATCAATAAATGATTTTAAATCTTCTGAAAAAGAAATATAAAACTGTTTTGACGAATCAAATTTGTTACCTTGTTGCAATAAAGAAATTGAAAGTAAAGCTCCCATATGACTTATTATATGTGATTTTCCTGGTAGCTCAAAAGAAAGTTTTTTGGGTTCATCTTTTGGAATAATATAAAAAAAAGATTTTCCATCTTGATTTAAAGGATATAAATTTTTAGGTTTTAAAGTACCAAAAAAAGCAGTGGGAAATTGAAATTGCTCTGAATGCGTAGAATAATAATATTCACTGATAACCTGAATAGAAACTCCGTCTGGCTGCTCCTTACCCTTACTGAACTCTTCATTCGTTTGAACTAGGATTGAAAAGTGAGGAGCAAGAAACCAGTCGGAGAAAAAATTCATTTTAAAGATCCACCTTGTGAGCTTAGAATTGTACGCCTTAAAACCACACCGGAACCACCTTTTCCTTTTTTAGCCAATTGTGAATATCTTTGTTTAGCTGCTTTTCGAGCTGCTAAAAATTGGGCGTAAAAATTGCTTGAAGCAAAACGAAACGAAGGCGAACTGTAATGGTCAATTACTTTACATAGATCACGTGACCCTGTTTCATCAATAGCCCGGAGCATTCCATTTACGCCATGATTGTAAGCAGTTAAAGTTAAAGGCCAATTTTGAACCTTATCAAAATCGCTTTTCAAAATTTTCATGGCCGCTGTGGTTGCAATTTTAGGATCTGTTCTTTTTGAAACAGCTGCATGGCCTTCTACAATACGCATGGTTCCTGGCATAATTTGCCATAATCCCATAGCCCCTACCTTTGAACCAGCCTTAGAGTTATAACTGCTTTCTACATGTGGTAAATAGGCAAGATCAATAGGAAGACCACTTTTTTTAACGATCGGAAAAACAGAGGGAAGGTAGTTTATACTTCTTTGAACTCCTGCTTCAAATTGAGATTTTAAACCTGTTTGAATTCTCATATTTGATTTTGCTTCATTTAAATTCTTTAAAGTTAAGCCACTCTCTTTAAATAAAGCAGCCACTCTTTTTTCTTCTTTTGTCCAGTTTTTACGAGGAGTTTTTAATTTTGCAGCTAAATTATTAATAATGTTAATATATTTTTTTCGTTCATTATCAATATAGCGTGATCTTTGTGATTTATTTGTAGGAAGGGATAAAGTGCTATAAATTCTGGATAAGTCATTTTTATCATGTAAATACGCTTCATTTACATCTATTTCTGTATAAACACGTTCCCAAAAAGCAACATTGTCTTCTATACAAGCCAACATAGGAAAAGGATCTTTTGAATTATTCAAAGCACTTGTTGAACGAACAAGTTGAACGCTATCGTTATTATCTTCTTCTAGAGCAACAGTATCCTCTCTCATTTTACGAGATTTTATGCTGTTTTTTTTACCATTTGATTCAAGAGCAATTTCTTTTTTCTTTTGAGAAATAGATTTAGGCGCTGGAGGAACTTCAAGCCCTCCATCATCCGCTAGTACAATTTCTTCTTTAGGAACAGACTTTTCAACCTGATCAGATTTAGAGGCTTTTTGCTTTTTTTTGCTGACTTCTGGCTCTTTAGCTGTGGTTCCTTTGGAAAAAGAGGAATCTGCTTGCTGGTTTACTATCGGATTATAATATAGAACCGGTTCTTTACCAGCATTTTGAGGTAAATCCACTTTTAAATCTAAAGAATAGGATTTAGAAATTAAAGAAGCTTGTGACATCAATAAAACTAAAGTGGTTAAGGAATTGCGTGTTAATTGCAGATTTTTAAGAAACATATTAAATCCTCTGGCTGAAAGCGGTCTTACTGCGCTTCAAGCTTAGAATAACAGTATGAAAGGCAACTACATGTCTCGCATATCTAGACGGATTTTTCCAGTTCTTTTTGTAATGTTACTCATTTTTGTTTTAGAGTTAACGTTACAAAAAGCTAAGGTACCAGAATATATTATCCCTTTACCTTCTAAAGTGACAGATGTATTTTTAACAGACTGGGTAATTATTTTTCAAAACACACTCGTAACTGTTTCAGAATGGCTATTAGGTGTTTTTCTTGCAATTGTATTAGGTCTTTTTTTAGGTTTTTTATCTTTCAAATCTGAAAAAATACATTCTATTTTATCACCTCTTCTTATTATTTCACAAAGTATTCCTTACCTTGTTTTTACACCACTTCTTATGATTTGGTTAGGATTAGGAATGGCACCAAAAGTTGCTTTGGTTGTACTTACGTGTTCTTTTCCTATTTCATTAGTGATGCAAAATGATCTTATTGAAGCAAAAAAAGAATACCATTTAATCGTTGAAATGTTGCAAATAAACTCCATGAAAGCTTTTTTTCATATTTATTTTCCCTATTCACTTCCTGGATTTTTTAATGCGCTTAAAATAAGCATTAGTTACTCTTTTGGTTCCGCAGTTTTAGCTGAATTAATGGGCAGTGAATCTGGACTTGGTATTTATTTATTAAGAGCTCAAGCAACCTTTAGAACAGATAAAGTTATAGCTGCTGTTATTGTTATTATTTTTATAAGTTTAATTAGTACATTTTTTGTTTCTTTACTTAGAAAAAAAATTATATTTTGGAAAACAGCAAAACATTAAATTTTAGGAATAAATATAATAATGATTAAAATATCGGTTGAAAATTATTCTTACCAAAATAAAGAGCCTGTTATTAAAAACATAAATATTACTTTAAAAGAAGGTAAAATAACATCCCTAATAGGAGCTTCAGGATGTGGAAAATCTACTTTTTTAAGAGTTCTAATGGGTATGGAAACAGGAGCTACAGGTCAGATCGAATTTAAAAATCAAGATTTTTCTTTTCAAAAATGGAATATAAAACAAAAATTATTTTCAATGGTTCCTCAAGTACCTCATTTATTACCATGGAAGAACATTTTAAATAATATCATAATTGCTATTTCTAATGAAAAAGTAACTAAAGAACAAAAATCAAAAGAAGAAATTGCTATAAATGCTTTAAAAGTTGTACAATTAGAAAATCATAAAAATAAATTTCCTGATGAGATTTCTCTTGGAATGGCACAAAGAGTTTCTTTTGCAAGAGCTTTGGTATTAGATACACAAGCCATTTTATTAGATGAACCTTTTGCATCTTTAGACGCACACACAAGATATATCTTACAAGAATGGCTTGCAAATAAAATTTTAGAAACAAACAAATACGCTATTTTAGTTACACACGATGTAAGAGAAGCATTATTTTTGTCTGAAGAAATTCATGTTTTAAAAGGTATTCCATCCGAAATAAATAAAACATTTTATAATGAAAATAGAAATGAAAAGAGTAATATTAAAACAGAAAAAGAAATTATATCTTTAATTGGAATCAACTAAGGAGAAAAATGATAAATTTAAAAGAATTTTTCCAAAAAAATAACAATTATTATTTAAAAAAATACATCATTATATTACTTATTATATATTTTTTATACCACTTTTCTTTGTGGGTTTTAACAATTCACAGCAAAGATCTAACTTACCAAAATGCCTTATCAAATTGGGATGCTAATTGGTATAATAAAATTATTCTTGAAGGATACAATGAAAAATCTATTGCTTTTTATCCGTTATATCCATTTATTATAAAAGTTATTTCAATTTTATTACCATTCCAAATTCCAGCCCAATTTATAGGCACTGTATTTTCATCTATTTTATTTATTATTTTCAATATATTTATTTTAAAAATCATAAATAATCCTGAAAAACATCCTGAATGGCTTATTCCGCAAACAAAATATGGATATTTTTTCTTTTTATTTGCACCGTCATCCTATATCTTTCATTCTAGTCACACAGAGTCATTGTATTTGCTTCTTTCTTTTCTTGCATTTTACTATGTAAATAAAAATTGGATTTTGAGTTCTGTATTGGCTGGACTCTGCGCCTTAACAAAAAATCAAGGAATTTTTCTCAGTATTGCAATAGCATGTATGATTATAAACTCTCATGAATTAATTTCAGATAAAATTAAAAAATTTATTTTATCTGGACTTATTTCATTTTCAATTTATTCTATTTTTTTAATTTATCAATATATTGTTTTTTCAAATCCTTTTGCTTTTTTAGATGCACAAAAATATTTCACAAGCCTTACACTATCATTTTCAGGATATTTAAATTCATTTTTTGACATTATAAGATATAAAGATTTAACTAGATTTAGTATTTATGAATCTATTTATTTTTATATTTTATTCATTTTCAATTTTTTATTATTTAAAAAATCTAAACCAGTTTTTTTCTATTCATTATTTTGCTTATTAATAACTCCCAGTGTTTTCTCTTTAATGAATGCATTTCGTTATACTATTTTTATTTTTCCATTATTATTTACTTTAGGAGATTTTTTATCTAAAAGAAACTTTATATTTTTAATTCTTCTCACCATTTTTTTAATCTATTTAAATCATCAAATGACACGAAATTATGTTTTAAGTCGATGGAGTTATTAATATTAAAAATCATTAAAATTTAGCAAAATAAAGTTGCTATCTAATGTGAAACTTTTTTAATAAACTGACTTCCTACACTTTTCAAATTAGATTCATCAAAAACATCGCAAGCTAATTGAAAATCATCAATATCTAAATATCCTTTTTCATTTAAAACATCTTTTAATCTATGAAAAGAGTCTACTAACATCCCATTTTGATCTAATAGGCCATCCATTTCAGCTCGTAATTTACAAACTTCACCACCGACCCTTGTAATGCTGTCCAATATTTGCTCAATTTGCTTTGTAAGATTGACATTTAAATTACTATCATCAGCCAAACTCCCATTTGGCTCTAAATCAAGAGCGTAGCTTTCAAGGCTGTCTTCATTGAATTCATCAAATATGTCTTGGGTTGTATTAGACATTTTCATTCCTTCCACTATGCTTCATTCACTCTTTTAATACTTTGCTCTTGTCGGAAGGTTATAAATTGAAATAAGAGGAAAGAATTGGCAACCTGTCACCAAAATTGGCACACAAGAAAAATGTGTGTTAAAAGGCTGGTGGTTTTAAGCTTTTTTATTTGTTTGAAAGGATAAATTCTGAATCATGTTAAATATTCTCAAGTCTCTCTTTGGAACTAAAAACGATCGAGAATTGCGTAAAATTGCACCTATTCTTACAAAAATAAACACTCTCGAATCAAAGATGCAATCATTGACTGATAGTGAGCTTAAAGCAAAAACCTCTGAATTTAAAACAAGGTACCAAAAAGGGGAAAGTCTTGACTCTCTTCTCGCTGAAGCTTTTGCTGTTGTACGTGAAGCAGGCAAACGCTGCTTAGGAAAAAGACATTTTGATGTACAGCTTATTGGTGGATATGTATTACACCAAGGTAAAATTGCTGAAATGCGTACAGGGGAAGGTAAAACTTTAACCGCAACAGCTCCTGTTTACTTAAATGCCTTATCTGGAAAAGGCGTTCATGTTGTTACTGTAAATGAATACCTAGCATCTACACAGTCCGAAGAAATGGGCAAGCTTTATAGTTTTTTAGGCCTTACTACAGGATGTATTTTATCAGGCATGAGTGACCAAGAACGTCAAGAAGCCTATGCTTGCGATGTTACTTACGCTACAAATAATGAATTAGGTTTTGATTATTTACGTGATAACATGAAGGTTCGCCTCGAAGATTTTGTACAAAGAGGCCATCACTATTCCATTGTTGACGAAGTCGACTCCATCTTAATTGATGAAGCTAGAACTCCACTCATTATTAGCGGTCCTTCGGATACTACTTCCGATAAATATATTATTTCAAATAATGCGATTCGTGGATTAAGAAAAGAAATTGACTACACGGTAGATGAAAAATCTAGAGCCTGTGCTTTATCTGAAGCTGGTATTTCTAAAGTCGAAAAACGCCTTAATATTGAAAATCTTTTTGACCCTGAAAATAATGAACTTGTTCATGCTTGTAATAATGCATTAAGAGCTCATGTCTTATTTAGAAAAGACGATCATTATATTGTTCAAAATGGGCAAATCATTATTGTTGATGAATTTACTGGTCGCTTAATGCACGGTCGTAGATTTTCGGATGGACTTCACCAAGCTCTAGAAGCAAAAGAAAATGTTCAAATTCAACCCGAAAACCAAACATTAGCACAAGTAACTCTCCAAAACTATTTCCGTATGTATGAAAAATTATCTGGCATGACAGGTACAGCAGACACAGAAGCAGTCGAATTTCATAATATTTATAAATTAAATGTTGTTGTTATCCCTACAAATCGCCAAATGATTCGTAAAGATCACGATGATGTTTTATTCTTAAAACAAGCTACAAAATTTAATGCTGTGGCAGAAGAAATTGATAAAATTCATAAGACGGGACAACCTATTCTTGTTGGTACTGTCAGCATTGAAAAAAGTGAATTGCTTTCTGAGCTACTTAAAAAGAAAAATATTCCGCATCAAGTACTAAATGCAAAACATCATGAACAAGAAGCTAGAATTATTGCAGAAGCTGGCCAAAAAGGCCGTGTAACTTTATCAACCAACATGGCTGGTCGTGGTACAGATATCATTCTAGGCCAACAAGTGGCTGATCTTGGAGGTCTTTATGTTATTGGTACGGAACGACACGAAAGCCGCCGTATAGATAATCAGCTCCGTGGCCGTTCTGGTCGCCAAGGTGACCCAGGTGCAAGTAAATTCTTTTTATCTTGGGAAGACGAACTTATGAAACGCTTTAACAATAAAGCGAATCAATTCATTATGGAAAAGTTTGTTGGTGACGAAGCGATTCACGATCCAAGATTAACAAATGTAATTGGCAAAGTACAAAAACGAGTAGAAGGTTTCAATTACGATATTCGTAAACAACTACTTCAATACGATGATGTATTAAATCAACAAAGAAAAGCTATTTATGCAGCTCGTATGAGAATATTGCGTAAAGAAAATGTAAAAGAAATTTTAGTTGGTGAACCCATCCAAAAATTTGCACGTACCATTTGTGATGACTTTATTCCACCATCTGGACTCCCTGGTGAGCTAGTTAATATTGATTATAAAGAACTAGAAAGAGTTTTATTCCGTAATTTTAACAAAGCAATTCCTTTTTCTATTGAGGAAAGGAATAAAACGGAAATAGGTAGAGATGAGTTTTACGATCTCATTACAAAAAAACTTATCAAGGAATACGAAGAAAAAGAAAACTTATTTGGTTCCGAACAAATGAGGGATATCGAACGTTGGGTTATGCTTCAAACGATCGACTCTTGGTGGAAAGATCACCTTCTTAATATCGACCATTTAAAAGACGGAATTGGTTTAAGAGGTTATGCGCAAAAAGATCCATTACAAGAGTATAAAAACGAAGCTTTTGAATTATTTATCCGTTTGATCGTTTCTATCAAACAAGACTCATTACAAATGATATACAAAGTACAGCCTAATTTAGCTGAAAAGTTTATTGCGGAAGCCAAAGCAGAAGTTGAACGCAAGGCAAAGCTTGAACTCAAAAATGCAACTGCAGAACATCAAGACCCTGAAGTCGCATTTGAGCACAAATTGGAAGAACAAGAAGAATTAGAGAGAAAACGAGCGATGTATTCGGAAAGATAATTTTAAAACCACCTAATGGTGGTTTTTTTTTCAAGTTAAAACTAATGATGGCGACGCAAAGATATTAAAAAATTTATTAACTTAAAGAAAAAACCATCATTGTTTTGAGTTTCAGAATGTTTATTTTTTGAAAAAAAACCTTTTTTTCTTTTATCATAATCATCTGTTTCCGAAGATGATTTTATACTATTTATAGATTCGTTTTCATTATAATAAACATTATTTTTTAAGTGTTTTTTGTCATTTTTAAATTTATTATGATGAGACATAGTTTTTCCTTTATATATAAATAATTATTTAATAAATAACTATTTCCTATAAGAAAGAATAACAAAAAATTATTTAATCTTAAATAGAAAAATTTATTTTTTTAAAATTTAATTAAACAAAATAAAGATTAATTATCAAACTGATAGTTTCTTTTAGGAAGATAAAAAACCACTTTAGAATTTTCACTACTCTTATCTAAAAAAACCTGTGCACCAATTGCTTTTGTAATTTTATTTAAATAATTTTCACCTTCAATATTTATTTGATTGAAATCATTTAAACAATCATTTTTCATTTCATAATTTTGAAAATCGTGATTGCTTAAATTAAACTTATTAAAAGCAGCTTGGCTATTATCTGAAATAGATATTTCAAAATCATAACTAGCCTCCTTTAAGTCCAAATGAATCCACTTAAATTTTTTAAATTTTATAGATTCAATCGAATTATGAATAATGCATGAAATAATTTGAATAGTTAAAGAAGGTTTGCATTCTATTTTATAATTTGGAGGGATATTTGAAGTTATGTCTAATTGAATTTCATACATAGACATTTTATCTTTGTATAAATTAAGCACAGCAGATATGAGTTCATTTACAGCAATAAATTGTGCTTTTTCGACTTTATAATCGGTATGAAAATATTTAGAAAAATTTATTTTTTTTGTAATTGAAAATTCTTTTTCTATGGTAGAACAAAAACTATTTATTTTTTTTGTATTTTCAACAAGTTGAACATCCGAAGAGTAATCATTTAAAGTTACAAAATTGAACGCCATTTGTTTATTTGTTTCGTGATTTGCCATTTTTTCTAAAGATTTTTTTCCTGAATTTCTTATGTTATTTTGATAGGAATATTTCTTATCATTTTTTAAATAATTTTTTGAAGATAATTTTGACTCTTCATTTAATTTTGCAAGAAGTATTTTTTTTCTACGCAGTTCTAAAAGCTTGTATATTTTATTAGCTAAAAATTTAAGATACATAAGCTGACTATCTGAAAATTGATTCTCTTTTCTATCTAAAATACATAAAGCACCAATATTATAGCCTGTCACAGAAACAATAGGTACAGCAGCATAAAAAAGAATTTTAGGATTACCTAAGACGTAAGGATTATCATGAAATCGTTTATCTTTTAGAGTATTATTTACGATAAAAATTTCATCACTTTTTAAAGTATATTGGCAAAAGGAAAAATCTTTTTCAAATGTTAATTTAGGAATTCCATGACTTGACTTAATCCATAATCTTTTTTCATCTAAAAAACTTATATACGAAATAGGACACTTAAATGCCTTAGCTGCTAGTGAAGTTATTTCATCATAATCTTTTTCAGGTAAGGTATCTAAAATATAGTAACTTTTTAAGGATTCAATTCGTTCTTTTTCACTTATCATCCTGATATCCTAAAAATAAGCTTCATTATTAAAACAAATCTATATGTTTATTTAAGCATATAGTGCAAACATTTATTAAATTTTTTTATTTCAATTTAAAAGAAAATAATTAAAACTTAAAAATGCCGTCTATTAAAGCAGACATTGTTGATTTTACATTATCAACATTAATTAAAAGTTGCAAGAAAGTAATTAAATTTTTGTTAATAATTAAATAAATAAAATCACTAATGACTAAGGCATAAAACATAAAAATACTTATATATTTCAAGTTTTTTTTAAATTTTCCAATTTTTAAAATTATTCACAAACTAAAGAGATATTTTTTTATTAAATAATTTTCTAAATAAACAAAATCATATACATTTTAATTAAAATAAATCATTATTAATATTATTTTTTTTTCATAAAAGTTATTCATAAGTTATTACAAGAAAAAAAACGATTATAATTTATAACATTTTAAAATGTATAAATTTAATTTTATTATAAATTCGATATAAAATTATAATTTTATATCACATAAAATATTTTTTTATTTTTGGTATTCTTTTTAATATGATTATTCATAAAGTTAAATTTAGAATTGGAATTATCTAAAAAATATGTCAAAAAATATTTCTTTGCAAGAACATTCTATCCAACTCTCTAAAACTCATAACAGATTCAACAAATAGTTTGTTAATTTCAATTTCATTAAATAAACAATAAAATGAAAAAGCTATATTATATATCTTTTTTTGACCTCTAAGAGATAAAGAACAAAATCTTTCATCCATTATAAGGTATTTTTCGATTTCCGAAAGTATTTTATTTTGTTTTTTTAAGTCGTTATATTTTTTCTTCGCATCAATGAAATTTTCAGAAAAAAATTTAATTTTCTTTTTAGAATACAAATCTAGTAAATAAGCTGAAAAAATATCCATTTCACTCATTTCAATCGGAGAATCAATCCAAACCTGAAGGCAAAATCGATCTAAAAGTGGTCCGCTTAACTTTTGTAAATATTTTCTACTTTCTTTAGGATTACAGCGACAAGATTTTATTTTAGAGAATAAATAACCACAAGAGCATGGATTTGTTGTAGCACATAATAAAAACTGAGCGGGGTAACGTATATGTCCACCCGCTCTTGAAATAAATACCTCACCAGAATCTAAAGGCTCTCTTAATGACTCTAAACTTGAACTAGAAAACTCAGAAAGTTCATCTAAAAATAAAACACCTTTATGAGCCAAAGATACTTCTCCTGGCTTTAATGAACTTCCTCCTATTAAAGCAGCTGGAGTAGCAGAATGATGAGGAGAACGAAATGGCCTAGCAACATGACTTGAAACAGAATGAATCAACTTTACATCTATCATTTCAATTTCATTTAAGGGATCAAGAAATTGGTAAATTTTTTGTAAACCAAAACTTTTTCCAACACCAGGTTCACCAGCAATCAAAATATGATGATGACCTAAAGCTGCAATTAATAATGAAACACATAGTTTTGGATTTTTCATTAAAACTGTAATTGTATTTTCTATTTCTTTTATGTTTAATGTACTATTTATTTTTGGTTCAGATATATTAATTTCTTTGGGAATAAACTCTATAGAATTTATCTTATTTAACTTTTTTCTTTTTTGATACCATTCATCTATACTATCAAAAAATTCTGTTTTGTTTTCTAAAAAAATGGAATTATAGCTTAAATTTTTTCTAGGGAGACATAATTTAATATTATTATTATTTTGAATAATTGCAGATTGATAAATGAGTGGATTTTGAATCTCTTTTAACTTTCCAGACAGAGAAAGTTCTCCTGCCAAAAATTCATTCTCTGGTTTAAATAATTTATTTTGTTTTTCGTTATCATCAATTAAAGCATAAATAATACATCCAGCAACAGCAAAATCCAACTGCGATAAAGGAATACGCGATATTTTTATAAACTCACTTGGTGTAATATTTACTATAATTCTCTTAGAAGGAATTGGAATTCCTATAGACTCTAATGCAGAACGAATTCGTTCCCTCATATCTCGAGTTGCTTCCGTATTTAAACCTAAAATATTTAATCCAGAAAAACCTGTCCCAATTACGGTTTCAATTTCAACAGTGATAACATCGACACCAACTAATAAACAGGAAAATGTTTTTGCCATAAATAACTCCTAAAAAAAGAAAAAAATTTCTAATTTTTCTTATTAAGAGCCTATATAACATTTTAGTTTATGGTATCTTCACTTTTTCATTTTTTGAACAAACCAATAAAATTTATTCCATAAAAAAGAGAATATTCAAGATATCTAAAAAAAGACCGATAAGGATACTTGTATATTGAAATACCTGAGGGTTTTTTATGGCAAAGACAATTTTGATTGTCGATGACGTTCCCACAATACGAAGTCTTGCAAAATTTGCTCTTTCTAAAGGAGGCTTTAACGTTTTAGAAGCGCAAGATGGATCTGTAGGCTTGTCTGTAGCAAAAAGCAAAAATATCGATCTTGTGATTTCCGCTTTAAACATGCCCGTTATGGGTGGTTTTGAACTTGCAAAAGCATTAAAAGCAGACCCAAAAACACAAAATATCCCTATTTTTATTTTAACAAAAGATACCAATCCAGAAGATGCTCAAACAGGCAAAGAAATTGGTGTTAAAGCTTGGATTATTAAACCATTTGTACCAGACAAACTGCTTGCTGCCGTTAAAAAAGCTTTAAATTAATGTCAAACTTATATTAAATCTTTTAACTCATTATAACCACCTGGGCTTGCTACACGAGTTTCTTTAAAACCCATATAATTTAAGAACATTTCGGCTCTTTCCGCTCGTCCCCCTGATTTACAGTAAATAAATATTTCTTTATCTTTTGAAATTTCTGAAAAACGAGAATCTAATTCTGCTACCGGAATATTTATACTTCCATTAAGCATTCCCGCTGAACATTCACTAACATCACGAACATCCAATAAAACTTTTTTACTGAGATCCCCGTCTTTATACATTTTCGCAAATTCAACACAACTTAATTTCATTTTTACTCCCTTATAGAACTGCTCAATCAATCCTTACATATTTTTTGAGACTGCAACAGAATCCATTGGCACTTGTTACAGGTCTAATATACTAAAGTCATAGAAAGGTAATTCAAGATTACCTCGTTTGCTATTTTGAGGATTCAATTATATGCCTTCAAGTATTCTACAAAAATTTAGAAATGTTGGGAGACTAACCCATATAGTAAATATTCTGGCTCGTTATGGATTTAAAAGAGAGATACAAAGAACAGAGCTCGGCGATCTTTTACAAAGTACAAACTCAGAAAATAGTTCACAAGAACAATCTCCAAATTATCATTTTTCCAGAGCAAAAAGACTTGCTATGGCATTTGAAGAGCTTGGACCTACATTTGTAAAATTAGCGCAACTTCTTTCTGCAAGAGAAGATCTTTTACCCAAAAGCTATGTGGAAGAATTTAAAAGACTATGTGATAAAGTTAAGCCTATAAATAAAGAAATCATTGAAAAAACCCTTGAAAATGAACTTCCCGCTCATTTGCTGGAAGAAATTGAATTTTTTGATTTTAATCCCATTGGATCGGCAAGTATAGGTCAAGTCCACAAAGCTCTCTTAAAAGGGGGAAGCTCTGTCGTATTTAAAATACAACGCCCTGATATTGATATAGCCATAAATAATGACTTGGCTATATTGATGACCATTGCTTCTATTTTAGAAACCGCATTGCCTGAATTAAAACTTCTTCGCCCTACTATTATTGTAGCTGAACTTCGCCGCTCTCTTTTAAACGAACTAGATTATTCAAGAGAAGCAGCAAACACAGAACGAATGAGGCAGTTTTTCAAAAATCATGAAAATATTCATATTCCCGTAATAAATTATAAATTTTGTACCTCAAAAATATTATGTATGAGCGAAGTCACGGGAAAGAAATTTACGGAAAGTAACATCATTGATGGAGGTCATAATTTAGTTAAAATTGCCGTTGAAGCCTTTTTAGATATGACTTTTCAATTTGGAATTTTCCATGGAGATCTTCATCCTGGAAATTTAATAAAAATGGATGATGGAAAATTAGGGATTCTTGATTTTGGATTAACCGTTCGTTTGAAAAGAGATTTAAGAAACACATTAGCCTTTATGTTTTATTCTTTATCTAAACATGACATTGAAACTTGTGCGCGCCTTTTTGTTGAACTTACAGAAAAAGACGATTTAACGCTTAGCTCTCAATTAGAATCTGAAATATCAGAAATACTAGATAATATCATTTCATTACCTATACAAGATCTCCATTTAGGAAGGACATTAATGCGAATTGCAAGAATTTCTGCAAATCGAAATGCGCCTTTAGAAAGAGATCTTATTTTATTTTTTAGAGCATTAATTGCCCTAGAAACTTTTGGCAGAAGTGTAGATCCCAAATTTCAAATTCTTAATTTTGCAACTGAATATTATGAAAAAAATTCTCTTTTTCAGTTTGATAAAAAATGGTTCGAACGCAATATCGGTTTAGCTATGCACGATTCTGGTGCATTTATTAAGGATTTACCTATTACACTTCGAATTTTAGCTAAAAAACTACAATCTGGAACGCTGGCCTTCCAGTTTAAGAGCGAAGATATTATATTTTTAACAAGAGAATTAGATCGTGCATCAAATAGACTCAGCCTTGCTATACTTTTAGGATCCATTGTCCTAGGAAGTAGTATTGCTACTTATGGAAAACAGGGTAAACTATACGACTTCTTAGCTACCTTCGGCTTAATTGGTTTTGGGACAGCCGTAATTCTAGGATTATGGCTTATTATTGGTATTATTCGTTCAGGAAGATTTAAGTAAACTATGCTACCAGGTTTTTGTGTTGACATATGGCTGTGCTACGGAAGCTTCTCTTATGGATTTGAAAGTAAAATTCATGATTTTGGAGAGAGTGAACTTGCGTTATGTTTACAAACTCATTCCGAAGAACAGTCCGATCAAATGGAATCTTTTTTTGAACAAGTTGTAGAAAAACCAAAAGGACTTTTAAGAGTTGAACTTAGGGTCTATGGACCCGAAAAAATTTTTAAAAGACATAATATCAATGGACCTGTTTACTTATTTACAGACATGGTGCCGAAACAAGGTCCAAAACACGCGGGCTCTCCTATTTTAAGGTTTTTTTCTATTAAAGGCATATCTCCGGCAAACTCGGAAAGCTGGATGAAACTCGTCCGTCAAATTTGGAATCAATTGCAACAAAAGCCCACATAAAAAAGATAGAATGCAAGTAGATTTGTTACTTTGATAAGGCCAATTTATTTTATACCATTGTCCTTGGAGGAATCACCTTGCGACAAAAATTGATTTCAGACAAATTTTCCTTTTGCATTAAGCTGATTTTTTTGTTTTTTCCTTTTTTTACTTTTGCAAATGAGGAACATGCCGCTCCCCATAAAGAAAATGGGGAAGAAGTTTATGTTCCTAAAAAAGAAGCTCCTAAGGCAAATGAACACGATAACAAAAAAGAGAAAGAAAGTTCTAAATCAGAGAACAAAGAAAAAGCTCATGATGCCACGGGTCATAATAAAGAAACAGCAAAAGAAGAAACAAAGTCTAAAGATGCCCATAGCACAAATGAACATGAAGACAGCAAAGAAAAAATGTCCGATTCGAAAAAAAATATGCATAAAGAAGAAGAGTCTGAGAAAAACAAATACAAAGGAAATAAAGTTGTTACTATAGATGAAGAAGACCCTTATGAAATACATAAACCAATGGGAATTTTTTGGTTTGTAGGTGTTTTCCTTGTACTACTCATTGTTATATTTGTTTTTACCTAGCTAAATATTAATTAACAAATTTCTTTATAAATATTTTCCTTTTTTATATCTTATGTTATTTCTTAATATGTTTTTATTAATGATACTATTCATATGAAAGAATAACCTATGTCTGATAAAACCATTTTTGAAAAAATTCTATCTGGTGAAATTCCCTGCAAACCAGTATACGAAGATGAATATACTTTGGCATTTAATGATATAAGTCCACAAGCACCCGTTCATGTTCTTGTTATTCCAAAAAATAAAATAATCAATGTGTCTGAGTCTCAAGAATCAGATATCGAACAAATGGGAAGAATCTTATTTGCAGCAAAAAAAGTAGCAGAAATAACGGGGATTATAAAATCAGGTTATAGACTCGTCATGAATAACGGAGAAAATGGCGGCCAAACTGTTTATTATATGCATTGCCACGTCCTAGGAGGACGCTCACTCTCTTGGCCTCCAGGTTAACTTTTTTTTATAGGAATCATAATCTCTTTTACCAGGTAAAAACTTTACAAAATTCCATGCCTCTATGGCTTCTTGTCTATTTTTTCCCTTTTCATTTTTAAAAAAGTCTCTCATAAATTGATTATATTCAAATTGTTTTCCTATTTCTTTTTCAATATTTAATGATTTTTTTTCATTTTCATATGTAATCCAACCTTGAATTAAATCACCATAGGTTATTTTATTATTGATATCTATTATTCTATTATTAAAGCTTCTTAAGTAATCATTAAATTGAAAATGACTCCCTATCTCTTTTATAAAAAACTCTCTTGTTTTTTTATCATTTTTATAATTTAAAACCAATGAATTTTTATCCAGCTTATTTAAGCTATCTTTTTTATATTTTTGCGAATTAGGTTTACTTATTGTTTCATTTTTATTACCTGTTTCAATAAAATATTGAACTCTTTTCAGTAAATCGAATTTATTCCCAGTCGTATTTAATTTATATATTTTACAGAATTGAATAAGTTCACTTTTTAACCAATAATAATCTAAAAATGTTTTTATATCTATATTTTTTGTTAATTTTGGTCTTTTCATAAGCAAATCAGAACACATAAAATAACCTCATAAAATTATTTCTATTATAAAATAACTCTCTTTTCAATTTTTTCTTGATATTTTGTATCATTTTAAAAACATATAAACCATTAATTTTACTTATATAAATTAAATTTTTTAATATTTATAAAACAAAAAACAAATAAAAAACCAATGTTTTCATGCCGATAAAATTCAGATTAACCTTTTTTCTTAAAATAGGCGCAGAATGGCATGAAATCAAAAAACTTAACAATTGTATTTATTATCATTTTATTCACTATCGTTATGATATCTATTTTTAAGAAAAAGGAAGATGGATCAGAAAAAATATTTAATCTTGAAATAGAAAAACCCAAAAACCAAAAATTCAATGAGAGAGAATTTATAAATTACTTAAATGAAAATACAGTTGCTAAATTTGCAAATTCAAATACGAAATTTTTTATTGATAATATCACAGTTGTCGATAAAAATTTATATCAGAATTTGGATTCAAATTATTTATGGAAAGATTATAACTATATTTATATTTCAACAAATAATTCTTATAGTCATTTTAGTCAAAAAAAACCTCTCATCATATTCAATAAAGAAAACTCTAAAATTATGGTAACAAAAGGTTTTTTTGTAATAAATTATTTAAATAATATAGAAAATATAAGCATCATTGAAGAAAAATATCAAGTTGAAAAAGTCTCTGTTATTAAAAGTGATAAAATAATCATTGTGAGAGCAAAGGAAAATTCAAATCTTAACCAAATATACGATCAGTTAAAATCAAATAAATCATTTCAAAAAATAAAATTAGAAGTTTTAGATCATATCGATAATATTAATAAATAGAAGAATATCAACAAAATACTTTTAGTTTATTGCCCCTTCGTTTTCAAAAGCAAACGATTTTTTAAGTTCTAAAATATAGGAACTATTTTGATAATAGTCGGGAAGCATTTTATCTAAAGCATAAGCAGCTATGCCTAAAATATTTATACCACCAGCTATTAACGCATATTCTTCTGGTTTTATTTTTTCATCAATATAAAAAAATACCTGGTTTTTAGAGATTGTTACTTTTGTATCAATAGAAGGATCTTCTACGGATTTTAATTTTGTGTAAATTAAATTCAATTCAACCAGTTTTAAATTAGATGATATTAAACTTTGAACTAAATATTTATCCTTAATCATTTTTTGAATTTCTTCATAAAAAAAAGCTCTAAAGTAAGGATTTTTAGAATTTATGTTTACAATTTTCCAATTCCCATCTTTCAATCGAATTATTTTAGCAGAAACTTTTGCTGCATGAAATGGTTTTCTCAATATGCCTGGAATATGTATATAATTAGTTTTAACTGACTCACTAAAATCTAAATCAAAAGGATACGATTTTTCTTGAATATCACTAGAACTTTGAATTGTATGCTCTTTAGAAAAAGAATTTGAACCTTCTTCTCTTAATTCGGATTGAAAAGCAGAATTCGGATAAAAATCATTTAATTTATGATTTGTTGAAGTACTTTTCTCTTTTAATACTTCAACTGGTAAATTATTTTTTTGAACTTTTTTATCTTTTACAACACCCATTTTTTGGTGCTTTTTAATTATTTTTTTTTCTTCTGTTTTTTTCTCTATTTTTTCTTCTGTTTTTAAATTATTTTCTTTTTTAGTTATAATAGAAATTGAAATATAATTATTAGAAGGCATTTTTTTATCATAAGATTTATTAAAATTTCCATAAAACAGCATTAATAAAATTAAAAAATGAAATATTAATGCAAATAAAATGGAAATTAAAATTCGAAAATAATTTTTCAATTTACTCTACTTAAAGCCTGTGAAAATGCTTGAGCAAAGGCATCGGAACTATGAGCACCATCATATTGCTCACCGTTAATTAAAATGAGAGGAGTTCCTTGAATTCCAAATTTACTTGCAATAGCAGAATCATCTTTTAATTTTTGCAATTCAACATGACTTTCTACACATTGCGTAAAGGAATCCACATTCAAGCCTAATGAAGCGGCTTCTTGTTTCATACCGTCCATTGAAAATTTTTGAGCTCGTTCTGCATTATCCCATAACTGCCCACTAAATCCCCATGTTTTAAATTCCCAAAATTTTCCTTGTTGTCCTGCACAGCGTGATGCTTCGGCAAGGGAACAGCCAAATGGGTATCCACCCTCTCCAGGAATGTAAGGATTACATTTGTTACTTAAAGGAAAAAAGCGATAAACAAATATAACTTTATCTAGACCAATTGCATCTTGTGCTTTTAAAATACCCTCGGTTGCAATTCGGCAATGTGGGCATCCAAAGTCAGAAAAGACTTGAACGACAACTTTAGCATCATCGTTTCCTCTCCGGTAATCTTCCCCATTTCCTACAAAATTGGTTTTATTGAAAGTCATTAAAAGATTTTTAATGTCCATCTCATTTGTATTTGAACTTGCAGGTTTATTGCTATCTTTTTGAATATTATTAGCTGATGCTGGCTTTGATTTATCTTCAGGAGTGACAAAGTAAGAAGCAACATGAGGTGCAATTAAACCTATTGCTAAAGGCGGAATTCCAAGACATAAAGAAACAGCCATAAAACGAGTAAACGCATCATTTTTAGGAAGATCAGCATCTTTTCTTGTTTGAATAAATTGAATTATTTTTAGAACAGCATAAATTACAACTATAATTTGAGTAACAGTACAAGTAGGACATACCATTTTTAATTTAAAGTAAGAAATATATACAAGAGCTGCAACAGAAACTAAACCAATAACACCTAATAAAAACTCCCAAAAAGCAAGCCATTTTTTATTAATTTGAGAAACTTTTGGCATAAAAGCAGCTGAAAGAATGATTGCAAAATATGTCATTCCATAAGCACCAAGTGGAATGGATGCAATTTCACCATAGGAACTTCCTACAACTGCAGAACAACTTACTGTTGAATTAATATCACAAAATTGAGAGCCACCTGTTTTAAGTGTAACTTGTAAATGAATTGCTAAAGCATATAAAGAAACAAAAAAACCGACAACACCTAATATTACAGTAAATACATTTAATTTATTATAATATTGTGATGAGTCCGATTCAACCTCATTATCCATTCCTGAATTATTTTCCATAAAAATTCCTATAAATATATTAATATGAAGTATGATTTACTTTTTCATTAACAATTTCAAAACCACCACTCGTTCCTAGACGAGTAGCCCCTGATTTAACTAAAGACAATGCATCATGATAATTACGAATTCCGCCACTTGCTTTAATTCCAACAAAAATTCCTGTCTCATTTTGATATTGAGTTAAAGCTTTTTTTATAATCTCAATGTCATTTATAGAAGCGCCACGAGAAGCAAAACCCGTAGAAGTTTTTATCACATGTATTCCAGAAAGGGCAGCTAGCATGGCACATTTATATATTTCTTCGTCCGTGAGAAGGGCTGTTTCAAGAATGACCTTAACTAAAGACCCTTTAGAAGCTTCTACAATTGATTTAAATTCTTTTTCTAATTGTTTAAAATTATTATTTTTTACCAAAGATACATTTTGAACAAAATCAATTTCATCCACATGAAGACTTACTAAATTAACAACTTCAGAAACTTTTGTTTCCAACGTATTATAACCTAAAGGAAATCCGACAACTGTAGCTAAGCGCACGTCTGTATTTTGTAATTTTGAAAAAGCCTTTTCAACATAAAAAGGAGGAATACAAACAGCTCTAAAATGACATTTAATAGCTTCAAGACAAAGATTTTCTATTTGTTGTTCCGTTGCATTTTGTTTTAATAAAGTGGAATCAATTAGTTTTGCAAACAAACTTGCTTTGGGATTATTTATTATTTCTTCACGTAATAAATAATCATTTTCTAAATATTTGTGACTAAATTTAATCATTTTTCTTGCTCCACATGACATATCCCATCTCCAATATTGTCAATACAATAATCACGAGTTATTGCAAAGGGTAACGTATTTTTTGTTCCTGTTAAAAAATCTGGTAAAAAATCATCTCCCCAAGCAGCCCAGCGAACAGTAAAAGCATTTGTCTCAGAAATGCTTTCTTCAAAACTCATTGAAAAAGGTTTTGAAATATCTCCCCTATCTAAAATCCATCTTCTTTTTATTTTTCCATTAATATACATTTCAATTATATTAGTAGAATTCCAAGGTGGAACTGCAATTCTCAAACGAAATTTCTGTTGAATGTAGCTTGAAAGTAATCCTTCATTATTTGGTAAAGTTAATGGTTCAAATAAATAAAAGATTGCACCGTTTGATGCTTGTATATTAGAATATTTTAAAAAATCACTTCGAGGTACAATTCTCATTAGTTTTGTAAAACTTGAAAATGGTACTGCATTATTTGCAATACTTTGTTCTCCTGTGCCTCCAAGAGGAATACCTAAAAATGATAAATTTTGTGAATTATTTCTTAATGAGCTAATATATTTAGAGGTTATATTAGATGTAACTCCTAAATAAATTTTATTAAAATCATTTTTATTAATTTCTTTAATTTGAGTTATTTGGCTTAAAATATTTGAATTTGAAAATATACTTGTTAATTTATTATAAGGATTATAAAAAACTAAATTAAAATTTTTATTTGTTTCATTTTCATCCTCTTTTCGAAAAACATAGTCTTGAAAATAATTAGGAGAGCTAAGAAGTAAATTATTATTGTTGGAAAAAACCCAATTTTGAAACTCTTTAGATTCTATTATCGTGGAAGGAAAAATTGTTGCATCAAAAAAATAATTATTTTTTTCGTCTTCAAATATAAAATCATCTTCATTATCTGAATCTGCGCAAGATAACTCAAAAATTTCATTTTCTTTTAAATCAACAGACTTCAAACATACCAATTTATTTTTTCGAATTATTGCAAAAGTATATAAAGAGGGCTCTAATTGTAACTCAAATGGTTTTTGTCCAATTAATAATGATGAATTTAACAGCTCTTGCACACCCATATTTGAAGTCAAAAAATTACCAGAAATAAATAAATCATCATTTATTTTAGATGGAATTAAAAAATGACCTTCATTGAAGTTATCTGTTAATTTTTCTAATCCATGATTAGAAAGACTTCTACCAATTCTTAAAATATCGCCTTTAAATATTCCATTAATTAATTTTGGATCTATTTTTACATAAGAACTCTCATAAAAAGGAATTTTGATATTTGTTTCTTGTTTATCTATTAGTAATTCTCTTCGCATTTGTCCATATCCAGTAGAAATAAGATAGGATTTTAAAGAAATAAAACAACTGGCTTTGCCATCTGAATTCATTTTCACCATAGCAAATGGTTTATGATTAACTGGATTTAATAAAAAGAAAAGTTTTTTTTCATCATGAAAAGAAACAGCACTATCAGATACAAAATGAACTAATTTTAAATCACCTTTTGGTAAATTTTCGACTTCACTATCTTCTAGAGTACGACATATTCCAGGCTCAGGAGGCAAAATTGGATTATTTTCTCCGTTCCAATATCCAATTAAAAAATCGGAAGGTCTTATACTTGTCCATGTTTCATTTGGTAAAATAAAAGGCGCCCAAACTAAACCTTTTGATTTATAGGGATTAATATCAATATAATTGTACATAATTAGAGAAGAAATATCTTGTTTTGAAAAAAAGGGTCTCGCATTTTCTTCAAAAAAAAGTTTTTCTTCCTCATTAGAGGAGGCACAACCACAGAATAGGAGAATAAAAAACATAAAGTAAAAAGGAGTTTTATTTAACAGGCTGTTTTTAGAAAGCTTTTTATTAAAAGTATTACATGTCATATTTTATATTGATCCATGTCAAGGAAAATTTTATTTAACTCATTTACCTTTCAATCTTCAGAAAGGGTTCAACCCCTAAGATCCCACATCCTATAAGATTTCCTAAACACATATATGAGGTGATTATGATAATACGCAATGATCGTAACAAGTTTCTTTCAAATGGCCATGAAGTGTCACCAGCGAAAGAAAGCCAAAGTAGCCAAGGCTCTGAATTAGCCAATGGGGAAAGGTTTGAAAACGGTTTACGCGTCAAAACACTACCTCCTAGTGTAATTAAGGATATAGAACAAAAAAACATCGCAAGACGCTTAGCAGGGCTATCTCCTATTCATGTTCGTGTCCGCCGCTGCCTAACATGCGGTTCCATGTTTGAGTCCGCTGGAAACCGTACTTGTGGCTGTTCTAGTAGAACTGCAGGAACAATCGCTGGTCGAGAAATTATCTAAAATTATCTTAAAAGGGATAAGTGAACAACTTATCCCTTTTTTTTAAAAAACCTTAGAATTTTCAATAGGGTCTCTGGACCATTTTTTATAATCCCAACACCACTGCGCTGGATGACTCTTAATTTCATTTTCTATCCAGTTGACAAAACTAGACATTTCAGTACTAACATCTTTTTCACGTTCTTTTATATGATTTTTATGATATAAATCAGCTTCAGAAAGTATCTCTGTATTTAAAAAACTGGGCTCCTTTTCTAAGAATTTTTTTTCTTTTAAATGAGGGTTTTTGCCACACTGCATTTTCATTTTAACGATTCCTGGTAATACACGATAGGCAGAGGCGTAAACAACAATCATATTATTATTCATACACATTCTCAAACCTGATACAGGAAAAGCAGCATATTTTTTAAAAAAATGAATAAACAAACCACCCGTTTTAGGTTTTTGATCGACTAACATACAAAATGATGCTTTTTCTTGTGTAATCACTTGTTCCATTCTTGAAAATAAACTTTTATCCGTCCATAAAACACCCATGCCCGGTCGCACACGATACCAAATTAAGAGTTTATTAATCCATTTTACTTTTGAGGGCTGTGCTAGTGCATAGACTTTTGAATGATTTCCTTTAGAAAATTGCTCCATAACAGGCAATGAATACATTTCTACATTAGCCATATGTGATAAAATATAAACAATGCCTCTTTCCTTAGATATTGGATATTTTTGATGAATTCCATTTAACAACTCTTTATAATTAAAGCCATTTTGTAAATGGCATAAATTTAATCGCAACACCTCAAAAACAAAAGCTTCAAAAAAATAAAAGACATATCCCATATACACTTTAGATATAATAAAGTGAATTTTAAGACCTCTGTAACCTAACTGCTCTTTTAAATTTCTTTTTGCTACTTTCGTAGGAAAAATAGGTATAAAAGTAGCTAAAATACACAAAATATAAAAAACAAAATAAATTGGTAAAAATAAAAAGTTTAACAATAAAAGGGTGATAAGTTTAAAAATTTTCATATCTTTAAGCCTTAATTAAAATATTCCGACTGAACCATGTGCAATTTTTTCCTAGTAAAGGGAGAGATCAGTGGTTCTGCCAGTGTATGATCGCACGCCTTACAATGTTGAATACTATAAGGATGGACAGAAACAAACAATCCGTCGGGTACCCCCACCCAAACTTCATGATATTGAAGAAGGGGATGAAGTTACTATTACCAAGAAAAAAGGCGACGATTGGGACGCAGGAGATACGGTTGACATAAAAGCCATTCAATCCAGACAGCCTAATACGCTCACGATTGAAAAGTCGAATGGGGAATACACTTTTTTGCCTTATGATGATGTCGAATTAAAAGAAAAATCAACATTACATTATATTAGAGAAGGAAAGGATCCTTACGGAAGTCAATATTTACTTTGGCCTTAAAAAATACAATGCCTTCTTGTACCGTAATTTTCTTTTTCTTTTAATAATATTTTATGTTTTTCATGAAGCTGTGTTGTTGGTATTGCAGGATATAAATGATGTGTTAAATGAAAACAATCGTTTCTAGGAAAGAAAATCCAATTTAAAATGGCAAATGAAAAATAATGATTTCTTGTTTTATGTTCTCTTTTTTCATTAAAATAAAGACCGCCATGATCTAAAAAATCGGAAAGAATTTTCATCATTTGATAAGTTGTAATAAATGGCAATATTACAAATAGAAGCATAAGCTTAAAGGTAAAAAAATAACATAAAATAAAAAAAATAATCACATAATTTAATCTAATTAAATTAATTATTTTATTTTTAAAATTAAGATGAATAGATGATTTTAAAATTATAAACCAGTTTTTTGGAGACAAAACAATAAAAATAAATCCTTTCAAACAAAAAGATTTTTCATTACAAATACCAATCTGGTGACGAACTTTGAAATCTTCATCAAATAAAATATCACCAAGATATTTGTGATGGGAAAAATGCTCTTTTTGGTATGAAGCAAAACAACTTAGCTCTAATGTCGATAATAAAGTTCCAATTTGTCTATTTGCTTTTTTACTAGGAACAAAATTATAATGACAACATTCATGAATAATGTTGCCAAGAGCTCTCATTCTTGTTCCGTTAAACAAAATAAAGAAAAAAGATATAAAAAAAGTATAAATATAATGGCTAGGTTTAAAAATTGAAAATAGGAAAATTGGAATAAAAATTAAAATCAATTGCCAAAAAATTACGAAAACACCAATAAAAGTGTTTTGGCAAGCAAACCTCATTGCGTTTTTATTCAGATTTTTAGCGAACAAAAAAAACATAATTAAAAACTACTATAATAAATGTAAATATTTAGCTTTAGCCAAAGAAAGATTAAAGCGTATTTCCATGCTACATTTATCAGCTTAAATTAGAAATGCAATTATAATGAAAATAAATGTTCAAGATGTAAAATTATTAACGTTTTAGGTTAATCACTTCTTCAAGCATCGTATCTGTTGTTGTGACTGCTTTTGAGTTTGCTTGAAATCCGCGCTGAGTTAAAATCATATCAACAAATTGTTGGGCTAAATCAACGTTAGATTCTTCCAAACTCGCTGAATAAATACTCCCCCTTGATAAGGTTTGTGGCATACCTATTCGAGCCTCTCCCGCTTTAGGAGTTGCAATGTAGTTATTTCGTCCTATCTTTTGTAGTCCATTATTATTCTGGAAGACAGCTAAGGCAACAGCTCCTAATCTTCTTTCTAACCCATTTGTATAAGTTCCTCTAATAACACCATCAAGGTCAATTTTAAGAGATTTTAAATAACCTGCTTCGTAGCCATCTTGAGAGTGGAAAGCAACTCCAGATTTTGCCGCTAAACTTGTTGAACCTTGCGTTCCTACAACAGCATCTTCATCAATAGTAGGTCCAAAATTAAATTGAAGTTTTTGAGGACGTGCTCCATTTACAAATTGAACATCAAAAGCATCGGTTTTATTGATATAATCTACTTGAATAGGGATACCCGATTTTGTTCTAAAAGGGAGAACTGGTTTTCCATCTTCATCAAATTCTACCGTTCCATTTGCAATCACAGCAGGAAGCACTTTTCCTTTTTCGTTTCTTGGTGGATCTGTAGAAACTTCCATACCATCCACTGTCGCGTACCATTTCCAAGCATTTTTATCTACTTCTGTAGTTCTAACATAATAAATAACAGCTTGTCTTCCGTTACCATAG
This sequence comes from Silvanigrella paludirubra, assembly GCF_009208775.1. Lineage (NCBI taxonomy): Bacteria > Pseudomonadati > Bdellovibrionota > Oligoflexia > Silvanigrellales > Silvanigrellaceae > Silvanigrella > Silvanigrella paludirubra. The sequence goes on along the minus strand of NZ_WFLM01000004.1, from coordinate 563,008 downwards.
TTATCATAAATAGTAACAGCACTTGCAAAATTTGAAGTATCGGCTGGTCTTGAAAGATCAAAATCATCAACGGGAGGTTTATCTCTGACGTCAAGATTTGTAACAACGTTTACTAAATTTGTCGCTCTAGGAGGAATAATATTAGATAGAATTTGTAAATCTGTTAACTTAACAGAAAGCCTATTATTACTATCTGGATCGGGCATATAACCCTGAACACGAGCCCCAGATGGATCTGTTAACTTACCATCTTTATCAAAACGGAAGCTTCCTTGCCTTGTATAAAATAATCCATTTGACTCTTTTACTTCAGCAACATCACTTTTAATTAAGAAAAAACCATCACCTTGAACACTCAAGTCGGTTATTTGTCCCGTGTTTGTTACAGCACCTTGGTTAAACATGGTAGTGATATTTCTCAAACGAGCACCTCTACCAAGTTGAGATCTTTCATTTAATGTAACAGCAAGCATATCTTCAAATTCAGCTCTATCTGTTTTAAAAGACTTTGTATTTGCATTGGCAATATTATTGGCAACAACGGACATTCCATCTGCATTAGTACCTAAACCTGAAACCGCGCTAAATAAGGCATAATTTATTGGCATAACTTAATCCCTTTATAAAGTAACAGAACTTAATATTGTTTCCCACTTATTCCAGCAACAGTTGGCGGTCCTCCGTACTTAGGAGCTGCTTTTACATCTGAATAATTCTCTTGAGGTTTTGGTTTTGTTATTGCTTCTGATTTAGTTTGAGCTTCTGCTTTAGGCTGACTCATTTTTACATCTGGTTTTTTTGGTGAAAATTTCATGTCATCGCCATTTTCAAGAGATGGCATTTTTGCAACATTATTCATTTTTGTTTGAGCATTATTTAAATCATTGTTTGTAATTTTTGTTTCAAATGAATTTTGTCCTTGTTGAGTTATTGGATCTGATTTTGAAGGATATGGCATAAATTCATCTGAATTATTATTTAAAGATGCATTTTTATTTAAAACTGGATTCTGAGATAAATCCATTCCATCTAAATTATTTAATGGTTTTTGAGTCTCAGAAGGTTTTGAATTTAATGGATTCGCGTTATCAGTTGGTTTTCCATTTGGGTTTGGATTTGAGTTTTGTACATAATTTGCTATTTGAGATTTTTGTGGTTTAACAGGTGTTACGTTATTTTCTGGATTACGAATTGCAATTATTTTTGCAGGATCGGCAGGACCAACATCTGTATCTAATTTACCGCCAGATAAAATATCTGTTATTCCTTCAACTTTAGCAATATAAGAAGTTTTTGCCGTCATTGGCTTTCCATCTTCTGTTGAAGCAAGAATATTAAATGTATAACTTCCATTAGGTAATTTAACACCTTTGTCATTTGTTCCATCCCAAACCACTTTATTGTTACCCGGTTGTAATGCTCCCATATGTATACTTTTTACTGTTTTAGAATGCTCATCTCTAAATTCAACAATGACATTTGATGCTGCAGCAGGAAGATCAAATTTAGCAGTATTTGCTTTTCCATCTTGTGTTAATTTAATATTATTACCTTGAATTTCAATATCTTTACCTAAGTACTGAGATAATTTTTCAGCTTTTGCATCATTTTGTAATTTTTTCATTTCGGTTAATACTTTATTTACACCCATAAGCTGTTCAACAGTATTAAATTGAGCCATTTGAGAAGCCATCTCATAATGCTCCATAGGTTTGGCTGGATCTTGGTACTTTAATTGAGTCACTAATAAATTTAGATAATCATCTCTTTCCATTTTATTTTTAGCAAGATCTTGCTTTTTACCAGTTACTTTTTCAAGTTGTTTTCTAAATTCACGATCATTTTTAGTTTCTCCAAGCCGAAAATCACCACCAGCTTCATTTTTTTCTTTTTCAATTTCAGCTTGTCTTAATATATTTGATTCCGAGATCATGTTATCAAAATTAGGAGCTTCTTCTCCTTTTTCCAATTTCAATCCTGTATCTCTCGGAGGTTCCGGAGCTTTTTCTGGAAGACGTGCAACACCTTTTGCTTCACCTACGTACATATCTAACTCCATCATTAAATTACTAATAAATTAATAACATGATTAAACATTTACTTTAATAGATCCATTTGCACCACGTTGAATATTTGTTATGGAATTTTTTTCCATATTTTTCGAAAAATTATTTCTACTATTTATGTAACTTTGATTAGAAGATTTACTAAAGGAATAATCATCATCTGATCTATTAAAAAAAGAATTATTTCCATTAGAAAAACTATTTGACATAAATCCTTGTGCTAAATTTTGCTGATAAAAATCTTGGTTGTTTCCATTATTTGAATTTTGATTAAACTGTTGTTGTGAGAATCCTTGACTTGTTGTTCCACCTAATCCAGCTTGAATTGATTTGCTTTCTACAGTAGAAACTTTAAAATCTGTTAAAGAAATATTTTGACTATCAAGAGTCTTTTTTAAAGTATCCGAATTTTGCTCCAATATATTTTTTAAATCTTTATCTGTAGCTTTAATTTCCATAGAAACAGTATTGTCTTTTTTCATATGAATATTTAATTCAATGCTTCCAAATTTTTCATCTTGAATTTGAATTTTGGCATTACCACCACCACGAGCTTGTAATTGACTTGATAGATCAACCGCTCTTCTTGTAGCAGCAGAGACCATAGGATTTGAAAAATCAGCATTACTTTTATCAGACAAAATTATTGGGGTATTCGCTTGTGAAGAAATAGTTTTTTCAAAAACTAACCCTTTATTTTCTGAAGTAGATTTCTCATTTAATTCTTTTTTATTTTCTTTAGTTTGGTTATCGGAGTCAGAAGACATAAATGAAAAAAAGGAATCTTCATTTAAATCTTTAAACTTCAAACCATCTAATTTTGATTTTTCATTGGTAAAAATATTGAAATTATTTTTACTTAAATTAATTTCTTTTTTATCTTTAACTATATTTTCTATACTAAAAACAGGTAACTTTATATCTGTTTTTTCTTTTTGATTCGATTCATTTAATTTTGAAACTTGTAACTGATTTTTAGGATCAATCATATCTATTTTTCTTAATTCATCTTCATTTCCAGATATTTTTATAGTTTTAAAATTATCACCCATCTTGTTTGTGCGAACAAAACTATCTATAGTTTTAATTTTTAAATCTTTTAATTCAAAATTAGGGTTCTCAATATCAATTTCATTCAAATTATTTTTATTATTAAAAACATCATTCATATAAAAAGAATTGTTTTTATTTAGATCATATTTAATAGATTTATTTATTTCGCTAAAATTATTTTTATTATCTATGAATAAAAAATCTTTCGGATCAAAGCTATTTTTATTATTCATAATATCTTTTTGATGATCGTTGTCTTTTGAAATAACTCCGATAAATTGTTGTTTTTCACCAGATGGGCTAAATTCTTTTTTAAATAAGTAATAATCCGTTTTAATGTCCGAATCATTCACTATTTTAGCAACAGGATACGCAACTAAATTTTCATTTAATTGAATTCCTTTTTGATTTAAAAATCCTTTATTTAATTGATCTATAACATTTTTACCGTTGTTATTTTGGATTTTATCCATATCAAAATTGATATCAGATACTTCAATATTTATATTAGGATTAAAAATATTCATATCCACTGGTATATTTTTATTCCCTGAATTAATAGGATTTTTATTTATAAAAACCAAATCTCCTTTTTGAATATTTTCATTTATACTGCTATCATTTATATTAAACGCCTTTATTAAATTATCCTCATTCTTAACTAAATTTACATCAACTAATTCATATTTAGAATTATCTTTTAAGGAGTTATTTTCTTTAGCAAAGGGAGTTGTAGTAATTTTTTGATTTTCATCTAGGTTTATGTTTCCAATTAAATTTTTATCTATATTTATTGGCTTTGCAAATTCAAAAAATTGATAACCATCTAATTTCAAATTTTTTTCACTTGCATCTAAAATACTTAAAAGACTTTTAGGTTCCAAAGGATTCAATTCAATTTGTGGTTCTAATAATAAAGCTTCTTTTGTTGGATTTTGATTTTGCCATTGTGGTTGAAATAAATAAGATGAAGAAAAAATAGGATTTAAAAGAAAGTTGGTTTCCTCATTTTTTGTTTCATCTTCTTTTTTAGACACAAATAGTTTTGGAAGAACGGAAGGTTCATCTTCTTTTTTAGTTTTAGTAAAAATTTTTTCTAGCGCATTATCAAAAGGATCTTTGTCATCATCAAGTTTTAAATCTTGCTTTTCAACATCCCCTTTTGAAGAAGGAGGTAAAGCAATTGGTATTAAGCTTGATTTTGGGGATGCTAAAAACATTTGCAAACTCCCTTTTTAAAGAAACGATCTAAATTTCTTGTTTCTTTAAGGATAAAATAGCTGAAAATAATGAAAAACTTTAGCACTTAAATTGCATGATATAGAAGGCATGGCTTAGGAAGCCTTTAAGCAAAAGGCATTTTCTTGTGGGGCAATTAAAAGTCGACAAAAAAATTACAACCAAAAATATACAAATAAAATCATATATTTATATTTTATGAGATTTTTTGCCTTCTCATTTTTGCACTGATAAAAAGGCCTCAATATGCCTAATTTATCCATTAAAAAAGAGTTGACTTTGACAGGAAGCTTTTCTATTGTTTGCCACTCTTGCCAAAGGCAACTTTATGCAAACCTGTTTTAAGCCAAAAATACAACAGGACTAAAGAAAACTGACGGCTACATACAAGGAAAGGTTTCGTATGCCAACCATTAACCAGCTTGTCGCAAGCGGCCGTAAGCCAAACCCTTACCGCAGCAAGTCCCCAGCACTTAAAGAGTGCCCACAACGTCGTGGCGTTTGTACACGCGTTTATACAACAACACCTAAAAAACCAAACTCTGCGATCCGTAAGGTTGCAAAGGTTCGTTTGACTACTGGTATTGAAGTTATTTCCTATATCCCAGGTGAAGGCCATAACTTACAAGAGCACTCCGTTGTTCTCGTTCGTGGCGGTCGTGTAAAAGACTTACCTGGTGTGCGCTACCACATTGTTCGTGGTGCACTTGATACAACTGGCGTTGCAAAACGTCGTCAATCTCGTTCTCTTTACGGCGCAAAACGTCCTAAAGGAGGCGCTGCTGCCGCTGAACCTGCTAAAAAAGGCAAGAAGTAAGCTAAAGCTGCAAAGCTAAGGTGAGATTTGTTGCTCCCTGCCTGCAATATGGCCAACACAACAAACAGAAACAGAACAATGAGTCCTGTTTTTGAGTAAAGGTTTCAAAGAAACTTTGAAGTTTCTCTTTTATTAAAGGAATTTAAATTATGGCACGCAGACGTCGCCCGATAAAACGCGAAGTATTAGCAGATCCTGTATTTGGTGATGTACTTGTAACTAAGTTCATCAACTGTATGATGGAAGACGGAAAAAAAAGCGCAGCAGAAAAAATATTCTACGGCGCAATTGAAATTGTAACTCAAAAAGCACAAGGCGAAGAAGCCATTGCTGTTTTTAAACGCGCACTTGAAAACCTCAAACCACAAGTAGAGGTTCGTACTCGTCGTGTTGGTGGTTCTAACTACCAAATCCCTGTTGAAGTTCGTCCTGAGCGCAGGCAAGCTTTAGCACTTCGTTGGCTTATTTCTTACTCTCGCTTACGCAATGAAAAATCCATGCGCGATAAGCTAGCTGCTGAAATTCTCGATGCTGCTAACCGCCGTGGTGCTGCTATTAAGAAACGTGAAGACGTTCATAAAATGGCAGAAGCAAATAAAGCATTTGCACACTACCGCTTCTAATTTTAACTACCTGCAACCAGTTTGTTTTCTCATAAAGTTTCCTATTTTTGGCAAAAAGAGCTTTGTTTCGACAAAGCTCTTTTTTTTGTGAAAGAACCGATCGAGAAAACAATAATCAAAATAAAATAGCGATTCACAATTATTAGAACTCAAGCTAAAAACTACAAATTTGACAATTTAAATTAAACTTTAATCTTTGTTTTAAAAACCAAAGCTGTTAACTTAATAGAAAGTTAATTTATTGGAGCTTTAAATGAAAAAATTTATAATTCAAAAAATGTTTTATATTTCTATTTTTATTATTTTAAAATTGCAAGCTTATTCAAGTGAACCCATTCATGTCCGAGCTGATTATTGGTGCCCCTACAATTGCTCCCCTAGTGACATCAATCAAGGTTACATGATTGAAATTTTACAAAAAGCGTTTGGAGAAGAAAATATAAAATATGAAACCATGAATTGGGCACGTGCAGTAACAGAAACTAGAGAAGGAGGTTTCGATGCTATTGTTGGAGCCGCAAAAGAAGACGCTCCTGATTTTATTTTTAGTGATATTTTAGGAAAAAGCCAAAATTGTTATTATACGTTTGGAAAGAAAGTTTTTAAATATACAGGAATAGACTCTTTAAAATCAATTCGGGTTGGAATTGTTAAAGATTATTCGTATTATGAAGAATTAAATACGTATATTAAAAATAATTTAGCAGATAAAACTAAAATTGATGAGACATTTGGAGATTATGTTCTCGAAAAAATGATTGGAAAAGCTCGTAATGGAGAAATAGATGCTTTTGTAGAAGATCCCAATGTTGTCAATTTCTATTTAAAAAAACATTACGATATAAAGGAACTTAAAAACTCAGGATGCAGCCCTTTAGAAAATGTTTATATTGCTTTTTCTCCTAAAAAAAAGAATTCAGAAGAAAGGGTAGAAATTTTAAATAAGACAATTAAAAAAATGATTAAAAATGGTGAAATGAAAAAATTATTAAAAAAATATTCAATTCCAATTTGGTTTAAATAAATTTATAATTTTCTGATATTATTTTGTATTCATCATAATCTGTTTTTTTTGTAACCGATTTAAAATAATTTCTTTTACCTGTTGCCAATCTTCATCGATAACACTGTAATAAACACTGTTACGATATCTTCCTGAAGGCATAATTAAATGTTTTCTAAATACGCCTTCTTTTGTAAATCCAAGTTTTTGCATGGCTAAATTTGAACTTATATTAAGCTCATCTGTTTTAAATTCGACACGAGTAAAACCTGCTTTTTCAAACAAATACTCAAGCAATAATAATTTAGACTCTACATTAAATCCTAATTTTTGTTTCTCTTTTCCAAACCAAGTGAAACCAATTTCAAGGCGTTTGTGTTCAAAGGAAATATTTGAAAATGAACTTGTTCCAATACATTCTCCCGATTCTTTTTCGATAAATACCCAAGGATAATAAATTTTTTTTTCTTTTTCAATTATTTTTTTATTAACAAATTCTTCACAAGAAGAAAAACAAGATGGATAATACTCAAATAAATCTTGAGAAAATACTTTTTTAAGAGAAGTGATGTCGGAATAATTCAGAGGACTTACTTGCAATAGACGACCATTAAATAAACAAGAGTCCCATTCAAAAAACATAAAAAATCCTCCTTAATTTTATTAAGGAGGATTTATCAAAAATTAAACTTTAAATCAAAAAGTTTAAGCCGCCTTTTTTTCTTTTTTCAATTTATGATTAGATTTTATGTTTTTAAATGCATAAACAATTATATTTAATAACGCCATTGCAATAATAAATGGATACATTACTTGAAGGATAGGAGCCATAAAAGACATGATCCCTCTAAAATCAGTTAAAGCAATTACAAAAGTAATGATAATGCAGAGCATTAAAGTAAGTTGGCGTTTCCCATTTAAAAAAGGAATTTTAGCACATAAAAAATCTACAGAAACTGAAGTTAAAGCCACTGCCGTTGTAAGACATGAAACAACCAACGTAAATGAAATTAAATAATCAGAAGCCTCTCCTAAAGCAATATGAGCAATATGTGGCAAAATTTGTGGTTCAGGCAAATGAGAGACCTGAGTTGAATAAGCCGCTCCTAAGTAAACAAGAGCCATATATACAATCATAAGAAGGGACATACCCAGAGCCATTGCTGACAAGGTCGGCTTAAAAGGAATTTTATCGCTACCGCTCGTTTTAAAGTATTGAACTAAACTAACACCAAAAAAGATCGCAGCCATAAGATCCATAGTATTATAGCCTTCAAAAAATCCAGCTTTAAATGCCCCCATGGGTGTTGTTGTGCTTGGCACAATGCTGCTAGCGGATGAAAGCGCAAAATAGAGAGAACCGCCAATAACCAAGGCTAAAGCACCAAGCTTCACAGGTGTAAAATATTTTCCAATGACATCAACGATTTTTCCATTACCAAAGGTAGCTAACCAAATAATAGCAACACAACCCAAAGCAAACGCCCAAATAGGGGTTGTAGGGACAAAGGATTGCCAAGCACCAAAACCAACCGTGATGCAGCGAGGAATCACTCCAAATGGCCCGATTAAAAGCAATATAAGAAATGGGACTATCCAAGCGCCAACTTTTCCAAGCCATCTAAAAAACTGATCTTGTGAGCCTTTTAAACAAGTTAAAGCCGCTAATCCTAAAAAAGGGACAATGACCCCAGTGACTGCTAAACCTATCGAAGAAAAAACCCAATTGGATTGTGTCTCACTTCCCATTTTTAGAGGAAATACAAGATTTCCTGAGCCAAAAAACATAGCAAAAGCAGCAAACCCAGCTATTAAAACTTTAAAATTGGAAACAGTGGCTCCATTTGACGACATAGATATTGAGCTCCATCGATTGGTCAACTAATCAAAAAACAGAAAGTTATGAAACTCTTTTACAAATTAAAAGTCAACAAAATAATATATCAGATTTTTTCACAAATAACAATTTATTAAATATTAACAATTAGTTATGACTTCTTTGTTACATTAAAAAATTGACCGAGTAGATAATTAAATTTTTCCGGATATTCTAATTGTGGAAGATGACCACATTCATCAAAAATGACAAGTTTTGATTGTTTAATCAATCTATTTGCTACATAAGCATGATCTAAATAAATGATGGAATCTTCTTTTCCCCATATGATTAAAACAGGCATTGTTAATTTATGGATATCTTTTTTAATATTTCGAATTATAAATCCTTTAAAACCGAAAAAATCAACCGCAGTTCTCGTAATTTTTAAAAGAGTTGGGCCCATTTCTGGATGCAATGAAAACTCAAATAGCTTATCTGCCAGTTTGGGAGTCACTGCCGATTTAACATAAGTATTCTTTCTTAAAGCACTCATTAATCCCCGTTTATTTGGCTTTACAAACATTTCACCAATAAAGGGCAATGAAAAAATGCGAAAATGCATAGGAATATTTTTAGAAAATCCAGCACTTCCCAATAAAACCAAGGACTCAATAACCTCTGGGTGCATTTCTGCCATTTTTGTAGCAATCAATCCCCCCATAGAATGCCCAACTATATGGACTTTTTGGATAGACATTTTTTTTAAAAATTCAAAAACAAAAAGAGGAAAATCTTCAATTTTTTGTTTTCCTTTTGGTTTATCCGTTAATCCAAAACCCAATAAATCTAATGCAATTACTTTATGATTTTTTGAAAGTTCATGAATGTTTGATTCCCAAATTTCCACCGAAAAGGCAAATCCATGAAGTAACAAGATTATAGATTCTGAATTTCCAGATAACCAATAACGAGTTTTATATCCATTAATATCGATAAAACGATCTTCTAATCCAATCATAAGAAAATTCCCCAAATCACTGTAAAAAAGAATCTTTACATTTTAGGGAAGACTACATTATTTTTAAAAATTTTAAACTTGGATGAGAGAATCTTGCTGATATGAATTCACAAACACAGGAGAAGCATCAAATCCTAGCACTAAAGCTCTATCTGCCACAGACAAATCTAAATAAGGTAACCAAGCTTGCGGAGCATTTTTTGTCGTAATGCCATATCTTAAAGGGAACAAAGCAGTAGGATGCAACTGTGGCTTTGAAGGAGGTCTTTGTAACTTTATTCCTAACTCTTCAATCGTTTTTGCACCTTTTTTCATATTACAAGTCTTGCAAGCTGTTACGATATTTTCCCATGTGGTTTTCCCACCTTTAGCAGAGGGAAGCAGATGATCTAATGTTAAGTTAGAAGCTAATCCAGAACACTGACAATATTGACAACGAAAACCATCTCGCAAATATATATTTTGCCTTGAAAATCTTGGACCATTTAATCTTTTGTTTCTTGGCCTACAACCTTCCAACCGGACAATCCATGGAACTTTCCAAACTCGAGAAACTCCATTTATAACACGCTCGGAATCTATGATTGATGTCACTCTTCCTGCATAAAGAAGGACGAATCCTAGCTCCATTGTGACGACTTTTACCGGTTCATACCTTGAATCAAGAACAAGCACTTTTCTTTCAAAACTGCCCATAATACATCCTGGTTACTTAAGAAAAATCATCAGGCGCGCCACTTCCTAATCAATTTTTAATTAATAAATTGATGAAAATCTTAATCGTAATGTTTTTCTGTTCTAACAAATATCTTATCGGTCGAAAAAAAACAAATCAATAGTGTATGAGGTCAAAATTATATACCGTGGAGAGGGTCTGTGGTTGATAGTACAATATAAAGACCGACAATTGCTAGAATAACAATAATAAGTATAACAAAAGAAAACAAAAAAATCTTACTTAAATTTTTTTTATTTTTTTGATTTTGATATTGTTTCCAAAGTTTTGAAGCATCATCAGATTCTTCATTTGCAATTTGTTCATGATTTTCAATAACATTTTTTAATTTATCAATTTTGTTCATTTCCATTATTTTTTGCTCCGGAATAAATCCAGTCATATTGAGAACTGTATTTAAGGCTCAATAATTCATTACTTTCTTGTACTTTACTTACAATGCCTTTTTCAAAATCGGGAAAACAATTCACTCTTAGTAAAAAAGGATCCATAAACCCTGAATTTAAGGAGCTTCTTAAAGAATTCCAAATCATTTTGACTCTTGCAAAACTTGGTCTTTCTACCACCAAAGATTTTGTTTCGATGTAATGTCCATAGTATAAAACTGTTAACTTATGATAGAGTTGTTCCCATAAATTTTCATCTGTCCCACAAGTTTTTTCAAAAAGACCTTTTTCAACAAGTTGTAAAAGTAAGGAAGGATTATTCGCCAAAATATCTTGCAAGACAGCATAACACGCCAAAGAGAGAACAAGGGTTCTGCTTGTCAATTGTACGATTTCATTCGTTCTTAACTCTTGAAAAATCCAAGGATTTCTCAAAGCTCCACGGCCCACAATGATTTTTTCTACCATAGGAGCTTGCCCCATTGTATTTTCCAAGCTTTGTGAGTCCACAATATCGCCAGAGCCTACAACTGGAAAACCACATGTTTGAGAAGCCATATCGATCAAATTCCATTTAGAAAATGAAGTATAGCGCTCTTGACGAGTACGAGCATGAAGGGTGAGTTGAGACATTTTCATTTTTGCAACAAGGTTTAACAATTTGGGAAACTCATCATTCGTGTGAAATCCCGATCTCATTTTTATGCTATAACGAGATTCACCTAGTTTTTCTTGAATGCCAGTTAAAAACTCTTCAAAAACTTCTAATTTTTCGAGCAAACCGCTTCCTGCATGACTTCCAACAACTTTTGGAGATGGACATCCGCAGTTGATATCTACGAAATTTGAGTTTTTTAATAATGGTGTCGCTATTCGTTCTAGATCGGAGGGACTTGTGCCCATGAGCTGAGGAATGAGGCGGTATGAGGTTAAGCCTTTTAGGTCAAAAATTTCTGCTGCATACGTTGAAGGGACTCGTTTCCAAGGGTAGTCTCTTGTCACACGCAGAAAAGGCGTCATTGCAAAATCTGGCTGTGAAGTTAGGGAAAACCAAAGTCTTGTAGCAAGGCAAGTAACACCTTCCATAGGTGCCAAGCCAAGTTCCCTTTTTTTTGGATTTTCATTTTTTTTGAGCAATGGCACAAAAGATCCTTTTAGTTAAAATACAAAGGCCCAAAGAGCCTAATTGTAAATTGATATATGTGAATTTGGTTAAAGCTTCAATAAGAAAGAAAACAGGCTAGATAATATGGAAAATATTCAAATGCACGAACGTATTGGACTGACTGGGGCATCTAGTTTTTTAACCTCACTTGTTTTAAAAAGACTCGCGGGTCTTTCAAGCATAAAAGAAGTTCATATTTTTGATATCAAACCACCCTCAATCGTTTCTACAAAATTTATTTTTCATAGAGTTGATTTAACTAAAGATGAAGCTAGCTCAAATATAGCAGCTGTATTAATTGAAAATAAAGTAACTGCTTTTATTCATGGTTCTCTTTTTTCAGGACCAACGAGAAGAAAATCATATCATCATGAAGTTGAATCCATTGGTACTTTTCATGTTTTGAATGCCATAGCAGAGTCAAATATTAAAAGACTTATTGTTCATAGTGCTACATTTGTATATGGAGCACACCCTAAAAATCCAAATTTTATTCATGAAGATTATACGCTCGTTATGCAAGGACCTCAATTTGTTCGCACACGCGTTGATGTCGAAAATCAAATTCAAGATTTTGTAAACACATATAAAGATTGCTCTGTTACGATATTAAGATTTGCACCAATACTTGGACCTAATTCTACTAATATCAGAGCAAGGTACTTTTTTGCTGGAATAATACCAAAAGTTTTAGGCTATGATCCTCTCGTTCAATTTATCCATGAAGATGATGCTGTACGTGCCCAAATTTCAACCTTATCTAATAATATTCCAGGCATATTTAATATTGTAGGAAGAGGTGTGTTACCTTTAAGCACGGGAGTTCATATGTCAGGAAAAATACCTGTTCCTTTTATTTCAGCTATGTGTCGTTCCTTTTTTTCAGCAGGATATGCATCTCGAATTTGGGAATTGCCGTCTGATATTGTCCCCTTTTTTCAATACATTTGTGTGGGAGATGGAAAAAAAGCTGCCGATAAATTAGGATTTATTCCTAAATATTCAAGCAGACAAGCTCTTAAATCCATGATTGAAGCGAATCGTCTTCGTAAAATTGGATTTTCAATGCCTTCTTCTACTTTAGGTGAAGATGAAGCTTATGCATCATCACAAGGATTTCAACAAATTTTTTAAAAGGTAACAAAGCTATGGCTAGGCAGTCCAATGAAAAAGTAAACAATTCGACAAATCAATCTAGTGATAACTTGCAAAATTTTTCAAACCAAATATTTAATATTAGAAGAATGTTAATTGAACAATTCAATAGAATTGAAAAAGATCTTCAAAGCAAATTTAGTAATAATCAAGAAAAATTTGCGACAAAAGAAGAACTTTATAGTGTTTTAGGAAAAATGCAGGAATTTAGACAAGAAATTGAAAAGACATTAACGCCACAAGAAACAGAGGTAGAAGAAATTATTTCTGATGATATTTTCACAGGACTAAATCCATTTAATTTAAGAAAAAAATATCATGAACTTTCTTTAAAGTTACGAAGCGAAGAAGTAGACCCCTTTGGTTATGATCCTATTTTTGACAAATTTGTTAGACCACTACTAGACTTTTTTTACATAAAATACTGGCGAGTAGAAACTTATGGGATATCGAATATTCCATCAAATGGCCCTGCTTTATTAGTTGGAAATCACTCTGGTGGGTTACCTTATGATGCTACTATGCTTAAAGTAGCAATCCAAAAAGAGCATCATATGCATAGAGAATTACGCTTTATGGTCGAAGACTTTTTATTTCACTTTCCCTTTTTAGGTTCTTTAATGAACCGCTTTGGCGGTGTCCGTGCAAGCCAAGAAAATGCTCAACAACTTCTTGAAAATAACCATCCTGTTGTTGTTTTTCCAGAAGGTGTGAAAGGACTTGGAAAACTTTATCGCGACAAATATCACCTGGCACGTTTTGGAAGAGGAGGATTTATTCGCCTATGCTTAAGAACCCGAGCTCCTTTAGTGCCCGTTGCTTTTATTGGACCTGAAGAAATTCATCCGATGCTGGCACGCGAAACTACTTTTTCAAGAATGATTGGTGTTCCCTATACTCCAATCACATGGACTTTTCCCTGGCTAGGGCCTTTAGGATTAATTCCTCTACCAAGCAAATGGAGCATACATATCTTGCCACAAATTGACTTTTCCAATTTTGGGCCTGGAGCAGAAAAAGATCGTGTACTTGTTTATAAAATGAGTAAAATGGTGAAAGAACAAATTCAAGATACCATAGTAGATAAATTAAAAAATAGACGTAGTATTTGGTTTGGATAAGGGGTTTAAATGTCTCAAAAAATAAGAGTTATTTACAATCAAAAGGGTGGCGTAGGGAAAACGACAATTGCTGTGAATTTAGCAGCATGTTCAGCTATCCGCGGAAAAAGAACATTACTAATTGATTCAGACCCTCAAGGAAATGCTTCTTCCTATATTTTGGGTTCAAATAAACAACCTGAAAAATCATTAACGCATTATTATGAAAGTTGTTTACATTTAAATATATTTAGACAATCTATTTTTGAATATATCACTTCACAAACACGTATTCCAAATTTACATTTAGTTGCTTGCAATAGAGAATTAGAAGAACTTAGAACAAAACTTGAAAATAAACATAAAATAATGAAATTAAAGGATGGATTAAAAAATAATACCTACGATCATGTTTATTTAGATCCACCGCCAGCAAACGATTTTTTTAGCTTAGCATGTTTAATTGCAGCAACAGAAATTATTATACCAATAGACTGTGATGCCTTTAGCATTCGCGCTGCTCAAGAAATAAAGCAAACAATAGATGAGGTTAAGCAAGATCATAATCCAAGCTTAATTGTAAAAGGAATTGTAGTTAATCAATATCAAAAGGGGACAAAACACTCTTTAGGAATTATTCTAGAATTAAAAAAAATAGGATATCAAGTTCTCGAACCCTATATACCAACCAGTATAAAAGTTCGTGAATCTCACTCTGAAGTAAAGCCTATTGTTATTGGATATCCCGATCATCCTGTAAGCCAAGCACTTTTTGGGTTATTTGACGAACTAGATAAGAGTGAAAACAAATTAGATTCACAAATAGAAATAAAAAACATTCAAGCAAAACAACAATCACCAGAAGAATCCAAAATTCATGTTTAATGATGAAGTGTTAATTTAGATATAAAATGTTAAAAATTATTTTATATCTATAAATACTTTTACTTTAATGTCTTTAGTATAATCTGCATGGACAGATTGTGGAGATTTTCCTTGCACTAAAAACTCTCCCTCATAGCTTCCAGATTTTAATGAAGGATTTTTTAAAATATCAAAAGAAACAATTAAATAAGCTACTTCAGGATCATTTAAAGTCGCAATATTATTAAGTTCTGTATAGGATTCATAATGTATATATCTTTGAGCTGATAATACAATTTCTTTAAATCTTCCATCTTCTTTATGAAAAAGTTTTACTCTAACTTCAGTACTTGCTGTTTTTGATATTGTATTGGGATCATTATAATAAGTCATATTAACAGGAGATATAACATTATTTTGATTTGGTATTATAAAATAGATAGGTCCATCTTTAAGCTCAGCAGCAATATTACCCGAATTAAAAGATTTTAAAGGAGTAACATCATTTTGAGTAAAAATAAGACAATTATTAGAATTTATAGTTTCTTTACAATCTTCTCTACTTGCACTTGTCGCAAGATCATTAGCATAAATTACATTTAAAGTAGTACTTCCCGATCCCATTCTATCCATTGATTTTGGTTGTGGATCTAAAAAAGATTTGCTACAGCTCGAAAAGGTAACGATGCTTACAATGGATATTAATATTCTTAAAATTTTATTATTTTTTAATAATAAATTCACAATAACCTCAGAAATTTTATATTTTTAAACATGCATTTATGAATACATAAAAAAATACATAAAAAGAAAACAAACACGTTTTATTATACACCGA
Source organism: Silvanigrella paludirubra (assembly GCF_009208775.1). Classification (NCBI taxonomy): domain Bacteria; kingdom Pseudomonadati; phylum Bdellovibrionota; class Oligoflexia; order Silvanigrellales; family Silvanigrellaceae; genus Silvanigrella; species Silvanigrella paludirubra. The sequence continues at coordinate 547,126 of NZ_WFLM01000004.1, read as the reverse complement.
CTTAGATTACAGTTTCGTGAATTTGAAATTAAAACACACATCCTATTTTTATATTTAATATCATGATAATACTAATAAATTAGTTCATAAAAGTTGCGAAAGTTAATATTTTACATACTAGTATGAATTATAATATTTAAAGAATTACATAATATTTTGGCTCTATATGGATTCGAGGGCCTTGTCAAAATCCATTCTTTCCTAAAGAATCATAGCCGTGTTCTAGGATTTGAACTCAAGTGATTTCTGTTGCAAATAATTAGAAGTAACAAAGAATGGAGTTTTTACTTTTCAAGTAGCTCCACTCTAAGCGCAATTATGAAGCGAGGGAGCGAAATTGCTCCCAAATATGCAAATGACTTTTAAATTTGTATTGCTCTTTGCGAAACATATGATGAAGTTCTATTCCACACAAAGTAGCTCTCGCTGATTTCAATGAGTAGAAACCAAGCATAGGCTTCACAATCTTTTTTATAAATCGATGGTCTTGTTCCACAAGGTTATTTAGATATTTATTTTGTCTAATCAGGATCTTATCTTTAGATTTAAAACCTTCATTCATTGCCTTTAAAGCCGCTGTATTGGAACCACTTTTATCAATATTTACCTTCTCTGGAACCCCAGAGGAACGGAATACTCTTTGGAAAAAAAGTTTAGCAGACGCTGTATCTCTACGTTTTGAAAGGTAAATATCTATAGTTTGTCCAAGCTTATCGACTGCCCTAAATAAATAGTGCCACTTCCCTTTTACCTTGATGTTAGTCTCATCCATACGCCAACTTTTATGGATCTTCTTCTTACACTCATGAAACTTTTTCAATAACTTAGAACTATATTCGACGACCCAGCGATGAATTGTCGTGTGATCTACATAAATACCACGCTCTTCCAAAAGTTCTTCTACTTGTCTGTAGCTTAAAGAGTAGGCTAGATACCAGCGAACTGCCATTATGATAATCATTCGCTCTGTTTGCTTCCACTTGAAATCCATCTCTACTTCCCCAAATTACAATCCAAGGAAGATACTTTACTCTCAATTGAACTTTTTTTGCAACAGAACCCTAGGCACCCTTTATATCAATTATTCCAACTCTGCTATTAGAAGATATAAATGTTCTCTAAGATTAGTTGGCGTGTTTTTTTTATGATAAAAAGAAAAAGATTTTTTCTTAATCTCTTGTTTATTTGTACTTAAAATTTTAAATACAGAATTTTTATCTACTAAAGCAAAACAAACTTTATAGCATAAATGTAAATAAAATTTATTAAATTTACTATATTTTTTATAACATTCAATAAGCTTTAATCCTATTGTTGATTTATGATATTTAGCGATTTGTGAATAATGCATATTTATTAAATCTAAATCTAAATTAGGATTTGAACTTTTCTTTTTATTTTTAATTTCAGTATTGTCTTTATCTAACTTGACTTTTATATATGAACTTAAATTCATTACTAACTTTTCAACATTTATATCTTTTGTTGTCTTTACTTTATGCTCGCTTAAAGAAGGTATAATGCAAACAGGAGTAGGCTGAATTAGGTCTTGTGAAAAAATCTCAATTGGTTGCTTTAATGATGAATTAGATGTATTTGGAATATTTATTATTTCTGTTTGAAATTCATTTTGTTTATATTTTATATGATTTTCAATCATATCAATGATTTTATTTGATTTGTATTCTTTTGCGTAATCAAGAGCTGTCATATTATTTTTATTTTTCAAAAAAACATTAATTTTTTGATGGGATAATAATATTTTTACTAATTTAAACCTATTCCATTTTACAGCTAATATTAATGGAGTATTATCTTTTTCATCCATTAAATTTACATCTAAATTTTTTAATTTTATAAATTCTTTAAGAAATTCATCATTTTCAATTGAAACTACTTCATGTATAGGAGCTTTTGAAGTATATTTATTTTTTTTATTAGGGTCAATTTTGGTACATTTTATAATAACTTTGAAAGATTCTAAATGTTTATGTATACAAGATGTGTATAAAATTGTATCTCCTGAAATACTATATTCATTTATAACGTCTGGAAATTTTTTAATTAAAAAATTAATTACAAAAAAATCATTAATATGTATTAATTTATGTAAAATCGTTAATATTTTATTAGAATCATAAACATCACAATAGTTAAATAATAAATGATTAATTTTTGTATCATAGTCTTCATAGGATTTTAATAAAAAATCATTTTCATTAAATATTTTTAAAACAATAAAATTACCATTTGGATGGTAATAATGATTCAATATAAAATAAACTGATTTTGAAATAATTTCATTCAATTTTAAATTTGCTAATTGAATGAAATTAGGATTATATTTTGATATGCTGAAATAATTATTTATTTTACCAGAATCTGGGTCGTAGAAATGAAAAATAAAATAATCATCTGACATTTGGATGTATAATCCCATAGCATGATTATCGCTTCCAATAAAACAGCAAATATAATTTGACTTTAATCTTAGTAATTCTTCTAGTAATTTTGAGAAGTTAAAAATTTTATTTTTTTTATCTAAAATTAAAAATCTTTTTGTTAAAAAAGTTAAACAGGATGTGTCATAAAGAATCTTTACAAGAGATATAAAGCTTTCATTATTTTTTTTTGTTAAATGAATATCTCTGCTTATCTTCATATCTTCTTTAATATTTTCAATAGATTTAAAAAACCAGTCTGTATTTGCTTTTATTAGATCTTGGTAGATTATTTTTTTTTCTTGATTATTAGATAGTACATTGATTTCTTTGAAATTATTCAAAAATTTAATATAATTTGCTTTGGTTTTATTATTTGAATTAATCATACATAATAACCATAAAAACGAAAAACCGGCACATTGTCCATATTTATTGTCAAAATATTTTGATAAATATACATCTTGTAACCTATTTAATGATAAATCATCTTTAAAAAATTTATTTTTATAATCGTTAGAATTTAATAGAGTATTTGTTGAAAAAATATAGTCAAATATATTTGTTTTTTCTTTTATAATTAGATCATTCATAGATTAAAATTCCTCATACTTTAGTCTCCCTGGTATGATCTCCAAAAAGTGGACAGTTAAATTTAATAATTTTCTTCATATTCAAAAGGTGCAAGATAATCAATGGCAGAATGGGTTCTGTTGCAAAAAAAGTTCAATTGAGAGTAAAGTATCTTCCTTGGATTGTAATTTGGGGAAGTAGAGATGGATTTCAAGTGGAAGCAAACAGAGCGAATGATTATCATAATGGCAGTTCGCTGGTATCTAGCCTACTCTTTAAGCTACAGACAAGTAGAAGAACTTTTGGAAGAGCGTGGTATTTATGTAGATCACACGACAATTCATCGCTGGGTCGTCGAATATAGTTCTAAGTTATTGAAAAAGTTTCATGAGTGTAAGAAGAAGATCCATAAAAGTTGGCGTATGGATGAGACTAACATCAAGGTAAAAGGGAAGTGGCACTATTTATTTAGGGCAGTCGATAAGCTTGGACAAACTATAGATATTTACCTTTCAAAACGTAGAGATACAGCGTCTGCTAAACTTTTTTTCCAAAGAGTATTCCGTTCCTCTGGGGTTCCAGAGAAGGTAAATATTGATAAAAGTGGTTCGAAATTTATTAAATATTTTATTAAAGTAGTTCAAGCAATTTCAATAAAAAGAGATAATTCTAATTTGTCAAAAATCAAAGAAATCTCAATTTTAAAGCATTTTTCTTCAAAAAATAATCCTTTAAGTGAAAATACAATAATCTTTCAAGCAAATAGGTATTTAGAATTTAAACAAAACCCAAACCATTTGACTGAATATCTATATGTATTTATCTGTAAAATAAACTAAAATAAAAGATCTTCATAAAAAGCACCAAACTTCAAGGATGGATCACATATTTGAAGCTCTAGTATCCATCTTTCTGAAGAAGGGATAAAATCAAGATCAAAGAGAGACAATGAAGTATATTTTAAATGAGAAAATTCAGAAAGGCGATGTCCCTTTACATAAGATGGCTCTAATAAATAATTCATTTTTTCGACTTGAGTTTTAGAATAATCAAAAAGTTGCTTTCCTGTAGATTCAGTTGTTTTCCAGTAATGAAAAATATCATCAAATAAAACTTTAATATCTTTTGTTATTTTTTCATATTTTGGATTTGAACCCACTACAAAAGTTTTTCCACAGTCCCCTTCTACTCCATCCCAGACGGGCCCAATATCAATATAAAAAATATCATTTTCATTTAAGGTAACATTTTCTCTATAAGTATCATTAAAACTAAGAATAGTAGATGCACCAAAACGAATGTGCGTTTTATGCCAAAATTTTCTGACACCTTGCTCCATAAAATATTTATTTGCTAATTTTATTGCTTCAAGTTCGGTCATTCCAGGTTTTATTAAGTTTTTAATATCTTCAATGGCTTTCCATGTTTTATTGCGAGCAGTAGTAATCATGACTTGAATGGCTTCTTTATTCATTTTTTCTATTTCTGCTTGAGATATATTCATAAAAATTACCTTTTTTGCTTTAAAGACTCTAATATTTTAGAAAATATTTTAATTTCTTTTTGATTTATAATATCAAAAGTACAATTAGAATGTTCAATCTTTTGATTTTCGTTTTCAACTATAGAAGAAGTTAATACTTCTACAGATCCTAAATTTAATAGATTTTCTAATTTATTCAACTTTAAAGTAATTTCTTTTAGAGATATTATTTTTTTAGAGGAATAGGGATCTCTTATAATAATTTGGCCAAATCCATTTAATATTAAACTATGATATTCTTTTAAATCGATTTCTTGGGCTGAATTTGCAACAAAACTGAATCGATTTCCATCTCCATTAAAACCTTTAATAATTACTACTCTCATACCTAATTTGTTAGAGATTTGAGAAGACAAAGGTTTTTCCAAATTAAAAGAAAAAATTTGTTTACCTTTATCATCTTTACAAATCATATCATAAGAAAAAGCATTTAAACTAAATGAGAACAAGACTAAAGTTAAAATACTTTTTAATCCTAACAAATACATGACTCACCTTTATGAACTCAATTTTTTACGAGATAACACAAAACCTCATAATTATCAGTACCTGGGAAAGTATCAAATGGTTCAAAAATAACTGGAGTATATCCATGAACGGCAAAAGATTTTAAATCTTTTAACATACTGCTAAAAAATGAAGATAAATATAATACAGCTTTTGGCTCTAATTTTTTTATTTGTTCTATTGTATTCATACCACAGCCATTCTTTGGCGGATTCATAACAATAACATCAGCTTTATAAATTCTTTTTTCTTCTATCAATTTAGAAATGATATTACTTGATTCCCCTTCATAAAAACCAACATTACTAATATTGTTACTTTTTGCGTTTCTTATTGCATCTTTTATGGCAAAAGACGAATTATCTACACCAATTACTTCACGAGAAGATCTCGCTAATGCTAAAGAAACACCACCTGCACCACAATATAAATCGATTACTGTTTCTTTTCCAGTAAGCTCCGCCAATTCTTCAATACGATTATAAATGCGCCTTGCCATTAGTGTATTTGTAGGCATAAAACTTGCAGCAGAAAATTTTAAAATGATATCACTATACTTTTCTTCAATCAGGTCTTGCCCTACAAGTAACTTTAATTCTTGTTCTTGTTTTTCTTCATTTTGATCAGGTGAAGCGACTTGCATAAAAACACCCTGAATATTCATAAATTTCTCAGAAATATCTCTTGCAAATGGTCTTAATAAATTTAAATCGGCTTTGGTAACAACAAAGGTAACTTGAGCCTGCCTTGTATAATGAGAGGATCTTAAAATCACACAATGCAATAATCCATCTTTTTGTTTTGGAGTATAGACGGAGACATTATGAACACGAATTCCTGTTCTAATATAAGCCGAAATATCATTCATTACATTTGTTTGAATAGGACAACGGCCTGTATCCACAACTTCATTTGAAGACTGATTATAAACGCCTAAATCAATCCATCTTTTTGGATTTGCAAAATTTGAAAATTGAGAGGATTTTAAACCTGAATGTTCCGATGCCACCATTTTAACATGGTGTTTATAACCAAACTTTTCTTCAGATTCGATACAGTCTTTCACAATTGATCGTTGAAACTCATCTCCTGCTTTAAGAAGACGAGATTTAAAATCAGCCGTTTTTTGTTGGAGTTGTGTTTTATAAGCTAAATCTAGGGAAGGACATGAACCACATTTTTCAAGAATTTTACATGGTTGTTCATGCATTACTCTCTCGGAAACACCTTGGCGCATAGTCATCATTCTAATATTAGGGGTCGAATTATTTTGTTTCCAAACAAGCTTGCTTTCGTTTTCTTTGCTAAATTTCCGAGAAGGGTTTCTCGTTGAATTTCTATCGGAAGAAGAGGGTCTACTAGAGCGAGAAAATGCAGGCTTCTTATTTAAATCTATCATAATAAAACACACCAATATTAAAATTTTCAAAAAACGGAAAACAATAAGAAAGAATAACTTAATGACTAGGTGCTTAAAACCATAGCCTCACTTTCAACCTTTTCAGAACCTAAGTTCGGATTTGAAAGTAAAATTGCGTTCCACGCTTCCGCTAATAGCCTATCTGCAAGAACTTCGCCAGTAGAAACAGAAGGAACGCTTAAATTCTTTTGATCCAAAACCCATTTAGAAACAGCCATGACACCCTCTTGGTAAGTTGTCACTTTACTATCCGATAATTCTCTCATTTGACGCATTAAACGATACATTTTTCTACCTGAAAGAGCTCTATCATGCCATTTTAAGAAAGAGCTTGGGTCTAATGATTTACCATCATTTAATTTAGCCGTATCAGTCCACTTTTGTAGTTCTTGTTCCGTTAATTTAAGTTTATCTTGTAAAGCTAAAAGCTTTGCTGAGTTTTGTTTTTTAAATTTATCGAACTCATTTAGTTTTTGTTTTAAAGAAACTACCTCTTCTTTTAATTGTGAAATTTCTAAGATTTTTTTCTCAAAATCAATTAATGGAACTTGATTTTTATGATTTTGATTGGATTCTTTTAATAATTGATCCATTTCTTTCATTTGAATAATTAAACGTGCATTTTCTTCCGTTAATGAAAATAGTTTATTATTTGTCGCATTTTCTTCTTCTTTTAAAGCTTTTTCTTTTAGTTTAATTTCTTCTTTTGATTTTTTAAGATCATCTTTTAACTTTGCTGTTTCCTTACGGAGAGATAATAGTTCGGAATGATGTCCCGAATTTGTATTATTTTCATTATTTTTAGGCTGACTTGTTTTCTTTTCATTTAAATGGTTTGAAGGATTTGAAGCAGAGCTTCCAATAGATAAGAGTTTCGCTTCTAAGACAACTAATTTATTTTGAGTGGCTGTGTTTTTTGCGATCAATTTTTGCTTAGATAGAATAAGCCACGCACATAATAGAAGTGAAACACCAGAAAATACAAACGCACTAATTGTAGAAAAATCCATATCTGTTTCCATGAGTTGGTTAGAAACACAAGCTCTGAAAACTGTTTTAAGAGCTATTAGTTTCTATACATCAGAAAATCTTTTAACCGAATGTTTATCAAAGTACGACTCATCCAAAATAAGGTCATCAATTGTTCAACCGTATCTCGAGCGGGATCACATTGGCTAAAAGCAATTTGTAGCAAATACGACGGCATAAGCAAGAACAGAGCAAGTCTGTTCGCAAAAATTGCATTTTTTTGCTGAGGTAAAGCCGATTTCAATGAGTCTTTATTTAGCATAACCTGAGCAAGCTCTTTTGCAAGTAAAAACCTTAATGCCGTTCCAAATCTTTCTCCTTTAGGCCAAGTAATTAAATTTTTACCTTGCTCTACTCTAGATAAAATAAGATCTTTTTGATTTTCTTGCGCTCTCATTTCTACATTTTCTATAACATTTGCAAACTCAGGAATAAAAATTGGTAATGCTTTTATATTTGACAACTCTATTAATTTATTTGCTTCTTGTAATAATAATTCTCTTTCGGAAGATGTACACTGAAAATCGCCATACCCTTGATATTCGATCAAAGCATCAAATAAAACATTTTTACCTAATGAGATATCAATAAGATTTCTAGGATCTACTTCTAAAGCTTTAGCAAGTTGATTGATATTTTGAATTGATTTGATATTTTTCCTGCCATATTTCCAATGTGTACAATCAGCGGGATCAAATCCTAAAAGAGCTCCTACATCTTGGTCTGTTACCTTTTCAGCTGAATTTTTTTTGATATTCAAAATCTCTTTACAAAACTTAAATAGCTCAGCGCTATGCGGAAAACGGTTATTTTCGACATTAATCATATCAAGCGTCCTTTTCGCAAAAATCTACTACAAATATTGAATGAAGTTACCTCCTTGAATTGTAACACAAAAAAAGAACATTCCTAAAGAATAAAAAAAACAAACGCGGCTTTCTATACCTACAGCGGAATTGACGCCAAACGCTTTTAAATTAAGCAGTTTTTGATAGCGTAAAAAAGAGATCCTTTTCTAAAAAATAGGTTGTTTCATTAAATATCCCTATCGCATTTTTTTGAGTGGAGACGGCAATGGGCTACAGGATAATGACCAACGTAACATCGATAACGAATCAGAGACATATGCGTAATACACGCAAAATGCTCGATCAAAGCTTAGAGCGTTTAGCTTCTGGTTATCGAATTAACAAAGCCGCAGATGACGCTGCTGGTCTTGCCATTAGTGAAAAACTTCGTTCAAAAATAAGAGGATTACAGCAAGCACAACGTAACGCAAATGATGGCATTAGCCTTATTCAAACTGCGGAAGGCGGTATGAATGAAGTTCAAAATATGCTGATTCGCATGCGCGAACTTGGAGTGCAAGCGGCTTCAGATACGATTGGTCCAAAGGAACGAGTTTATCTCGATATCGAATACCAAGCTCTAAAAGATGAAATTGATCGTGTAGCCTATGCCACCGAGTTTAACGGAACACAATTATTAGATGGCACCGGCGGAATCCTAGAAATCCAAATTAACACAGGCGGTGATAATATTCTTGGTGTCGACCGCTTAGAGTACAATTCTTTTAAAGCAGATGTCAAAACCAACCGCTTAGGAGTGTCAGAACTCGCACTAGACACAAAATCAGGCGCACAACACTCTTTAACTGCAATTGAAAGTGCAATAGACTATGTGAGTGCAATTAGAGCAGATTTAGGTGCGTTACAAAATAGACTTGGTTCTACCATTAATAATATTGGAACCACTGTTGAGAATTTAAGCGCTGCTAATAGCCGCATTAAAGATGTGGATATAGCTGAAGAGAGTTCTGAATTAACTAGAAACCAAATTTTGCTTCAATCTGGTACAAGTGTTTTACAACAAGCAAATGCAACTTCGAGAATGGCTTTAACACTATTAGAAGGAAGATAAAATAATTTATGGCTGATAATCTAAAAATAACTCATGAAAATTTTGTCTCAATTGTAAAAGATTTAATGAAAATTACAGATACTATTTTAAAAAATGTTGTATCAAAAACAGAACAAGCTGCACTTGAAATTGGAAATAAAATTGAATCTGTTTCAAGCCTTTCTTCAGATCAAGCAAAAACAGTAAAAGGTTTGATTACAAGTATGTATCAAGAAGGAACCGATGCGCATTCCGAAGTAGAAAAAATGGCTAACGAAGCAAATAATATGGCTAATGAAATTTTTGAAAGTGCTGCTTCTGGTGATTTAGATAAAGCAAAATCGTTAGGCGAAAGCGATAGATATAAAGAATTAGGGCAAAAGACAGGAAATTTATCAAAACAACTAGAAAAACTTTCAGAATCAGATAAAGAACTTGCTAATATGATTGCTCCTGTAATTATGGCATTACAATTTCAAGATAGCGTAAGACAAAGTCTTGAAAATATTATTAAATGTTTCCACGAATTTTCTGAAAGATCACAAGGAATCACATATCAAAAGCTTTCTGGTGAATTAGAAAAAGATTTTTGGGCAACACTCGAAAATAAGTTCACAACCACAGATGAAAGAAATATTGTCCGCAAAACAGTTTATGGTGAAAACGCAAAATTAATAGAAGATACTGCAAAAAGCGATCCTTTTATGTTTTAATCAATAAACAAATTCATGATAATTACAAAAATTTTACCTAAAGTATTCATTAAAAAATGAACAAATTTCAAAAAAAATAATCAAGTAATTATTTTAAAATTTAGAAGGAATTTATGAAAATAATTTATATATTAATTTTTATTTTATTCACAAATTCTCTATTTGCAGAAGAAAAAGATATTATTATTTTGACCCATGAATTCCCAAACCAAACTGTTCCCGTAAATGAAAATATGATTAGAGGTCTAGCTGGAGAAATTTTAACTCAAGCACTAAAGAAAAGTAATATAACATATAAAATAATATTTTTACCTTGGAAAAGAGCACAAATAGATGCCGTTGTAAACAACAATAAAAAAACTTTTATTTTACCATTAACTAGAAATGAAGAAAGAGAAAAAAATTACTTATGGGTTTCTAAATTATATGATTTAAACACATTATTTTTAACCAATAAAAATCAAGATCCAATAAATAGTATTAATGAAGCTAAAAATAAAAAAATAGGTGTATTGCTAGGAACATCTTTTGAAGACACTTTAAATGATCCCAAATATAGTTTAAATAAAGATGATATTGAATTATCATACAATCATGAATCTATAATTAAAAAACTAATTGGGGGAAGACTTGATGGTTGGTATGACGTCAAAATTGATATCATAAGTGAACTCAAAAATGAAAATCAAAATCTATCCGATTTTCATTTTGGTAAAAAAATATTAATTGAAGAAAATTATATTGCTACGTCAAAATCTATATCCAAAGAGCTATATTTGAAAGTAAAAAATGCATTTGAAAGTTTCAAAAAAACTCCTGATTATGATAAAATACTAAAAAAATATTTAGAAGATATAAATTAATTTAATATATTTAATAAATATAAAACTAAATAAAAAAATGAAGATCATTTTTTTATTTAGTTTTATATATTATATTTTTATCGAGATAAGAAGAAATATTCTTTCTTTTAATCTCGATTATAATTATAGGAGATCTTTTAAGTTATGATTATATTACAATTTTTAGTAATTTTAGGTTGTCTTTTACTTGGCACACGATACGGAGGCATAGGCCTTGGGGTTATCAGTGGTATAGGATTATTTATATTGTCTTTTATTTTTGGATTGCCACCAGGAAATCCACCTGTAGGCGTAATTCTTACTATTATGTCCGTTATCGCATGCGCATCCATTCTTCAAACCGCTAAAGGTTTAAATGTTATGATGTATTACGCAGAAAAATTGTTACGTAAAAAACCAAATTACATAACTATTTTAGCACCCATTACAACTTGGACGTTAACCGTTTTGTGCGGAACTGGACATGTCGTTTATACCATGTTTCCCATTATTTATGATATAGCAATTAAAAAAAATATCCGACCAGAACGTCCTATGGCTGTTGCATCAATCGCATCTCAATTAGGGGTATGTGCCTCTCCTATGTCCGTTGCAGTTGTTTCCTTAGTATCTATTCTTGCTCATGCACATGGAATTGGAAATGCAATTAGCTTGATAGATGTATTAAAAGTTGCAATGCCAGCTTCTTTCGCTGGTATGATTTTAGCAGCACTTTGGAGTCTACGTCGTGGCAAAAATTTAAAAGATGATAAAGAGTTTCAAGAAAAAATAAAAGATCCAAATCAACGTAACTACATTTATGGTGACATGGAAAATTCATTGCAAAATAAAAAATTAACAAAAGAATCTTATCGTTCCTTATTTATCTTTTTTGCAACCATTGCTGTTGTTATTGTATTTGGATCATTTGAAAGTCTTAGACCACATTATATTGATAATGGAAAAACTGTTTCTTTATCAATGAATCTCATCATCCAAATTTTTATGCTTTTATCTGGTGCATGTATATTGATATTTTGTAAAGTAACTCCAAGAGAAGTTCCAGAAAGTGCTATTTTTAAAGCTGGAATGACAGCAATTATAAGTGTCTTTGGTGTCGCTTGGATGGCAGATACTTTTTTTCAATTTCACTTTGAATTTATAAAATCTTCCTTAGAACATATCGTAACATCTAAACCATGGACTTATGCAATTATTCTCGCCCTTGTTTCTTCTTTAGTAAACAGCCAAGCGGCTGCCATTGCTGCCATTGCTCCTATGGGTCTTGCATTAGGTCTTGATCCAAAAATAATTGTTGCTTTTCTACCTGCTGCTTATTGTTACTTTTTACTTCCTATTTATCCAAGCGATTTAGCATGTATTGGCTTTGATCGATCAGGAACGACACATATTGGAAAATTTATAATAAATCATAGTTTTATCATTCCAGGACTTATCGCTATAACCACAAGTTGTTTTGTTGGCTATCTGTTAGTACAAATTGCATTTTAATATATCAAAAAATTCATTTATTTTAAACTCATTCATTAGAAAAAAGATTAAGAAAAAATTTTTAATTGCAACTTTAGGATTATATTTAATTAATCTAGATGTATATAATAGAATATGAAATTAAAATCTATTATTTAAATAAGCTACCTCAGCCGCTTTTAACTCTTTAAAATTTCTTACTTCACCGTTACTTAAAACAACTTGAAAAAGATATTCCATTCGAACTTCACGATAATCATCTTTGGTATAAATAAATTTTTTTGCCTGATTATTTTTATTAACGTGTTTTAATATGGAAGTAAAACCCATCAATTCATTATTAAAAACAATTACATAAATGCATTCATTAGCAGAACAATAAAACTCTGTTGTGTTACTTTTATCATGCTGAAAATTGGTATAAATTGTTTTATATATCAATTGAAAATCACTTTTATCAAAATTTATAGCGCCAAAGGCGTGAGTTGAAAAAAAGAAAGAGGACAAAATAAAGATTCTGCTTAGAAAATTCATAAAATAAATCCTTTTATAATTATAAATTTCGTATTTGGAACAGAAAAGAAATAAAATGAATGAAACAAAAAAACTTCAGTCAAAAAATGATAAATAAGTATCAATTTTAGAGCAAATAGAACTTGGGCCTAAGCCAAAACGAATATATGGAATATCTTGTTTCGAAATATATTTTGGTTTGACGCCAGAATGTTCCTCGGCAAGGCGAAATATAGCATCTAAATTATTTAAATTCAATAACTTAGCCAAAAAAAAGGGGGCGTCTGATCGAAATACTTGAATATTTTTTCGTTTTATTTGAGAGACTTGATAAGCGTATGAAAGCATTTCATCTCTATTTTTTTGATACCAAGAAATATTTTCTAAAGCATATTTGCACGCCTTAATGCTATTTTTTTGCATACCTAAATTTAAATGAAAAGCACTTGGCAAATTACCTATAGCAAAACCCATCCGCAAGCCTGGCATACCAAAAAATTTAGAAAAGCTTCCAATCATAATTACATTTTTATATTTATATAAATCAGAAAAAGTATTTGAAAATAAAGGGGCGTAGACCATATCTAATAAAAACATATGTTCAGAGAACTCTTCAATCAATGGAATTAAATTAACTAAATCAACAGAATGACCTGTAGGATTATTTGGTGAAGTTAATAAAACAAGAGATTTCGGAAATTTTTTTAATTGATTTTTTAAAATTTCATAGTTTAAATAATAACTATCATTACAATAATTGCTTTGAAACTTATGAATTTGGTAATTGAGTCCTTCTGCTATATGCAAGTAGTTTGTCCAAGAAAAGTCTTCTAAAATAAGAGAATGATAACTATTTCTTAGCCAAGACAAAGATTTCACTAAAATATCTTCTGCGCCATGCCCCATGGTAATTTGTTGTTTATTGTCAACCTGAAGCTTTTCACATAACAACTGTCTTAAACTTTGTTGATCTTGATAAGAGGCATATTTTGATAGATCCCATTCAGAAAATGAGGAAAATACATTGTTTACTTGGGGATGATGAGAAAAAAAATATTCATTCCTGTCCAAACTAAGAAGCGGTGATGACAACTCGAAATCCCTCTTTCTTTTTAAAAAATATTTACTCACTAGCCAAAACCTAAGGCTTAAGTTAAATTTCTAACATAACTTTTTATCACTCACAAAGAAGCTCGTCTTCTTTTTCATATTTGAAAAAAGGTAACAATATATGCTTGAAATAAAAAAACAAGTTATCAGTAAAATAATCAAACAATTATGGATTAACTATAAAAACAAAGTAGGTCAAGTAAATGTTATTGAGGAAGCCATTCGAAAGCAAGGCGATGATTGGAGTGAAGATCATATTGCTTTCCGCACTCTTCCAGGAATTCACTGTGATTTAAATATCTTAAAGGAAGTCTTTGAACTATTAGGATATTCTAAAAAAGATGACTACGAATTCAAAGAAAAAAAACTAAAAGCAATTTCATTAATACCTCCTATTGAAGCAGACGCACATAGCACTAAAATATTTCCAAAAGTATTTATAAGTGTTTTAGAGTTAGATACTTTTTCAGAAAAATTTAAAGCTTGCGTAACAAAATACACTTCAGATATTGTTGCTTCTCCCTTAAATAAATTTAAACAAGAAATTGAAAGCTTAAAATCAAATCCTGAAAAAATAGAGGATGTTGCTAATTCCATTTCCTTATTTTTAAGTTACGGAGCATCCTGGAGAACACCAACATTTGAAGACTATGAACTTCTTAGAAAAGAAAGTGAATACGCTGCTTGGACTCTCGTTTATGGAAATACTCCAAATCATTTTACTGTGAGTGTTCACTTAATGAAAAACTTTAAATCATTAAAAGAGTTTAATCATTTTATTCAAGAGAAATTAAAAATTTCACTAAATAAATCTGGTGGCGATTTTATTAAAGGAACACCTTCTGTAAAGTTAGAACAAAGTGCTACATTAGCAGAAGAATGTATTGTTCCTTTTCAAGATGGATTTAAAAAAATTCCTTATGCCTTTGTCGAATTTGCCTTTCGTTTTCCATTAGAAGGAAAGTCAAATAATGGACTTTGGGATAGTTATTACCAAGGATTTGTAACAGACAATGCAGATAAAATTTTTGAATCCACAAATATCCGAAATTAAAGTTTAGTAGAAATATACTCAACATTACCAAGTTTATCATAAATTGTACTTGTTTTATGAATGTTAAGATTATTTCTTCTTTTAAGATTTGTGTTTAATCTTTTTTCTAATTTATCAGACAAATAAACAACAAATTCTTCACTACAAAAACTTCCTCTATTTGTTTTATATCCTATCCATTTTGCAAATGATTTATAAGCAATTTCTGTATTATAATAACTTTCAATTTCACGAAATGCTTTACGAAGAACAAATTTAATTTGTTCTTTATTTATTTTTTTAAGTGAGTCTATCATTTGAAGGAATTCACCTTCACTATTTTTATAGAAGCCATATTGTTTAAAATCGGCGAAATGATTCGTTGGTTTTCCAAAAGATTGAATCCCACTCCAAGGTGTTTTATTGTAGTCCATATTATCTTGTAATTGGGCAAAACTCCATCCATGATCTATTTTAACAAATTCAATAGAATCATTTATTTTTGCAATTCCTAAATTAGAAATGTGTGTGTCATAATCGCCAAGCCAAAGACTGACAGCTAATATTTTACCTAAGTTTGAAGCGTAATTATATTTAACAAACTCTTTTGATTTATCCGAATAAAATGGCAATAAAAATGTTGGTCTTTTTTTAAAATGCATTAGCTTATGAACTTCATTAAAATTTTCAAAAAAAATAGAGCCAACATATACTTCAGTATGTAAATCTTTTTTAATATATAATTTTGTATTTGTTTCTTTATTATATTTAGCTAAAATAACTTGCGAAGCATAACCAGGAATTACCAAATGATATAATTTAGCTGCTAAAAATTCACTAATTGTTTCTCCATCATTACGACCTTGTTTAAATAAAACAGTATAGTTTTCTGAAAAAGATTTATATTCATAGACACCACCCAAATTAGCTTTAGAAACTTGGCCTCCAATTTTTTCACCTTTTTTACGATAATTTATAATATATGACTTGGAAAAATTAGATGATTCATATATATTATTGTTCATAATTCCTCCTTCATAAGAAAAAATAAATTGCTCTTATTAATTACATTTTTTTAATTAGGATTTGATTACAAAATGATTAAAAAACACAAATGATCATTAGATATTTGGCTATTTTAAGCACTAAATACGAATAAATAATGCAAAATTAGAGATATTAAGTTTGAATTTCTACGGCTTGTACTTTAGGAAGCGAAATGGATGTAAAAAACCTGGCGATGCTTTCAAATTGCTCTGGGGAGTCTGTACAAAGAACATGTTTTTCCCCATGACAAAGATGATCTTTTAAGTTTGAATTCGATAAAAATTCAGTAACATAATTTACGATTGGCAAAGAAGATTCTACCAAATAAATGGGGTCCTCTGTATTTTTGGTACCAACTTTTAAGACCCAATCACCATCAATCGTTTTATAAATTACAGATTTTCCAAGCCTTCTTTCAATAGATTGAGCAATAGAGGAGGCAAGACGCGGATAATGTGTACAAGCTAACATAACTACTTTTGTATCTTCTGGAATGTCCCATAAATACATATCACAAGCCGCATCTACCATAGGACCTTGAGAAATACCCTCTTCAACCAAAGGAACAAAAAGAGGACAAGCTCTTGCCCAAACCTTTTCAACACCATGAAGGGAAAGTTCTTCATTAAACCGTTTACTTTTAACCGTAAAATTAGTTCCCAAAACAGCTACAGTTCTTGTTTTATCAAATAAAATATCAGAAACAAAAAGACAAAAACCTTCTACAATACCTATAATTGGTAATTTAAAAAGTTGTTGTAATTGTTTTGCGGCCACACTTGAAGCGGTTCCACAGGCTATAACCAATAATTCAGCATTTCGGCTAGCTAAGTATAAGGCCGCTTCAGAAGCGTATCTTGTAATGGTATCTTGGCTTTTATTGCCATACGGGCATCGTGCATTATCACCAAGATACTGGGTATTTAAATCGGGAAATCGTTTTAAAACATTTTCCCAAACAGTTAACCCCCCTTGGCTTGAATCAAAAAAAGCAATATTTGGGAGTATATTATTTTTCATATTTTTATAAGATTTCCAAAGATTTTTTCAACTCTTTGAGACGCTTCAAATCCAAATATAAGATGTTCTCTTTTACGAGAGGCAACTTTTAATTCCTCATTACTCATCTTATTTGACTTTACATGATTCAATGTTTCTTCATTTATTAAATTCACAAGACCCGCATTCCATCCCGCATTTCTTGCCGCAATTACATTTAAAGGAGTATCATCTATAAAATAAATATCATTTGTATTTAAAGTACCATTAAATTTACTTAAAATAAAACTTTGTGCTTCTAAAAATGCTAGTTCATAAATTTTTGGATTTGGTTTTTCGTACCCAATATCTTGGCTAAATATGGTAACATCAAAAAGCTCACGAACAGGAACCCTTTTTTCAATCATCACTTCATGCCAAGTTGTTGCATTACTAAGCACACCAATTCCAAAATTATTTCTGCGTAATTTTTTTGCTAATTCTACTACATTTTGTCTTACCGCCCCGACAACTAAGCTATCAGCCCTTTTAATATCATGAATAGACAAAGAAAAATTTTTATCTTCTATTTTTGCTGATTTTTTTAATGCCCTTATAAAGGAAATAGCATAGTCATATGCGCCCATTTTTCCTGTACACCAATTTTCAAGAACAGCTTCTTCTTTTAGAAGAGAATAGGTTTCTTTATGATTTTTAAAGCTATTTTCTGGTAATAACTTTTCAAATTCACAGATATAGGCGTCCCAATCTAAATCCAATAAAACACTGCCAATATCAAAAAACACAAAACCAGAGTAACCATTTGTTTTTAAACATTTATTTTGATTTGAATCACTAAAAATGATATCTAATTGATTGATATCTTCCATTGAAATTTCAGGCCAATACATTTTCACTCCTCAAGGGTCACAAATGGTTCCCGATAACCTAGCTAAGGAATAAGGACTACTTTGATAGAAAGAACATTATGCCAGTTGTGAAAAATCTCAACAACCTGAATCAGGAAAACAAAGCCACAAAAATCCATCTTCTTTTATTAGAAGAACATTCATTTGTTGCCAGTTTAGAAGCATCTTCTTTAACAAAAGCGGGTTTTCAAGTAACGCTAGCAAATAGTTTAGATGAAATGAATAAATCTTTAATTCATGAAAAAATAGATATTGTGATTATGGATTATTTTTTTCAAAGAGGAAAAGCAGTCAAAGAAATCAAAAATGCGAAATTAAAAAGTTTAAATAAAAATGTTCGTTTTGTTATTTCAAGTGTTCAAAATACTCAAGAAGTAAAAGATATTTCAAACACCTATCACGGAGATCTTTTTTTAGTAAAGCCAATAGCCAGACAATCTATGATTCAAGAATTGAAAAAACTAGCAAAACAAGATTTCAGAAAAAGCGTTAGAACAAAGTGTAATATTCCCTTTACAATTTTTTTTAAAAACAATATATTTCAAACTTTTGCTATTGATATTTCAAGTGAAGGCTCGCATTTATTAGATAAAGAAAACAAATTAAATGCTTACGTAGGAATGGAACTTAACATCGAATTTATGCTTCCCAAAACTCCTGAACTTATTAAAGCAAAAGGAATTATTGTTAGAATTACCGAAGAAGGATTTGGCCTAAAATTTAACAATATTTCTAAGTCAGATAAACATAAAATTGAAGACTATATTTCAAAAAACAGTCTAGAAGTTAAATCTATTCATTATTATTTATAGCATGTCAATTTTATATTATTTGTTTTTGAATTTAATTTATTTATTATTATAATACAAAGTAACTTTTTAATTAGGAAAATTAAAAATGAAAAGAATTACTTTAATTTTATTTTTTCTATTAATTTTAAAAATAAACACATTTAAAGCTTTTGGAAATTCAAATGAAATAAATTGCAATAAAAAATTTAAAATATCTTTGTATGATTTTGGATTATTTTATTCAAAGGAAACAAATTCTGGTATAGATAAAGATATTGCATTAGAACTTGAAAAAAGAAGTAAATGTTCTTTTGATTTCATAACAAATTCTCCAAGAATACAAGCTTTAAAACTTTTGGAGACTGGAGATATTGATATAAGCATGTCCTCTATTGAAACCCCAGAAAGAGATGAATATGCTTATTTTTATCACTATCAACAATCAAAAAATTATATTATTATTCGTAAAAATATTCATGCTAAAAATTGGGATGATTTTATTTCAGATCCAAATTTAAAATTTGGAATTGTGAAAGGTTACCGACATGGTGTATCCGATGAAAAAATCATTTATTTAAAAAAACAAAATAGAGTAATAGAATATTTAGACCCTTTCAAACTATATAAAGCATTAAAAAAGAATGAAATACAAGCCGTTTTAGGGCTGGTTCCTGTCTATAAATTCTATCTAATGAAAGAAAAAGGGCTAGAGAATTTGGTTAAAGAATTTGACTGGAATCCAAACGAAAAAGCAGTTAAAAATGGAATCATGATGTCAAAAAAAGTCTTTACAAAAGAAGAATCTGAAAAATGGGGAAATATTTTACAAAATATGGTTCATGATGGAACTATATACAAAATTTTTAGAAAATATTTAAATGAAAATGAATCAAACGAAATGTTACTAAAATAAATTTTATTAAGAAAAAAATTATTCAAATATATCGCAAGAAATAGGGCAATTTTTATCAATATGGAAAACTTGTTTTTTGCGAATATAAATTTTACAAGTTTTATCACTAGAATTTGGAAATGAATAAGTTGCAATTGTATCTGCACAGTCGTTACATTTTAAAGAATTTCCTACAAAATTATCACAATTACCATTAGGATCATTCACATCATTTCTTGTTAAAGAAACTGGATTTCCCATTAATGCTCTCATTGTCTGAACTGATTCAAAAATATCTACTTTCAAACAATTTGGATTTTTATTTGAAGATATTTGATTTGAATTTAATTCTTTTTCAAGAATTTCTGAATTATTTGCTAAAATACGATGGCCTTCAAAGGAGTCATTTGAAATTTTTTGAAAATCACATTTTCCTCCATAATTATTTAATTTTCCATCTAAAAACTCTATAACACAAAGATCATATCGCCACTGTCCTAATGAAGGAGAAGCCGATGTAGGATTACCCCATTTTTCAATAACTCGATCTTTGGAGTCACCACAAACAAGTTTATCTTTGTCACCAATAACCAGAGAAGCACAATTTACAATATTTTTTTTATTTGTTTTGTCTAATTTTGTTTCTTTATGAAGAGGTTTTACATTGTCTAAGTCATATTTAATTACATTCGCTTGTGCTGTAGAAACTTGAACCCATGGCCCCAAACCACCTACAAAATAAATTAAAAACCAACCCAATCCTTTTTCACAGACAGGTGCTTTAGAATTGAAACCACTTCCCGTTTCAAATCGAAGGTTATCAATGGAATCACCTCCAACAGACTTTGCTTTTGAAATTAAATCTTTAACTAAATAATCTCCAAGTTCGGAACAATCTGCCCAAATAAAATCTCTTGTCGAAGAAGTAACAATATTTTGTACTTATTTTATTTATATTACTATTTACTTTTAATTTTTCATTATCATATGTTCCATATGAGGTAACACAACTTGAGATACCGAATGAAATAAAAGCCAAAGTTACGTATTTCATAAGAATCCCCATAAAAGCATTAAAACAAAAACTAGAGAAATGCCTAATATAAATTATTTTTATCTATGTCAATCTTAAAAATTTCAGAAAAAATTTTTAACAATTAAATTTAATTTTTATATATTTAAGTAATAAAATAAATTATATAATAGAATTCTAAGTTATTTAAACTTTTCAATGGAGTGAAAATAATATTTAATTCCATCTGGCCAAGCACCTTTGTGATGCTGAAACGCAGCTTTAACAAACCAGGAAATTTTATTCGTGCTACCTGCTTGTGTCACATCTGGCCCTTGTGAATTTAAAAGTTCTAAACTTTTTTCAGAAGGACGAACAATCGCGATATGTCCAGGCTTTTTAGGGTCTGGACTTTCAAAAGAGGCAACAACAAAATTTCCTTCATTTGCAAGAGTTTGCGCCTCTTTAATGGATTCAACAGGTTTCCAGCCCTTTTGAATTCCCTCTGAACTTTTAAACCACTTTACCTGAGCACTTGCTAATAATATTTGACTATGTTCAGGAGGTCTTAACATATAAATATCAAATTGTTTTGCCATTGCAGCAGCAAATGCACTGCAATGAGTCTTTCTACCAGGCCCTTTGTAGTTTACACTTTTATCTGGCTTTCCTGTTTCCCAATTTACATGCTGATGGGAAAGCCATAAACTTTCAACATTTGACTCATTTAATTTTTTTAATAAAAATTCACCTTTAGATGATATTGAGCCACAACAAGAATTTTTAATTATTAGTTTTTCATCTGCTAATAAAATGAGAGAACTTAGAAAATCTGAGTAAATAATTGCTTTAACAAAAAATAAAAAAAACGCATTTATTTTAACCCGCTTTTTTAGTAACAACATTCGCACTCACGTTATTTGGCTTTACATCTTGAGATAAGTTTACAGAAACGGCACTTGTCGTTTTTTCACTTGCATTATTTTTTTGATTTTCTTCTTTTGCTTGAATTCCTTTTGAATTTAAATACATCGCATACAATTCGGGTTGCAATTTTGGACTAGGAACCCCATCTGGTCTTGGGTTATTAACAACATCCCCCCAAGCCTCATACAAAGTAAGTAACAGCTTTTCGGCTATTTCAATTTCTTCAATTTTATTATTTATATTTGCTTCAATCAATTTATCCATAATAAACATATATAAACTTTCTAAATCCATGGATAATTGACCACCCACTTCATGGTCTAGAGTATTTATCAGTTCAGCAATAATAGCCAATGCTTTACTTATATTTTTTCCTTTTTCTGCAACTTTTTTCTCTTGCATTTTTACTTTTGCAATACGCAAAAACTTAATGCACCCTTCATAGAGCATTAATAGTACTTTTTCTGGTTTAGCAGTTGTTACGTTTGTTGATTGATAAGCTTTAAATGCTTTAACATTCATATTTACCCATCCTTGAAAATAATGACTTCAATTTTAGTTTGTAACTTTATAACTCAGCCCATACCACCGAGTCTTTGTTGCAACACTTGACCTTGAGCATTCATTCCACTGATAAGTTGTTCTACAACAGCAAATTGATGACGAATACTTTCTTCTTTTTGCTTAGCGTAACGGTTTTTTACAGCAATATCTTTATCAAAATTTTCAAGAATATGTTTGTATTCTCTATCTTTTGAAGGCAAAACACCGCTTTGTTGACTTTGTAAATTTCTTACAGAGTCTGACATCCGAATTCCAATGCCAACCGTTTCATCTGATTGTATAAACAACTTAGAAACACCAACATAATCTTCGGATAGAGCCTGTTTAGCTTTAGTTTCGTCATATTTTAGATTGCCAGTTTTTGGGTCGGTAGAAATTCCCACGTCGGCTAAAGTTTGATATTTTCCTGTAGGAAGACTAAATTGAATTGCGCTTTGTAAAGTCCTTCTTAAAGTTCTCAAGCTATTGTCTTTAGATAAAACGCCTGCTTTGTTTGTATTTGGATCAACCTGAAATTGTTTTTCAATAAATTCATTTACCTTATTATAAGATTCAACAAATTTTTTAACATTTTCAAGACTTTTATCTACATCATAGTCAATTTTAATATTAACTTTTGTCCCTGGTTCTGCTTTTTTTGCATCTAAAACCATTCCTGGAAATAACTCTGTAACCTTATTCGTTTCATTATAAACCTTCACGTCTTCAAATAACATTTCTAAATTTCGGCCTGTTATTTGTTCTTTAAATTCCAAATAAGTGGTATCAGGATCAATAGTTACTTTGGCTTCTTTTCCCGATTTTTCCGATAATACAAGTAAACGATAATTTTCTTCATCGCTATCTTCTATCCCTTCTTTTGTATTAATAACAATCGCTTTTACGCCTTTGTCCATTGAGTTTATTTGGGTAGCAACATCATTCAAAGTGGATCTATCGGGATCGATATCTACATCAAAACTTTCTCCATCTTCTTTTTCAATAGTCATATATCCAAAACCAACAGCGGTTTTATCTTTATCTTCAAAGGATTGAGTTAATAGTTTGTGAGAACGCGCTAAATGACGGACTTCAAGTTCGTATGAACCTATTGGGGCATTATTGTCTACTGTACCTTCTATTATGTCTGGGTGGGAACTTGTCAGTTTTAATTTATAAAAATCTGCTTTGGTGCGCATTCCATTTAAAGTTGACCCCAAAGTGCTTACTAAACCTTTCAAATCGGAAAATAATTTTTGTTCATCGACAATCGTTTTTTTACGCGCTTCAACCTGTTTTATAGGTTCGCGTTCAATTTCTACCAATTGATCAACCATTTTAGGATCAATACCAGAGCCCGTATTGATTCGAATCCCTGCCATAGTCTAATAATCTCCTAGTGGTAGATTATTTCAGAAGATTCTTTTATATGCGGTTTATGATTTGCACCCTGTGACAAGTTCTTATCTAAATTGAGCAAATTTTACTCTTTTCAGATACAAATCGGATTCATGGATACTCTTTTATAAATAAGGAATTGCCTTAGATACTTGTATTCAATATCTATATTCTATAGTATCGCAAACTGATGATTTTCATAAAAATATATTATGAAAATACCTGCAATTTTGTTTAGATTTTGGAAATGATAATGCAAAAAAATATCTCTATTTTACACGTCAATACTTCGGAAGCGTTTGGTGGTTTAGAGCTTTACACTATTCAATTGATAAAAAAAATAATGGAATCTGGAATTCATACTGCTATTTACTGTATTAAAGGCTCAAAAATAGATGAAGAAGCTCAAAAATTAGGTATAAAAATATATTATGGTTTTAAGCAGGCTCGCATTAGTTTCTCTGATATAAAATATTTACGAAAAATCATTAAATACGATCATTTTCAAATTATTCATTCTCACACAAGACAAGATGTATGGTTATGCTCTTTATCCCTTTTATTTTTAAAGGATAAAAAACAAATTTTTAGTTTATACATGAGTGCCCCATCTAAAAAAGATATTATTCATAAATTTATATATAGCAAAGTAACAGCTATTACTTCTTCATCAGAAATTTTAAATGAACGCATTCGAAAAAACTATCCTGTTTTACCAGAACAAGTAAAATTGTTACGTTATGGAAGAGATTTATCGCTTTATAATAAAAATTTAAATGACAGAAAAAACATAAGAGAAAGCTTAAATACAAGTGATAATGAATATGTTATTGCTACCATGTGCCGTATTGATCCTGGAAAGGGAGTAAAAGAAATTGCGGAATCTATCCTGCATTTAAAACCTGAAATCAAACAAAAAATTAAAATTTGGATTATGGGAGAACCTACATTACACCACACGGCATCAGACGGCACGCCTGTTTATGAAACTCAAGCAAAAGAATTATATGATTGGTTAAAACAATTTATTAAATCTCCCGAAGCCGAAAATAAAATACAGCTAATCCCATTTCAAAAAAATATTGTCCCCTATTTAAACGCCATGGATATTTTTGTTTTGGGAACCTATAAAGAAACATATTCTTTATCTGTTATCGACGCCATGGCAATGGGATTGCCAGTCATAGGAACGAATTCTGGCGGGACCCCCGAACAAGTTTTAAATAACATTCGAGGTTTTTTAATTGAGCCAAGAAGCTCCAAAGAAATTGCCAATGCAATAACTAAATATGTTGAAAACCCTAAATTAATATGTGAACATGGAGAAAATGCAAAAAAATGGGTTTTTTCAGAACACAATTGGCAAAATAAAGTAACAAAATTACAAAGTCTATACAGTGAAACATTGGAGAAATAAAATGAGAATACCTTTATCAAAACCTCATATCCCAAAACAAGTCTTTGAAAATATAAATCAAGTTTTAAACTCTGGAAAATTATCTGGAGATGGCTTTTTTTGTCATTCTACCGAAGATAAATTAAAAAAATTATTAAATGTAAAACATGTTTTACTTACTTCTTCTTGCACTCACGCTCTTGAAATAGCCATGCTTTTATTAGATGCCAAAGAAAATGATGAGGTTATTTTACCTTCTTTTACTTTTACATCAACAGCAAATGCCGTTTTAGTAGCTGGTTTAAAACCTGTTTTTTGTGAAATTGATCCCAATACAATGAATATGGACATGAATGATGTTGCTAAAAAAATAACAAATAGAACAAAAGCAGTAATTCCTGTTCACTATGCCGGAATCAGTTGTGATATGGAAAAGTTAATAAAACTTTGTGCTCCTCAAAATATTAAAATTGTAGAAGATGCTGCTCACGGTATAGGCGCAAAATGGAAAGAAAAATATTTAGGTACCATTGGACATATGGGAACATTAAGTTTCCACGATACCAAAAATGTAATTTGTGGTGAAGGCGGCGCTTTTATTACTAACGATGATATCCTTGCTGATAAAGCACAAATAATAAGAGAAAAAGGAACAAATCGAGCTCAGTTTTTACGTGGCCAAGTGGATAAATACACATGGGTTGCAAAAGGCTCTAGTTACATTCTTGCCGAACCTCTAGCTGCTATATTATCTGCAGAAGTTGATATTATGAATGAATTAAACGAAAAACGAGGCAAAATTCATCATTATTATATAGAACAATTAAAACATTTAGAAGAAAAAAATATTTTAAAGTTACCTCATTTTTCTAAGGATTGTGATTCGAATTATCATTTATTTCATATCATATTAAAAAATGAATTATCTCGAAATTCATTAATGGGCTACTTAAGAGAAAAAGGAATTGGAGCTACATTTCATTATATCCCCCTTCACTCTGCACCAGCTGGAGAAAAATTAGGTTACAAAAGAAACCAACTTCCTATTACTGAGGAATATTCTACCCGTCTCTTAAGATTGCCACTTTACCCTGACCTTACGGAACAAGAGTGTGTTAGTATCGTTACTGAAATCCAAAATTGGAGTCAAAATCAGTAATTAAATAAGGACACTCTTTTTATGCGCGTTTTAATTATTGAAGATGCCGAAAAGGCAGCTTCCTTTTTAAAAAAGGGCCTGACAGAAAAGGGATATGTTGTTGATGTAGAACACGACGGTTTTGAAGGTTTCATTCAAGCTCAAAATAATAATTATGATATTATTTTATTGGATGTGATGTTACCTAATATGGATGGCTGGAGTATTCTAGAAAAATTAAAAGAGATAAAAACAAAGCATGCTAACATCATTATGCTCACCTCTAAAGATCACACCGATAACATTGTAAAAGGTTTAAATTTAGGAGCAGATGATTATCTTACCAAACCTTTTACATTTACAGAGCTAGTTGCTCGCATTAAAGCAATCACAAGAAGAAAAAAAACAAAAAAAAATAATATTTTAGTTTTTCATGACCTTGAAATCAATTTAAACAATCAAAAAGTAACCCGAAATGGGAATGTGATTGATCTAGCTCCGAAAGAATTTGAACTTCTCTCGCTTCTTGCCCAAAATAATAAAATTGTTCTTTCTCGCCATGAAATTTTAGAAAAAATTTGGGATATTCATTTTAATGTGCAAAAAAATTTAGTTGAAATGCAAATTAAAAGACTTCGTTCTAAAATAGATGATGGATTTGAAAAAAAATTAATAAAAACAGTTCGTGGTATTGGCTATATGTTTGATGGTGGCTGAGGATAATTCGTGGATTTTTTTAAAACCTTTTACAGATTTATTAATAATAACATAACACTATCAAGACTTTTTTTATTATGGTACATGATATCTTTTATAATAATTTTAACTTTATCTTTGATTATTTTAAAATTCACTCTAAAACCAATTGAGCAGTTTGCCAAAGAAATAGATAACATTAACTCTAATAATTTAAATAAAAAAATTAAAGTAAAATGGATTCCTAAAGAACTCTTAATCATAAAGAAAAACTTTAATATTATTTTATCACGTCTATATGATTCTTTTCAAAAAATAAATCAATTTTCTGAAGATGTTTCACATGAATTAAGAACGCCACTTCATAGTTTAAAAGTAGAAATTGAAGTTGCCCTTCAAAAGGAGAGGACAAATAATGAATATAAAGAAACTTTAATTTCTAATCTTGAAGAATGCAATAAAATTTATGAATTAATAGATAATCTAACTTTTTTAGCCAAAACAGAGAAAAAAGATATTCAAATTAAGCCAGATCCTTTTTCAATTTCGAAAGAAATTTCTTATTTAGTTGAACCATTTGAACCTATTGCAGAAGAAAAAAATCTTCCTTACATTTTTGACAGAATGTACAGAGTAAATAATTTAAATATCAAAAGAAACAATAATTTAGGACTAGGCTTATCTATGGTTAAAAATCTGATAGAATTACAAAAAGGAACAATAACAATTCAAAGCGAATTCGAAAAAGGCACAACTGTAACTCTAAATTTCCCAAATTGCATTCAATCAATTTAAATAAAGAGGAATTTTTGAATACATTTAACAACTTTACTCGTTTTCTTAAAAATAGATTAAGTTTATCCATACTTCTCATTTTATGGAACTTTATAACATGTATTGTTATATTTATTTCTAGTCAGTATTTTTTTAATTATTTTTCAAAAGATTACAATAATAATTACGAAGAATTAGTAATATCAATGAGCATAAATGATTTCATTGACTATATATCAGAAAATAATATTTCAAAAAACGAAAGTATTATTAATGAAACAAATCCTTCTTTCAATAAAATTGAACCTAGATTAATAAGCATTGAAGACTTATCCAAAAATAAAATCATTTATTATGATAATAAAATAGACACTTTAATTCATAAATTAGAATTAGAAAACAAACTTATTCCAATTAAACCTGATAATTTTGTTTCTATTAAAAAACTAGGTCCATATTATTATTACTATGTTGAAAAAAATATAAATATTAGTGGAAATAACTATAAATATAAAGTTTTAGCAGAAAGAACTCGACTTATAAATAAACAATTAAATCTTAAAGATAAAATAGTTTATTCGAGTTTAATAATTTTAATTTTACTATTATCAATTTCCATTTTTATTTTAAAAATAATATTATTACCTGTTGAAAATATAGTTAAAGATATTAAAGAAATAGATTCAAATAATTTACAAAAACGAATTCAAGTTCAATGGATCCCAAGAGATCTTGTGATAATTAAAAACTCTTTTAACTCTATATTAAACAAACTGGAAGAATCTTTTCAAAGGCTGTCTCAATTTTCCGAAGACATTGCTCATGAGCTAAGAACACCTGTAAATAATTTAAAAGGAGAAATTGAAGTTTCTTTACAAAGAAAGAGATCAAATAAAGAATACGAAGAGATTTTGGAGTCTAATTTAGAAGAATGTTTTAGACTTACAGAAATAATTGATAGTTTAACTTTTTTAGCAAGAACAGAAAAAAAAGATATTATTATTCAACGAACTCATTTTAATCTTTTTCATGATTTAAATAAACTAATAGAATTATATGAAGCTTTCGCTTTTGAAAAAAATATTATGTTGACTCTTGAATGCCCAAAAGTATGGGACGTAAATTTAGATAAAATATTATTTACACGAATTATAAGTAACTTAATATCTAATGCAATTCAATATAACAAACAAAATGGTAAAGTCCATGTAAAAGTAGAAGGTAATAATCATGATCTTAAAATAACAGTTTCTGATACTGGAATAGGGATAGATAAAAAACATATTTCATTTATTTTTGATCGTCTTTATAGAGTAAATAATATGAGAAGTTCTAATCAAAAAAACCTTGGTCTTGGTTTATCTATGGTAAAAAACATGATGCTGTTACATGATGGATCTATAAATATTGAAAGCAATTTAGGAGAAGGGACTAGTTTTATTTTATATTTTCCTAATTCGTTAAATATTTCTTAATTGAAATAAAAATAATTTATGCCTATATACATGAAGCAGATGTCGGTTGATAATAAATTGTATAATTTGCACTTTGACCACAATAGGACGAATTATTGGAATATATTTGTACATTTGTTGCTGCCCAACTTTGACAAGAACTAAAGGAACAAAAAGGCCCAGCAGATCCAGTATTGTGACCTAATGTATTTATACAAGCAGTTCCATTCAAGCATGACCAACTATTATAATAGTAATTATTACTTGAACTATTACTTTGATCTGTCTTTGAACACCCAATAATTAATAGCAAGAAAAATAAACAAGATAAAGTAACTTTCACTTTCATAGAAATCCTCCTTTTGCATAAAAGATATATAATATTCAAATATAAAGTTCAATTATTTTATAATAAAATTAAAATAAGGAAATCGAATCTCCATTATTTATAGCCTCTTGTTGAATCCAATTTAAATAGGATCCAATTTTCATATGCATTCCTTTTTTGTTTTTGCATATATCCACATTAGAGTTTCCAAGAGTTGCATGAATAACTCCTGATAACATAAATTCATTACCTCTTTTTACAAAAACAGGACCACCCGAATCTCCTTGACAAACTCCATTTTCATTTTCTAATCCTTCCGAAAACAAATAACCATTTTTTAGATTTTGATTCCTATCAAAATCTAATTTTATTTTCATTGAATTAAAATATTCCTGTTTTGATGAAACATTTTGCAAAAAAAGACCTGATAATAAGGATATGAAATTAGAATCGTCAAGCAGATATAAAAAAGAAATACCCCATCTTTTTGTTCTTTGTGAAGATGTATCATGATCGTTAAATTTTCCATACCCTATAAAAGTAACCATTTCACTATCTGATAGATTTCTTGTGATTTTGGCTTTAAATCCATTTAATTGCTGAACACTTTTTTCCGTTTTTAAAATAGCTAAATCAGCAAAGTTACAAAATGTTTTATTTGGATTAGAACAATTTTCGAGGAAATAAGGATGAATTTTAATTTTTGTAATTCTTGAATAATTATCTTGACTCTCATTTCCATTAAATGAATGCACTAGACCATTATATATAGATGCAAATTCACTTTGATTTTTAATTTTATCCATATTAAAACAATGAGCAGCAGTAATAATAGTATTATCTCCAATAAATGTTCCTGTGCAAAGAGAACCACTAGAGTGAACAGAAACAACTGATTTTGATTCTAAATACGTATTTTCAAAATTTTCATCTATATTACATCCATCATAAATTCGATTTGAATTCGAAAATAAAGAAGTATCACATTTATTTTTTGTTCTAGTATTAATTGATTCTTCAGATTTACAGCTATAAATTAATAATAAAACTAAGAAAGAGATTAATATATTTTTCATTTTTTCCGACTAAATTAAATATTTTTAAATATTTAAACTCTAATTAAAAATTAGAGATAAATTAACATATTTAACCTAAATCAATATTTATATATTAAGACTGAATTTTAAATGAAAGAATTGTTATCTATAATAAAAGTTAAGAAATTAATTTGTAATGAAAAAGTTATATTTGAAATTTTATATTATAAAATATTTCATTTTCTTAATCTAAAATAAAGTAAAATATTATAAAATAATACCATATTTTAATTAATAATTTCAATATATTATATAACAATAAAAAATCAAAGTAACTTAAATAATTAAAATCAAAAGTGTTTTTAAAAAAATAAAATTAATATACATAAAAAATTTTTGATGATAATTAAATTCTTGCTGTAAAGGAATTACATCAATTTTAATTCATAAGAATTTTAATGTTTAAAGTTCTTATATTTCTTAAACTCCTAGGAGAATGTTACATGAAATCAGTTCGTTCAAAAGTTTTAATTGCTGTTACTTTAGGATCAGCACTCGTTTTAGCATCTTGTAATAAAGGAGATTCTAAATCAGAAACACCAAGTTCTAATCAAGCTACAAGTGATGAAATAAATGAATTATATAAAAAAATTCAAGAACTCATTGCTAATAATAACAATTCTGAAGAAGTTGTTCAGGATGATAAGTTTAAGCCAATAAAAGATAAAGTAATCCCAGTTAACTTTGCCTATTTCTTAGGTGCAGATGATACCAAGTCAGAAGCAATAGTTACAAAATGCGGTATAAAAGATACTGAGAATATGAAGATTTCAGGACAATGCGAAGATTTAACATCAATTGAAAATAAAGCTTCTATAACAGATAAATTCAAACCAAGAGATATTTTAATTAATGAAAATAAAGCATTTATTCTTGGAGCATATGAACACAAAAGTGGTGTTGGAACAATTACAAATAATACTGCAGGAATAGTAACTCAGTGTGATATTGATAATTCAGGAGATCTTGGAAATTGCCAATACACCAAATTAAATAATTCAAATTTTGATATGTTAAAATACAAAAATTCTAAAATTTTTCAAAATAATTTATTAATATTAGCTAAAAATAAAGTTGGTGATAGAGATATTATTAGAAGTTGTTCAATAGATAAAACAAATGGATTAAAGGTTAATCCATTAGATTCATCTATTTCAGGATGTAAAGATTATACAATACCAGAAAGTGATTTATTTCCTTATATCAAAAAACCTTCTGTAAGTTTTGATATTAATAAACTTGGTACTATTTATGTTTCCCAAGGAGCAGATAAAAGAAACTTTTTAAAATGTTCCATTCCTCAATTTGGAAGCGATTTAAATTGCTCTTCTCCTGTTAGCGGCTCATTAAACACCGGAATTGATGCAAGTCCATATTCAATTGCTATTTTAAATAATAGAATTGTTCAAATGCATAGTGGTTATGTAGCATCATATGATATAGAAAAAGAAACTTACAAAAATGCTGTTAAAATTGATGATGCAGTTTATTTTGAAAACAAATATTTTATGGATTCAGTTAATATTAATTCTATTGTATTTAATAATAGATTATTTATGTTTGGTTCAGACACTAGTGGTGTAGATGCAAAAAATTACAAAATGGCAGGAACTAGCTGCTCATTTATTGATTTAACAAATACAGGAATTAATGGAACAAATAAAGATACTATTGAAGCTAATATTGCTGGGTACTGTAGCTATATTTTTAGCCCAGTTTCAACTTTAACTTCAGATGGAAGTAATGTATCAATTATGAGCAAAAAAGCATTTAAAAGCGTTGCTTTTAAATAAAAATTTCTTATAAATTTATTTTTAAGAAGAAATAATAATTCTATTATTTCTTCTTTTTTATATCTATCTATAAAAAGAAAAAATACCTTTTCAAATAATTAATATTATGAGGAAAATTTTATTAAATTTAATAATTCTAATTTAGATTAAAATATAATTCATTTTATCATAATCCAATAAAATTCCTTTTAGCTTATTAGTCAATCTTATTTTTATTGAGTATCTATTATTTTCAAATTCAACCAACTCTTTTCCCTATTCAAAATTTAAAAATATTATTTAAAGATAACAATTTTACCAAATAATATGATAGAATTTATCTTATTATTTGTATCACTTGATAAAGTATAATTAAAAAACGAATTCAATAAAATGAAAATAATTTTTCTAAAAAAACTTTTATAGTTTAGTTTAACATGTTAAGTTAAAATTTAAATCTTCATTATATTAAAAAATTAAAGGAATTAAAATGCCGAAACATTTATTAAAAAATGATCACAAAAATATTCATATTCTTCAACATCCTTTACTTGCTCATTCTTTATCTATTCTGAGAAAAAAAGAAACCAATAGTGGCGATTTTAGAAGACTCCTTAGTGAAGTCAGTCGTCTTATGGCCTATGAAAGTTCCCGAGATCTAAAAGTAAAAAATTTTATGATAGAAACTCCATTCGAAAAAATGGAAAGCCCGTTTATTTATGAAGATGTTACTATCGTTGGGGTAATGAGAGCAGGTATGGGTATGCTTGATGGATTTATGCAGATGTTTCCACACTCAAAGGTTGGTCATATAGGAATATATCGCGATAAATTTTTAAATAATACCGTAGAGTATTACTTTAGATTACCTAATGACATTGAAAGAAATAAAATATTTTTACTCGACCCTTTACTCGCTACAGGGGCAACCGTCGTTGCCGCTATTGATAGATTAAAACAATATGGTGTAAATGAAATTCGTTTTCACTGCTTACTTGCCTCACCAGAAGGTTTAGAAATTTTGCAAGAAACGCATCCTGATGTATCTGTCTATTGTTTATCTGTAGAAAGATCTATGGATGAAAAAGGCTATCTTCTTCCTGGTCTTGGCGATGCAGGGGACAGAATCTACGGAACAATATAAATCCAGTAATTGATAGAGGTTGGAAATTGAAAAAATCGGCAGGCACAACAATCATAGCTATAACTGGCGGAAGCGGCTCTGGAAAAACAACAGCAGCAAGAAGACTTTGGGAACTTATTGGCAAAGAAAACTGCCAAATTATAAGTCAAGATAGTTATTATCATGATCACAGTGCTCAATTTAAAGGAGATGGTACGGTTAATTTTGATCACCCTAATGCCATTGACTTTAAACTGATGGCTGATCACCTAAAAAAATTATCTCAAAACCAACCCATAGAAATTCCAATTTACGACTTTGTCACACACACAAGAAAAGAAAAAACAATTCGTGTTGAACCCTTTCCCTATATTATAGTGGACGGTATTTTAATTCTCTCTCAGGAAATATTAAGACCCTTTTTTGATTTTTCTATTTTTATAGATATTTCAGAAGAAACTCGATACGCAAGACGCCTAAAAAGAGATGTAGAAGAACGAGGAAGACACCCCGATGGAGTCAAAATACAATTTGATTCCTTTGTAAAACCCATGCATGAAACCTTTGTTCAACCTTCAAAACATTTTGCAACCCATGTCTCATATGACAATCAGAGTCTAAATGAAATGCTTGCCGATTTAACAAAAAATCTACTCTCAAAATAAAATACATATTAAATAATGTTTTCCTTATTAAAGTTCATGTGTATATTTAAATCGTTTTTATATTAATTTTGGAGGAATAATGAATTTACTTTTGTCAAAAATGAAGAAAATAAATAAATACCATATAGGTACATCAGTTACTATTTTAGCAGTTGCGATTGCGGGATGCGTATCTCAAAAAGATAAAACGAGCACCGAAGTTCTAGGTACTTATAACTCAAAACAAGTTAAATTTTCAGATCTTTCTATAGCTGAAAAAACAGAACTCGTGAACGCGCAAAAAAAAGTTTACGAAACAGCACAAGCAATTCTTGAAAAATATTATTTAGACTCTTGGTTTGCTGACTATCAAGCTAAAAATAAGATCGCAAGTTTAGATTTAGCGAAAAAAGACTTTTATACAAAAAATGCAAATATCTCCGATGAAGTTGTGCAAAATTTTATTAAAGAAAATGCAGCAAATCCGCAAATGCAACAAATTCCAGAAAAAGAAAGAGCTGGTTTAGTTAAACAGTATTTAACTAGAATGGAACAATCAAAAGCAGAACAGGGCATTCTTCTAAAGGCTCAAGAAGAAGGCAAAATTAATGTCGTTGGAATTGAAAAGCCAAAAGATATTCAAGTTACATTTAATAATGAAGGTTATAAGTATGACAGTTCATTGAAAGATCCTAAAGTAACTATTGTTGAATTTGCGGATTATCAATGCCCATATTGCGTACAAGCACATGAAACAATTGAAAAAGTTCTGGCAGCATATAAAGGAAAGGTTCAATATGTATTTAAAGACTTTCCTTTAACACAAATTCACCCTGAAGCTATGCCTGCAGCAATTGCTGCAAAATGCGCGTCAAATCAAAATAAATACTGGGAAATGCATAAATTATTATTTAGTCGCGCCCCTATGGATAAACTATCGGGTGATATGTACTATAAATATGCAACAGACTTAAAACTTAATATGAATGATTTTAAATCTTGTATGGAAGATAAAGACAAAACTCTTAGCAAATCTGTTATGGCCCAATTAGAAGAAGGCAATAGCATTGGCGTAAGTGGAACCCCCTCTATTTTTATCAATGGGCAAAAATATGAAGGTAATTTGAGTTTTGAAGGTATTAAAAAAGAAATAGATGAAAAACTGGCTTTAAAATAATAATTTAAACCTCTATTTTTTAATAAATCTTTTTTATGAAAAACAGATCTTACTATCCACTAGTATGATCTGTTTTTTTTATCATTTTTACCATCTAAATAAAAATATAAAATATATAATATTCAATAAAGAATAAAATAATTAAATTTTATATATTTATTATTTAATATAATATTATATAAATTTTTTCTTATAATTATAAATATTATCTATTTATAATCAGTTTAAAATCCATATAAATACTGTAAAAAATTTATACAAAATAAATTATTTATTAATTTTAATTAATTACATAAAATAATTTTATTTATATTTTTTTATAATTATCTATTATATTCATATCACAATGCCTTATCTTTTTAAAGAATAGAAATAATGATTAATAGATAATTATTGAGAGTCATTCTCAAACGCAATAAAGTCATATTTTTTTAACCAGAATTTAATCTATTATTCATTCATACTTATGTTAAAAAAAACAAAAAATACCTATTTTAAAATTTGGCACATGAATTGCTATTAGGTATTCATGGTTGAAATTCTATGGCTAAGGGAGGCTTTAATGGAAAATAAAATATTAAATAACTTTAAATATACTGTATTATATACTAGTTTAATTTCAATATTATCTACCGCATGCAGTAAATCTAATAATAATGAAAATTCGCCATCAAAAGATAATTCTATTCTTTATACAAATAATTTAAAAGATAAAGACCTTTCTATGGTCAGAAGTGCGTATGAAAATAATAGACGCGTTTATTTTGATTATAAATCATCTGATCCTGAAGTAGTTAAATATATATCTGAGCAATTAACTGGATTATCCATTAATGAAGATGAAAATGTGTTATTATTTAAAGAAAACAATATTCCGCACTTTATTTCTGGAAATAAAGAACAACTTAAAAAGTATATTGATTTAAATACAAATTTAAATTCGGAAAAAACAGGAACTTTAAAACAAAATCCAAATACTGAAGTTTCAAGTGCAAAAGCAAAAGTAACTTTAATAAGAGAAAACTTAAAATGCGAAATGCTTAAAATGTATGGTTCTCTTTATTTTTCCGACAGCACTGAATTACTTGATTATTGTGATGGAAATGCAAGTGTTCAGCTAAATTATCAATTAGACTTAATTGGATCTAAAGCTATTGCAAAAAAAGACAACTCAGAATCTGGTTATTCTTATGTGACTCCATCCGGAAAGTTTTTAATAGTGACTGTATCACCAAAAGAAGACAGCGGTTCTGGCTGGAAATTAGCAAATAAGTTAAAACATGATCACTCCTGGTTTCAAACAAATGCTCACAGATTTGATTACTTAGGACCATTTGCAAATGAATATAAATTTTCTATAAAACTTCTTAAAAACAGTGATGATATTCCTGTAAACCTTTCTGAAACGTTTCCTCAAAATATTAATAAAAAGGAAACCGTTACTGAAACAAGAGGTTTTAGCTATGGATTTTCAGGCGGCGTTAGTGGTGATCTTGGTTTTAATGATAAAGGCCCAGTAGGTAAAGTTGGTGTTGATTTAAAAGCAAATGTAAATTTCACAAACTCAAGATCTATCATTTTTGATACTTACAATTATGATGTTGAAAATAAAAGCTCTAAAGATTTAGCTGCTTGGTCTTGGAATGCAAAAGTATTTGAAAATTTGGATAATTACTTAACAGGTCAATCCTCCATTGGTGCTCATTGGGATAATAGTTGGGTCGCAAATATAAATAAATTTTCTGCAATTCACTACGCCCAATTTGTTCCTGCATTTCAAGCCATTTTTAAAGCGGATAAAGAATATATTGGAAAAACAGATTTTGAATTTGAAACTAGTGTTGTCGCAGGAGCTTTA
Source organism: Silvanigrella paludirubra (assembly GCF_009208775.1). Classification (NCBI taxonomy): domain Bacteria; kingdom Pseudomonadati; phylum Bdellovibrionota; class Oligoflexia; order Silvanigrellales; family Silvanigrellaceae; genus Silvanigrella; species Silvanigrella paludirubra. Next base: position 510,038 of record NZ_WFLM01000004.1, on the reverse strand, counting down.
TTAGGAGCTGTTGTTCCAAATTTATTTTGGAGTCACTATCATTTATTTTCTACTAGTACCCCTATTCCTTATCTAGGAGCCTCAGATACAGAGCAAAATAGTAGAAAAATTTTAAAGCGTATTACAATCAACTGGAATTCTCCTGTTTTTGCCTCAGAGCAAAACATTGAATTACAAACAGCTACAGATCTATTCTCCGAAAATTACTTAACCGTTAATCCAAATGACATTAGTAGCAGAGGTAAAGTTATTATTGCTCACTCCAGAAAAGACCGTACACAAACTTGGGGTTACGATAACGATAACTATCAGTTTAAATCGAGATCAGGTAACAATAATTTATGTCTAACGATTCAAAAAGAATCTAATAATATTATTGCTGAACCATGCACAAATAGTAACAATAAAAAATGGACATTTGAGAGTGGTCTTATTATTCCTCATTTAATGAGAGATCATGCTATTGGTTATGATGAAAATGAAGATGAAAGTTTAGGAGAAAAACGTAAACTTAAGCTTATTGAGATTAATAATAATGAAAAGAATCTTATTAAATTTGAATCTTTTAAAGCAGCATATTAAATAAAGTTACTTAACTGTAACTTTATTTAGCTAAAGCAGCTACACCAAATAAGCCTTTAATATCTTCATCCGTAATTGAAAAGCCCGCCCCCACAAATGGAAAGGGCTTGCTATACAAGACAAGTCCATCCACACCAGCAGTAAGAAATATATTAGGCGTAATAAAAACATTGGAAAAAGCTTTAATATTAAATGGCCCCTTGCTGCCGTATTGTGTATCTGATGGAGTTGGACTGCCACCAAATTGAGAAAACTCAACGGTACTTACAAATCGATCATTAAATAAATAAACATCAGATGCAAAACCACCCGAACTCGCAAACATTCCTAAACGTAACCCAACAAATCCAAATCTCTGAGAAATTTGCAAATTATATCTTAAATTAGAAGTATTTTCAGTTGTGTTTTCTTGAGTCGTTGTCTGTGTTGTATTTCCATTAATTGTTGAAGTTGTTGTCGTATTTTTTACTTGTCTTCCGTAGGAGGCATTCGTAATCCCCAATAAATAGTACCTATCTGGTCTGGTTGAAAATAATAAATTAAATTCATTTACAAATTTATCTCCCGTGTCCGCATTTGCCACACGGTATTCTGCTCTATCCGTCATTGTTAATTTTAATTGTGATATAGGCTTCACAACATCTTGTATGCTTTTTAGAGTAGCTTTTACTTCTTCTGCTGTTTCATCCTTCGCAATAAGTTGACCAATTGTTCCTTCGCCTTTTTCTATTTTTGCAGCCATTCGTTTAAAGGATGCCGTAGCTTCATCTACGTTTGCAATAATACTTTCAATTCTTTCACGATTTTCAGGAGTAGATATTTGTCTTAATTCAGTTGTAAATGTTTTTATATCAGAAATAATTTGATCTATTTTTGTATCGTTACGTTGAATTAAGGATGAAATTTTTACAGCACTATCTCGAATACCTTGAATGGCTTCTTTTAAATTTGTTTTTTGCGATGCTGTTACTTCACGAAGATCCGAAGTCATTCCTTCAATGTTATCGACAATTTTGCGAATAGAGCTTTCACCATCTTTGGTACCTAAGACATTCGAAAGTGAACCCGTAATTTTTTTAATATCTCGTGCAATATTATTTAAATTTGTCATTAGGGCTTCGATGTCATTTGATTCTGGATTTCGTGGCATCATATCGCCCGATTTCATATATCCAATTCCAGAAGAATTACGAACAATTTCTATATAAACATCACCAAGAATCCCGCGCGACTTTATTTCTATAAATGATCCCTTAGGTATTTTTAGATTTCCATCTACACTAAAGTTAATGCGAGCGCCATCTTGTAAAATATCAACAGAAGTCACTTCCCCTACTTGAACACCTGAAGCACGTACCTGAGTTCTTTCTGCAACTCCTCTAACGTTACTAATTGTTGTATGAAAATATTGTTTTTTGGACGCAAAAGGATTCCCACCAAGAACAACAGCCGTAGTGGTTAAAACAGTTACTCCAGCAATAGCGAATAATCCAACTCTTACTTCTGAGGACAAAGACATGAAAAAAAAATCCTTTAAAAGCCAAAAGGCATTAATGATATTATTTTAGTTTATGCGATAGGAACTTCCAAAGGACCTTTTCTGCCGCCAGTTAAGAATTGCCTTACGAGTTCATCTTTACTTGATGCAAATTCTTGTGCTGTCCCATGAAAGTAAATTTTTCCTTTATGTAAAAGAAAGATATACTCTGCAATATTCATAACAGAAGTGATATCATGACTCACCACAACGGAAGTTATACCATCCAAGTTTTTTTGTGTATTGTAAATTAAATTATCTATCAAATCGGAAACGAGAGGATCCATACTTGTTGTTGGTTCATCATAAAGTAACAATTGTGGTTTTAATGCTAAAGCCCTTGCAAGGCCAACTCTTTTTCGTTCACCAATAGAAATTTCGGGTGGGTATTTATTTTGAATTCCAGGTAAACCTACAATATCTAATAATTTTTCAACTTCTGTTTCCATATCTTTTAAAGACATTTTTAAGTGATTCTGAATAGGGAAAGAAATATTTTCAAAAATATTTAAGCTATCAAACAAAGCGCCATCTTGAAAAAGAATACCAATTTTTTTTCGAGCTTCATTCCATTTAGCTTCATTGGCATCGTTCATTTTAAATCCATCAATCCAAACTTCACCAGAGTCAGGCTTAAGAATACCAATAATATTTTTTAATGTAACAGACTTTCCTTCACCGCTTCGTCCAATAATAAAAGATATTTTATGTTTAGGAATTTCTATATTTAAGCCATTTAAAACATGGTTATTTCCAAAAGATTTTTTCACATCAATTAAAGAAACAAGACTATCTTTAGACATAATTAAACTAAATTACCTTACTTGGAAAAGAGTAATAATAAAATCACCAACTAATATTGAAAGTAATCCCGCAACAACAGCACTTGTCGTCGCTTCTCCTACCCCTTTTGCCCCACCTTTTGCTTTAAAGCCTTTATAACAAGCAATAGAAGAAAAAATAAAGCCAAATACAGTTGCTTTTACCAATCCTTTTACAACGTCACTCCAATAAACAATCCATTTTAATTGCTGCATAAAAGTCATGGTATCGACACGATAAAATACGACTGCAACAAGGTAACAGCCAATAATTCCTACAAACAAAAAAATGCCGGCTAAAAGGGGCATCATTAAAGTACTGGCAATGACTCTTGGAACAACAAGGTAACTTATAGGGTTTACACCCATTGCTTCCATAGCATCAATTTGTTCATTTACTCTCATGGTGGCAATTTCAGCAGCCATTGCCGCTCCTGCACGACCTATAACAATAAAACCACACATAACAGGGCCTAATTCAAGAGCTAAAGATTTTCCTGTAGCTGCCCCCATTAATCCTTCTGCGCTAAATAACCTAAAAATAACTCCAAGCTGCAAACCTAAAACGGCACCAACAAACAAGGCAGAAATAAAAATAATAACGGCGCTTTTATTTCCAACAAATTCGAATTGTTTAATGATTAATCCCAAACGAAAGGGACGTTGAAAAGCCCAGTGAAAAAGTTCTTTTATAAATAGGAGAAATCGACCAAAACCAGCAAGGGTTTTAATTATCATTTGTCCTATGAATTCAGGAAACATGAGTATGAAATTCATTTTGTATTTTTACCTGTTTTTGATCGAATAATGTCACCTAAAGAAGATAAATCGGACAACCGCAAATCCTGTTCACCATCTAAACTAGCAGCAATAGGTATTTCTACAATAGTTAAAGAAGAACTAGAAAGTTGTTCATGAACTTTTAATTGAGTCGCAAAGTAACCAGACAAATAATTAGCAAATAATTTTTCATTTGAATTTATAAAATGATTTTTATTCATAAATAATTTTAAATATTCTTCATTTTTTAGATGAATAGGAAATGTTCGATTAATTACGGCTAATTTTGGGGGTAATCCAAGCTGAGTCAAAACACGATTGATTTCTTTTGCAACAGAAATGGCATCTTCACGAATTGAAGTAACTAATACAATATTTGTTGAAGAATGTTTTAACCATTTTTGAGAATATTTTAATCTTTCTAATGCTGTAATAAAAACTTCATCTAGCATAATTAAAAATTCGCCAAAATTAATAATAAAATTACGGCCACCAACTAAAGCAAGTCCATCTAAAACTTTTCGAGCGCCCGATTTAAAAGCTCTTGCTACAAAATTTTGTTTTTCATGAGCTCCACCAACAAACCATTTTATCCAATCAATAATTTTGCTGTCTAAAAATGAGGAAACTTTTTCAGGCTTAGCAATAAAATCTATTGCATGAATTCCTGGTGCCGTGTCAATCACAAGCTCTTCGGTGTCTGGATATTGCTCTAGCCATTCTGCAACACGTATAGCAGCGAGGGTATCTACCGCACTTGCCATTTTTGAAGATAAAGCTGCGAAATAAGGATTTTTAAATAAGTTTTCTCTTTTTTCGGGTGACATTCCTTTTTCATCAACCCAGCGGACTAAACTCTCGCCAATATGTAATATCGCGGCTCTTAATTCTCCTTTTGAATTATTTAAAGGAATTAAAGTACCAGATTCCGAAATTACACCAACTCCTAATGCTGTCTGAAGTCTTTTTGCTGGGTCTATGCTAATTAATCCTACTTTTTTTCCAGAGCTTGCTAAAGATAAAGCAAAAGAGGCAGAAAGAGTTGTTTTTCCTACACCACCCGCTCCTAAAAAAATATGTAGCTTTGGAAAAACGTTGGCCATTTATATCCTCAATTTAAACAAGTTTATCTAAAAATACTTTGATAATAATTCTATTAAATTTGGAGATGATTCAATTTTATGTAGAATATTTATATCTGGTAAAGAAATAATAGGAATATGATTATTTGATTGTTCTTGATATTGTTTAGACCATTTTATTAATTTTTCTTCACAAATATTTCTTTTTATTAGACTAGATAAAATGAGGTCAAGCTCATTTTTTGAAATATCTAATTTTAAATTTTGTTTTAAATTTATAAACCAGTCATCTTCATGATCCATTTTTAATTCTGGAAAATAATTGGGGTTATTTGATTGATTTACAATGATAGCTAAAGGTGGCCTTTGTAATTGATCTGTTACTTTAGGGACTGTTTCAATACATTCTTCAATAGGTAATTCTTCAGGTAAAGTAACAACCAAAACTCCTGTTTTTTCTTTATCCATAAGAAGTTTGGTAACACGCTCACATTCTGAAGCAAGAGGACCTGTCATTCCCAAGTTGGCAACAGCGGGTGCAATTCCAAATAAAGAAATCCCATGACCCGTTGCGGGGGCATCGACAATCACTCTATCGTAGGAATAGCCTTTTTCTTTTTCAGCAAGTTCCACAAGCCAAAAAAGTCTGCCTAAAAAAAAGAGTTCTTGAATTCCAGGGGCAGCATGAATGAGTCTTTGAACATGACGATTTTCAATGACCATGGAATAAATTAATTTCATTTTTAAATGATCAACAAAATATTCACGAATGGATTCGGATGCAGAAAAATTCATGACTTTATAACCATGTGGAGTCATGGATTCTTTATGAGAACATTGAGCAAGAGAATACAAAGGTGAAATTGCGTCTTTTATAGCCCATTGGACTAAAAGAACTTTCTCTCCTTTTTTCGCATATTCATAAGCTAAGGAAGCAGACACCGTTGTTCTGCCCACACCACCTTTGCCCATAACAAACAAAAGTTTTTGGCTGATATTTTTTAAAAGCGTCATGCCTTAAACTTTTGGAGCTTCTTTGTGTTCAACATCTACAACGTGCGCTTGATTTTGTTGCGCAGCAGGAGGATTTAATTGCTTATCATCCGTTGAAGCACCATTTAATCCTTTTTTAAAATTTGATATTCCTTCACCCAACGCTTTTCCTACAGAAGCAATTCTTTTGCCGCCAAAAAGTACAACAACAATTCCAAAAATTAGAGCAAGTTCACCAAAGCTAAAGGTGTGCATAACCACCCTCCAAATAATAACGAAGAATTTGTCCAACAAATAGTCATAAAGGCAAATTGAAAAAGCCTAAAAATGAACTACTCGCTTGGGATAACCTTAGCACAATCTTATGTCAAATATCAATTCGGCCTTGAGGCCGCTGCATTTTTCGCTTCTTGTGGCATTGCCATTGCAACAGCTTCTGCTAAATCCATAATTTCAATATCTTTTGTTTCTTCTAAGTTTTGAAACGCACTCTTGAAATTTATCATACAAAAAGAGCAGCCTGTTACGAGGGTTTTTGCACCCGTTTTTGCAACATGTTTTAATCTTTGCTCAACAATTTTACCGCCGCCTTCACTTTCATACCACATATTTCCGCCACCCATTCCGCAGCAGCTTGAAGTTTCGCGACTGGCCTCCATTTCAGATAAACGAAGTCCCGCAACTGCTTCGAGAATTTGTCTAGGTGCATCGAATTCGCCATTATGTCTTCCTAAGAAACAAGGATCATGAAAAGTAACAGATTTGTTTACTTCTACAGGCAATGTTAATTTGTTACTTTTAAATAATTCAGTTAATAATTGGGAATGATGAAATACTTGATATTTGCCACCATACTCTTGGTAATCATTTTTTAAAGTATTAAAACAATGTGGACAATGAGTTACTATTTTTTTAAATTTTAATTTATTTAATTGTTCTACATTGCTATTTGCAATTTCAGCAAAAGAATATTCATCGCCTAAACGCTTAACAGGCTCACCATTGCATTTTTCTGCTTTGCCCATAACAGCAAAATCGACACCACAATATTTTAATATATTCACAATTGATCGTGCTACTTTTTGGTTACCTTGATCATAGGATCCAGCACAACCAACATAATATAAATATTCTACTTCAGGAGTGTCTCCCGTAATTATAGGAACATCTAAACCTTCAGCCCATTTAAAACGATCTGCAGAAGGAAGCCCCCAAGGATTGCTATATTGTTTTATATTTTCTATGGCTTTTCCTGCAGAGGCAGGCACTTCTCCTAATGTTAACGTTTGATAACGACGCAACTGCATAATGGTACGTAATTGATCAATTCCTACAGGACATTCATTGACACAACCACCACAATTGGTACACGCCCAAATTTCATCGTGTGTGATCACTCCACTTTCATATAAAAAATGTTTTTCTTCGCTGCCTTCTTTAGGAAACAAAGCTTCAACTGTCATACTATTTTTTAATTTTAAAATGACTTCACGTGGATCAAGTGGTTTTAATACCGCATTTGCTGGGCAGATATCGGTACATCTTCTACATTCTGTGCAACTATCAAAACTTAAAAGATCTTTCCAAGAAAAATCACGAATATCTCTCGCTCCAAAATATTCTACCTCAGCATTTTCAAAATCCATTTTTGCAAGCATCACACTTGGAGTAAGTCTTTGTGTATATAAATTTAAAGTTGCTGTTACGATATGCAATGCTCTGGTATAGGGAATTGTGGCAATAAATGCCATTGTTGTTACCATATGAAAATACCAAATACTGGTATAAATGGCGTTCGCACTTTCAGGAGACATGTTTTTAGGAAATAAAAAGCTTGCTAAATAGCCAACAAAAGCCCACTTTGCATCCAATGCCGTTGGGTCAAATGCCAAGCGAAAACCTTGCAATAAAAATCCTTGAACAACCAATAAAAATAAAAAACTATATAATAAAATATATCCTAAACTATGAGTAAAGTTTTGACTTTTATCGGAGCGCCTTGCTATTCCCATAACAAGACCAATTGCTAAGGCAACACCACCAACTTGACATGTTACTTTAACAAAAGCATAAAACCAACCATGGTATAAATCAGCAACTGAATATTCTTTTAAGGCAACAATGGTTGTTCCAAAAACAAGAGCTAAAAAACCGTAAAAAATAAGACCATGCATCCAAGCTGCATATATGGAACGAGGTTTGGGATCTCGTTGCCTCCGAGAACGTAACACTTTTGCTTGCGCAACAACGTTTCTAAAAAATAAAATCACTCTATCTAATGGTCTATCAAAACATATTTCTTGTTTACCAGCTCTCCAAAGCTTTACATGCTTCCAGACTCCATAAGCAAACACACAAATTGCAATAGCCAACCAAAGATAAGTTGTTTTATGTAATAATTCGTTCAATCCACCAGAAGGGGACCAATAAATCTGTCGAGTAAGTTGTTGAGCGTCCATGCAAAAACCTTTACTGAGATCCCCTGCTATTAAATTAACAAAGGTATTTATGAAATTTTTTTAGTAACAAAATTTACTGCCCTCGCATTAAATGCTTTTGAACATATTTTGTTACTCCAGCTTTTAAACTTACAAACTCATGCGATATTCCAATAGAACGCAAAGTTGATAAATCAGCGCAGGTGTAATTCTGATACTGTTTAATGATATTATCAGGCATTGGAATATATTCAATGGACTCAGGCATAGAAAGAGCTGAAAATACTTCTTTTGCTAACGTGTTCCAAGATTCAGCAACCCCTCTCCCAATATTTAAAAACAACCCATTTTCAGGAAGTGAAATTTGGTTTGGTGATTTTTTTCTTGTAATAGACATACGAATTAAATCCATTGTTACTTCAATTAAATCGTCAATATAAACAAAATCACGCAATTGTTCGCCCGCTTTATATTGTAGAGAATTGCTTTCAAATAATTTTATTTTCCCCGTACGTGTGGCTTGATTGTATCCGTGAAAAACCATACTTGCTTGTCCGCCTTTATGGGATTCAAACTGACCAAAAACATTAAAGTAACGAAGTCCAAACCAAGTAGGAGGTGTTACTTTTTGTTTTAATGTCCAAATATCAAAATCTAATTTTGATTTTCCATATAAATTTAGTGAAGTATATTTTTCACAATCTTCTTTTTTATCGGAAAAGCCTAACGTACCATCACCATAGGTTGCTGCACTAGAAGCATAAATAAATGGAATGTTATTTTTAGAACAATAATTCCATAATGCTTGCGAATACTCTAAGTTTAATTTTAAAAATATATTCGGATCGGTCTCTGTTGTAGAAGAACAAGCGCCATTGTGTATCACGGCGTCGGGTTTTTCAGGTAATTTTTCTAAATATGAAATGAGCTCCGTGTAATCGACATATTGATATCGTGCCGAGCCTAAAAATCGTCTTGCCGTTGCACGACTAATACTATTAGAAAGATCGGTTGCAATAACGGAACAACCCTTTTCTTGATGAGCATTTTCATCAAAATTTGAAAATTTTAGATTTTTTGTTTTTTCAAAGCCAAGAAGCTCCGGATCCATGCCTAAAATCTTTTCAACAACATTTGTTCCAATAAATCCATGGGCTCCTGTAACAACAAAAAGTGGCATAATCCGCATCCTTTAACTTATTTAGTGATCCATTTGCTTCTTAAATGATAATAAGTTGAAACAAACAGCATAGTTTGCAATATAAGTATCTATCACAAATTTAGGAAGAATAGATGCCTAAATTTATGTGAACCACCATAGTATGAGATATAAAAAAGGGGAAATATATGAAAGTTGCTGTCATTGGGGCAGGCCTTGCGGGGAGTGAATGCTCTTGGATACTAGCAGAGCATTATAACTTAGAGGTAACACTCTTTGAAATGAAGTCTAAAAAAACGACTCCAGCACAAATCACGCCCCATTTATTTGCTGAACTTGTTTGCTCGAACAGTTTAAAGTCGAAAAGTCGTTTAAACCCAGCTGGTACTCTTAAAGAAGAAATTCATAAATTAGGAAGTATTGTCATTCCAAGCGCCCGTGCTGCCGAAGTCCCTGCAGGAGAAACCCTTGCGGTTGATAGAGAACTTTTCTCAGGTGCGATAACGGAAAAATTAAAAAATCATAAAAACATTACAGTTAAAGAGATGATCATTGAACAAGTCGATGATATTTTAAAATTTGGAGAATTTTCTGCGATTGTCATTGCCACAGGCCCTTTGACCGATGACGCCCTTGCAATCGACCTCCGCAAAATAACCAAATGCGAACAACTTTATTTTTACGATGCCATTGCACCTATTTTAGATGGCGATACGGTCGATCACGACATTGTTTTTTTAGCCAACCGAAAATCAAAAACCCATTCCTATGAAAAAAAGATTGCCCAAGAAGCCGCTGCTTTGGAAGGTTTACCTCAAATTGATGAGGGTGAAGAAGAAGGCGATTATTTAAATATTCCATTAAATAAAGAAGAATATTTTGCTTTTGTTGAAAAAGTTTTAAATGGTCCTAAGGTACCACACAAAGATTTTGAAGAACCCCGTTACTTTAATGGATGCCAACCAATCGAAGTTTTAGCCGAAAGCGGTCCCAGAACCCTTTCCTTTGGACCCATGAAACCAAAAGGATTAACCGATCCACGTACCGGTAGAATGCCTTATGCCGTAGTACAACTTCGTAAAGAAAAATTAGGGGATACCGCTTGGAATATGGTTGGTTTTCAAACCCGCCTCACTTGGGGAGCACAAAAAGAAATTTTATCTTCTTTACCCGGTTTAAATAAAGTGGAATTTTTTAGAATGGGAAGCATGCACCGCAACACCTATTTTGTTTCTCCTAATGTGTTAAATGAAGATTTTAGTTTAAAAGAAAACAATAAAATTTATTTAGCAGGACAAATTATGGGCGTTGAAGGCTATTTAGAAAGCTCTGCTATGGGTGTTTTTATTGGTCATGTGATTGGCAATAAGTTAACAAAAAAGAAACTATTAACGATCCCTCCAGCAAATACTTCTCTCGGCTGCCTTGCCCGTTACTGTATTTATGGCGAAGCAAAAAAGTTTACGCCCATGAATATTCACTGGGGATTATTTAATGAATTAAGCAAAGAAGATATTAATAAATACAGCTCACAACCTGAACAAGTTTTAAAAATGAAAAAAATAGATAAATCGGTAAAAAGAGAATTGATGGCCTGTCGTTCGGAAGATTTATTTCAGCAGTGGTATAAGATGGAGTTTGGGGAATAGAGAGGTGCTTATTTTTGTTACTGAAATAATAAAATAAATCAAGAGTTAAATTAATATTTCAAAGGAACTAAATATAAATTCAAAACTGACGTGTTTTTATCTACTTTTATCTCAAATTCTAAATTAGAAGGTTTATGTATTATTGCAGTAGTAGGATTATAATTACTATCATAATCACTTTCATTTTTATATTTTTTAGGATGATGCGATAAATCTTTATGAATTACCAATGCTAAATAGTTTGCATTTTTAATTTTTTGATCTTCAATTTTTTCAAGAAAATCATTATAATATCTTTTTTCTGGAGCATATATTAACTTTGCCAATGTAATAGTATATTTATTTATCAACATCGAACGAGTTCTTGTAGTGCTTTCAAGTTCTTTATGACCAGAAACTATATACTCTATATCTTTATCTTTTACTTCTCGGCTATATACGTAAACTTCTGAAGGTTTGTTTTCTCCTAAATAAGCTAAATCATCATAGAAACAAACTTTATATCCTGATGAGTCTATAGGAATTGAGTGAGTATGAATACTTTCTTTTCCTATATTATTATTACTAAATGCTAATTCAATTACGCCTGGCATTTTTGCATATTCATCACAAGGATTAATTTTATTTTGATTAGATAATTTCGCTACTTTTTTCTCTAGTTGTTCATTGCTTAATTTAAGAGAATCTACTTTATTCTTTAATTCATTGAAATTATATTCTGCTGATTTTTGTTCAAGTACTTTTTTTAATAAAGAATCGTAGTTTAAAGCTAACGCTTCGACTTTAGTTTTAAGTTCATTAATTGTGGCTAGTTGAGCCTTGTCTTTTCCGCTTACCATAAAGCCAGATAAATTTTTTACTGAAGTATCTAGTAGCTTAAGCTGATTTTTAAGATAATTAATATCAGCTGAGCAAGTTTCATGTGTTGTCGCAAATGCTGTGTTTGAAACCAAAAGCGCTAATAGTGTTGCAAGGCTTCTATTTCTAAAATGCATGAATAACTCCTTTACATATTTTTAGATTTATTTAAATTTATTGGCAAAGTTTTTAAAATTTCTTCAATTTTTTTTTGGTTTGCGAAAATTTCTTTTATTTTAATGTCCAAGTCTTTCAAAGTCTTTTCTTTTTGATTTTCTAAATCTATTTTCATTTTTGATCTATTTGTATAGGTAACAACTTCTGATTGCAGAGTATAAATATCGTCTTCAAGTTCATTAATTTGCGAAGTTAATGACTCGTTATTGGCAAAAACACTACAAGGAATAATGGCGAAGGTTGGGAGAATAAATTTTAATAAATATTTCATATATGATTAAACCTATAGCAAATTAAAAATGACCAACAAATATTTAAGTAACTATTTAATTAAATTTTGTCAATTTATAAAAATAAAAAAATATTTTTGACTAATTTATTAAATTTAAATATATAAATAAATTAATGTGTATTTAATATGCAAAATCACATTTTATATTAATTTCAATAGAATATGAGAATATTTATGATTCAAAAATTAAATTATTTATTCACTTTTACAACATTATTATGTATTTATGAAGCCAATGCGAATGAAACAAGCATGAAAAGATCGAAGCGCAGTGTTGTGTGGAATAATCATGAAGAAAAATTTAGAAGTTTATTTTCAAATAATAGCGCATTATGCTTAATAGCTAACAATAATAATTTATTATGCTATAATTTACACTCTGATCCCAATAAATTACCACCCAATACACAAAAAATAATTGGACAATATAAAACAGCAGCCGCTGGTGAAAAACATTTTTGCGCAATTGGTTTGCATGATTCTGCAATTTACTGCTGGGGTAGTAATAACGAAGGGCAACTGGGTACGGGCGATCAACAAAATTCGTTCTTCCCAGTCAAAGTATATTCTTTTGAGTTGTTTACTAACTTAGCAGTTAGTAAAAATAATTCCTATGCTTTAGATAGTACCGGTAAGATATGGGGTTGGGGCAGTAATCAATTTGGGCAACTTGGTTATGCCAACTTAGAACTTCCTTCTTACTATCCTTCACAAATTAGTTCAGATGATGATCAGTATTTTGCGATTTCAGCTGGGAATGATTATTTTTGTGCAATTGAACATGAAGGTGAAGATTCCTTTGGAAAATTTGGACAAATTTATTGTTACGGTAAAAATTTTACAGAACAAGAAAATGAGGATTATCCTGAATACAATCCCTTAATTTTAAAAGGAATGGGCGCAAACCATTATTATGCAGTATCATCCGCAGTTAATCATACATGCGCCATAAATAAACAAAGAAAAATTGAATGCTGGGGTGAAAATAAATTTGGACAATTAGGCATAAATCCAAGTGTAAAAAATTATTCTGATGTATCCGTTTTAGTTACCCACCCAACCGATAGCGAATTTAATAATAGCCAATTTAAAAGTATTGTAACAACCGCAAATGCAACTTGCGGAACAACAGATACAAATAAAACCTATTGTTTTGGAGATAATACTTTTGGACAACTTGGCTATAAATTAGGGAATGAAGCCATTAAAGAAGAAAATGGTTTTCGTTATTCTATACAATATTTGCCAAAGCAGTTGGACAAAAATTCAGATGTCATAAATAAAAGTTATGTAAGTTTAGCAGGAAACGCCAAAACATTATGTGGACTAACCCAACAACAAGAATTAGAATGTTGGGGTTTTACAGAAAAAAATTACTTTAAAGAAATTAGTTTAGGCGATGATTTTTACTGTGGATTAAGTTTAAAAGGAACTCGTGCACTTTGTGGGAGTGCTAAAAAAAGTAATGATAATCATTTAACTCATCCTTGGAATACAACAGTTCAGTTTCCCTGGGTAAGTAAAGAAGAATTCATACAAGTTAGTGCGGGAGAATTTGCGGTATGTGGAATCACTGGGGAAAATACAAGTAATACTTACTGTGCATTTAATAAAAAAACTCCATTGTTTGAAAATAAATTTAAATTTAAAAAAGTAAATTTACAAAATTCTAGTTTAAAAATAGCAGTAGGAGATAGTCATGTTTGCTCTATTCAAAAAAATAGTGGACAAATTTATTGTTCTGGAAATAACGCATTTGGACAATTAGGAATAGGGTCATTACGTTCTTCAAAATATGCAGTAGAATTTAAGCCAATAGTTAATCCTTTAAAAATTCAATTTAAAGATCTCGCTTTGAGTGGCAGAACAACGTGTGGATTGTCAGTGACAAATGAAGTTTATTGTTTTGGCTCTAATGAATATGGCGAAATAGGCTCTAACTTAATAGCTTCTATGTCTAAAACCACACTTCATAAAATAAAAGACTTAAAATTAAAAACCATAGTCGCAGGAAATAAGCATTTTTGTGGTGTTACATTAGACGATACTCAAAATAAAAATAAATTATATTGCTGGGGCGACAATTCATTTGGCCAAGTTGGAAAACAAAATATTGCAGACCCTTATCAAAATAATAATATCCATTTGCCACATGAAGTGCTCAATACACAAAATGTAGTTAGTGTTACAGCAAGTGAACATACCACCTGTTTTTTAAATAAAAATAATGAATCTTATTGTTTTGGCAAAGACTTGGAAAATGTCTTTGAAGAAAGATCATTAGCTTTTTTAAACCACATACCATATCAAGTGCAAAAAAATAATTCTTACACTTCAATTTCATTAGGAAAGAAAATGGCGTGCGGTATTTTAAAAACAGATAAAACTATAAATTGTTGGGGTATGAAAAATTAATTTTCATAGGAGTTGAAAATGCGAAAAAAAATATATCACTTATTGCTAGGAATAGCTTTTGTATCATGTAATAAAAACTCGGAACAAAATGTTCAAGAGTATGAAAATAATAAAGTAAACGCAATTAGCAGTTATTCTGCAAATAGTTCTTTTCAAAATATCTCTAGTATAGATAAAATAAGCAAAGAACAAATTGATTACAGAACAAAAAACTGTCCTATCACACACTCTAATTTAACTTCCGAGTTAGGAACTTTAATTAAAGACTTTAAGCAAGAAAATTTATTAAGAGTTGAAAACAGAAATACAATTCCTATATTTAAAATTTTAGAACAAACCAGCGCATTAGTTTCTGATAAGCCATCAAATATAACTTCAATTCATGGCTGTTACTTTCCTGAAATTTATTTAACCAATGCACTGATGATGAATGTGCTTCAGCAAATTCCTTTTAGCCCTTTCAATCAAGAAAATTTAAATATTACAAACGATTCCGCTGATGATTCCTTTGAACAAACAAACTGGCGTGACTTGGAGCAACTAAAAAACAGTCGATTTGCAAAACTAAATGGTTTAATTCGATCTGCTACAATTGCAAGAAAAGTAACTACTGTAGAAAAAGCAACATTAAATAGTGCAAATAAATTAAAAGCAAAAGTAGATGGTGCAGATATTTATTTGTTTGATACCGGAGAAATTCAACAAAAGGAAACATACTACGCAAATACATTAACACTTGCTAATTCATTATTAGCTATAGGGTATTATGAACGCGCACATTTTCGTTGGGACGGAAGTTTTTCAGCGAATGAATTAAACATGCCAGTGAATATGCCAAATGAAAATTTGCAAAATATTATTGATAAAATTTATTTAGGAAATTTATCAAGCAAAAATAATTTAGTTCCTTTAAAGTATGTCATTGCTTACGATTTACTTATGGCAAACAAATACGCCAACGAAGCTACTGAAGTTGATTATAAAAATACTTCATTTTGTGATGGAAAAAATATATCTACTCACCTTATTCCAGTTTGTTCAGAAGCAAAAAAAATACAAACCAAAGCTTATGATGTTGACTTAAAACGTCTTATTTGTACGTCTGGAAAAGAAATTGAAACACCAATTACAAAGGAAGACTATTTAAATAATTATTTTTGGGAAGAAGCTGTTTGTGTCGATTATTTAGAAACAAATCCAAGCTTAAAAAATATGCATTTAAAAGCAAATGGTGAATCTTATCATTCTTTAAATTATGGGTACTTAAACCCTTTAAAGCTAGATGAAAAGGTAAATTCTTTTCAAAAAACATTCCAAATTATCAAACAAAGGCTTGATCAAATTCGTTTTATTGAAAAAATTGATTTTGGAAATAAGCAAGTTGAACTTGCTAATGCTGTTGTTAATTTAAAAGCAGAAAAAGAGTTGCTTTTAAAACAACAAAATAAAGTAAGAGAAGAAATTACTTTAGCTGAATTCAATAAAAAAACTTCAGAAATTATTGCTGAATCTTATAAAGAAGAAAAAAAGAATTTAGAAATAGAGCAAAGTAATTTATTTAGAAATTATGTTACGCAACATTCAAGCTTGAAATCGTTAGAAAAACTGAAAGGAATTTTAGATAGATATGAAAACGATAAAGCAACTGCAATTAACAATTATAAGATAGAATATTGTGGTTCTACTGATGTTAATGCTTGTAACGGTGGAAGGTACGGCTTACAAAATAGACTCATTAATGAAAGAATGATTACTGTAAAAAATGATTGGAAAAATGAATGTCTTAGAGACGCTCAAACATTAAGTAACATCTATCGGCAAATTGGTAAAAGTGGTTGTGACATTAAAAAAATACTTCCAAACTTAAATGGAAATAATGAAAGAGAAATCAATGCTGCTCTTCTTAATGCTTTAAAAAACAACCCTGAAATTACAGCAACATGCCAAACAGCTGTTATTTCTGAAGCGCAATCACAAATAAAAAACAAAGAACTCCAAGATTTCTTAAATTCTTTTAAACCAGGGCAAACGTGTGAAGATATTTATCGGTGGGAAAGAACTGATTGCTCAAATAAAGATCGAGGGTATTGCGACGCATCTATGAGACGAGTAAAAGATAAAACTATTTGTAGAGATAATATTGATAAATTTAAAGATCTAATTGCTAAATTAGGATTAGATTCAACAAAACTGAATCAAAATAACTCATCGGAAAGTGTTCAATCTTATTTATCTTCTATAAGAACAAATTCAACATTTTCTGAAAACATTCTTAAAATGCACTCGGACAAAATAAATTATGAGAAGGTTTTAGAAATCAATGAAGCTAATAAAGATCTTCTTATACAGTCGCAAAATGGGTTTTGTTCAAATCGATTATCAGATATGGAAAATGGAAGTCGTCCACAATTTGATAAAATGTTACAAGTACGTTCTGAGTTTGAACAATTGCAAATGCAAAGATTACAAATTACAAAATCTATCAATGACGATCAAATAGAATTTGATAGGGTTGTAAATGAAAAACGTGTGCAATTAGCAGATCAAATTCAAAGTTTACAGCAAACAAATAAAAATTTAGCAAAACAACTAGGTTTAAACCAAAGTTTTGAACTTTTAGTTGCAAGTAAAGCTCAGGAATTGATGTTATCTGAATTTGCATTTGGGAATTTTTATTCTAATAATTTAAATGCTTTTTATTATTATCCAATTAAAAGTATTGATCTAAAAATAAAATCACAAGAAACGCAAAATTTAGCAGCAAAAACAAACGTCATTATATCGCAACAAAATTTAGAAATTAATAAAAAACAAATTGAAAATATTGATGTTTCCATTTTGCAAACAGAGCAAAAAGTAAAATCACATGATTTAACAAAATACCTTATTACTTCTTTAAAAGTAAATACAAATAGCTTTCAAAATGAGCTTGAATACCTAAAAGATTTAAATGAACTTTCTAAACAAATGGTATTTGTCGCATCAAATAGATTGTTACAAATGAACCCTAACTATACCTTAGATTTTAATGTGTTATACGATCTTTCAAAAGTTAAAGTGTTTTGTAGTTATCTTGCTAGTTTTGAAGATGGTTTGGTTTGTTTAAATTATTTAAAGAGCTTAAAAGAAAACTTTGACTTTAGAACTGAGAAAAAGTTTGCAAAAATTAAAAAAGGCATGACTTTTAAAATTTATTCTTCTGACTTAAGAAAAACAAAAGATGATGAGGATGATGAAGTAACTGAATTGCAACAACATAAAGATAATTTGTTACTCAATGAATTAAATGAAACAGGTATAATGCTAGTTAATATTGATGAGCAATTTTTAATTGACAAAGGATTCTTTCCAAGAAAGTTTGTCGATGAATATTATCGTGCACGTATTTTAGGAATGACAGTAAATATTATTCAAAAAAACCTAAAAAACAAAAAATATATAGACATGCCTTTTGATGAAACAGAAAGTATTGCTTATGTTTTGCATGATGGTTTAAATGCAGAAAAATCTGCTGATTTATTTCAATGTAATAGCAATTATTCAGCATTTTCACAAAAAATGTACGATCGCTTTATGCATGTGTTAAATAATAATCCAAATAAACTAAAAAATTATAGCAGATCAATGAAATATTTATTTTCTGCTGAGCAATTGCAAAATATCATGTGTACAAATGTCTTTGCTATTCATGCAAAAGGAATTACAAAAGAAAATTCTCAATTGAAATATGTTAATGTAAATAATGAACTCACTCCTATTTCTTTATTTAATAAAGATAAAGATATTAATTCGCAATCAAAATCAATTTTAAAAGTTGCAAGTTTTGATTGGATAGAAAATATAAAGGATGATCCAACAAGTTCTCCTGCACCGAGTGAAGTGTTTTGGCAGCCATTAACGGGACATATGACTGATACCTTGACACAAAATTTTCAAATTGGTAACTTAACAAGGCAAATTTATGAATGTATTAATTCTTCTTCATTAGATACATCAAACTGTACAATAGCAAACAATACGGTTTATAAATCGTTTGCTGGTTTTCCTTTGTTAGGTAAGTATACGTTTGTATATGCTCCACATGAAAAAGATAAAATTAAAAATTTAAAAAGAACACTAGAAAAGCAGACTTCCATTGAAGGAATAGAAATTGATATTATTTATTCTGAATAAAGAATAACAACGATACACGCCCTTTTAACAGAAAGGGCTTTTTTTAATTTCAAGGACGAATATGCAAAAATTAAATAATTATATTAAATTTATTATTCTTATTTTATTCTCACATTTATATTCAAATGTAGCATTTGCTGAAGTTTTTTCAGCACCAACACTATCAAAACCATCCGCTCCTGGTACTTTTGGTGCGAGGCATTTAGATTGGAGCGTTAGTGATTTAGGAGAAGTTGGTTATAGCATTCCTATTGCGGCACCTGCATTAAAACAATTAAGCATGAATTTAAGTTTAAATTACTCACCAACGCATGCTTATGGTGATGCTGGAGCGTTTTGGAATTTTTCCTTAATGAAAGTTTCTTTAGATTTAAAAAGAGGACAAACACAATTTTTAACCCGTAATTTATGTACGCAGTCCATGGCAGACAATTTATATATCAATGGGACAAAATTAATTCCGCAGTCTCCTGGTGTTTGGATGACTTCTTTAAATTCAGGAAGAGATATATTAAAATGCCATGAAAATGGATTTGTTTTTTATAAATCTACAGGAGATATTTTTCATTTTGGTTTGACTTCAGAATCTATCAGTATGACTGCGAGTGGAGAGGCTATTGAATGGTTAATAAGTAAACACTCTACTTTTCGTGGTAAGCAAGAAATATTTTATGAATACGAAAAGCCAACAGGTCAACCTACTGAATTTGGTTTAAGCAATACAAATATTCCAAATTTGTATGCAAAGCCAATGTTAAAAAGAATTTACTCTGATGATGTTGAGCTGCAAATTCAATATCAAGAAAATAGCTTTAAAAATTTACATTTTTACGGCGGCATTCCACAAATTTTATTTGGCAGAGTTTCTGAAATTTCTGTGTTAAAAAATACACATTTATTACACAAATATGTTTTTCAATATGAAAATTCTTCTAAATTCGCCTTTTCTAGACTTTATTCAATGCAAGAATTAGGCAGTGATGGGAAGAGTACCTATCCAAAAACAATTTTTAGCTATCGAGGAAGTAACTCAACTATTAGTAATGAATTAAGCAGTGTAAATGAAAAGTTTGATCGATCTTTTCCAAGCTTTTCTGACAACTATTTTAAATTTGCAGATTTACTAAGCACAGGTAAATCACAAATGTTATTTCATGCTGGCAGTGATTCATTTTGGTTAACTTCATTTGATCCCACTAAAGTATTTGCCGCAGAACCAAATGGTGGGCTGGTAACTACCCAAAAAATAAAAGTAAGACTAGAAGCATATGCTCAATATAGTAAAAATTTAAAAGATTTACAGTTTGTGGACTTAATGGGAACTGGTACCACAGATATTTATAGTTCCAATGGCGCCAATCCTGTTATTTTATTAAATGACCGAAAATTTAATGAAAAAGGCGAATTGATTTTTAAACGTTATGCGCGACTCAGTCGCGATGACTTTGATTTTCTCAGACAATGTGGGTTAGATCCTAGAAAGTGGAAAACTTTAAATTTAACTGGACAAGGGCGCAGTGATTTTATTTGTATCGGTAATAAAAATGCATTTATTTTAATAAATAAAGGAATAAAATTAGTTGATGCAAAAGAAAATCGTTACGAAATAATCGCAAAAAGATTAAAAGTTAAATTAGATTATAACTTGCAATCAACTCTCCAAGATGACTACGCAATTATTGATTGGAATGCCGATGGACTTTCTGATTTGCTTGTTAATCATGGAAATAGTATTTACTTATTACTTAATACAGGAAATTTTGCAAAAGGTGAAAATCAAAGTAGCTTTTTTGAAAAAGTAAACTTAGGGCTATACCGTTACCTTGGTGGTATCAAAGCTTCAAAAATGCTTATTGGTGATTTTACTGGTACTGGCTTACCAAGTATTAATTTTAAACACAGCCGTTTTTTAATTAATCACGGTTTAGGAAAACCCTTAACTGAATTATACATTGAAAATATTAAAAAATTTAACCCTGAATATGCTGCTGTTGTACAGTTAACAGGAACTGGCAAGCAACAAATTTTTGCTGCCACACCTGCGACACATGGTAACGCAATTATTGAACTTGCGAGCCGCTCTTTTCCAAATCATTTACACTCAGTGGTTAGCGCAGATGGTAGATTTTTAAGTTTTAACTACACATCTTCCGTCTTAGAAAACCAAGAAGCAATTACAACAGAACAAAATGCTGAAGTTAAACAACTTGAAATGCAACAACCTATCATGCCCGTAGTCTTACCTTTACTAAAACAAATTGGCTTTTCAGATGGGATTAACCCCACAAGAATGACACGCTATGCTTATCGCTTGCCTAGATTTGATAGTTACTTAAATAAGTATTTAGGTTTTTCATTGGTAAGAAAACAAAATGTTGGTGATGAAACGCAATTAGGTACCTTACAAGAAAAAAGATTTTTATCAGGTGTCCGTTTAAGTGAAGTAGAAAAATTCTCTGGATTTGTTGATTATCGCTTACAATCTGAAAAAAATGTGATTCAGCATGAAATGCTGAATCAATGTTTAAACCCTTCATTAACTGCTGAAAATACTCAATGGTGCACCGATTTAGCAGGGTTTTCTTATTACAGTAAATCGGGTGCTACAAATGATTCTATTTCTTTTGCAACTGGTCTTTTAAACACAAAAGAAATCTATACTGAAACCTTCACAAAATTTGAATTAAAATTATTTCAAAGTCATGATTACCCCGAAAATTTAAAATTAGCTTCTGAAAAACCAGAATTGGCTTTTATTGTTAATAAAATGGTAGAAAGTGAAAAAAAAGGGGATAATTATTTAAATTTACAAAAAATTTATGGAAAAGTAACAAATTATTTTGATGAAAAAGGAAGAATTTTATCGACTGTTACATCGAATCCAACGGAATTAATGGGAGATGAAAAAGTTGTAAATTTTAGTTATTTTTGTCCATTAACACATCCAGAAAATTTAAATATATTTTGCGATCAAGTTGAATTTGAGCAAAAAACTTCTTCACTAGGAAATGTAAAATCTATTTCGAAAAAAATTGTTTACGATCTCTTAACCGGCAATCCATTAGAAGAATGGCTAAGTAACCAAGACGGACAATTAACACTTCAAGCCAATGTCAGTTATGACCAATTTGGGCGCATTAAAAAAATTAAAAAAGGTTCTGGCGAGTTTTCCGAGTTTGAGTGGGAAAATAATAATAATAATTTAAGCTCAATTCTTGATCATGATAACATAAAATCCATTGCCATATATGATGAACTTGGGTACATAAAAAAAGTTGAATCAAACCGAGGAAATATTTCAGCTTATGAATACGATTCCTTTGGAAGAGTTACTCAAATTAGTACAAATCATAGCGGTACTGTTCCTTTAAAAGTAATTCACATTGTTCAAGATTATTGGGATATCTTTTTAAACTGGTTAAAAAAAATATTTTCTGCAAACAACAATTCAGAAGATGACTCGCCAAATACTTCATTGGTTAGTTCCGATTTAAAAACATATGTTACTGAAAAATATGAATATCAATTTCCTGAAATAACATTTACAAACTCAAATTCGTTTGATGCAGAAATAGAAAATCTAAATCAATTTGATGTTAATTTAGATAAAAACCCCAATGCTTATTCTTATCATGAAGGTGTTTTAGGAAAATTTAAAAATCATAAATTCATTCCTGGGCATATTATAGCATATAAAAGAAATCATAATGACGAAAATTTAGAGCTTGTTTCTAAATTATGGCTTACTGGTGATGATGAAAGTTTATATTCCGCAGTTAAAACAAACAAGGGAATGTATTCTATATCTAATAAGTCTAAATACAACAGCTTAGGAAACATTTATAAAGAGTTTTTAAATTTAGAAATTAGTCATGCGGACATTATAAATAATAATTTACCTTCACAAGATTCTTTTAAATTAAGAACAATATATCAATATTATGCAGATGGTGGAATTAAATCTGAAATTTTTGCAGATGGTTTAGAAATTAAACATATTGATGGTGTTGATTATGATGAATTAATCACCCCAGCCGGCAGAAAAAATCGAAATATCTATAACTCCATTGGTCAAGTTATTCAAAAACAATTAGGACTAAATTCCCAAAGTAGCATTACAGATAAAACATTAATAAGTAATATTAGCTATGATGCTTTTGGTAGAATTAAAGAAATATCTAATAATGATAACTTACTAGCAAGCCAATCTTTTGGACATAATAATTTAGTTGAATTTCAAAACCATAATGGATTAGGGGTTTCTCGTTTCTTTTATGACAATTATGGAAGACTCAATCAAAATTTAATTTGCCCGGTTGGAACAAATATTGAAGATTGTAATATTTTAACTTCAGCTAAATTAAGCAAAGCCATCACTTATTCAAATACTGGAAAAGTGAAACAAGAAGAATTTAAAAGTTATAATAGAAATTCTAATACAAATTCTGTTGAATTAATTTCATATACATTTGGAACTTTAGCAAATCAAACTCGAAATGAAGATTTAGGTCTTCCGATTGAAATTAAAATAAGTTCCCAACATAATATTGGTTATAGCGAAAGTATAAAAAAATTATCACATAATAGAATTGGTTTAGTTGCAAATGAAGATTTAGAAATATTTGTAGGCAAAACCCAAAACGATAAAAAAAGTATAGGTGTTTACCAAGTTGAACGTGTTTTTGATTTATCTTCTAATTTAGTTCAATTAAAATCCCGTGGTGGTTTTAGTCGTGAAAACTTAAATAAATTAAAAACAAATTACTTTACGGGTTATAGTGTTTCCTATGAGTCAGGAACAAATAAAATTTCGCAACTTAGTTTTTTACAAAATGGCGTTGCGCAGTCTGTTCCTTTAGAAAAAGTCGAAATTGATTCTGAAGGGTATATTAAATCTGTTCAACTTTCTAATAATTTACTTGTTAAGTCTTGTTGGCATCATAGAAAAGAAGTTCCTTTATCAATGTGGGTTGGAAATTCACAAATGTCCTCTTTTGATATTTGTGATGATAACGTATCTCAAGTGTCACAAGGTCTATTTCACAATAAAATTGAATATGATGAAGATTTATACCCTGTTTCTGTAAGAGATCTTTCTAAATTTAATAAACAAAATTCAATTTTGTCTGCCGATACAAATTTTAGTTACGATATTCAGGGAAGACTCATACGAGCTCAAGGAATAAACGAAAACTCTTGGGGACAAATTGATTATGAATATTCCTTAAGTGGAAGAATTCAAAAAATTTCTCGTTCTGGAAATTTTGTTAAAAATAGAATTTCAAAATCTGCAGGAAGTTTAAATGATTCTTATTCTTATTCAAGCTCAGGACAAATAGGTGTTTTAAGTGATGTTCATTCTAGCGATGGATTTGAATCTGCAAATTTAAAATTTCAATCTGATAATTTAGGTTTTAGAAATATTGGTGTTATTCCTTCTTTATCTGTTTTTGGAGAACAAAATAAAAATATATCTTGGAAAAATAAAAATGAAATTCCAATGCAAAAATATGAATGGAATGGCAGAGGTTTAATAGCTGGTACTTATGAAGGAATTATGAATAAAGAAGATCAATTTATTCAAAATGATCTCATAAATTTTAAAATTAGCGATGAAAACGGCGGTACGTTAGCAGAATTAGATGGGATTGAGTTTTTTAATGATACTAACGAAACTCAAGATAAATTTAAAACCACAAAACTTCCTAGAAGTGTTTATGCAGCACAAGGTATTTCATTTGAAAGAGATGAAATTCATTTTAATATTAATATAGGAGCCTTTACATCTCTTAGGCTCATTACCCGCTACCCTACTTTAAATGCGCTAAACCCAACAACTATATCTGATACTCATATGCAAACAAGAAAAGAACTTGTCATTAAAGATCAAGTTTCTTCTATTTCACAGGTTATAGATATAGATACACAGAAGGTAGTAGAACGTAACACAACAGAACCTTATGGTTTATCTAAAGGCATTCCCTTAATAGGAAACTCTATTTTATCTGATTTTAAAACAAATAATAAAAGAGCAGATGTTTCTTTATATGTAAATAGCCAAAGCAATATGCGAGACGATTGGAATATAAAATCATTTGAATCCATAAATCAAAATGATGATTCTGATAAAAAAGGAATGAGAAACTCTACTATTTTTGCCACAGGTAAATTTTCACACTCTACAGGTTTGAGTACTATGGGAGTTCGAACATTTGACCCTGCAAGGGGACAATGGATTTCACCTGATATTCATGTTGCTCAAAATTTTTCCACAATTTTAAGTTCACCTATTGAGCAAAATTTATTTCAATACGCATTAAATAATCCCGTACAATTTAATGACCCATCTGGAAAAATTGCTCCTCTTGTTGTTTATGGAGTTTTTGTTGGGACTGTTCATGTAGTCCGCTTCGTCCAAACAGCCATGGCCGTACAGCGTGTTGTTCAAGCAGCCACTGTTGTTGCAACTGCAGGACATATTGCTTCAAATATTCCGGTTAAAATACAATCGGCAAGTATTCAAAATACAGCAAATATTGGTACGACTGCTTCTGTCTCCATTTCTATGCAAGGACAAACAACAAATAATATTGATACTCAAAAGAAAGCGGTATCTTTAACTAATTCTGCGTCTAAAGTGGATAAATGCGCGCCAAATTTTGACCTAAGAAGCAACCAAGCAAAAGGAAGAAGTGCGGAAGAACAATATGCAGCAAAATATAATTTAACGAAAAACACAAAAACGTATCAAACTTCAATTGGAAACACGATTCCTGACTTTGTTACACCTAGTAAATTTATAGAAATAAAAAATGTAAATAAACAAGGATGGACTGCTCAACTTCGAAGAGAATTGGAAGCTGCTAAAGCAAATGGTAAAACATTAGAAGTCGTCGTTGATGAAAGAACAAAGATTTCTAGTAAATTAGATAAACTAGATAGTGATCCTAAATCAGGATTAAAAGTGACTCGTGAAAACTTTCAAAATAAGAAAGAGTCAAATAATCCTTGTAAATCGGAAGGAAAAGAATCACCAAACAAACCTTCAAAAGACAATAAACCAAATGATAATTCAAATACTGGGGCAAGTAGCGATAGTAAAAAACCAGATACTGGGACTGATAAAAAATAAATTATATTAAGGATTAATTATGACAAGAAACTATTTATCACTACGTTTTTTTACAGATTATGAACCCTATGAAACTAAAGAATTTGGTGCCGAAGTTTTTGACAAATGGTTTGCATTAGACAAAAAGTTTCACCCTGAAGAATTTCAAGCTTATGAGGGTGCAAAAAATAAAGTTATTGTTGAAAGAGATGGTATTAATGCTCTTAAGGAAAAATGGGTGAGTGATATTATTCTTGGCAAAAGAAAAAGCGAACCTAAATATGAAATCAATTTTAGTTGGCTTTTTTCTGTGAAAAAAGACATCGAAGAAGGATATAACTTTCCTATTTATACTGCCATATATATGAGTTTAAAACAAAAAGAAATTTATATAATTGAGTTATTTAAAAATTTAGTCCCTATTTTTAAAACAAAATTTGCTGAGACTTCTAGCAATTATTCGTTAAAAAGAAAATATGAATTTCATTATAAATACCCTGAAGGAGCTACGTCCCAAAGAAAGACCGGACATGGTGTTACAAAATCAATTGCAACAAATATAATAACATTACCTTTAGTAACATGGATAAATTATTATGGAAGCGAACTAGTTAACTATATTGGCGAAGAAAAATTTAAAACCTTAAACACTTATAAAGTTGAAAAATTTTACGAAGGATATTTAGTAATTTGTTACCCTTCCCATAAATTAATGGAAAAAGAAGAAGCTTTAATCGAAGAAGAAAAAGTCATGCAACATTTAGGAAAACATCATTTTTTCGATCGTAGTAAAGTCGATATTCATGAATTATTTAAATAATATTATTTTATAAATTAAAACACTTAAAGTTACTTATGATTCATAATAAGTAACTTTTTAAAATAAAAAAATTATACAAAGGATTAATAATGTCAAGAAATCACTTATCGTTCCGTTTTTTTACAGATTATGAACCATATGAGACAAAAGAATTTGGTGCCGAAGTTTTTGACAAATGGTTTGCTTTAGACCAAATTTTTCACCCCGAAGAATTTCAAGCCTATGAGGGAGCAAAAAATAAAGCCATTGTTTCAAGAGATGGTATTAACGCTCTTAAGGAAAAATGGGTGAGTGATATTATATTTGGCAAAAGAAAAACCGAACCTAAATATGAAGTTAGTTTTAGTTGGCTTTTTTCTGTGCAAAAAGATATAGAAAAAGGATATAACTTTCCAATTTATACTGGTATACATATGAGTATGCGACAAAAAGAAGGCTATATTATAGAACTTTATAAACATTTAATCCCTATTTTCAAAACTAAGTTTGCAGATCTTTCCAGCAATCACTCGTCAATTAGAAAATATGAATTTCATTATAAATACCCCGAAGGAGCTACTTCTCAAAAATGGACAGGTAATAGTGTTAAAAAATCAATTACCACAAATATTATTACATTACCATTAGTTACATGGATAAATTATTATGGAAGCGAACTAGTTAACTATATTGGCGAAGAAAAATTTAAAACCTTAAACACATATAAAGTTGAAAAATTTTACGAAGGTTATTTGGTCATGTGTTACCCATCTCATAAATTAATGGAAAAAGAAGAAGCTTTTATCGAAGAAGAAAAAGTCATGCAACATTTAGGTAAGCATCATTTTTTCGATCGTAATAAAGTCAATATTCATGAGTTATTTAAATAATATTATTTTATTAATAAAAACACTTAAAGTTACTTATAATGAATAATAAGTAACTTTTTAAAATAATAAAATTATACACAGGATTTATCTTATGGAAAGAAATTATTTAAAACTACGTTTTTTTACAGATTATGAACCCTATGAAACTAAAGAATTTGGCGCCGAAGTTTTTGACAAATGGTTTGCATTAGATAAAAAGTTTCACCCTGAAGAATTTCAAGCTTATGAGGGAGCAAAAAATAAAGTTATTGTTGAAAGAGATGGTATTAACTTTCTTAAGGAAAAATGGGTGAGTGATATTATTCTTGGCAAAAGAAAAAGCGAACCTAAATACAGAATAAGTTTAAGTTGGCTTTTTTCTGTACAAAAAGATATAGAAAAAGGATCTAACTTTCCTATTTATACTGGCATATATATGAGCTTAAAACAAAAAGAAAATTATATAATTGAGTTATTTAAAAATATAGTAACTATTTTTAAAACGAAATTCGCTGAAACTTCTAGCAATTATTCATTAATAAGAAAATATGAATTTCATTATAAATACCCCAAAGGAGCTACATCTCAAAGATTAACGGGACATGGAGTCAGAACATCAATTGCAACAAATATTATTACATTACCTTTAGTAACATGGATAAATTATTATGGAAGCGAACTAGTTAACTATATTGGCGAAGAAAAATTTAAAACCTTAAACACATATAAAGTTGAAAAATTTTACGAAGGTTATTTGGTCATGTGTTACCCTTCCCATAAATTAATGGAAACTGAAGAAGCATTAGAAGAAGAAGAAAAAGTCATGCAACATTTAGGAAAGCATCATTTTTTTGATCGCAGTAAAGTCGATATTCATGAGCTATTTAAATAATATTATTTTATAAATTAAAACACTTAAAGTTACTTATTATGATTAATAAGTAACTTTTTAAAATAATAAAATTATACAAAGGATTAATTATGACAAGAAATTATTTAACAATAGGCTTTATAACCGATGAAGAAGCATATGAAACTAAAGAATTTGGCGCCGAAGTTTTTGACAAATGGTTTGCTCTAGACAAAAATTTTCATCCTGAAGAATTTCAAGCTTATGAGGGTGCAAAAAATAAAGTTATTGTTGAAAGAGATGGTATTAACGCTCTTAAAGAAAAATGGGTTGATGGTATTATTTTTGGTAAAAGAATAAAGGAACCTAAATATAGTATAAGTTTATGTGATCTTTTTTCGGTAAAAAAAGACATAGAAAAAGGAATTATTTACCCAAGTTCTACATATATATATATGTCATTGAAAAACAAAGAAAATTATATAATTACACTTTATAAACATTTAATTCCTATATTCAAAACTAAATTTGCAGATATTTCAACTAGACATTCTAATATAAAAAGATATAAATTTATTTATCATAAACCGCAAGGTTGTTCCAGTGAAATAAGCATCGGCAATGGTGTTACAAAATCAATTGAAACAAATATTATTACATTACCATTAGTAACATGGGTAAATTATTATGGAAGAGAACTAGTTAACTATATTGGCGAAGAAAAATTTAAAACCTTAAACACTTATAAAGTTGAAAAATTTTACGAAGGTTATTTGGTCATGTGTTACCCTTCTCATAAATTAATGGAAAAAGAAGAAGCTTTAATTGAAGAAGAAAAAGTCATGCAACATTTAGGAAAACATCATTTTTTCGATCGTAGTAAAGTTGATATTCATGAGCTATTTAAATAATATTATTTTATAAATTAAAACACTTAAAGTTACTTATTTTTAATAATAAGTAACTTTTTAAAATAATAAAATTATACAAAGGATTTATCTTATGGAAAGAAATTATTTATCACTACGCTTTTTTACAGATTATGAACACTATGAAACTAAAGAATTTGGAGCCGAAGTTTTTGACAAATGGTTTGCATTAGACAAAAAGTTTCACCCTGAAGAATTTCAAGCTTATGAGGGAGCAAAAAATAAAGTTATTGTTGAAAGAGATGGTATTAACTTTCTTAAGGAAAAATGGGTAAGTGATATTATTCTTGGCAAAAGAAAAAGCGAACCTAAGTTCAATATAATTTTTAGTTGGCTTTTTTCTTTACAAAAAGATAAAGAAGAAGGATATAATTTTCCTATTTATACTGGCATATATATGAGCTTAAAACAAAAAGAAAAATATATAATTGAGTTATTTAAAAATATAGTAACTATTTTTAAAACAAAATTTGCTGAAACTTCTAGCAATTATTCATTAATAAGAAAATATGCATTTCATTATAAATACCCCGAAGGAGCTACTTCTCAAAAATGGACAGGCAATAGTGTTACAAAATCAATTGCAACAAATATTATTACATTACCTGTAGTAACATGGATAAATTATTACGGGAGCGAACTAGTTAACTATATTGGCGAAGAAAAATTTAAAACCTTAAACACTTATAAAGTTGAAAAATTTTACGAAGGTTATTTGGTCATGTGTTACCCTTCCCATAAATTAATGGAAAAAGAAGAAGCTTTAATCGAAGAAGAAAAAGTCATGCAACATTTAGGAAAACATCATTTTTTCGATCGTAGTAAAGTTGATATTCATGAGCTATTTAAATAATATTATTTTATAAATTAAAACACTTAAAGTTACTTATGATTCATAATAAGTAACTTTTTAAAATAAAAAAATTATTTAAAGGTTTTATCATATGACAAGAAATTATTTAGCAATTCGATTATCTACTGACTATGAAACATTTGGTTCCAAAAAATTTGGAGCAGAGGTTTTTTACAAATGGTTTGCTTTAGACAAAAAGTTTCATCCCGAAGAATTTAAAGCTTATGAAGGCTCAAAAAATAAAGTTATTTTAGAGAGAGATGGTATAAATGTACTTAAAGAAAAATGGCTGAATGATATTGTTCTTGGTAAAAGAAAAAATAAACCAAAATATGACTTTATTTTTTTCTATCTTCCTTCTTGGCAAAAATCATTAGAAAAAGGAGATATGTTCCCTATTCGAACTGGTTTCTATATGCCCATCAATCAAAAAGAAGACTATATTATTGAGTTTAATAAATTTATTATACCCATTTTAAAAACAAAGTTTGCCCATATTTCAACAAATCATTCTATTGAAAAAAAATATAGATTTATTCTTGAAAAGCCAGATGGGGGGTCTTCACAATTAATTTCAGGAACAACAGTTACAAAATGCCTAAATACCAATTTCATTACATTACCTTTAGTAACATGGATAAATTATTATGGAAGCGAACTAGTTAACTATATTGGCGAAGAAAAATTTAAAACCTTAAACACATATAAAGTTGAAAAATTTTACGAAGGTTATTTGGTCATGTGTTACCCTTCCCATAAATTAATGGAAAAAGAAGAAGCTTTAATCGAAGAAGAAAAAGTCATGCAACATTTAGGAAAACATCATTTTTTTGATCGCAGTAAAGTCGATATTCATGAGTTATTTAAATAATATTATTTTATAAATAAAAACACTTAAAGTTACTTATTATGAATAATAAGTAACTTTTTAAAATAATAAAATTATACACAGGATTTATCATGGAAAGAAATTATTTAACAATAGGCTTTATAACTGATGAAGAAGCATATGAAACTAAAGAATTTGGCGCCGAAGTTTTTGACAAATGGTTTTCTTTAGACAAAAAGTTTCACCCTGAAGAATTTCAAGCTTACGAAGGAGCTAAAAATAAAGTTATTGTTGAAAGAGATGGGATTAACGCTCTTAAAGAAAAATGGGTGAGTGATATTAATCTTGGCAAAAGAAAAAGCGAACCTAAATATAATATAAGTTTATCAACAAGAACTTTTATACAGAAATATATTGAGCGGGGCGCCTTTTTCCCTATATGCACTGAAATTTATATATCATTAAAGTATAAAGAAGACTATATTATTGAATTATATAAAAATTTATTACCTATTTTTAGAACTAAATTTGCAGATCTTTCAAGCAGACATTCATCAATTAGAAAATATGAATTTCATTATAAATACCCCGAAGGAGCTACTTCTCAAAAATGGACAGGTAATAGTGTTAAAAAATTAATTACCTCAAATATTATTACATTACCTTTAGTAACATGGATAAATTATTATGGAAGCGATCTAGTTAACTATATTGGAGAAGAAAAATTTAAAACCCTAAGCACATATAAAGTTGAAAAATTTTACGAAGGTTATTTGGTTATGTGTTACCCTTCCCATAAATTAATGGAAAAAGAAGAAGCTTTAATCGAAGAAGAAAAAGTCATGCAACATTTAGGAAAAAATCATTTTTTCGATCGTAGTAAAGTTGATATTCATAAATTATTTAATTAATAAATTGCATCATTATAAATTAATTTTTACTTTTCTATTCTTAAATTAAAAGGAATTTTTTCTTCTGCATAAACTATCAATTGATCAAATGATTGAATATGTATAACATGAATATTTTCTTCATCAAATTTAGAAAAATCAACTTGAGAACGTTCTAATATAGGGACTAAATTCTTTCTTTCAATTAAAAATGATTTAGAATCATCATCATGTGGGATGAGAACATACTCTGAAGGTGGCAAGATAAAATTGACATCCACAAGTAACATAGCAATTAAAACGTTACCTAAAGAATGATTCCCATAATAGTTCCATTGAGAAGCATAAAAAATATCTCTTTCTTCTAAAGTTTGTAAATAGTTCATATGACTATAATAGGCATCTGATAGAGATATATTGTTATCTTTTGAAAATTGATTCAATTTTTCAACCATAAATTTACCCAAATACATGCTTCTTCTAGAGCCTATCACTTCCACTTTTTCTTCTAATGCTTTATTCATAAGAAAATTACAATCCGTCTCAATGCAGCTCATAATCCAATTTTCATTAAATTTATTATTAAAGTCTAGCAAAGAATATTTCTCTTGGTTTTCAAAAATAATTGGTTTTTCTTCTTTTTTAATAGCATAGTTTGTAATTAAAAAATTGATTATTTGAAAGGCTAACTGAAAATCAAACTTTGAAGATCCTGATAATATTTTAATACTATAATTTTTCTCACATATTTTTAAAATTTCAACAGAACGACAGGTATTTTCACTGATAAAAAAATGAACTTCATGAAACGGCCATTTCTTAAAATATAATGGTAATTCAAGTTCTTCTTCTCTACAAATCACATTACTATCTTTAAAATGACTCATAAAATCTTTATATAAAAAATCTTTACATTTTATTTTAAACATATAACTCATTATTAAAACTACCTTTAATTATAAATTCATATAACACAATCCTTATGGATTTAATCAATATTCTACAAAATATCAATAAATTTTTAAATTTCTTAGCATGCAGGACAAATTAGGGGCGTTGAAGGCTATTTAGAAAGTTCTGCTATGGGTGTTTTTATTGGTCACGTAATTGGAAATAAGTTAACAAAAAAGAAACAATTAACGATCCCTCCAGCAAATACTTCTCTCGGCTGCCTTGCCCGTTACTGTATTTATGGCGAAGCAAAAAAGTTTACGCCCATGAATATTCACTGGGGATTATTTAATCAATTAAGCAAAGAAGATATTAATAAATATAGC
This sequence comes from Silvanigrella paludirubra, assembly GCF_009208775.1. NCBI lineage: Bacteria > Pseudomonadati > Bdellovibrionota > Oligoflexia > Silvanigrellales > Silvanigrellaceae > Silvanigrella > Silvanigrella paludirubra. Next base: position 476,675 of record NZ_WFLM01000004.1, on the reverse strand, counting down.
ACTCACCCTGAACAAGTTTTAAAAATGAAAAAAATAGATAAATCGGTGAAAAGAGAATTGATGGCCTGTCGTTCAGAAGATTTATTTCAGCAGTGGTATAAGAGTGAGTTTGGGGAATAGAGATAAAAATTACAGAGGATCTCAACTTTTATTTCATTAAGATCTCGATGTTGTTTTTGAGCGCCCTCATTTTTTTGAAATTTCCGATATATTAAAACCTTGGTCACTCATTTCTTGAACATCATTTTTTAATAGATTAAAATTAATTATTTTTCTTAAACCAAACCAAAGCGAATAGAATGAGGCATAAAAAAAGGGCGATATAAAGCGCAATTGTTGGTATTTGAAAGTAAAATACTTTTTTATTATTATAAGAATACTCAATCGAAAAGCCAATGTTTTTATTGTTCTCTATTTTTCTAATGAAGGGAATTTTTTCCTCTTGTCAAAAAAATTCTTCAGAAAAGGGTCAGCTTTCGCCGACCCAACCCTATGACAAAATTTTCCAACCGAGGATCATTATTGTCAGGAAAACGAGTAGGATTATAAGACCTTGAGTGTTACACTCAATTTTCAACTTAGACTTGCGGTTAGACAATTTAAGTTGAAATGGCTTGCATTCCGTGCTAGATTCCATTTTAGGGAGTTTCCGATGCTTCATCATCGTACTCCTTTCTAAAGTACCGAGTAGTCCGTCTACTCGGTATCTTTTTGATAGGCCATGTCTCCTACCTCGTCAAACCTAGTACAAATTTATTTTAATTTAAATTTATTTTCATAAATAAAATAGTTACCTTGCTTGTTACTGTATTTATGGCGAAGTAAATAAGCAAACACCCATAAATATTCGCTGGGAATTTTATTTTAGTAATAAAATGATAAATAATTCATCTTTCATTTAATCAAATTACTTTCTATTTTCTTTATAAAATTCTATAAAAGTAATGAATAAAATAATAAAAGCAAAAAGAAATGTAATTGACTCAGCAAAAATGATAACATAATCTTTAATTAAAATTCCATATACTAACCAAAAAAAGACCCCAATTGTAAACATGGAATACATAACAATAGAAATACCTTTGGTACATTTTGTTTTAATTGTTTTTATTGCTTGTGGTAAAAATGAAAATGTTGTTAGTATGGCTGCAAGATATCCAATATAAAGATCAATATTATTAAACATAAAATATTTTCCTTAAAATTTGTTCAATAAATTTTGAGAAAAAGCAGAGAAAAGAAACAAAAATGCATATAAATTCTTTTATAGCAATAAGCTTTATTTGTAAAAAAAAATGGAGGTAAAAATAAGTATTCACCTCCTGTTTTTACAAATTATATTTTTTATCAATCCAAAAAAATAACATATTTTATAGATAATGATTTTAAATTTTTTAAGAAAAATTCATACCATAAAGCAAATTTAAACAATCCCTCTTAAAATACCGCCTTCAGCTCTTAACGAAGCTCCATTTGTCGCAGAAGCCAATGGACTACATACAAAAGTAACCATATTAGCAACCTCTTCAACGGAAGCAAATCTTTGAATTAAAGAAGAAGATCGGTATTCTTTAAAAAATGTTTTTTCCATGTCTGAATTAGAAACATTATTTTGGGTAGCGAGTTCAGAAATATATTTTTCAACTCCTTCAGACCAAGTAGGCCCTGGTAAAACAGAATTTACAGTTACACCTGTTCCCGAAGTTGTTTCGGCAAGTCCTCGAGCCAAAGCTATTTGTGCTGTTTTTGTTACTCCATAGTGGATCATTTCAGACGGAATATGAATACCAGATTCACTGGAAATAAAAATAATTCTTCCCCAATTTTTTTTCTTCATTTTAGATAAATAAGCTCTACTTAATCGAATTCCAGATAAAACATTTTGATTCATAATTCGAATCCAATCTTCATCCGTAATTTGATCAAATTCTTTTGCCGAATATATACCAAAATTATTTACTAAAATATCAAGGTCGTTTACTTGATGGATTAATTTTTCAGTACCTTCAAGGGATCCCACATCGGCAGCAATTCCATGAATATTTTGTTTAAATGGATTTGATTTGGATAAAGATTCAATCGCTTTTTCAACACGCTCTTCGGTTCTACCATTAATAATAACCGAAACACCTTCATTTAATAAAGCTTGTGCAATGGCAAAACCAATTCCAGTTGTAGATCCCGTAATAAGAGCTTTTTTACCACTTAACTTTAAATCCATTTCAATTCCTTTCAAATTAAATAAATTAAATTCCATTCACTCTCTTATTTTTTATATAATTAACAAAAGTAATAAATAATATTATAGATGCAAAAATAAAAGTAATTAAATTTGCTAATATAATGATAAAATCATTTATTAGATATCCATAAAGTAACCAAAAAAATATTCCCGTTGTAAACATAGAGTACATGACAATGGAAATTCCTTTTGTACATTTTGATTTTATAGTTTTTATAGCTTGGGGTAAAAAAGAAAATGTTGTAAGACAAGCTGCTAAATAGCCAATATAGACTTGAATATTATGGGACATTAAATAATTTCCTTAAACTAAAAATCATTTTATATCCTAACGCTTTTATTTTAATCAATCAAGTTTGATTGTTTTTCTATTTCAGGTGGAAGAATTAGATTTTTCTTTTTTAATTCTGATTTACTGAATATAAAAATGCCTTCTTGCAAATTAATTGGATTATAAGTTCTTGGCAATAAGTTTTTATTTGAAAGAATTTTAAAGGATAACTCAGCAGCCGCTTTTCCTTGAGATTTTGCAGTCGTTACGAGCCCTCCAATCGCTTTTTCTTTTCCTATACTAAAGTCCCAAAAACCAAAAACAGGGATTTTTGAATTTTCTGACGACCAATGAATCACGTCTTCTGTATCAACATTTTTTTTATTAGAGTCTATTAAAGAAGAAAATAGACCAACAATAATAGCGTCATAATTATGTTCTGCTTTTATTATATTTTCTTGCCAATCTAAATATGTAGATACAATTTTAAAATCAAATTTTATTTCTGATTTTAAAATATAAGATTCTTTTCTCAAAAATTCTTTTTGAATTATATTTGAAGTGACATCATTATCAAATAAAATGAGAACTTTTTTTGCTTTTGGAATTAATTCTTTAATATATTCTCCAGCTGATTGTATTAAAGGACGTTCTAAAACACCTGTTATATAATTTGGGTTTTGATTAAAATATTCTTGTGGATTATTATTTATTCCAAGATAAACTGTTTTTATTTTTTTTTCTTCTAATTTTGTTCCCAAATATTTTAAGGCTGCATCGTCTCCTAATATTACCAAAATGGGTTTTACTTTTAATATTTTTTCAAAAGCAAACTGAGCTACTTTTTCATGTTGATCTTTTGGTAGAATTTTTGTGTTCATTTGAAAAATCTGAATTTTATAATCTAAACCTAAATATTTTTTTATCTCTTTAACATAGTCTTGATCCCATTTATATTCCTGGCTGTAGCTTTCAACAATAAAAATATCTCTTTCTCCGGAATAAGCATTTTTGGTTAAAATAAAAAAAACAAAATATAAAATTATTTTAAATATATAATTTTTATATAGATACATAAAATTTCCTTAAAATAAAAAATATTCTAAAAATAATTTTATGTTTTATATTAAATTGTAGCTAATTTATTTTCGCCAAAAAAATGGCTTAAGACTTAAATTTATGAGGAAATAGTTTATTTAAAACCATAGCTCCAGCTAGTATTCCAAGCATTAAACCAAGAAAAAGTTCTTCATGCATTGCTTTATCAATGGTGAGTGTTGTAAATCCAAGGTTTAAATCTTTTAATTTTAAAATGACATTTAATCCTGCAATACCAACAAGAACAAATGCTGTTTTTTCTAGAATTGGAAATTTTTCAATGAGCGAAACAAAATATTGAGCCGCAACTCTCATTAGTAATACACCTAATACGGCACCTGTAATAAGTACCCATTTTACATCGGATATAGCTAAGGCAACCGCAATGGAGTCGACAGAGAACATAATATCCATTAATTCAACTTGAAGAATAACCATAACAAAGGTTCTTGTACTAACAAGTAAAGATGCACCTATTACCGCATTTGAAGAGTCCGATTCATCAACAGCACTCTTTTTATGGAAAAAGAGTTCATGAATTGCCAAATACACCAAATAAATACCAGCTAATGCTTTTACCCATTCAAATTGCATTAACCATACACCAATAAAAATAATTCCTACCCTAAAAACATAAGCTCCCCAAAGCCCCCAAACTAATGCTCGTTTTCTTTGCAAAGGGTCTTTTAATTTTTTTCGAACTAATGCGGCTAAAGCAAGGGCATTGTCAAAACTCAATAAGCCTTCCAGAATAACTAACTGTATAATAATAAGCAGATGCGTTGTGTTTAATTCGCTCAATGGAATTTCCTTTCTTAAAAGAGAAAATCAACGAAAACATTTAATGATTTGAACTAAAACTTATGATAATGCAAGGATTGATAAATTATCATTTGAAATGACAATATAAAGTCTTTTTTTTGATAATCCTAACGAAGGGAGCCCTTAAAAAGTGGAACTAAGTGAAAAATACATCTCAGAATTATTTTCAATAAAAGAAAGACTAAAAAAAAGTTTACAAGCTTTCAAAAATGGAGAGCTTATTCTTGTAGGTGATGATGGCTTAAGAGAAAATGAGGTTGATCTTGTTTTTCATGCTAAAGGTTCTACCCCTCAAAATGTAAATTTTGCGATTACTCATGCTAAGGGACTATTATGCGTTTCCTTAAGTCATGATATTGCAAATCGCCTTGGAATTGGTACAGCACCAAATTTACCAGGAGGTATTTCTCATACAAACTTCACTTTAAGTGTCGATGCAAAACATGGGATAACAAGCGGAATTTCTGCAAAAGATCGAGCTCATACGATTTCACTTATGGCAGATCCCCAAGCTACAATTCAAGATTTTATTTCGCCTGGCCATGTATTTCCATTGCGCGCCATGAATGGTGGACTTTTAGCAAGAGCTGGACACACAGAAGCATTATATGAGCTTTGTCGCATGACAAATTTACCTTATGCAGCAGCTATGTGTGAAGTTTTAGGTGAAAATGGAGAAGCAATAAATCCAAATTTATTTACTTGCGATCATAAATATCCAGTATTTAAAAATATTCCTTTTATTTCAACAGTTGATATTCTTTGGAATCGTATTTTATTTGAAAATTCAAATGAATCTGTTTTTGAAAAAAATGAAGAATTCATACCTTCAAATTTAAGAGAAAAACCTATTGCTGTTTATTTATTAAATCCTAAATTAGAAAAAAGTATTACTTTAACAACTATTGTTACAATTTATAATCAAAATATAACTCCAGAAACTACACGAATATCTATAACAAACACAGCACAAAGTTGGGACAACTCCGTTTCTTTATCAAATTGTAGTGTATCTATTTCCATGTTCAGTACTGGAAATTGTTTAGAAAAAATTCCAACCTGCATAAATGATTTTTGTGATATGAGTGCTAAAGAAGGTCTAAATAATACAAAAACTTCTGTAAAAAGAGTTTTAAGCTTATTAAGAAGTTTTCAATTTATTAATGAATTAACCAAAAATAAATTCAATTTAATTCAAAATATAAATAAATTAAATTTTATTGTTGAAGAAGATAAATCCTTTTTAGCTGCCTTATTAAAATGCAATGAAAACGACTGATAGCCAATATTTATTTCTCTAAAGATTATTGGCTTAAAAAATATAGGATATAAAAAATGAATATAAAAAAATCTATAATAGCTTTATTAAGTTCTTTAACTTGTTTTGCATGTTCTGCTTCAGAAAATAAAATAAATGCAGAAAACAAAAATTCAAACAAAACTCCAAAAAATATTTTAATTCTCATGGCTATGCAAGATGAAGCAAATCCTTTCATTGAGAAATTAAACTTAAAAAAAGAAGAAAAATTAAATCCTTTATATAGAAATAATTATTATTCGGGAAATATAAATGGAAACCATATTTACTTATTAGTGAACGGTAAAAAGGGAAACACAGATTATGTCGGCTCCGAAGCAACTGTAATTAGTTTAGTATTAGGAATTGAAAAATTTAAACCTGATATTCTTATAAATGTAGGAACTTCTGGTGCCTTAACAAAAAGTGGAATAAAAATTGGTGATATTTTAAATATTTCTGAAAGCTATTATTTGGATCGTAATATCCCAATTCCAGATTATAAAATTTACTCAGAGGGTCATTTTAAAGCGAGTTTATTAGACACTAAAGCAAAAAAACATAAAATATGCTCCTCATTATCTTTTGTAACTAAAGATAATATTAATAGCAAAATGAAATCTTTAGGATGTGAAGTTTTTGATATGGAAGCGGCATCTTTTTCATTTATTTCTTCTGAAGCAAATAAAAAGTTTTATATTATAAAAGGGGTCACTGATTATGTGGATGGAGAATTTAATGCTGTTGCATTTCAAAATAATTTTAAAATAGTAAGCAATAAACTAGCTGAATACGTAAAAAATAAATTGGAAAATATAAATTTAAATTAAGATTCTGCAAACAAAGCATTTACAAATTCATGTGCTTCAAATACTTCAAGATCTTCAACAGATTCACCAACCCCAACATAACGAATTGGCAATCCAAGCTCTGAAGCAATCGCAATTGCTATACCACCTTTTGCGGTGCCATCTAATTTTGTTAAAACAAGACCCGTTATATTAACAACTTCTAAAAATACTTTTGCTTGCTGAAGAGCATTTTGACCTGTTGTGGCATCTAGTACTAATAAAACTTCATGCGGAGCATCGGGATTTTCTTTTGAGATCACACGTCCAATTTTAGCTAATTCTTGCATAAGATCTTGTCGATTTTGTAATCTTCCAGCAGTATCAATTAAACAAACGCTGGAACCATTTTCTGAGGCCTTTTTAACCGTTTCAAATGCAACAGATGCGGGATCAGAGCCCTCTTTTAAACGAATCATTTCCGCATTGGATCGTTGCGCCCAAACAGCAAGCTGTTCTACGGCAGCAGCTCTAAAAGTATCGGCTGCACCAATGACTACTTTTTGTCCTCTTAAATGGGCTTTATAGGCAAGTTTCCCAGTTGTTGTTGTTTTTCCAACCCCATTTACACCAACCATAAGCACAATATGTGGTAATTTTTTATCGGAAAGACTTTGTAAAGGATTTTCAAGAATTCCTTTTGGATTTTCTTTTGTGGCCGTTAAAATAGTAAAAATTTCTTCTCTTAAAATATTTTTAAATATTTTTGGATCGGAATAATCTTCCGCATTCATGCGTGCTTTCACTTTGTCAACCAAATATTCGGAAGTACGAACTCCGACATCGGCTTGAACTAATAATTCAAAAAGTGTTTCAAGCGCCTCAGCACGACTCGCCTTATCTTTTTTAGAAATAAAAAACTCATCTAGTCCAGTAATAATTTGGCTGTGTGTTTTTCTTAATCCACCCTTTAATCTATCAAACCAATTATGAGTAGGTTGCGATTCCTTTAAAGAAACTTCTTTAGGAACATCTTTAATTACAGGTGGTGATTTTTTTTGAGTTTTATTTTCTAATAAATGTTCTTGTGCTTTTCGTTCTGTTAAATCGATTAAAGATTCACGGAGAGATTCTTTTTCTTTTGGAAGAGAATCTGTATGAATTTTCTTTTTTCTATTATAAAAAATATTAATAATAATAAGAACTATTATGGCCGAAACAACAACGCCGGCAGCAATCATAAATTGATCGCTTGTTAAGTTATTCATTCTTTATTTCCTATTATACCAAAAATATTCTACTAAGTTTCCAAATGGATCGCGAAAATAAAACGCTCTTCCATCGGATCTATTATGAGGCTCACGGACAATTTCAAGTTGAAAACTTTTTATTCTTTCAAAAAATAAATCAACAAGCTCTGGGGTTTCTGATTGAAAACCATAATGATCAAGAACTTGTTTTCCAAATTCTCCATTTTGTCTTGATTTATCTACGGCATCTTTCGATAATTTAGCGACAAGTATAGAAGAGTCTAACTCAACCATAATTTGCTCGCCCTTGTACATAAAAAAGCTTGCCCCGAGAACTTCTCCAAAAAACCATTTTCCTTTTTCAAGATCATCTATAACAATTGCTAAATGACCTATATTTTTTACCCAAGGGCTAAAGCTAGACATAAGATTATATCCATTTATGATTTTGAATAATTGAGTTTACAACTCCTAAAAATCTTGAATTTTCATCTGTAATAGGAGCTTTTGAAAGATCAAGAATAATCATTTTAGCTTTTGTACTATTTATTGCTTGTTCTTCTAAGCACTCTAAAGCAGCCATGCGGACATTGTCATCACGGCTAGATAAAAATTCTGTTACTTTATCAACAATGGCATCATTTGCTTCTTTTACGTCTTTCAACGCGAGTAAAATTTCTTCATTTCTTTCCAATGAAGATTCATCAAATTCTGCAACCTGAGTAGATAAATTATTTAATAATAAATGAACGTAATCTTCATGAGAATAAATTTTTTCAGCAATTTTAATAGGCCAAGAAATTTTTCTTTCTTTTGCAAGAACTGCAGAAATATAAGGCTTTGCCTTATCACCAAAAGCAACGATTAATTTTAAGCATTGCTCTTTTTCTTTATTGTCTTGAAGTCCAGAATCTACAGCAATTTCAAATCTTTTTAATAACTGAGGAACAGATTGCTCTGCAGTTAATCCTTGTAAAGACTCAATAGCCTCAAGCCTTTGCTCTTTTGTTGTCATTATTTTTTTCAAAACATCACCATATTTATCATATGATTTTGCATTTGATGAAAAAAGTTTATTAAAAATACTCACTTTCAACCCCTTAACGATAATACTTTGAAGTATACAAAACCATGACTATACCAATAATACAAAAGAGAATTCCTATTATAATTCCTGCATCTAAATAGCCTAAAGGAATTTGAGAGGCATTGTGTACTTTAACAATTTGAGTAGTCATGGGTCTTTCCTTAATACGCCAAAAAATGGCACGGTTATTTCTTTGTAATCGGGATCATTGGTTTTTACAACAAAAAATCCAGAAACATTAACCCCTGGTGATGCTTGCGAGTCTATATTTAAACTATTTAATTTTTTGGGAAAATTTAATTTAAATGTAACCAAATAAGAAGTCACACTGCCATCAGAAGCGGCTTGAGATAATACCAATTTGTCTTTTTTAACATCAAATAATTCGGAATCTTTAATGTTTTTTAATTCGGGTAATTTTTTAAGATCAACTTTAACCCCGGTTATAGCGAAGCCCTTATCCATTGATTTAAAAGTAATCACTCTTTCAGAAGGCTTAGAACCATTTACAACACCAAATTCAACATACTTTGCAGAAGCTTGAACATGTCCTACGGATTCTCCAATAACGGGAATTTCAAAATTTTTATAAAAAGTAGAATTATTCCACACCTTAATTTTTGCATTGATAGAACCAATTGGTAAAGATTTTTCATCAAAATCAACCGAAATTTGAGGAGGCTGCCCTTCAATCGTAGGAATTAATTTGGCTTTTAAATATGGCACATTTGATTCTACTGCAATTATTTTTAAGGCTTCACTATTTGATAATATATTCTCTTTAAAAGAATCAGCTATTTTTGAAGATGAGATTTCTTTAATTACAAAATCATTTACATCAGGCTTACCAGTTACCTTAGCTCTTCCTATTAAATTCATATTAATAGTGAAAGTTTTTTTTATTTCTCCTTGAATTTTTCCAACATAAAGCAATGCAGGATTTGAGCTAATTTCTTGTAAAACATTCGATGTCGTTGTTAAAGTAACTGTAGGCGAAGAAGAACCCATATTTGTTTCTAAAGTAATTGTTCTTATAATGTTTCCGGAGAAATCTTGCGAATTAAATTCAACACTAACGATTCCACTTTCACTTGGTTTAAAAACATTTTTAGAAGTTTTGCCATCATCTGAATATATTTTTGTATTAATACATCCGCATGCAGCATGAATATTGCTAAATACTAAAGTTCCATTTCCTGTGTTTTGAAATTTATATAAATGCGTTAATTTTTGACCTCTGTAAATATCTCCAAAATCATAACGCGTTGAGTCAAATTCAACTCTTGGTATTTGGCCTTGCATATTAATATCAGTCGTATTTTCTGCAAACACAAAAAAAGTTGTTTTTATCAAGTAGAGAAATAACAAAACCATAAAGTGATTTCGTTTTAAAATTCGTGAAAAGCACATGTTGTGATCCCCATTCCCACATGTTATCATTTAACCCGCAGTTGGTATAAACTTTTTTATTCCTTAAGTCCAAACCTAATAGGTCAAGATAAATACATGGTAACAATTAAATCAAGAATTCTAAAGTATATTGGTTTTATTTTAAGTGGGATTCTCGTTTCAATGGGATTTCCCGGCTATCAATTTCCAACCCTTGGATATGGAATTGTTCTCCCTTTTTCACTTATTCCTTTATTTATTGCAATAGAAACATTGCCAAAAATTCATGCAATACATTCTAATTTAAAGGAACATTATACCTCGTTTTCACCAAATCAAAGAGCATTCCAAACTTTTATTGCATTTTGGATTTTTGGTTTTGTCATTCAAATTTTTGCATTTTTCTGGATATCAAAACCCATAATTTATTTTAGCTCTCTCAAACCATATATAGCTTATCCCATGTATGTTGGAATTAGCATTTTAACTTCACTTTATTTTCCATTTATTTTTTCTCCTATAATTTTTAAAACATGGTACTCGACAAGACATCCTAATAAAAAATTCCCTTTAGCTGCGTTAGCTATGTGTGTCGTACTTCTTGAAATTGCTGCTCCACGTTTTTTTAATTGGACTTTTGGAAGCTTAATGCATTCCGAAATTTATATAAGTCAAATTGCAAGTATATTTGGGTTTAATATTATTTCCTTTTTTATCATTTTTACGAGTTTATCATTAGCAAAATCAATTGTTGAATTTTCAAAAAACAAGGGTTCGCTGTTTGTCACAATTTTAATTAATTTATTTTTGTGGGGAATTATTTTTACATTTGGATATTATAGGCTTCAGTTTGCAGATACAATTATTCAAAATTCAAAGACAACACGTGTTGCCTATGTACAACCAAACTTTACATTTAATTCTATTGCCTCAATGACCTTGCCATCAGAAGATTCGCAGCGACAAAATTTAACCCGCCTCATTGAAATGAGCTATGAAGCAATTCACAAAGCACTGAATGCTGATGGTAGAAAACCAGACCTACTTGTTTGGCCTGAAAGCGCGACACAAAGCTTTTTTATGCTAGATGAACGTGATTTAAAAGCCGTAAAAATACTTACAGCTGCAACTCAAGTTCCCATTCTTATCCAAGCAACAAAATGGAATTTGAGTGATATTCAAACTATGGGAATTGAAAAAGCCCCTGTATGGTCAGCTTCATTTTTAATTCGTCCTGACGGATCAAAGAGCAAAGATTATGAAAAATGGATTCCGATGCCCTTTGGTGAAAGCTTCCCACTAGAATCTTATTTTCCTATTTTAGGAGAAACCTATCGCAAAGTATTTGAAAATGCGAGCAAGCTTGAAATTGGAAAAAGTTATGATGCACTTGCCTATACAGAAAAAGAATTTGTTGCTCCATTAATATGTTTTGACTCCATTAATCCTGAATTACCTAGACTTGAAGCCACAAAAGGCAAAGCAAGTATTTTTGTGAATCAAGCAAACTTTGTTTGGATGGTGAATAGCAATGCTGGTCTTGAATTTAGTATTTTAAATCAGTTTAGAACGATTGAAAATTCCCGTGGTCTTGTTATGGTATCAAATACGGGTCCAACGATGGCTTTTGATCCTTATGGCAGAACAATAATGCAACCAACAAAGTTATTAACACAATCAACCGGATATATTGATGTTCCTTTATCTAATGAAACAACAATTTATTCTATGTTTTCTAATTGGCCTTTGATTATTTTAGGCTTATTATCGACATTATGGTTATTTATTTCTATGAAAAAAAACACGAATGAGCATAAACGATAATTTATCAAATATACTTCTTGCAGAAAAATTAAGACCAACATTAAAGGAACAAAATTATTTATTGGGATCTGCAAAAAAAATATGGGAAAGAGATCTCCATCAATGGAGAAATACACATAAATTTCATTTAATTTTATGGGGTCCACCAGGATCTGGGAAAACAACCCTTGCTAAGCTTTTAGGCGAATCCTGTGGACTCCCTTTTATTTCATTATCAGCCGTTAGAGATGGTGTAAAAGAAATTCGGGCTGCTGTTGCAGGAAATGCATTAACTCCAATTGTTTTTATAGATGAAATTCATAGGCTAAGCCGCTCCCAACAAGATAGCTTGTTACCTATTTTAGAATATTCCGAAGCCTGGATAATCGGAGCAACAACTGAATCCCCTACTACGGCATTGAGCGCACCAATATTAAGTAGAATTCGATGTATTTATGTTTCAGCCTTAAAAGAAAATGAAATTTTAGAAGGCCTTATTCACGGATTTACTTTTATTAAAAATATAGAAAAAAATATTTTAGAAAATAAAGATCAAGATTATTTAAAATATATTGAAAATGAATGTCTCCCAAAAATCGCAAAAATGAGTGGTGGCGACCTTCGTTTTTCTTTAAATCTTCTTGAAAATATTATTCATTGTAAAAATAAAGAAGAAGAAAATGATGTTTTTAATAATTCTTTAAAATCATTTTCAGATAAAAATCATTATGATTATATAAGCGCCATGATCAAAAGTATGAGAGGAAGCGATCCCGATGCTGCCTTATTTTATGCAATCACATCTTTAGATAAAGGAGAAGATCCTTTATTTATCATAAGAAGATGTATTATTTTTGCTAGTGAAGATATAGGAAATGCAGATCCTCAAGCTCTTATTCTTGCAACAAGTGCTTATAAAGCAATTGAATATGTTGGGATGCCTGAAGGAAGAATCCCTTTAGCTCAATGTGTTACTTATTTAGCAAGCACACATAAAAGTAACAAAGCTTATAAAGCTATAGATAAAGTACGTAATTGGCGAATTCATGCCGAAGAAAATGGCCTTTCTATTCAACCCCCAGTTGAATTGACAATAAAAGGAAAAGACAAGTATAAATATCCACATAATTATGAAAACTCGTTTGTCATGTTTGATTATTTACCTGAGTCTATTTCAAATATTAAAAAGAAAGAAAAAGTAGCTGCTTATTTACCAACAGATTATGGTATAGAAAGTAGATTTAAATTAAGATTGTCAGAATTATGGAGAAAAATAACAAAGTAACAATTAAGCTGCAGGCTCATTTTTTGTATCATTATTTTTTTTATCGTAATCAGTAGCTTTTCCTCTTGGGACATAACTAACAGTATCAATATAACTCAAAATCAAACGAACAAAATGCCTTCTTGCCCGAATAACACTTTTTGATTTAGAAATATCAAAATTAAAAAGTGGCTCGCGTGTAGTCTTTGAATAAACAATTAAACGCAGATAATCTTCATTTAAATTTGTATCATATTCAATAACAACAGATCCCATTTGATCCCATGTATATACAATCTTTTTTAAGCCGTAAAAAACATGAATTCCTGTTAATCCAACTAATATTTTTTTAATTCCTTGCATATTTAAAATAAGTAAAAGAACCCATGGAATAACAACTAAAGTTAAAAATGAAATCAATAATCCTGAAGTTATAGGAGCAGAAGAATTATCAAAAAAGCTCGGACTTGTTATTAAAAAAAGAAAACAGCCCATAAGTCCAATTAATGAAATAAACATTTGCATAGGAGAAAATTGAAAATACCACCTTCCTTCTGGGGTCAGGCGGCTATAAATGAGAGACTCTCTATCTTCATCAATTCTTTTGTCCAGTTCAGCATAAGGCTCTTCTTCAGACGAAGATAATTTGCCTAAAGCATGTAAAAGAGCTAGTGACTCATCAAAGCGCCCCCAAGAATCCAAAACAAATGCTTTAATTTTTAATGCTTCCGTATTTCTTGGGGATAGGGAAAGAAGATTTTCTACAATTTCCAGCGCCCCCGCTGAATCCCCTTGCTCTAATAATAATTTTGCTTCTTTTAAATGTTTCATATTGTTAAAGGTCGGAACTAAAAAAATAAAACTTGAGAAAAGTGACAAAAAAAAGCGGGCAAATATACATTTGCCCGCTTTATTCATTCAAACACAAATTAATTTTGAGCAACAACCCAAATGTTAAATTGAGCAGAAACTTCAGGGTGAAGTTTCACAGAACCTTTATAAACACCAACAAGCTTAATTTCATCGATGATTGTAATCATACGACGATCAATATCATGACCAGCAGCGCGGAAAGCATCTGCAAGCTCTTGAGTTGTTACAGTTCCAAAGATTTTATCTTCTTCACCAACAGGTTTTTGGATTGTTAAGGAAAGAGCGCTAATTGTATTAGCTAACTCTTGAGCTATAGAAAGATCTTTTTGCTTTTTCGCTTCCGCTTGACGGCGTTGGTGTTCAAGAAGTTTTTTATTTCTTTCATCAGCCAAAACAGCTAATTCACGTGGAAAAAGATAATTTCTAGCGTATCCAGACTTCACTTTAACAAGGTCGCCAATGTGACCTAAGTTTGGTACATTTGCTTGCAAAAGTACGAGCATATTTATTACCCTCTTAAATATAATTAACAAAATTCATTTAATAAGCACGAAAAAAATTAAACTTTTTTCCCACGCCAATCATACACATAATCTAAAAGTCCAACAGCACCACACAAAGCAATTACGCTGTAAGGGGCGTTGGTATACTTACTCAAATACAAAACAAGAATCATCAATGCTAAACCAACGAACATTGGTAATCTTTTGTATATGGTAAACATGCCTTGCAAAGCAACAATAGCTATCATTATAAATGATAAAACACTTGCAATTGCGATAAGCGGGGCAAATGGAGCATTTTTTAACAAAGTCAGTACAGATTCATGATTTCCATACCAAAAAGCAATTCCACCGACAACTGCTATGGCAGAAATAGCTAACGGCAATGGCAAAGCAAAATCTCTTAAACCCCAAGGACTTTTTCCTTCAAATTTAAAAGAATAACCCTGCCAATGAATCTGATTCTTAGACCTCAAAGGCTTCCATAAAAACGATAAAAAGTTCGATTTATTGTTCTCAGAGTGATTTTGAGTGCTAGTATGCTGAGTTATCAAAATTGGGGTTTGCAAACGGTTTGCACGAACCATTGGCAATGCTAATAAAGAGTTTAACAACTGACCTGGGAAGGATGCCGAATTTCTTCTAACATAATTCACAATAGCTCTTAAACGCTCAATCTGCTCAAAACCAAAATCAACGAACACAACATTAGCAAAACAAATAAGCAAAACAACCAAAAAAGTTAAAGATCCAGCTCCATAAACCAAAAAAGCTAATCTTTGCCATGGAGTGTAATTTATAAGCTCTTGAAATTCTTTCATTTGTCCAGAATCTTCAAGGACTGCTAAAATTTTCGAATAATTATCTGATAAGACTTGTTTTGAGTTTTCATCAATCGTAGTTTTTTCAGTGCTTTTGTTAAGAGTTTCATCCCCTTTTTTCTCTGCAAGAGAAGAATTAGGAGGTGTCACAGGCGAAACAAGCGCCTGGTTTTGTTGAATATTATTTTTAAATTCATCAAATTGAGCTTTATTTAATCCGAAAGTAAATATCCCAAAAATAAGTAAAGCAGGAATAAAATGAATTATGGCAGCAAGTACCCAAGAACGCTTTTTCTCACGAAGGGCAATTGCTGACATAAAAAAAGGAATCGCAATTAAAACAAATACCCCTGTAATTACAAAAGCATAGCTTCCAAAAAGATTTCCAAATAATATAAAACCAAATGAAACAGCAAGCATAAGATAAAAAGCTACCCTTTTTCCTAATATTGCAGCAACTTGAGAAACATTAAAAATAGCAAGCGGAATTAACATAACGGTAAAACTAATAGCCACAAATAAACCAGAAAATAACAACGCAGGCGTAAATTTCTTTACAGGCTGGTTATTTCCTTTTAATGGGTTTGAGCCTTGTGAATTATTTAATTTTTGAGTCATGAAAACCTCAATTTGTAACTCATATTCATTAAGATTTACTTTAATAAAGCTACCTTAAAAAATATTAATTATTCGTCGTCACGACCTCTACGAGCACCGAGAGATTCGGACTCAGCTTTTTCACGAGCGGCTTCTGCTGCTCTTTGAGCTGCTGCTTCTGCTTGTTTTTGAAGTTCTAAACGGCGATCTTCAACATTTACGTTGTCAGCAAGTTTAATAACCATAGAGCGAAGAACATTTTCTTCTAGTTTTAAAACGCGCTCTAGTTCATGAACATTAGCTTGATTTGTAGCAATGTCGTAAACAAAATAGTTACCGCGATTTTGCTTATTGATTGGATAAGCAAGGCGACGGACGCCCCAAGTTTCTTTTTTGACGACTTGTCCGCCATCTGTTCCAATGATAGTCTCCCATTTAGAAACCATCTTGGATAGTTCAGGTTCAGGTAAGTCAGCCTTAGCAATAATCATTGCTTCGTATTCACGCATAGAATTCTCCTTATGGATCGCGCAACTAAAACTTGAGCCCCAGACATGAGGAGCAAGGAGTTTGGTCGAAGTATGTCCCCTAACTTTATTTCTTACTTTTTTCAAGTCTAATTTAAAAAGACTGATCTGTTTTATTACAGGTGTAATAAGTTTTTTTTTAATAAGACCTGAAGCTTATGCTTATGAAAGGGAAATCACTTTATTTCCCTCATATGACGTACAACTATTAGATAATAATGAAAAAACTAAATTTATTCGACTAGGTGTTACGGAGTCCATTTTTAACACAAAGATATTGCCCTGTTTATTTATAGTCAATCAAATTCCTCTGCTCTACTCTGTATTTCAAATAGGGTTTAATTGCGCTTTTAAGCCTTCAGAAAGAAATAATTTAAGCATTTCTCTGGTACCTGAAGTAGCCTACAGAAATAGCAACGGAATTGGACAAAAAAAATACGCTTTTGGCCTTGGATTTGCGGATACATACGAACTTAGCAGCGAGAAAAGAGATTGGCTTGCTTCTTTAAGTTTAAATTACAAATTTTGGGATAACCAAGGAATCAACTCAACATATAACTTAAGCCCAAATCAACTCATTCAAATTTGGGGAGATGTTTTTGATTCAAACTTAACTGTAGGAATGATACACAATCACTTTGAACCGGAGACATCAAATAAAACAATATCTTCATTATTTGTTTATTATTTACAAAGTATTCCTTTAGAATGGAGACAAATTGGAGGCGCAAGAAATACAGCTTCTGTAGAGTACAACTCTATTGGAATTAAATATAGAAAAGAATTTGCGAATACATTTATATTTGGACTTGGAATTGCCTACTGGAGTTTGACATTTGATGGTATCAGAATATCAGGCCCACTTCCCGATGCTTATTTTGGTATTGATTTTTAAAGCATTGGAATATTTTTATGATACAATTAAATATTTTAATTATATTTTCTATTCTTTTTTTGAATTCATGCCAAATAGAACTAGCTAAATCTCTCTTTAATTCAAATAATTCCTCTAATGCATTATTTTTTTCTCCTGACTCCGTTGGTGGCTTTGGTACCTTAGCAGGGAATTTACAAGTAGGTTTTAGTTCAAGAACAATATATCCAACAGAACCCGTAAGTTTAACAGGATTTGGCTCGCCTTTAAGAAGATTAATTCCCCCTAATTTTGTAAATATAGGAAATGGACCTTCTTATTGCAAACCATATTTAAATGTTGATAAACAACCAAGAGTAAAAACATTGTTATTTAAAGGTCAAAACAATAATTCAGATTCATATTATTTAATAATAGATTTAGATGTTGTTGCTATTCCAATAGATTTAAATTTAAAATTATTAACTTTACTAAATAAAAATTTTCCAAATAAAAATTTCACACATGCAAATGTTCAATTTATAGCAACTCATACACATTCTGGACCGGCTGGATTAGCTGAAAACCCTTTTTGGGCAATAGCTGTTTGCGATCGATTTAATTCAAGTATTTACAATATTGTAGCAGATCAAATTATTCAATCAGTGACAGAGTCAATTAATAATTTGAACAGCATTCAATCAATTGATTTGGGAGAATCTATTATATCAGGTTATAATTTTACTCGATTTCCTGGAATGCCCGTCGATCAAAATTCATTATTTCTAAATTTCAAAGATATTAATTCAAACTCTATGGGCTGCTTTCAGATTTTTAGTGGACATCCGACTTGGTATGGAGCAGAAGATTTAACATTTAGCGCTGATTTTGCAGGATATATTGAAACATCTTTACAGAGTAAAACAGGAGCTAATACTTGTATTTTTTTTAATGCAACTGTGGGCAATGCAACAGTAGTAGCTCCTCCTGATAAAAATGCTTTCACAAATAACTTTACAAATGTAAACTTATCAAGTGCAGTAAATCAAACAGCGCCTACTTCTCTAAGTTATGGAACAATTTTTATTACTCTACCTGGTTTTCAAATTAATTATTCTGGCTGTGGAATTGATTTAGGATGGATTCCTCAAAGTTTTTTTGAAAGTGTTGTCTCTCTCAAATCTTCTGATATTACAAATAACATAACTAAAATATCATGGTTTTCTTATGGGGGAATCTATTTTTTCATGTTTCCAGGTGAACCCCTTTACGACACAAAAATGGCTTTAAAAGATTTACTCGCTCAGAATTTCCCAAATATTAGTAAATTTTATGTATTATCTACTGCAAACGACTATGTTGGCTATTTGATGACAAATGGAAATTATAGTACACAGAATATGGATACCTGCTCAACTATGCATGGTCCAAACGCAGCTTCCACAATTGTTAATGGATTTATAAATGGTTTACATCAATCAGGGTTATAAAACTTTCTTATTATATCCTACCTATTTTAAAATTTACCAAAAATGAAATATTATTTAAAGGATTTTTATGACTATTATTTCAATTGTTGTTCCTTGTTATAATGAAGAAGAAGTCATTATAGAAACGAATAAAAGGCTAACTAGTGAACTAAACAAACTTGCTGATAAAAGAAACTTAAAATATGAAATAATATATGTAAACGATGGCAGTAAAGACAATACTCTAAAAATTTTACATCAACTAGAAAAAGAAAATCTGGAAAAAAATTCAATAAATGGAAAACTTATTATTTTATCTTTAGCCAAAAATTTTGGTCATCAAATTGCTTTAAGTGCAGGCTTACATCATGCAAAAGGAAATGCAATAATCTCTATTGATGCAGACCTTCAAGATCCTCCTGAAGTCATAGAAGGAATGCTAGAAATGTGGAAAGAAGGTTCTGACATTGTTTATGGAGTTAGAACAGTCCGTGAAGGTGAAACCTGGTTTAAATTAATTACAGCAAAATTATTTTATATAATTGTTAGAAAATTAACAAACTGTGATATTCCTCTAAACTCAGGTGATTTTAGATTAATGAGTAGACGTGCATTGGATATATTCAATTCATTACCTGAAAAAAATCGTTTTATTAGAGGCATGATTCCATGGATAGGACTAAAACAAACTCCAATTTATTATGAAAGATCTGCAAGTTTTGCAGGAACAACTAAATATCCTCTTACAAAAATGATAAAATTAGCTTTGGATGGAATTATTGGTTTTAGCAATACTCCTCTTAAAAGTGCCTATTATTTAGGTTTTACAGTTGCCTTTTTATCCTTTATTTATGGGTTTTTTATTTTAGTATATTCACAAATTAAAGGTTTTCCCGTTCAAGGCTGGAGTAGTATTATGGTAACAATTTTATTTATTGGAGGAATTCAATTAATTACCATTGGAATACTGGGAGAATATATTGGTAGAATATATGATGAAGTGAAAAAAAGGCCTTTATTTATTATTAATGATAAAGAAAGCAGGTTTGGCAATTAATTTTATTCCGATTCTTCTTCTGGCGGTGTATATTCATCACATTTTATAATAACTACCTTACCCGATCTATCTATTACATTACAATGATGCGGAAGTTTTGTTTTTATTGTTATTAATCCATATCTATACTTATCTTTTAATTTTGGATTTTCAAAAGAGTTTTGTAAGTTTTCAGAAGGATAATTCGTTCTTTCTCCAAAACAGGCACCTAAATAAGGAGCTTCCGTATTTTCAGAGATAAAAACATAACCTTTATTCCATGGAAATTCGGGATTTCTATTTTTTAAAAGAAAACAATCGACAAAAGGAACATCCGCATTTACCCTTCTATCTGAGTGAAATAACAATCTTGTATCAAAGTAACAAACCTCAAAAAAACGTGCTATAAATATTCCAAAAAATATTACTTTTAAAAATATTTTGAAATAATTTGAGTCTTTAGAAAGAATATCCCAAGTACCAAGTGCTAATAAACAAAATGAAGGGGCAATTCCAAACCAATAATAAAAATGGACAATACTATGAGAACCATCAAGTATTCCTATAATAATAACCTGAATTACAATAACTATCCATAATTTAAAATGATAAAAAGTAAATCTTCTAAAGATATAGAAAAGATATATTAATAAAACAAAGACTATTCCATAAGGAAAAAGTGGATGATAATTAATAAATTCTAAAAATTCATTAAAATGTGAAAATAAATCTTTTAAAGAGGATAAACCAATATCTTTATGAACACCAAAATTTGTAGGAATTTCTCTGAATTTTTCTAAATAGCTTATTCCTTTAGTATAATATAAAAATGATAGTAATGTAGCAGGTATAAGCCAAAGAAGATTAAATGCCGATTTAAAAATGTTTTTATTAAGTAAAAATAAAGGAAATACAACTACAGTAACAGGTTTTAATAATAACCCTAAAAGCGCTAAAATAAAAGGCTTAATATAAGTTACTTTTTCCCAAGCAAGGCCAATAGCAATTAAACATAATTGAACCGAAATAAAATCGGGGATAAATCTCCAACCTATTGATGCAGAAAATGAAAAAATAGGGAATAATAAAATCATATTAAATGCACTAATGCCTAATATTTTAATATTTTTCCAAACTCTTAAATTTATATGTGTAAAAAATAAAACGAGAAAACAAACAAATAAACAAGCTAATATTTTACCAAAATATGGACCAAAGAAAAAAAAGGGAGCTGTAACCATATTTAAAATTGGAAACTCCATTGGCATAAAACCATAACTTTGGCCACTATTTAGAACAGCTGGATAAAAAATATTTTCAGAATAAGGCTCATAAGCCCAGCGTGACCAATATCTAATTGCAACAGAAATGGTATCTGTTTGTCTAATTATATGAGGTAAATCAAAAGGCAAAAAACAATTTATAACTGCGGCTAAAGCTCTGATCATTAAAAAAATAAAAAGAAATTTTTGGAATAGAGTTAAATTTTTTATATATTCAAATTTTTTAAAATTAATCAAAAGAACACCTCATCTCAACACAAACTAAAAAATCTTAGTTATTAGTCAAATTTTTTTAAACTAGCAAAATTTTTTAACTTGTCAATATATAAATATAAATTGAAAAATTCAAACTAAATATATTTTATTACTTTTAGAGTATTGCTTTCATTTATCATAAATTTAATATATTTTTTAGGAATGAATAATTGAAAAGTGGAACCTTCACCATTTTTAGTAACAATCTTACAATTAATTTCAAATTTATGGCAAGAATTTCTCACAGCGTCAAGCCCTATTCCTCTTCCACTCAATTCAGAAATTTCTTCTTTCGTTGAAAAACCCGGTGCAAAAAGTAGATCTATAATATCTTCTTCTTTATAAGAATCAAAAGAGTTAGAAATTAATTTTTTTTCAAAAGCAATATCATATACTTTTTTTAGATTAACACCTCTCCCATCATCAATTATTTGTAAAAGATATGAATTAGATATTTCTTCAAATTTCATATATAATAATCCTTCTTCATTTTTTCCTTTCTGTTTTCTTTCTTCTATTGTTTCAATTCCATGATCAAGAGCGTTTCTTAATGAATGAGTAAATGCTTCGGACAATGAAATACTAATTTTATTGTCCATATAAATATCCCAATTTGGAAGTTTAAGAATTATCTTTTTATTTAAATTTAAAGACAATTCATTTAAAGTATCATTAAATGAAATAAATAAATTTTTTAGACTAAAAAAAGAGTCACTTTTAAATTGAGATATCCAGGAAATAATATCTTCAATTGAATTATTTTTTTGAATCAAAAGTGAATCTATAATATCAATTGCTACTTTTGACGGATTGTATGAGTTATTTTTTTCAAATAAATTTTTATAATTTTCTCTATACTCTTTATATAGAATATTTAAATTTATTAATTCTTTATTATTAATATCAAATGAAATTTTTTCTTTATTAGTTAATGAAATTCTTATTGGTTCCAAGGCATCTTCAATAACGTGAACCTTTTTAGCTAGAAACTTTAATCCAACACTCCTTGCTGATCCTTTAATCGTATGAAGATCTCTTAACATGATTGAAGCTTCATTTTCATTTAATTTTTCATTGTAATTTAACAATGATTCTGCTCTTAAATCATTTTCTTTATAAAATGTAACTAAATTTTCTTGTTTTGAAAATAAATTCTCTTTTAAGATAGTTTCTTTTAGGCTTGTTTCTTCATTCTTTGCAGCAAGAGAGGCTCTTAGAGCTAAAACTTCTGTAATATCCGATATCACAAGAACAATTTTTTGAATTTGATCTTTTAAGAAGATGGGAGAATACTTTAATGACAAAGTTTTTTGGACTTTATTTATATTTATATTTATTACTTTTAATAAATCACTTGAAGATAGACCCCACTGAAAATCATCGGCAAACTTTAAAACACCTAATGTAAATAAGTGTCTAGAAACTTCTTCATTGTGTTTATCTAAATGCGAAAACAAAATATGTTTAAGATCTTTCAAATACAAATTATCAATTCCTAATATTTTTAAAGCTGCGGGAGAATATGTTTTTCCAATTATAAGATCTGGCGATACAGTTATAACTCCATCTTCTAGATTATCTAATATTTCTTTTATTTCAGAGTGTGCTAATGCTAATTCTTTAGTTCTTTCTTTCACTCTTTCTTCAAGAAATTGATTTGCATCTTCTAATTTATAATTACTTACTTCTAACTTTTGATATGTAATAATTAAATATATTGACAATAAGAATAAAATAATACATCCGACCAAAGTAATTAATATGATTCCAAAATTAATACGATCAATTGTCAAAAATCGATTAAATTTTAATCCAAATTTTTGACCAAATTTTTCAACATAATTTTCTGTATATAGTTTAGATAAAATAATTTTATTTTGCACTTCAGGATCTATTTTTCTAAATATATCCTTTTCAGTTTTTTCTCCACTTAGTATTGTTGTCAAAGTAATTTCAACACCCTTACTCCATTGCTCCTCGCCTAATAATTGAGTTAAATCAACTGTTACACCAATAATTCCAGACAATTTATTTAAATTATTTAATTCTAACACTGGAATAAATAACTCTATAGCAACATTCCCACTTTCTAATAAAAATGTTTTAGAAGCCTGAATATTTTTTGTTTGAATAATATAATTTAAAGTTTCTTTTTTTGTTTTATCGGAATAAATATCCCATCCAAAATAAGAAGATTCTATTGCTTTTAAGTTAACAAAAATAACTGGTAAATAAAATTCATGCTCTGCTGATGGACCTATTTTAGAGTTTTCTTCATCTCCTCCTTCAAGAATAGATTTCCCTAGTTTTAATTTTTGCAATTTATTTTCAAATTCAGTTCTTTTACTTTTTTCAACATATTCATAAAAATTGACACTTTTTAAAAAATTATTTTTTTTCATTAATTCAGTTGCAAAATTACCAAATTTAAACTGATTCATATCTTTATCAAGATATGAAAATGCATAAAATGCTGTTGAAACATCTTCCATTGCTTTAATTCCTTGATTAAAGCTTTGTTTTATTCGAATTGTATCTGTTTGAAATGTACTATCAGATACACTAATCGTATATCTCCATGACCCATATAATATAATAAGAATAACTAATGATAGAATTGTTAATATGGTATATTTCATATTTTTCATTCAATAAGACCTTTATTATATTTTAAATTTTAATTATATATATTTTTATTAAAATAATAATATTGGTATTTTGACATTTTGTTTAATCTTAAATTTATTATAATTAAATTTTACTAAGGAGATAAAAATGGATAATAAAAAAAAGCAAATTTTAAATGCTGTAATGGTAATTATATCAGCAAATGCCATTTCAATGAATTCAGATGCAGCTCCTCCAAAAAAAGGAGAAAGTCATGTTGAATGTTTTGGAATAAATAGCTGTAAAGGAAAAAACGGATGCAATGTTTCTAATGAACAAATTAAATATGCAAATCAGGTTTATAAAAATAAATTTACAAAATCGGTTAAAATTGAATGCTCTGGTATGTCTGATTGCAGCACGGATAAAGGATTTTTAGCATGGATTAGTAAAAATAATGAAAAAGAATGTATTGCATTAGGTGGATTTATCTTTGAAAAAAACTCCGATAAAACTTTATCTATTAAAGATAAATCCGGTAAAAGGTAAGATTAAATATTAGCCACCCCAGCATTGTGCAGTATTGTCTAAGCTAGAAACCCCACAAGCCTCACGAATACCAAGGTTTAAAGAAGAGAATCTTTTATCTGTTTGAACTTGCACAGGACTCAAAAATGATTTTGTGTCTTTATTATTTATTATTTTAGATTCATTGCTTCCAAAACAAAATGCTTTGTTATCTTGATCTACAGCACAAGTTGTATTTTGGCCTAATGCGACTGAAACAAAGTTTTTAGAGTTTTGGATTGCATATGGTGCCTTAGTAATATTATTTTTTGAACCTGTTTGTCCTAAAGAATTATCACCCCAGCAAACCATTTTATTGTCCGCATCTGCTGCATCTTTTAAAATTCCGCAATAATGATTTAATCCAGAAGAAATACTATCTAGCTTTAGATTAGGAATAATTTGAGGATTTGAATTCATTTGAACTCCAACATCGGAAATTCCTAATTCTCCATATTGATTAGATCCAAAACAATATACACTATTGTCATCTGCAATCGCACAAGTTGAGTTTTTTGTAACTGCAAAATCAATAAATTTTAAATTTGAAGTTGTAATTTTTTCAAATTCACTTAAATAATTTGTGTTTTTATAACTACCATCTCCTAATTGCCCCATTGTATTTTCACCAGAGCATTTTAAAGCGCCTTTATCTGTAATCAAACAAACATGATTAGATCCTAAAGCAACTTTTGTTACTTTTTCTCCACCAATGTTTACTAATTGAGGATAAATATCTTGAGGTGATGATGTTGGTACTTTAGACCAGCAATATAAATTATCATCCATAGAGACACCACAAACTTTATCTGAAATTGCAGAAAGATTTTTAAATCTTTGTTGACTTACCCAAGGAGTAGTTATAGGAGAATTCCAAGGATTAGCTAATTGATCAGCTAAACTATTTGATGAACTTGAGCACATTGCTCTGCCACCGTTTAAACTTATCCCACAAAAATTTCCACTTCCTACATTAAGACTAGAATAAGTATTTTTACTTATAAAACCCCAGCATTGTAAATTGTTATTTTTTGTTACTCCACAGGTTGATCTTGAATTTCCTGTTAAAGAAACAAAGCCATAGGATAAATTTTGGAATGGTATTTTTGGTTCAAAATGAGAATATAAAGAATTTCCAAAATCATCTTTTACAGAAATACTTCCTTCGCTTGGAGTACCACCTAATTGACCATAATTATTATCACCAAAGCAGTATGGAATTCCATCTGTAGTAAGAGCACAGGTTGAATTATTATATAAATAGACAGAACTAAATTTTAAATTTTGAAAATCAGGATAATTATTACTCATAATTTCCCTTGGAACAGGTGATAATGTAACGTATCTTGGATCATTTGAAAGCTGTCCAATACGATTATTTCCCCAGCATTCCACTTTTTGGTCAGTTGTAACAGCACAAACATGCGCTCTACCGGCTGAAACGCTTGTATAGTTTTTATTTCCAGCTAAAAATAATTTAGTTTCAGCAGTACTAATATTTCCATTACCCACTTGTCCAGAGCTATTATCTCCGGAACAATATACTTTTCCAAAATTCCCTATATTATTTTTGCCTTCATTTGTAATTGCGCAAAAGAAACGATCTCCTGCAGTAACAGCAAAAAAAGATTTACCATTTAAAGTAATTTCTTTTGGTGAGCGATTTACTGCAGGATTGATTACCGATGTTGCCAATTGACCTTTTGAGTTATCACCCCAGCCATACAACTTACCCTTAACAGTCACAGCATATGTATTTCGGTAACCTGTCGCATAAGAAATAAATTGTTCATTAGGTAACACTCTTACTGTTGTAGAAGCATAGACATCGGATCCATTTCCAATTTGTCCATAAAAATTACTTCCCCAACAATATAGATTTCCACCTTTTACAGATATTCCGCATTTATGCTCTGTGCCCAATGAAATAGAAATATATTTTCCTAACCAACCAGATTCATTTGGAGGTAATTTTGCACTGTCTTTATAGAGATCAAAGCAAACCAAATCACCACTTGGATTTTTAACAGTACAAAGACTGTTATCATTGCTAGATATATTAGAATACTCCTGATTATTATTCCATATTATTGAATAAGGAGTAATTTTTTGATCTTGTTTTGCTGCAAACGTATAATTTTGAAAAAGTATACCAGTTGAACAAATCAAAAATATATATTTCATTTTCATTTTTCCCATATAAAAATTTTTAACGATAGCAAGAAAATATATTTAATTACTGCAGATATATTAAAAAATTAAATAAATAAAATCAAGCACAAAAAAAATAAATAAATATTTTTAACTAGCCAATTTTTAAATAACTTCTTTTTAATTAATTTAAAAAATTTGAAAAATAATTATTATAAAATATTTATTATAAATTAATTTTTGGTTATCTTTTAGATAAATTATTTTTTTAATACAATAATATTATAAATAATTGTTATTTTAATTTATATTTATTAATATTTTTTATAAATATTTTAAATTTAAAAATTTTTTAATATTTATTTGCTTTATTTAAAATAATTTGTTAGGAGGGTTCTATCGTTATACAAATTTAAAATAATGAATATAAGCTTTATTAATTTTAATTATTAATAAAAAGGGAGATTAAATATGAACAAAGAGATTATTGTTCCAAAAATTTTATTGCCATATTATTACTCTTGGAAAATAAATAATAAAAACACAAATTACAATGTGTGTTTTTCATATAAATTAATAAAAAATATAAATCTAATAAAAATGAAAGAATCAATTTGCAAATTGGTTGATATTAGGCCAAACCTGAGGGCAAATTTTAAATTTAAAAATAATGAAATTAAATATGTTATAAACAATAACCTAGATCCAATTTTTTATGAGAAAGAAATTTATTCAGAAGAAGAATACAATATAACAGTTGAAAAATTGACAAAAATTCCTCATGATTTACATAATGAATCTTTACTAAAAGTAAATTTTCTAAAGAGAAATTATAATGAAGATATCATAATGTTATTTAATATTCACCACTCAATTATAGATGGAACATCTTTAGACAAATTTATATCTGATCTACCAAAAATTTATCATGATGAAGAAGTAATTGAAGAGACAACTGAAAGTCATTTAAGTAGTATGTTTATTCAAAAAAAGAATACGGAAATTTTAGAAAATTCAAATGACATTAAAATAAAAAATTATATTAAGCTTTTAAATGAAATATCAAGTGTTTCGGAAAAATATGATATAAAAGAAGATGAAAAAATTATTTCATCTTCTGAAATTTTAGATAAAAATATTTATTCAAAGCTTTCTAAATATTCAGCAGAAAATGAAATCAGTATATTTAATATATTATTAAACGCATGGTGTATTTTTGAAGCAAAATTATTTAATAAAGATAATTTAATTGTCAGCTATCCCGTTAATATCAGAAATGATAAAGATGAAACAGGTTGTATTATTAATAATATAAACTATCCTTTCATTTATAATAAAGATTTTACTTTTGATGAAGCAGTTCATAATTTCAAATTGCAAATGCCGCTTCTTAAAAAACTTCATTATTTAAATGCAATTGATATTTTTGATAAAAGCGACTCCTACTGTAGTCATTTTGCTTATTCTGGGTTTGCCAAACTAAAAGATCTTATTTTTAAAAATGAGATCATGAATCCAACTGCTTATCCTCAAATGGCTAAATCTGCCTTTGGAATGAAATATATAAAATTTGAAGATAATCTTTATTTTTTAAGCGAAGTATATGAAAATATTTTACCACAAAATATTTCATCCTCATTAGCTCATCGTTTTAATCAATTTCTTGATAAGATTTTAACTAATTCAAATGAGAAACTTTATAAATTAGACACCTTAAATACGGATGAATTTAATGACATTGTATATGAACAAAACAAAACAGAAAAAACGGTTAAAAATACATCATTACCGAAATACTTTAATGAAATTGTACAAAATTTTCCTGATAAAATTGCTGCAATTGATGAGTTTAAATCAATTACTTATATTGAATTAGACAAAAAATCAAATCAATTAGCAAGACTCCTAGAAAATCATACGGTAAAAAAAGATGATATTATTGCAATTTTAATAGATAATAGAATTGAAATGTTAATTGCAATATTAGGTGTTTTAAAAATAGGAGCCATTTACTTACCCATTTCACCAGATACCCCTAAAGAAAGAATTGACTATATTTTAAAAGATAGCAATGCAAAAAAATTACTAAGCACTAAAAAGTTGGAAAATGAAAACTTTAAAAATATTGATTTTATTGACTTGGAAGAAATAGATTATCATAATTTAAATTCAAACGATCTTCATATTGAGTTTTCAAATATGAGCGCTGCTTACATAATTTATACATCCGGATCAACAGGAAATCCAAAAGGGGTTTTAGTAAATCAAAACTCAGTTATAAACTTAATTGAATGCTGTATTCATAAATTTAATCTTACAAATGAAGATAGTCTTTCTAAGTATTCTTCATTTAGTTTTGATGCATCAGTCATTGAAATATTTTGTTCACTAATGAGTGGAGCTTGTCTTTATTTTATACCAAACCATATTAAATTTGATATATACAAATTAAATGAATTTTTTAATGAAAATAACATTACCTTTTCATTTTTAACTACAAAATTTGCTGAAATATTTATGAATTTAGAAAATAGATCATTAAAAAACTTGCTTGTTGGAGGCGAAAAGCTCAAATATTTAAAAAAGACATCCTACAATATTACAAATGCTTATGGGCCTACGGAAACAACTGTTTTAGCTACAATGCAAGATTTAGATGTTCATTCAGATAATATTCCAATTGGAAAACCCATTCAAAATGCTAAAATTTATATACTAGATAATGAATTTCATCCTAGAAACTATTCAATGGAGGGAGAAATTTATATTGGTGGTGAAATTTTAGCTCAATCTTACATAAATAACGATGTGTTGACTGAGAGTAAATTTATTTTAAATCCATTTCAAACTGAAAAAGAAAAAGAACTAGGATTGAATTCAAAATTATATCGAACGGGCGATATTGGTAAAAAATTGGAATCAGGTGAAATTTTAATTTCGGGAAGAACAGACTTTCAAATTAAAATATATGGCTATAGAATAGAGCTGAATGAAATTGAGCAACAGATTTTAAATTATCCAAATATCACAAATGTAACTATAAAAGCTTTTAATGACAAACAAGACCATAAGTATTTATGCGCTTATTTTGAAGCAATAGAAAATATTGAAGTTGATAACATAAAAAAACAAATTGAAAATCATTTACCCGCTTATATGATACCTAAATTTTTTGTACAATTAGAAAAATTACCGTTAAATTATAATGGCAAAGTTGATTTAAAATCATTAAAAGAACCCAACATCAATCTTGCAAAGACAAAACAATATATCGCACCTTCTACTCCGATTGAAGAAATGATTTCTCAAAAATTTTGCGAAATTCTTTGCTGTGAAAATATAAGTATTCATGATGATTTTTTTCTTCTTGGTGGAAACTCTATTAAATCTATTTTACTTCTTTCCAAACTCCAGGAAGACTTTGTTTTAGATTTGTCTCAAATATATTCAAACAAAACAATCTATAATTTAGCAAGAAATATTAAATTGAAATAATTCTAATTTTATTTCTTAATTTTGGTTTATTTTCTTTAACTTATTATGATATAAGGTTTTATAATATGATTAAAAATTTGATTCTAATAAGTATAATTTTATTTTTTGAAAAAAGTATTTATGCCGATAATACCTATGTTTTTTGTGCTACTGAAGAAAGAAAGTGGGAATGGTTAAAAGTAGATAATAAGTATGTCTCTGTTTCTGGTGATTGGAATGAGACAGAGATTTCATTAAAAAATTTTCATAATAATAAATCTTTTTATTTTTTATATTTTAAAATAATAGACAATACATTCAATTTAAAGCAATTAGAAACTGAGTGCCAAAAAAAATTTGGAAATGATTATATCTTTGCCCAGCCAGGAAATTATAGATTTGACAATAACTGGAATCTTTTTGGATCAAATAAAGATAACTTAGGAAGTGGATTTGTATCTTATTGTCTTACATCTGGTAATAATACGTGCTACCTAGGTATTTATAATTCGCTTATTAAGGAGTTCCACCCAAAACAAATGAATAATAGACCAAATACTAGGTTTTAAAAAAATGAAAAACTCATAGACAAATCTTTATAAGTCTATGAGTTTTATTTTCTCAAAATTTTTGAGGAAGGATAACCTTATTTTTTTATATCTAACTCAACATCAAGTGTAATTGTTTTAGAATAGCTTGAATTGTGCCATCCTTTAGCAAGAATATTAAATTTAGCAGTATAAAGTCCACTTTCTAAATTAGGATTTTTTGCTGGGTCAAATTTCACAGTTAAAGCAGAAATAAAGTTACTATAGCAAATTGCGGCATCATTCATATATTTTCTTCCGCAACCACGATCAGTAGATCCATTTAAAATAATTGGTACTAATTTATCGTTAAAATTTGCATAAACAGTAAAATCTGTTCCATTTACGTATTGACCAATTCCCCAAGCAGCTTTTAAATCATTAACTAAAAAGTAAACAGAACTTTTTTTGCTTTCTGTTGATGCTTCAATTGATAAATCTTTAGAAACAAATGGCTTATCCACTGTAATTAAATTAGCAGATTTGTAATCAATAGAAAGATCAATTGTAATTACTTTTTCAAAATCAGGATTATGCCAACCTTTTGCAAGAATTTCAAATTTACCAGTATATAAACCATTTTCCAAACCTGGATTTTTAATTGGGTCAAATTTTACTGTAAGAACAGATAAAGTATCTGAATAACATGATTGAATTCCATCATTCATATTCCAAATTCCACACGCTTGTCCGTCTTTAGATCCAGTAAGAACAATTGGAACTACTTTATCATTTAAATTTGCCAAAACAGTAAAATCTGTTCCTTTTGTTTTATATTGATCCACTCCCCAGACAGGTTTTAAATCATTAACTAAAAAGTAAACTGTACTTTTTTTGCTTTCTGTTGATGCTTGTAAAGATAAATCATCAGATACATAAGGTTTATCTGCAGTTATTATATTTTTAACTTCTTGGCTTGGATTTACATCTTGCGAAGTAAAATCAGCAGCATTACTTGTTACGTTATTTGAATTATCTTTTTTGCCACAAGAAGCTAATAATAATGAAGCCCCTAATGTTAAAGATAACATAATATTTGAAAAACTATTTGACATAAATATTTCCTAAAAAATAAAATAGTGAAAAAAAAATAAGTAACAAGAACTTTGTTACTTCGAATTAATTAGCACCTTAAATTTAATAATTAAACCAAAAATTAACATCACAATAACAATCTAATATTAAACAAATAAAACAAATATATCATTTTTATTACAGCATAATCACTTTATATTACTATATTTTTTAAATCTTAAATAAGTTTATATTTAATTAACGAAACATTAAGAAGCGATTACGGATTTTTATTTACAAGGATTTTTGTCTGAAATTTAAGACAGAATACTTCTTTATTTAAAAAAAAGTAAAAAAATAAAGGAATAATTTATCAAATTAGACTGAATTAATTGTGATTAGATCATTAAAATTATATTTATTTAACTAGTAGCCTAGTTATTATAAAGTTATCTAAGTTTAAATAAAAAAAAACAAAATCTTAAACTATTTTAAATTATTTCAAACTAGTATTTTAGTTAAGTGATTTAATAAATTCTAGGATGTTTCATAGGAAAAAAAGATAAAGGAGAGCATAAAAGAATGGTCGGGGATGCGGGATTCGAACTCGCGACCCTCTGCTCCCAAGACAGATGCGCTACCACTGCGCTAACCCCCGACTCAGTGAAACGATACTTGCCACAGAAAAAATTTAAGTGCAAGCTCTGAATCTGATTTTTTTGTTATGTTGCTTATATTTTTTTATAAGCAAATAATATCAAGGAGTTGCACGTGTCTCAAGAAGTTGTTGGCGTTCTTTCAAGGGTAATATTTGAGTCAGATAAGGGCGACTTCCTCGTAGCCGAATTTATCAATGCACAATCAGCTAAAAGATTTAAAGCCTCCGGTAGAATCCTTCTCTCTGGCAAAGCCGATGCCAAACAACGTTATCGTTTAATAGGACAGTGGGAAAATAATGGAAAATACGGTGAAACATTTGTCACAATATACTCTGAAGCAGCAAGGCCATCTGAACTTTCGGGTATCGCCCCCTATTTAGCTAACAATGTTAAGGGTGTTGGAGAAGTAACAGCAAAAAAACTAGTCGAAACCCTTAAAATTAAAGACATTGATTCTTTAGTTCTAGTCTGCCGCGATGAAAAAGAGAAAATTTATCAATTCTTTGGTGAAAAAAAGCGTAAGGTAGCAGAAAACGTAATTACCTCTATGGTAACAGATGAAGTTTTTCGAAACGTGATGATCTTTTTACATGAACACAATATTCCGCCACGTTTCGCGAAAAGAATTTATGAAAAATATGGATCTGCCTCTTTAACCAACCTCATGGAAAACCCTTACCGCTTAATTGCTGACTTCAGGCAAGTTGGTTTTTTACGAGCAGATGCTATTGCACAGAAATTAGGTTTACCTAATACCTCTCCATTTCGTTTAGAAGCTGCTTTTGTTTACTCCTTAGAAATTGCTCAAGAAGACGGACATTGCTGCCTACCAAGAGATCAACTCATTGATAAATCAAGAGATTTATTGGGAGGAAAAACAGATCCTACTTTTTCAAGAGAGTTTGTTTTAGAACAATTAAGACTTATTTATAAGAAAAATCGAGATTCAAAAAAAGAATCTTTTTTAATTCGTGAAACATCTGCTTTTACAAATTCAAAAGTAGAAAATGGAAATTCTGAAATATTATTTTATCTGCCCGAAGTTTTAAGAATGGAAGATGAAGTATCCGGATTTATTTCTAGTCTCCTGAATACATCACACGTCTATGAGCATAAAGAAAAAATAACTAACCAAGAAATTGAAACAGGAGAAAAATCTTTTGAAGAATTATTTCCAAATTTACCATGGGATAAACTTTCAGAAGAACAACAAGTAGCAGTAAAAATGAGTTTAAGCTCTCATATTATGGTACTTACAGGGGGCCCTGGTTGCGGAAAAACATTTGTCTTAAAAGCAATTTATGGAATTCAAAGAGCTTTAAATAGACGAGTTGCTTTATGCGCCCCAACAGGATTAGCAGCTAAAAGAATGAGTGCTTCAATTGGGGAACAAGCAAGCACTTTACATAAATTACTTGGTCTTGGAAAAAGAGCGCAACAAGATGAAACACAAAATGTAATTGAAGAACTCGAAGGTAACACAAGCGCACTTGATAATGTAAACGTCGTCATTGTGGATGAAAGCTCAATGTTAAGCCTTGACCTTCTGCATTCTCTACTCTCTTCCTTAGGCCCAAATCGCAGACTTATCTTAGTGGGCGATGTAGATCAATTACCCAGCGTTGGAGCGGGAAATTGCTTAAGAGACATCATTCAATCGACAAAAGTACCCATTGCAAGACTTACTAAAATTTTTAGGCAAAGCTCAGAGAGCCCAATTCCGATTGCAGCACGTGAAATTATTTCAGGTAACAAACCTCAATTTAGTTACATTAGCAGAATTGCCTCTTTTCCGCGTGCCGAACCTTTTGCTTTTATTCCTTGTTCGCAGCAAACATTTTACGATATTTTATTGCCTTTTTTAACAGATACTATTTCAAATATATATAATTTAGATCCTATAAAAAATGCTCAAATATTAGTACCTATGCGCAGAAGTGATGTAGGACAAGAAAATATCAATAAAATTATGCAAAATCATTTAAATCCCGCTTCAGATAATAAAAAAGAATGTTCCTTACCTTATGGTGGTATTTTAAGGGAAGGAGATAAAGTCATTCAAACAAAAAATAATTATGAACTAGATGTTTTTAATGGTGACTTAGGGTATTGCAAAACAATTATTAAAACAAAAGAAAAACTTGAGGCAATTATTGAATTTAGCGACCGCATAGTTACTTATGAAGATGAAGAAATTGATGATTTACAACTTTGTTACGCAATGACAGTACATAAATCACAAGGATCTGAGTTTCCTTTATGCATCATACCTATGTTTGGAGTTTATTTTACGATGCTTGACAGGAATCTTCTTTATACAGCAATTACAAGAGCTAGTAAATATGTTATTATCTTTGGGGAAGAGTGGTCTATTAAAAAAGCAATTGGTAGTCAAAACACAATTAAAAGAAATACTTTTTTAGATAAATTATTAATGGAAATAACAAAATAATGGAAGGATTTTCTGATAATAATAATATTTATTACTTAATTTGATATTCATATTTTTTTATAATTTTTTCTATTAAACCTCGTCTTTTTATATTTTTATATCCTTTTTCATATATTTCTAAAAATTTATTGTTTTTTGTAAAACCAACATGAGTTTCTTTTGTTAAAATTAAATCAGAACGAATTAATTTATCTTCTAAATTCAATTCTTTTACTAACCAAGGATATATTTGAAGATCGATAACCCCTATATCAGCTCTATTTGTAGCAATCATATTTAAAATTTTTGCATAAACAAAATCAGATGAAGTTACTTCTATCTTTTCAAAATTTTTAGCATCATTAAAATCTTTTGAAATAGAGTAACCCTTTCCTATTAACACAACTAATCCTTCTAGATCAGATATATTTTTTATCTTTTTTTTAAAGTTTTTATTTACGATAAAAAAATTTCCTCTTGTTCTCATTGAAGATCCCAATGAATATTTTAAATTTCTTTCTTCACTAAATACCATAGGAATAACGGCATCAATTTTATTTGAATCTAACTCAGATAAGCATCTATTCCATGGCATCATAATAAATTCAATTGCCACATTTTGTGAACCCATTGCGCTTTCTAATATATCAACATCTATTCCAACTGCTTTTTTATTTTCAAAATAAGCAGATGGTCTAAAGTCTTCAAAACAAACTTTCATTTTTTCACTTTTATTTTGTGCGTATAATTTAAAAATGAATATATTTATTATTAATATAATAATTAATTTTCGCATAACCAACCATTTTAAAATTTATTACTAAATTAAAATAAGTTTTTAAATATTTCAATAGATATAAAATTGACAAATAAACAAAGTGAATTAGAATAAATTGTTTTTATACAAAGGAGAATAATATGTCACAAATATCTATTGTTTATCATTCAGGATATGGTCATACAGGGCACGCTGCAAATGCTGTTTATGAAGGAGCAAAATCAGTTGCAAATGTCCAAGCTCATTTAATTTCTGTTGCCGACATTGATAAAAATTGGGACGTTTTAAAAAATTCACATGCCATTATTTTTGGGGCACCAACCTACATGGGAAGCGCATCGGCTCCCTTTAAAGAATTTATGGATAAAAGTTCTAAAATGTGGATGACTCAGGATTGGAAAGATAAAATTGCTGGTGGATTTACTGTTTCTGGAAGCCAAAGTGGTGACAAACTAAGTACCCTTGAACAATTTATGATTTTTGCGGCTCAACACTCCATGATTTGGGTTTCACTTGGATTAATGCCAGGCAACAACTCAAGTAAATCAAGCGTAAATGATCTCAATCGACTTGGCTCTTCGATTGGAGCTATGTCTCAAGCCAATGTCGATCAAGGTGCTGACGCTATGCTTGAAAGTGATTTAAAAACCATGAATTTATATGGGAAAAGAGTTGCTGAAATTGCTTCGCGTTTTCATAGATAATTATTTTTCATAATTGGTTATTTGTTTATTTATTTTTAATTCAAAATTAAAATCATTTCATTTAAACTATGCAATTTATTCCCAATTCAAACTTGCAAATAAGACAAATAAAATTAAAATAATAAGGAAACAGATTACAAAACTTAAATTAAGATAGGCTTACTAATGTGGATCATTGAACTTGCATTAAGAAGACCTTATACAATTGCAGTTGGCGTTATTTTAGTATTTATCCTTGGTTTTATTTCATTGCAAAAAATGATTGTTGATATTTTTCCAACTATAGATATTCCTGTTGTAAATGTAATTTGGAATTATCCTGGATTAACACCAAATGAAGTTGAAAAAAGAGTAATATTTCTTGCAGAAAGAGCTTTTACAACTACGGTTAATGGAATTTCTAAATTAGAATCAACATGCATTCAAGGTTTAGGATTACAAAGAGTCTATTTTGAAGAAGGAACTGATATTAGTTCTGCGATTGCACAAATTTCTGCTGTTTCTAATTCAGTACTGAGATCAATGCCTCCAGGGATGACATCTCCCGTTATTTTAAAATTTAATGCATCCAATGTTCCTGTAGCTCAATTAACTTTATCTAGTAATTCATTAAAAGAAGAACAAATATTCGATTATGCGATTAATTTTTTAAGAGTCCAACTTTATACATTGCCAGGAATTTCTCTACCCGCTCCCTATGGAGGTAAACAAAGACAAATAAATGTAGATTTAAATCCTTTTAACCTGCAAGCAAAAAAGCTTTCTCCTCAAAATATTGTCGATGCTTTAACCTCTTCTAATATTATAGTACCAGCTGGTAATGCAAGAATAAATAATTATGAATATAATATTTTAATGAATTCAAGTCCAAGTAATGTAAATGACTTTAATAAAATTCCTATAAAAGTTACCAATGGAGCTGCATTAACATTAGGTGATGTTGCTCATATATCAGACTCATTTGCAGATCAAAATAATATTGTACGCGTAAATGGAAAAAGAGCTTCTTATTTAAATATATTAAAAAAAGCGGGCTCCTCAACACTAAGCGTTATTGATTCTGTAAAAAATAAAATTCCTGAATTGAGAAAAATTGCACCAAATGATTTTAATATGCAACTCGACTTTGATCAGTCTGTATTTGTAAACGCTGCAATAGAAAACGTAATTACAGAAGCACTCATTTCTTCTATACTCGTTTCTTTAGTTATTTTATTATTTTTGGGAAGTTGGAGAAGTGTGATTGTAGTTTGTACGTCGATTCCTACAGCGATATTTACTGCATTTATTGTACTTTTTATTACTGGAAATTCAATTAATATTATGACCCTTGGAGGATTATCATTAGCAATTGGTATGCTTGTTGATGATGCCACAGTTGCAGTTGAAAATATTCATAGAATAAGAGATTTAGGAAAACCATTAACAATTTCAATTTTAGAGGGTTCTAGTCAAATTGCTTTACCCGCATTAATGGCAACACTCGTTATTTGTATCGTATTTTTTCCTGTAGTTTTGTTAACAGGTCCATCAAAATTTTTATTTTTTCCTTTAGCTCTATCTGTTGTTTCAGCAATGATTGCTTCTTATATCCTATCAAGAACTTTAGTTCCTTTATTATCTAAAATGCTACTTGAAAATGAAAATCATTATTTAAATAATAATATTTTAACAAAAATAACTGAAAATTTTAATCATTATTTTAATATTTTTCAAAATAAATTCTCTAATGTTTTAAATGTATGCTTAAAAAATCGTGGATTTATTTTATGGATGTGCCTTATATTTATATGCATCACAAGTTTTATTCCTTTTATCGTAGGAACTGATTTTTTTCCAAGTACCGATGCTGGTATTATGAAATTGCATTATAGAGGAAAAGCGGGAACAAGAATAGAAGTAACAGAAAAACAAGTTGCTAATATTGAAAATAGAATAAGAGAGATTATACCAAAGGAAGAAATTTTAACAATTAATTCTATGATTGGTATTCCAATCAGTTTTAATTTAGCTTTTGTACAAACGGATAATGTTGGCCCAATGGATGCCGAAATATCAATTTCATTAAATAAAAATCACAAACCATCAAAAAAATATATGTCTGATATTCGTAAATCAATTTCAGAGCTCTATCCAGAGTCTGTTGCCTTTTTCCAACCTGCAGATATCGTAAATCAGGTCTTAAACTTTGGAGTGAGTGCTCCTATTGATATTCAAATTGAAGGCACGGATGTCTATCTATCATATGATTATGCTACTAAACTTATAAAAAATTTAAAAAAAATCCCTGGACTTGAAGACATTGCGCTAAAACAAATATTTAATTATCCTGCTTTATTTTTAAATGTAGATAGAATCAAAGCAGCACAAGTTGGTATAAATCAAAGAGATATTTCAAATAGCTTGCTTGTTTCTTTATCATCGAGTTCATTAGTTGCTCCTTCTTATTTTTTAAATCCTAATAATAATGTAAACTATACTGTTGTAGTAAAAACTCCTTTAGAAAATCTTTCTAAAATATCAGACATATTACAAACACCAATTACAGGTTCAGGCAGTATTCTTGAAAGTAATTTAGCTTCTACATTTTTAAATCAACCAACCCAAAATCCTCTTGAAAAAGTAACAGTTCCTTTAGGAAATTTAAGTACGGTATCAACAACAGAATCAATTACTGCAAACTCACATTTAAATGTGCAGAGAGTTGTCGATATTTTTGCAACTCCTGAAGGAAGAGATCTTGGTTCTGTGATTAGAGAAATAGAAAAAGAAATTAAAAATCTAGGCGAATTGCCAAAAGGAATGAAAATTTCTATCAACGGCCAAAGTAGAGTTATGAAAGAAGCATTTTCAAAACTCAGCGTTGGTCTCATTTTAGCAATTATCTTAGTTTATTTATTAATGACTGTATTATTTCAATCTTGGCTTGATCCATTTATTGTTATGATAGCAGTTCCTGGAGCCCTATGTGGAATTTTATGGATGCTTTTAATAACAGGAACGACAATAAATGTGGAATCCTTTATGGGTGCCACTATGGCAGTTGGTATTGCTTCATCAAACTCAATTTTACTTGTTAGTTATGCAAATGACATAAGGATTGAAA
Source organism: Silvanigrella paludirubra (assembly GCF_009208775.1). Taxonomy (NCBI): domain Bacteria; kingdom Pseudomonadati; phylum Bdellovibrionota; class Oligoflexia; order Silvanigrellales; family Silvanigrellaceae; genus Silvanigrella; species Silvanigrella paludirubra. The sequence goes on along the minus strand of NZ_WFLM01000004.1, from coordinate 437,069 downwards.
AAGGCCTTTCTGCAATTCAAGCAGCATTAGAAGCTGCAAAAACCAGAATGAGACCTGTATTAATGACAGCAATTGCAATGATTATTGGAATGTTACCTGCAGCATTAGCTTTTGGAGAAGGTGGAGAACAAACTGCACCTTTAGGAAGAGCTGTAATTGGGGGATTATTAATGGCTACCATTGTAACCTTAATAATTGTCCCTATCGTTTATTCTTTATTAAGAACAAAACTTCCTCAAAAATATTTATTAGATGAACAATTAAGAAAGGATAGGCAACAATAATGTCTCTTTTTAATGTTCAAATGAAATTAAAAATAACTTTTTTAATTATAATTTTTATATCAATTATAATTTTTATTTATTTTTTAATAAGAAAAAATATTGAAATACGCAATGCCGAAATTCAAAAGTTAGAAGAAATTGCGAAAGGCCCACTTGTCCATACAGCTAAAATTTTAAAATCACCCGCTGAAAGAGAAATTATCATTAATGGAGAAACAAGGCCTTATCAAAGCGTTACTTTATACTCAAAAATTAGTGGTTATTTAAAAAAAATAAATGTTGATAAAGGTGATATTGTAAAAAAAGGTCAAATATTAGCTGTTATTGAATCTCCAGTTACAGATGAAGCTTATCTGGCGGCACTAGCTAATTTTAAAAATAAAGATCTTATTGCAAAAAGAGCCATTCAGTTACAAAAAGAAAATTTAGTTTCTATTCAGGAAAAAGATCAAGCTGTTTCTGATTCTGATATTGCTCGTGCACAATTAAACGCACAAAAAATATTGAAAAGCTATGAGACAATCCGAGCTCCCTTTGATGGAACGATTACAGCCCGCTTTGCGGACATGGGAGCGCTTGTTCAAAATGCAGAAAACTCTCAAAATAGCGCTTTGCCCATTGTAACTATATCAGATATTAATAAACTCGTAGTAAATATTTTTTTAGATCAAAATGATGCTCCTTTTATTCAGAAAAATGACCCCGTAAAAATTGAAGTAACAATCCCATCAATAAAACAAATTTCAGGAAACATTAATAGAATAACCAGCAATTTAGATCAAAAAACAAAAATGATGCTTGTTGAAGTTGATATTCCAAATAAAGAAAAATTTTTAGTTTCTGGAAGTTTTGTCAAAGTGTATATAAAGGTAAAATCACAGGCCTATTATATTTTACCAGTTGAATCCTTAATAATGAAAAAAGACAAAAGTTTTGTCGCATTAATAAACAATCAAAACAAAGTTCATTTTAAACAAATAAAATTAGAAAATAATGATGGTAAAATCATTGGTTTTCAATCCGATGTAAATGAAGGAGACCTTGTGATCATTAATCCAGGGAGCGAATTAAATGAAGGGACTCTCATACGACCTATTTTTGACCCAAAGTGAGGAATTGTGATAAAATTAGGTAAATATTTTATTTTAAGCCTTTTGATTTTTAAAATACCTCAATTTAAATCATATTCGATTGAAATTAAGGGAACAAAAGCATCGTTTGATCAAAACATTTATAAACTTAGTTTAGAAAGCTGCTTAAAAATTGCTATCCAAAACTCAACAGATATCTTAAAACAAAATAGTTTTAATGAATTAAATGGAGTACAAGTATTAAGAAATTATGCAAATTTTTTACCTAACTTAACGACACAAGTGGCAGCAAACTACACGACTGGAACTTCATATTTAACAACAGCTACTCCTACTTATGTAAATAGTTCAGGAACAACCTCAACAATTTCAATCTCAAGTAATTTCAATATTTTTAATGGATTTTCTGATACCTCTTCTTTAGAATCTTATCTTTTAAAGAAAGATGCTAGTGAATTTACTTTAAATCAAGTAAAACAACAAATTGTTCTTGATATTGTTCAAAATTACTTACAAATTATTTTAGATAACAAAATGATTGAAATTGCAGAACAAAATTTACAAGAATCTGAAACAAGAGAAAAATTACTTACAGCTCAGTCCCGATTGGGATCAAAAAGCATCGCTGATCTATATTTGCAGCAGTCACAAACAAGCTCCGCAGAATCTTATTTACAAACATTAAAAAATAAAATTAGGAATGATCAAATTATTCTTCTTCAAAAATTGCGCCTTGATATACAAAAAAATTATAAGTTTACAGAAGTTAATTTAGAACAAACACAATCTGAAAAAAAATATGAAGATGAAAATGAAATTATTAAATTAGCATTAAATAAAAGGCTTGATTTAAAAGCCTCTCAAAGGCTAACAAAAGCTTCTAAATATGATATTGAAGTTGCAAAATCTGGTTATTATCCTAAAATAGATTTTATGGTTTCAGCTTCATCAAGTGGAGCTATTTTAGATACACAAACGGTAAATGGAAATAATGTAGTACCAAATAGCCAAGATAATTTAAATGACCAACTATTTAGTAATATAAAATATAATTTTGGCCTTACGTTTAGTTGGACTGTATTTGATCGTCTTGTTACTTATGCAAATGTAAAACAATCTACGACAACCTCTTATCAACTAAAATTAGATGAAGAAAATATAAATGCAAAAGTTCTCGCAGATGCAAGGACAGCTTTTGGTAATTACAAATTAGCAATACAAGAACTAGAATCCTCGGCAAAAGGAATTTTTGCTTCTCAAAAAGCCTATCAAGTGATGACTGGCAGATACAAAGTTGGATCAGCGAGTTTTATAGATCTCATGACAGCACAATCAAATTTAGTCCAAGCAGAATCAACTAGAGCACAAGCGCTTATAAACTTTAAATTACAAAACTGGAATATAAGATATGCAACGGGAGATTTAGAAATAAAAAATTAAATCAATCATGAATCTTGGAAATAGATACGTATGAATGCCAATGAATCATACTGATGCATAGCAACAAAATGTAGCTTATATCAAATAGAATCTTTATAAAAAAGTGGATATAAAATTTTAAAACCAATCGGTTTTGACTTGTTTTTTTTTACATAAGGTTTCATAAAATGAATTCAAATTTATTCAACATTTTAAAAATTCTAAAATACTATTTTTGTATATTTTTATTCATAATGGTTACAAAAATTTACTCTCAAGAAGTATTTTATAAGGGAAGTATACAATCTGTAAAAAGCAGAGATTATTCTGCTAAAGTAATTTTAGAAGATTTTGTGAATAAAAAAAATCTTTATGCCTTAGGACCTGTGGAAAACCTAAATGGTGAAATTACAATCATGAATGGTAAATATTATATTTCTTCTGTAAATAACAATCAATTGATAACAATAAATTCAAATGAAAAAAAAGCAATTTTTTTAGTCTGGAGCGAAGTAAAGGAATGGAAAAAGGCCACAAATTTAAATAAAAAAGTAATTAACATAAAAGAATTTCAAGATGAATTGGAAAAATTAGCTATAAATTCAAAGATTGATTTGGACAAACCTTTTGTTTTTAAAGTGACGGGTATCATAGAATCTATAAATTATCACATATTGTCCCCTATCCCTTTAAATAAACCAAATTTGAACCACCGAGATTCATCAAAAAATATTTTTAAAGAAAATATGAAAGGTGATATAATAGGATTTTATTCTAAAAAACATGAGGGGATTTTTACTCATCACGGAAGTTTTATTCATTTTCATGTAGTCGATGATTCTGGTCATACAGGCCATATTGATAACATTACTTTAAATAAAAATGTAAGCGTCTATTTTCCGGAGTTTTAATAAGGACCCTTTATAGTGGGGCCCTATTAAATTTTATTTGACTGAAACGATTATAAAAAACTTTAAATTTTCAATTATAGCCAATATGTTTTATAATCATTTACATATTTACTTATACTTATCGCACTTCTTCCTAATATATTACTTACAGAATCAGTTACTTTTGAGTTAAAGCCTTCTCGTAAGAATCCCATTATAGTAACAAGAAAGTCTGCATAATGTTCAGGCAATTCAGCATTTAGTAAATCTTTTTTAAATTCTGAAGAAGATATATTTTGATAAAAAACTTTTTTATTTGTAATGCTTGAAATATAGTTAGCTACTGTATCATGTGTTATAGATTCGGGACCTGTTAAATCAAATGCTTTATTATTATGAATATTGCTTGTAAGTAGTTTTGTAGCGACATCCGAAATATCTCTTGCATCAATAAAGCTTACTTTAGCATCACCCGCAGGAAGTAAAATTTTATTTGACTCAATAATACCTTTTATCCAAAAGGTATTAAAATTTTGCATAAACCAATTTGGGCGAATGATATTATAATTCAATCCAGAATTTTCAAGTTCAACTTCTGCTCTTCTAAGTGGAGATGTTTCAATTAAGTTAACGCCCATAACAGACATTAATACTACTTTTTCTAAATTTTTATTTTTTGCTTCACGAATTAATGGTGAAAGCAATTTATATTGATCCAAATAACCTGCAGGAGAAAGAAAAAATGCTCTATCTGTATCTTGAAATGCCTCTTTAAGTCCTTCCGTAGTTTCTAAATCTAAATAAACATATTCAAAGTTTTTTTCTTTCACATTCAACAATTTTTTATCTTTTGTTGTTCCGCGAACAATATAGCCTTGTGAAATTAAATTTTTCACAATTTCAGAGCCTACTTTTCCTGTAGCTCCAACTACCAAAACTTTTTTAATTTGCATGATTATCTTCCTTCATTAATAGTGAATAATAGAAACAATTTCTATTATTCACTATTTTAGCTGAAGAATTATTGTTGATATATAGAAAAAATAGCAATATAGTGTTGCATTGGAGGAACAATGAGTTTAGATTTAAACACAATATATCTATTTGTAAAAGTTGTACTTTTTGGTAGTTATTCTCGAGCGGCTGAAAATTTAAAATTACCTAAATCCACTTTAAGTCGCGCCATATCAAGACTAGAAGAAGAAACAGGTACCAAGTTACTTTTAAGAACGACCAGAACCATTGCCTTAACAGAAGCTGGTAGAGCATTTTATGAAAACTGCGCTGAGCCATTACAATTACTCGAAGATGCGAAAAAAGCTTTAAACGAAAAAAATAATTCCATTTCTGGGATTATGCGAATCACAGCACCTGAAGATATTGGAATGAATTTAATATCTAAGGTAATTGCTAAATTAACAAAAGATTATCCAATTTTACAATTTGAATTATTTTTTACAAATGAAATTATTGATCTTATTAAAGAAGGATTTGATATTGCAATTCGAGTAGGGAAATTAAAATCGAGTAATTTAAAAGCAAAAAAGGTGGGCGATATTATTATGGTATTGGTTGCTTCACCAGAATATTTAAATAGTATAAACAAAATTGAACACCCTGCTGATTTGTTAAATTGTCATTGTTTAGATGTCACAACAAGAAATATCAAACCAAATTGGAAGTTGATTTTTGATACGGGAAAAACAATAAATTTAGAAATAAAAACAAAAATAATTGCAAATCAAATGGATAGTCTTAAAAATTTAGCGATTCAAGGTGCTGGTGTTGCTTTAATTCCAATATTTATTTGCCAAGAAGAATTATCTTCGGGTTCTTTAAAAAGAGTATTACCAAACTGGAAGAGTGAAGCTATGCCCGTTTATATTGTTTCTCCAGTTGGTTTTAATTCTTCAAAAAGGTTACAAGTAATTTCAACAGCCCTCATAAATTCTTTACAAAATTTATTAGATCAAAGCCTCTTTCTTCGTAATAATAAGGAACCAAACTAATTAGCAGGTTTTGGATCTTCTGGCTGTGGTGAAGTATGATCTACTATAATTTTCCATTTTCCATTTTCTTTAACAGCGACATCCGTAAACCGACCTTTAGCTGTAGTAATTGAATTATCTTTTTTATTTTTTATGGTTGTTATATAATCACCCCAAGTAACAACCATATTCCCCCTAATTTCATGGTATGGGTTTATAATTTTTGAATTTAATTCAACATTTGCAAATACATTCGTAAAATATTTTCTTATTTCTTCTCCTTTTAAAGGCTTTGCAACATCGCCAGCATACATTACAGCATCTTTTGAATAAGCCGCCATAAGATCATCTATTTTTCCTTCTCTCACAGCTTTTACCACTTTTTCACTTGATTCATGTAAGCCTTTTGATCCCATTGCCCAAACAGAATTTGGTATAATAGTAAGAATAAGAGCCAATTTAACAAAAATTTTCATAACGAAATCCTTTAAAAAATTAATCACAAAAACTAAAATATTAAACAAATGTAACAATTTAAATACAATTCCATACTTAAATCAAAAATAATTAGCAAAATTCCATAACAAAAAATATCATTATTTTTAATTTTCATCAAATATTATCTTAATATTTATAAAGATATTTAAATTGTAAGACTTATTATTTTTAATTTTATAGGTAGAAGGGAATTTATGTATACCCAATAAATATATAAAGTTTTATAAAAATTTATTTCATAGCAATAATTAAAAAAAATCAAATTATTTAAGAAATTATTTGATTTAAATTAATTATTTTAGCTATTAAAATTAATTTAGATTCATTCCAGAATCAGAACTTCCACCTTCTGAAGACTCAGATGCTGCTTTTTTCTTTCTAGGCGCTCTTGTTTTCTTTTTTAATTTATCGAGTTTACTTGGACGACCACGTTTCTTTACAGTTTTTGCTCCTGCTTTTTTTGGACGACCACGTTTAGCCGTTTTTTTCTTTGCTCCTGCTTTTTTAGTCGTTTTCTTTTTTACAGTTTTTTTAGTCGTTTTTTTAGCTGTTTTTCTTTTAGTTACTTTTTTCATTACTGCTTTTTTAGCAGTAACTTTCTTTTTCTTTGCTCCTGCTTTCTTTACAGTTCTTTTTTTTGTTGTCTTCTTTGTTCCTGTTTTCTTTGCTGCTGGTTTTCTTGTTTTTTTAACTACCATTTTTTTTCCTTTCTGATTAAGTTTCTCTTCATTTGATTTTATCAAGAATTTATAAGGATAAAAGTCAAATGATTGACTTTAAGTTTTTTGTAAATATTAATATAAAAACAAAATTATTATTTATAAATTTTTATATGCATAAAATTATTTCCATTTCAAAAAAATAAATATTACAAACCATTTTTGATATTAAATTTGTTTTCCAATGATCTTTTAAATTTTTGCTCTCATATCAAAAAAAAGAAGGAAAAAATTTCTCATTCAGTCTCTCAAAAAATGGCACGTATACCCATTTGGGTTTTTTTTCAAATATTTTTGATGAAAATCTTCAGCCGAATAAAATGGAGTGGCTTTTACAATTTCAGTAACAACAGGATTTTTCCATTTACCGGATTTGTTTATTTTAATTTTAATTTCTTCAGCTGATATTCTTTGTTTCTCTGTATGATAAAAAATGGCGGATCGGTATTGCGACCCGACATCATTTCCCTGTCTATTTAAAGTTGTGGGATCATGAAGCCTAAAAAAATATTCCAAAATTTTTTCAAAAGATGTTTTTGTCGGATCAAAGTGGATTTGAATTGCTTCTGCATGACCCGTTTTTCCTGTTTTTACGTCGTTATAAATAGGATTAACTGTTGAACCACCTGTATATCCTACTTCTGTTTTATGAACTCCTTCTAATTCAGAAAAAAGTTCTTCCACACCCCAAAAACAACCTCCCGCAAGGGTAGCTATTTCAAATTCCATGTCGTATCCTTTCCCAAATAAATTTTTTCATAGACGATAATATAGAAAAATTATTAAATTCACAAAAAATTCTTTACACGTTATTTTCCTTATGCTACTTTCTCATTGGTTGCCTAGCCAGATTGATGGCGTAATTCATAGTTAATATAAGGGCTTTTCTAATGAAGACTTTTGAGTATTATCAATATTCATATTTCAATCAAAATAAACCTCATACTTCTATTAGTTTAAAAACATCAATTCTTCTCGTCCCATCTCTTCTGATTAAACTCTAAAAAATTAAATCTCTTAAATTTAATATTTAACACTTTAAACAAAATTAAAGTTCATTTTACATAAAAATTACAAAATGATTACATTTAAAGTTTTACTTTTTATATGGGAAAACAAATGAATAATAAACAAATTATGATTTTTGATACGACTTTAAGAGATGGGCAACAATGTCCAGGTGCTGGCATGTCTTTTGAAAATAATATTGAATATGCAAGGCTTGCTGCAAATGCTCAAGTCGATATTTTAGAAGCTGGCTTTCCAAGTGCTAGCAAACTTGATTTTATGATAGTGAACACAATCGCTAAAGAAGTAACAAATACAAATTCTAGCCCAATTATCGCGGCTCTATGCCAATTAAAAAAAGAGCAATTTGAAATTACAATTCGATCTTTAGAACCTGCTATTTCAAACAAAAAAGCAAGGTTACACACTTACCTTCCCGTTGATCCTCAATTAATGGACGCACTTGGAAACTATGGTAAAAATTTTTCTAAAATAACGAAAGATGTATTTGAACTAATTAAAATGGCGCATCATGAAGGTGTTGAAATTGAGTTTAGTCCTGAAGGTTATTCACGAATGGGAGAAAATTTTGATTTTGTTACCGATGTGATTCGTGCTGCTGTTGAAGCCGGAGCCAAAATTATAAATTGTCCGGACACGATTGGAGGCGCATGTAAACTTCAAGGAGAAGAATATTTTGTAGAAAAAATGAAAATACATTCCAGAATTATCGAAAAAGAATTTCCAAATAAAAATATAATTTGGTCTACACATTGTCATAATGATTTTGGTCTAGCTCTTGAAAACTCGATGAATGCCGTATTTGAAGGACCAGCAACCCAAATTGAAGGATGTTTTAATGGCATTGGCGAAAGAGCAGGAAATGTTTCTTTAGAGCAATGTATTCTTTACTTAAAAACATTTGGAAAAAACTTAAAATATAAAGAAACATTTTACACCAATTTTAAAACTGAAACCTTACAATATATTTCAGACTTTGTTAGTTTAAATATGTTACAGCGACAAACTCATTGGCCTATCACAGGAGAAAATGCAGCAAAGCATTCTTCTGGAGGTCATACAAATGCAATTATAAAAAATCCTTTATCTTATCAACCGTTCGATCCACGAGAAATTGGAAATGAAATTACATTTCAATTTGGTCCTTTTAGTGGAGGCAATCATGCAAAAGATATTATTGAAAAATATGGTTACATTTGTAATGATGATGAAAAAGCAAATATTGCCCAATATATAAAAAATGAATATGCGGATCGAAGAAAAGGAATCACAGATAGAGAACTGATTCAAACCTATATTAAATTTAGAAATCCCATTAAAATGGAATTCATAAATTATACAAAAAAAGCTTTTGAAAGTAACTTAGAACTTTCTGGTGAATTTTTTGGGAATAAAAAAATATTTGAATTTAAGACAATGGAATCAGGATCGGCTTTTACATCTTTATACAATGCTATCGTGCAATATATTCCCGATTTAAAAATTGAAAAATATACGAGCCAATCTCTTTCCAAGGGAATAAACTCAATGAGTCATTCTAAAACGATTATCAAAGACGCAAACAAAAAAATATTTACAGGAATTGGAGAAGATTTAGATATTGAAATTTCAGCTTTGAAATCTTTAATAGATGCAACAAATCAATGTTACATTCAAAACAATTATATTCAAAAATAAAAGGACTGAAATGAAAAAAAATATTGTTGAAAAAATATGGGAAAATCATGTTATAGATAATTCATCGAACGGCATTTCGGTAATTGCGATTGATTTTGGATTTTTACATGAAGTAACATCAGCTCAAGCCTTTCAAACAATAGAAGATAGAAATATTCCTATTTTAAATCCAAAACAATTCATAGCTACTATTGATCATAGTATTTCAACAAGTGAAAATAGAAATGAAACGTTTGATCATGCTGCAAAAAAACAAGTAGAATTGCTTCGAAAAAATACAAAAAAACACGATATTCCTTTTTTTGACTTTGATAGCGGATACCAAGGTATTGTTCACGTTGTTGGTCCTGAACTTGGGATCACACAACCTGGATTAACAATTGTTTGCGGAGACTCTCATACGGCAACTCATGGTGCCTTTGGTGCATTGGCATTTGGCATTGGTACTTCAGAACTCACACATGTTTTTGCCACTGGATGTTTGTTACTTCATAAACCGAAAGTAATGAAAGTTGAGTTTAAAGGGGAAAGACCAAATGGAGTTTTTGCTAAAGATCTCATTATGAAATTAATTTCTGAAATTGGGATTGGGGGAGCGACAGGTCACATAATTGAATATACAGGAAATGTCATACGCAAAATGTCAATGGAAGAACGTATGACTATTTGTAATATGAGTATTGAATGTGGAGCAAAAGGTGGATTAATTTCCCCTGATGAAACTACTTATAGTTACTTAAAAAATCGCCCCTTTGCCCCCTCTCATAAAAATTGGGATAAATTAACAAATTACTGGAGTTCTTTTCAAAGTGATCCAAACTGTAATTATGATACTCAAGTAACAATAGACATAAACCATTTAAACCCAATGGTAACTTGGGGGACAAATCCTTCCCAGGCTATAGAAATAAATGGATTTATTCCTAAAGATAGTGAAATTTCTGAATCTGAAAAGTTAATGTACCAAAAAGCTATAGATTATATGAAAATTTCTCCAGGTACAAAAATTGAAGGAACTAAAATTGATTGGGCTTTTATTGGTTCATGTACAAATGGTCGGATTGAAGATCTTCGTATTACTGCTGAAATTCTTAAAAACCGTAAAATTCATCCTTCTGTTACTTTATATATTGTTCCTGGTTCAGAATCGGTATTAAAGCAAGCAAAAGAAGAAGGGTTAGATAAAATATTTATAAATGCTGGTGCTGACTTTAGAATGCCAGGATGCTCGATGTGTCTTGCCATGAATGATGACAAAGTACCAAATGGCAAAAGATGTATTAGTTCTACAAATAGAAATTTTGTTGGCAGACAAGGAACGGGTAGTTACACCCATTTAGCATCACCAGCAACGGTAGCTGCCAGTGCTCTGGAAGGTAAAATTACATCTCCCTTAAAATATTTATAAATAGGAAATTGAAAATGAATACAAATCAAACTATTTTTGGAAAGTGTATACCTCTAGAAATGAATAATGTAGATACCGATCTTATTATTCCAGCACAATATTTAACTTCCGTAACAAAAAACGGATATGGAATAAATTTATTTAAAAGATTAAGAGAAAATTCAAATGATTTTGTTTTTAATCAAAAAAAATTTCAAAATTCCAGTATATTAATAACACAAGAAAATTTTGGTTGTGGATCTTCCCGAGAGCATGCCGTATGGGCTTTAAAAGAATATGGAATACAAGTCGTCATTGCCTCATCTTTTGCTGATATTTTTGCTGGAAATAGTTTAAAAAATAAATTGCTTCTAATTCAATTAGATAAATTTACTATACAAAAATTAATATTAAATTCTTCTGAAAATGAATATTTTTTAAATATTGATCTAAAAAATAATTCTATTCATTCTTCTTTAAATGAGGATTTTGAATTTGTAATAGATTCCTTTCAAAAATCTTGCTTTATGAATGGATTTGATGAAATTGATTATTTAATGACCTTCAAAAATAAAATTGTAAATTTTAAAAATGCACAAATAGAACAAGGGATTATTCCTTCTCTAAATCATTAAGGATTCGTCATGAAAAAAACGATTTCAATTTTACCAGGCGATGGAATTGGCCCTGAAGTGATGGAACAAACAATCCGTATCATCAAAAAGATTGAAAATAAATTTGACCATTATTTTACTTTAAATCATGGTTATATTGGTGGAGCGGCCTTTGAAAAATATGGATGCCATTTTCCAGATACTACATTGCATGTTTGTAAAAATTCGGATGCCATTTTATTTGGATCTGTTGGCGGTCCCATTTTAGAATCCCATTCTGTAAAATGGAAAGATTGTGAAAAAAATTCTATTTTAGCTTTAAGAAAAAACTTTCAATTTAGCTCAAATATAAGACCAGCAAAAGTATATCCAGAACTTCAAGATATTTGCCCCTTAAAGGACAGTGTCATAGGAGAAAATGGGATAGATATTGTTATCGTTAGAGAATTGCTTGGTGATATTTATTTTGGTGAACATAAATCATATATCATAGATAATATCAGAAAAGCCCATGATATTTCGGAATATGATGAAAAACAAATTGAAATTGTGGCTCATCAAAGTTTTAAATTAGCTAAACTTAGAAAAAATAAAGTAACATCTGTTGATAAGGCTAATGTATTAGATACTTCTAAACTCTGGAGAACCATTTTAACTGAAATCTCAAAAGAATATCCAGATGTTACCTTAGAACATATGTTAGTAGATAATTGCGCTATGCAGTTTTTTATAAATCCCTCCCAGTTTGATGTTCTTGTTACGGCAAATTTATTTGGAGACATATTATCTGATGCTGCAGCTGCCATCCCAGGAAGTTTAGGTTTAATGCCTTCAGCAAGTTTTAATGTGAAAGGATTTGCTTTATACGAACCCTCAGGTGGTTCAGCACCTCAAATTGCAGGTAAAAATATTGCAAATCCAATTGCGCAAATACTTTCTTTTGCCATGTTATTAAAACAATCTTTTCATCTTATTGAGGAAGCAAACTCAATAGAGCAAGCGGTGCATTCTACATTAAAAGCAGGTTATCGGACTCAAGATATATGCTTAAATAAATCAAAAGCAATTACAACTTCAGAAATAACAGATAAAATATTAAGTTTTATATAAGGAATTGATACAATGTCATTAGAAAATAGAGATTTTGGTGAAATTTGGATGGATGGAAAATATGTACCTTGGCAAGAAGCAAAAGTACACGCATTAACAAATACGTTACATTATGGTGCTGGAGTTTTTGAAGGCGTAAGAGCTTATGAATCTGATAAAGATTCCTCTATTTTTAGAATGCACGATCATACAAATCGTTTATTTCAATCCGCTCATATTATTGGAATGAAAATTCCTTATACAAAAAAAGAAATAAACGATGCTCAAATTGAAATTTTAAAAAGAAATAAACTCAAATCCGCTTATATTAGACCAATGGCCTATTATGGTGGTGAAGCATTAGGTCTTTTAATGAATAAACTTTCTGTAAGGGTGATGATTGCCGCTTGGGACTGGGGATCTTATTTAGGAGAAGAAAATTTAATTCATGGAATAAAAGTAGGAACTTCTTCTTATACAAGAAACCATGTTAATAGTGTTTTATCTAAAGCAAAAGCGAATGGGAATTATTTAAATTCCATTATGGCACGTCAAGAAGCAGTTCATAATGGCCATCAAGAGGCTTTATTATTGGATCACCAAGGGTATGTGGCAGAAGGAAGCGGAGAAAATATTTTTGTAGTTAAGGATGGAAAAATATATACTCCAACTTTAACATCCGCTTTAGCGGGGATTACTAGAGATACCATTATTCATATAGCTCAAAATCAAGGAATGGAAGTAAAAGAAATTCAAATAACACGTGACATGATTTACATTGCTGATGAAGCTTTTTTTACAGGCACTGCAGCAGAAGTAACACCAATACGTGAACTTGATGGAAGAACAATTGGTTCTGGCAAACGCGGAGAAATAACAGAACATCTTCAAAAAACTTATTTTTCTATTGTTAAAGGGAAAATGCCTGATTATGAAAAATATTTAACGAGATATAGTATATAAATTATTTATTTACTGTTTCGTTATCCATTTTATTCGCAATTTGCTGTTGAATAGCTTTTTTGAGATCGTTTTGTGTGTCTCTTTGAGAATAACGTTTCATTTCTTCCATAATGAAGTGTTTTGTTTGATACTGAGGATCTTTTAAAACAACTTGTTTCCCTAACCTGTTACTTAAATTAAACACCAATGGGGCTTTTAAATTAGCACTCATTTTTTTAGGATCCATTGGAATAGTAACAATAACTGAAATAACGGCTTCATTGGGGTTTGATAATTTTAAAGCAGAAACTTCTTCTTCAGTTACCTCAACCATATAATCTGGTCTAAATGATAATGGACTTATAACGATAAATGCCATTGCAGGATCTGAAACAGATTGGAGCCACTTAAATGGAGAATCATTATCATGATCTAATAATATAAATTGATTAAGTTCAGGAAACCCAATAAGTCCTTCAGGCAGTGAAATCATATCACTTTCATTGACTTCAACTTCTCCGAAGCGTGATGTATTTATTTTCAAGCCAGCCCCCTTATTAAACAAAATTACATTCATTTATCAGGTTATGTGAGAAGCACAAATTGTGCAATAAGGCCTAATTTTTTTATTGACGTGTCAATTATCCTGTCTTCCCGATGAATCAAAATGATATTCAAGCAATAACGAAATTTTATATTTAGGAATAACAGGAACAGCTCCAGGACTTATTGAAATATCACTTGATTGTCCATAAGGTGTTGAAGTTTGATATCTGTATTCAAGTAGCGCATTCCAAGATTCCAAAAAATCTTGAGAAAATTTTACATCTAAAGCAGTAATTTGAAATCCTGGATAATAATAGGAAGATAATGAAGAAGGAGGAACTGAACTTTGTTCTGCATAATATTTTATATAAGCAAAACTTAAGGAATTTGTTTTAAAATGAATCTTCTCTTCTATTCCAAATATTTTACCTTCATTAAAAACATCGGAATCTAAATTTTTCCAATACTTTAAAAATATTTTTGAAAAAATCAAGTTATCATAGTCGAGACTAAAATCACTGTAAAAATTAACAATTCGATACTTTTGATCGTGATATGTTACTGTCTTATCAATATACTGCTCACGCCCAATACTTAAAGAACTTAGAGCATAGTCAGGATCCGAAAATTGATCATAGTTTGATTTTAAATTTAATTTTAATTCCAAATTTTGAGATGTCATTTTTGAATTTAAATCTAGCTCAACTCTTGTTCTTTCAATATTTGTTGCTGTAGATCTATTAGATTGATAGGAATATACAGACAAAAGATCTTGCCTGACAATTATAAAAGGATTTATTTCAGGGTCTTTATAAAAATCAATTTTTGAATATAAAGAATAGTATGGCCAATATAATGGTGTTGTTTCATCTGGTGTATCAGAAAATCTTCCAGCTTTAAGTTCGAGTTGATTAAAAATTTGATAACGTAACCAAAGTTCTGCTATTTTTGAGAAATCATAATCACGTAATGGGACTTCAATAAAACCATCATCTTCTTTTGATGGAGATTGTGTCATTATTTTAAATTTAGCTTCAAAGTTTTTATTTTCTTCAAAAGGTCTAAATAAAAGTGAGAAACTAGATTGAAGAATCCCTGTCTGAAAATTGTTCATATAACCAACATTACCTATACCAAAAGTAACAGTTGATTCCCAATCATTTTTAATTTCTTTTGCATAAATTTTAGAAACAAAAATACTCAAAAGCAAAAATAAAGCACTTATACAAATCTTCCGATAACTTTTTAAAGGTAAAAATAGAATCAAGATGTGGAGTATCATATGCCAATATTAGATGACCTCAACAAAAGGAAAAAAGATCTTGAATCAACAATAGAATCTTTGCATGAATTGATTGAGAGAAGAAATGCAATTCTTGCAAGTGTTGAAAGGTTGGCATTTGATCGTGTCATATCAAGAAAACGAACACTTTTAAATTTAAATAGCAAAGGTGATAAAGTAAATTACATGCATCGTTCAACTAAATCTTTAGATCTTGAATCTAAAAATAGCCGAAGATGTTTATTTATTTTAACAGCTAGAAGACGTTATCTTTTAAAAATACTCGATGAAATAATTGAAAGAATTGATGAATTACAAAGTCCTAATGATGATTTTGTCCCTAAAGAAACTGCCTAGTTACCATTTTTTCCTATTTACACCTATAAATAATATAAATATAATTAAAGCATAGAAAATATAGGGCAATTTTGCAGTGCAATTTATTCATGGTTGATAAATTTATGAATAAAGAAAAAATACATATTATATTAAACAAAATAAAAAGTAATTGGCGTATTTTATTTATTATAATTATTTCAATTACTGTGGCTATAACGACAATATTTTTTATCCTTAATTTTTCTCCATTAAAAATAATTTTTAATAATAATGATAAATATTATAAAAAAAATTCAAATGATAATTTAAATAAAAAATCAAAAGAAGATACTAATTTAAAAACAAATGAAAATTTAAATAAATTCAGCACTATTCTTGTTCAAACATCTAAAGTGCAAAAAAAAGACGTACCCGTTTATATAAACGCTTTAGGAACGGTAACTCCTATAGAAAGTGTTACTGTAAAAACAGAAATTAATGGAGAATTGCTTAAAATATTTTTTAATGAAGGACAACTTGTAAAACAAGGAGATATTCTAGCAGAAATTGATTCAAAACCATTAAAAGCACAATATTCACAATATCAAGGACAATTATTTAAAGATCAAGCTTTTTTAACAAATGCAAAATTAGATTTAAAAAGGTATAAAATTTTATATCCTTCAGGTGGCATTTCGAAACAAACATTAGATACACAAAGCTGGCTTGTAAAACAATATGAAGGAGTTATTCAGTCAGATAAAGGGCAACTTGACGCTGTTAATGTAAATTTAAATCATTGTAAAATAAAAGCTCCTATTTCAGGAAAAGTTGGATTAAGACAAGTGAATCCTGGAAATTATGTTCAAATATCGGATCCAAATGGAATTGTTATCATTAATAAAATACAACCTATTCATATTGTTTTTTCTATTTCAGAAGACTATTTGCCACAAATTCTTGAAAAGACAAAAATTCAATTTAAGATTCCTACCTTAGCATTTAATAAAGAACAAACAGAACAAATATCTTCAGGTGAATTAGTTTCAACGGATAACCAAATAGATTTAAATACAGGAACAATAAAATTAAAAGCTCAATTTTTAAATGAAAAACAGAATTTATTTCCCAATCAATTTGTAAATATAAAACTCCTAATAGAAACATTACCAGAAGCAAAAATTGTTCCTATTTCAGCTATTCAGCATGGAAAAATTGGTGATTATTTATTTATTTATGAAAATAAAAAAGCAAAACTTAGAAAAGTAACAACAGGCCCGACAGATGGGGATAATATTGTTATTAAAAGTGGTTTAAATTTAGATGAATTTGTCATAATCGATGGCTTAGATAAATTAGCTGATGGAATAGAGGTCTCTGTTCCATGATGAATATTTCTGCTCCTTTTATAAAAAGACCTGTTGCAACAACGCTATTTATGATTGCTATTTTTCTTGTGGGGTTACTTGCATATAAATTTATTCCCGTTTCCGCGTTACCTGAAGTAGAGTATCCAACAATCCAAATTTCTACATTTTATCCAGGAGCAAGTCCTGAAGTAATTGCATCTTCTATAACAGCACCACTTGAAAAACAATTTGGTCAAATGCCCGGCTTAAAGCAAATGACATCAGCAAGTTCTAATGGAGCTTCTTTAATAACACTTCAATTTAATTTAAAGATGAGTTTAGACATAGCAGAGCAACAAGTTCAAGCCGCAATGAATTCAAGCTCAAATTTGTTACCTTCTGATATTCCAAATCCTCCTGTTTATCACAAAGTAAACCCAGCTGACACCCCAATATTAACTTTAGCTTTAACTTCACAAGTATTATCTTTACCTAAAATTGAAGATCTTGTTGAAACAAGATTTGCTCCTAAAATTTCTGAAATACCTGGAGTCGGTTTAGTTAGCATAAACGGAGGGCAGCGCCCTGCCATTCGAATTCAAGCTAACCCACAATATTTAGCATCAAATGGATTAAATTTAGATGATATTCGAACAACAATTATGTATTCAAATGTAAATACGGCAAAAGGTAACTTTGATGGAACAAGATTGGCTTACACGATAAATTCAAATGATCAATTATTAACAAAAGAGTCCTATGAAAATTTAATTATTTCATATAAAAATGGCGCTCCTATTCGATTAAAAGATGTTGCTAACGTTATTAATGATGCTGAAAATAATAAACAAGCTGCTTGGATGAATTTAAATCAAGCTATTATATTAAATATTCAAAAACAACCAGGATCAAATGTTATTGAAGTGGTCGATAGTATTAAAAGCTTATTACCAAAATTAAAATCAACACTACCAAATAATATAGATGTAGAAATATTAAATGATCGAACAATTACGATTCGTAATTCGGTCAAAGATGCACAATTTGAATTAATATTAGCTGTTATTTTAGTTGTTTTTGTTATATTTGTTTTTTTGAATAATTTACCAGCAACATTCATTCCGAGTATAGCAGTTCCTTTATCCTTAATTGGAACTTTTGCTGTTATGTATCAATTAGGCTACAGCTTAAATAATTTAACCATAATGGCTTTAACAATTGCAACAGGATTTGTTGTTGATGATGCTATTGTTATGATTGAAAACATAGCAAGATATATTGAAGAAGGTGAATCTTCATTTCAAGCTGCACTAAAAGGATCTGCTCAAATTGGTTTTACAATCTTATCTTTGACTGTTTCTCTAATTGCGGTATTAATTCCATTGCTTTTTATGAGTGATATAATAGGAAGATTATTTCGAGAATTTGCTGTAACATTATCTGTTTCTATATTAATTTCAGCTATAGTCTCTTTAACTTTGACTCCCATGTTATGCAGATATTTATTAAAACATAAACAAATAAAATTAAAAAATAAGTTTGAAGTTTTTATTCAAGATATATTAGACAAAATGATTCATTATTATTCTATGAGTTTAAAATTTGTACTAAACTATCAAAAAACAACATTAATTATTGCCTTTTTAACTTTATTTTTAACAATTACTTTATTTTTAATCATACCTAAAGGGTTTTTTCCTATTCAAGATACTGGATTAATACAAGGAATTACAGAAGCCCCTCAATCCATTTCTTTTAGTGAAATGTATAAAAAGCAACAAGAAGTGATGTCTGAAATATTAAAAGACCCCGCTGTAGAAAATTTATCCTCTTTCATTGGTGTAGATGGTACTAATTTTACATTAAATAGCGGAAGAATATTAATTAAATTAAAACCAATAGAAGAAAGAAATTTACATGCCTCAAAAATTATCGATCGAATTCAAAATAATGTTTCTAAAACAAAAGGAATTACTCTATATATGCAACCCGTTCAAGATATAAATATTGATGATCGGATTAGCAGAACTCAGTATCAATTTAGTTTAAATTCACCTTATTCTTCAGAAATAGAAAAATGGGGAACATTATTAGTTGAAAATTTAAAAAAATCGCCTGAATTAAAAGATATTGCCAATGATACGCAAAGTTTTGGTCTACAAAGTAGAATAAATATTGACAGAAATAGTGCTGCACGCTTTGGAATTACAACAGCAAATTTCGATTCCACTTTATATAGTGCTTTTGGACAAAGACAAATTTCAACAATGTTTAGTCAAACAAATCAGTATCACGTTATTTTAGAAGTTAATCCTGATTTAAAAATTACCCCTAGCAATGTCTTAGATTCTTTATTTATTCAATCCAACTCAGGAAGCGCCATCCCATTATCTTCTTTTGCTAATATAAAACAAAGCTCAGAGCCTTTAGTTATTTATAGGCAAGGACAATTTCCTGTTTCTACAATATCTTTTAATTTAGCATCAAAAAAATCATTAGGAGACGCAGTAACAGCAATTGAAAATACAAAAAATAGTTTAAATTTTCCTGAAAGTATTCAGACAACTTTTGAAGGAGCTGCTAAAAGTTTCCAAAATGCTTTAGCAAATGAAAGTTTATTAATATTAGCTGCTATAGTTGTTGTTTATATTGTATTAGGAATTCTATATGAGAGCTATATTCATCCATTAACAATTTTATCCACCCTTCCTTCTGCAGGTATGGGAGCGTTATTTGCACTACAAATAACGAATTCTGATTTTGATATTATTGCTTTAATTGGAATTATTCTTCTTATTGGCATTGTGAAAAAAAATGCAATTATGATGATAGACTTTGCTCTAGAAATGGAAAGAAATGAAAAAAAAACTCCTCTAGAAGCAATTTTCCAAGCTTGTTTACTTAGATTTAGACCCATATTAATGACAACTTTAGCATCTTTATTAAGTGCAATTCCACTCGCTTTTGGCTCCGGTATGGGATCAGAACTAAGACGCCCCCTTGGCATTTCCATTATGGGAGGTTTGATTGTCAGCCAATTTTTAACTCTATATACAACACCAGTTATATATCTTTTATTCGATAAATTAGCTCGTTCCTTTAAAATATTAATTCATTCTAATTCAAAAAATTCAAAAACAATTGAGGATATAAATGAGTAATTTATCCTCTCCATTTATAGAAAGACCTAAAGCTACTTCTTTAGTAGGAGTTCTTATTATATTATCTGGTATTCTTGCTTATTATTTCCTACCTGTTTCTCAACTACCACAAATTGAATTTCCAACGATTTTTGTTCAAGCCTCACTTCCTGGAGCAAGTCCAGAAATTATGGCCACTTCAGTTGCCACTCCCATTGAAAAACAAATTGGTCGCATTTCTGGAGTAACAGAAATGACCTCAAGCAGCTCCTTAGGTAAATCCAGTGTTGTTATTCAGTTTGATTTAAATCGAAGTATTGATGCCGCAGCAAATGATGTTCAAGCGGCTATTGATGCTTCTTTATCCGATTTACCGAAAGATCTTCCGAGTAAACCAACCTACCGAAAAGTAAATCCAGCAGATGCTCCTATTATGATAATTGCATTAACATCTAAATTATATACAAAAGGACAAATGTACGATGTGGCATCTACTATTTTGCAACAAAAAATTTCACAATCAAATGGGGTTGGTCAAGTTATTGTAGGAGGTAGTTCTCTTCCAAGCGTTCGTGTTGAATTAAATCCGCTTGCTTTAAATCATTATGGTATTGCAATAGATGATGTGAGAACAACTCTTCAAAATGAAAATGCAAATAAACCAAAAGGACAACTAATAGAAAATACAAGGTCTTATAATATAGCAACAAATGATCAATTAATTCATGCTTATCAATATAAACCACTTATTATTTCTTACCATAATAAAACACCTGTTACATTAGGTGATGTTGCTGATGTAAAAGATTCTGTTGAAGATTTAAAAAATGCCGGTTTAGCAGATGGAAAACCTTCTGTTTTATTAATTATTTTTAAACAACCGGGTGTTAACGTAATAGAAACTGTAGATGGTGTTAAACAAATGATGCCTCAGTTAGAAGCTTCAATACCTCAAGGAATTGATTTAACAGTCGCAATGGATCGAACAACAACAATTAGAAGCTCTCTTGTCGATGTCGAAAAAACTCTTATTTTAGCAATTGTTTTAGTCATCATTGTTGTTTTTTTATTTTTAAAAAATTTAAGCTCTACTTTTATTCCCAGTGTAGTTGTTCCTATTTCTTTACTTGGTACTTTTACCATAATGTATTTCTTGAATTTTAGTTTAGATAATTTTTCATTAATGGCTCTCACAATTTCAACCGGATTTGTAGTAGATGATGCCATAGTTGTTCTTGAAAATATAATGAGACATGTTGAAAATGGAGTAGCACCTAAACAAGCTGCTCATCTAGGATCAAAAGAAGTTAGTTTTACCGTATTATCTATGAGTATATCTTTAATAGCCGTTTTTATACCAATATTGCTCATGGGTGGAATTGTCGGAAGATTATTTCGAGAATTTGCTATCACTATTTCCATTGCCATATTAGTTTCTTTATTTGTTTCTTTAACTATCACTCCATCAATGTGTTCTAAAATATTAAAAGCAAATCCAAAAGTTGATTTTAATAAAACAAAAAAAAGTAAAATAACAGAATTCTATAAAAAGAGTCTATTATGGTCAATAAATCATGAAAAAACCATGTTTTTCATGATTATTATAACAATAATATTAAATATTTTTCTTTATATTAAAGTTCCAAAAGGTTTTTTCCCTCAGCAAGATACGGGAAGAATTATGGGATTTATTGTAGCAGATCAAAATATATCTTTTAAAAATATGGAAAAAAAATTTACTGAACTTGTAAACATCATAAAAGAAGACACAGCCATTGATCATGTTGTTGGTTACGTTGGAGGAGGAACCGTTAATAGTGGTAATGTTTTTATAAGCCTTAAACCTCTTGAAGAAAGGAAAATATCTCCTGACCTGATTATTGGCCGACTTCGTAAAAAGTTATCTCAAATTGCTGGTGTGAATGTTTATTTACAATCAGCCCAAGATCTCATGATAGGTGGCCGACAAGGTGGTGCCCAATTTCAATACTCAATTTCTGCTTCAAATTTAGATGAATTAAATAAGTGGGGCGATAAACTGATTCAAAGATTATCTCTTTTACCTGGTATTGCAGATGTTAATAGTGATCAAAAAAATCATGGTCTAGAAGCGTTTATAAATATAAATCATGATAATGCAACAAAATTAGGAGTAACCCCCTTAGCAATTGATAATACTTTGTACGATTCTTTTGGCCAAAGACAAGTATCTATAATCTATAAATCAACAAATCAATATCATGTTGTAATGGAGGTTGCTCCCGAATTTTGGATGAGCCCAGAGTTTTTAAAAAATACTTATATTAAAAGCAAAAAAAATGTTTTAGTTCCATTATCTGAAATTGCTAATTTTTCTACTAAGTCATCCTTATTATCTGTAAATCATCAAAGTCAATTTCCAGCTACAACACTTTCGTTTAATTTAATACCAGGAACTCCTTTAGGAGATGCTGTTAACTTAGTTGAGAAAACAGTTAACGAAATGAATTTACCTTCCTCTTTTAATGCTTCTTTTCAGGGGGCAGCAAAAGCTTTTCAATCTTCTTTATCCAACCAACCCTATTTAATTTTAGCTGCTTTGATAACAGTATATATTGTTTTAGGAATATTATATGAAAGTCTTATTCATCCCATAACAATTTTATCAACACTTCCCTCTGCAGGAGTTGGAGCTTTACTAGCATTAATAATTACAAAAACAGATTTTTCATTAATTGCATTAATTGGAATTATTTTACTCATTGGAATTGTGAAAAAAAATGCAATTATGATGATTGATTTTGCCATTCAAGCAAAACGAATCGAAAATAAAACTTCTAAAGAAGCAATATATCAGGCGGCGATATTACGTTTTAGACCTATTATGATGACAACAATGGCCGCCATTCTTGGAGCTGTTCCCTTAGCTTTTGGTACTGGAGTGGGCTCAGAATTGAGAAGACCATTAGGAATATCTATTATAGGTGGTTTAATCATTAGCCAATTACTCACTTTATATACAACTCCTATTGTTTATTTATATTTTGAAAAAATAAAATTCTGGGTAGAAAATAAATGGTTAAATCTTAAGGGTGAAACTTATGAACAACCAAAATCTTAAATTTATTATTTTTTTATTCCTAATATCATTTTCTGTATTTTCATGTGCTGTTGGACCTGACTACAATCCAATTTCAATTGAACTTCCAGAAAATTATAAAGAAACAATAAACGAAAAATGGAAAATGGCCGAACCAAACGATGAATCCCAAAAAGGAAAATGGTGGACGGTATTTGAGGATCCAATCTTAAACGACCTTGAAGAACAGATTGAAATTTCTAACCAAAATATAGCTTCCTCATTAGCACAATACGAACAAGCACAAGCCTTGCTAGGCCAAGCTGAATCAAATTATTTGCCGACCATAAATGCTTCAGGAGGAGTAACAAGACAAAGACAAAGCGCAACTTCATCTTTTTCTGCCTCGGAATCTACAAATTATAATACATCCTTAAATGCATCTTGGATTCCCGATTTATGGGGAAATACAAGAAGAACAGTTGAAGCAAATAAAGCAAGCGTTCAAGCAAGTGCCGCTCAGCTTGAAAATGTTAAGTTAACAGCTCAAGCATCTTTAGCACAATATTATTTCCAATTGAGAATGGTAGATAATGATCAAAAAATCTTAGAAAATATAGCTGAAAATAATAAAAAGCTTTTAGATATCTTAGAACTACAAAAAGGGGCTGGGACTGTTTCTTTAACGGATTATAATTTAATCGCAACACAGTTAGAACAAGCTCAAACCCAAGCAGTAGATAATAAAATTTTAAGAGCTCAATACGAACATGCCATTGCAACTTTATTAGGAAAAGTACCTGCTCAATTTTCTTTAGAAATGAAATTATCTAAGCTAACAGCTCCCAATATCCCTTTGGTACTTCCTTCAAAATTATTAGAAAGACGACCAGATATTGCTCAAGCAGAAAGACTTGTTGCTCAAGCAAATGCTCAAATTGGAATAGCTGTTTCAGCCTATTTTCCAAATTTAAATTTATCAGCAAGTTCTGGTTATTCAAAAACTTCTTATATAGATTTATTTTCATTTCCTGCTTTATTTTGGTCTTTGGGAGCCTCACTAACAGAAACTATTTTTGATGGTGGACTAAGGGAACAAAAAATCAAAGCGGCAAAAGCAAATTATCAATCTATCGCGGCACAATATAAACAAACTGTCCTTGTTGCCTTTCAAAACTTGGAAGATAATCTTGCCGCATATAAACATTATAAAGCAGAAGAAGACTACCAAATAAATGCTACAAATAATGCTAAGTTAACAGAAAAAATTATCAATCAAGGATATGAAATTGGCACAAAAACATATTCTGATTTATTAAATTCACAAATAACTTTATATAATTTACAAAAAAATTTAAATGATATAAATGGAAAAAGAATATTAAACACAGTAAATATAATAGCTTCTTTAGGCGGCACTTGGGATAATAATAAATAAATAAAATTAAAAAAAAAAATGCAAACATACATTTTTAAGGATATAATCAGATTATTAAAAATTCTGAGGACGTAGTATGAAATCTGGAATGATATTTTTTTTTAATAGTTTACTTATTTTTTTAACATTTTCTTGTAATAAATCAGCTAATAATAGTAATTCTTTTAAGTCCTATTCGGGACCAGCACAATGTAATATGAGTAAAAGTTCTTCTATTTCTGAAATGATAATTGGTGGAGAACCCGCAAATGGAAGTTCTGTTCCTTCTGGTAATAATACAGTAGCCATTTTACTTTATATCAACTCAAATAAAACAATTTTATGCTCAGGAACCATAGTTGCAAGTAATTTAATTTTAACTGCAGGTCATTGTTTTGATGATATTGAGTCGGATAATATCTCGCCAGGAAAGGTTGTATTTTCAAACTCCTATTCTCCTGCTACTTCTTCAAATTCATCAGAAATAAGTTGCTGGCAAAGGCCTCCTAATTATAGACCTTGTTCCGCAGATAATTCATACAATTGTGTTTTAAATGATATTACTTGGGTTAAAATAAATGGCACTATCAAAAGTGGCTATAGTCCTGTTTCTATATTAGCAAACCCGCAAAATATATTAGCAACTGAATCTAAATGGATGCTTGGTTTTGGTGATAATAGTGATAATGGATCAAATTCAGGTTTTAAAAATGTGGTTGAATCCACTTCATCTTCCTCCAATCCAGACACAACACCAAACGGTGCTATTGAAACCTTTAACAACCAAACTTTTTCAAATGCATTTCAAAATTATCTGACAGTCATTGGTCCAAATTCTGGTAAAGGAACATGTGAAGGGGATTCAGGAGGGCCTGTTTATGTTAAAAGAGATTCTAATAATTATGTATTAGCTGCATTAACTCAAGGATCGAATTCGTTACTTTCCCCTCACCCTACAACAACTTCTCCGCCCTATTCTTTTGATACTTCAAAATATGCGTCCTGCTCGGATGGGTATGGAGTTTATACTACGGTAGGAAATTATGTAAATTGGATACAATCTACAAGTGGAGTTTCGCTTTCATTATATTAAAAAAATATAAAAAAAGATCACACCAGATAAAATAGAAAAAACTGCGTTTTTTTTCCAAACATAAATTAATGTAACAGGAATAGCAGCTAAAAAACTAGCTGTTATAAATTTTTGATTTACATGTTCTTCTGATAATCCCGTAGAATATAAAAATAAGATGATCATAATTCCAGAGGGAAGTTTTTTTCCAAAATTTAAGACAAGTGGACTTTGAATTACGTTTTTGGGCAAAATAAAAGGAGTAAATCTAAATAAAAAAGTAATTATAGTAATAACACAAACAAGAATTAAGAGTTCAGTTAATGACATGTTTTTTTCCATAAGATTTATACCATTCAAAAATAAACATAATTATAAAATAAAGAAACACCGCTATTAAAAGGTTCTTTTTAAAAAGGAAAAAAGATATAAAATAACACACTATACCACTAATAACAGGCGTAAAATATTTTGAGGATAAAACACCATCTATAGCCATAATTAAAAATAAAGCAGTTAATGCGTATACTAAAAACTCGGTATTATAACCTGCTAAAAATTGATATGAAAAAACACCTATAATTGTTCCAAAGACCCAATAAAAATGACATAAAAACGAAACATAAAAACTATATTGATTATTATAAGATTTTGGATTAGTTGCAAGTAAAGCATAAGATTCATCTGTTAAAGCAGAGATCATATACAACCTACTATAGGGGTGACCTTTAAATTTATCTAAGAAGGAAAATCCATAAAAAATATGTCTTAAATTAACAATGGACGTTAAATAAACAATACTCCAAAATGAACTATGAGCTAGTAATAAACTGACTAATATAAACTGAGAAGCGCCAGCATAAATAAAAAGACTGATTAGGGGAGCAATAAACCAAGGGTAAGCGAGTTTTTGACAAACAATACCAAAAGAAAGACCAATTGGTATATACCCTGTTAACGCAGGAATACTATCTTTAAATGCAGCTTTAAAGGGACTCAATTCTAGCTCTGAATTTTTCATAATGGAGTCATCCTAATTTCTTATATTTTTTTAAAACAAACTAAATGAGTTCCTGAATTAAAATTTCCACCAGATGTAGTCGTATAAATTTTTTCATGATGCTCCAACGAAAATCCTTGTGACTCTGCCATTTTAATTAAATTCTCAACATATGTTTTACATTCCACATCGTAGTCAATGCCCGCAACCAACGCTTGAAGCTCTAAAAAGGACAAACGATAATAAGATAAAAAAGAATTCGAAATATTTAAATTATTATCTACAATAATGCTTATTCTTTCTAAAAGATCTCTACACATTTTTTCTGCATTTTCTATATTACCTGCTAAAATTTCTAATTTAATTCTAGGATAAACAGAATGTGAAACTCTTAATAACTCATATTCATCATCATTACAAGATGAGACAAATTCATTATTTTGATTGCCTAACTTAATTAAATCAAAAATATAACTTATGTGATGAGAAATAATATTTTTTGTTCTTTCTCTTCTATTTGAAAAAGGGCTGATAAATTCATCTGAAATAATTAAATATCCATCTTTACTTAAAATTTTTCTAGCATGCTGAAATAAAAAATAGGTATTAAAATGATGTGATGAACCAACAGAAATCGCAAGTTTACATGGCTCATCGGGATGGTAATCAAAAAATCCTTTTTGAATAGGATTTATAAATGAATTATTTTTAAATCTTTCTTTTAAATACCCAAAAGCTGTAGGGCTAGGCTCAATGACATCAATTTTAGAATAGGATGGTAAAAGCTCAATTAACATTTGTAAAGCAGCACCTGGTCCTGCACCAATATCTATAAAGTGCGAAGCATTAATATTATTTTTATACAGAAAATCATATATTCTTAGCATTTGGTAAGCATATGCTGGATGCACTGATTCAAAAAAATTATATGAGTTTACATCTATTTTTGATTCAAATAAATCCCTATCATAACTAATAGACATAACATTACTTACGATTGAATTATTTTGATAAGAAATAAACCTGGGAGCTGAAAAACATTGATTTTCTATACTATTTATTTCGCTTGAAATAGATTCCTTAATATACAAGTTATTACTCAATGAATTTAAATAATAATTATAATCATTTTTTAGATTATTTAAATAGTATTCGTTATGATTTAAAAAAGAAAAAATTTCAATATGACTCTTTGTTTCATTAATATGATAATGAATTTTCCAATTAAAATTGGAATTTTCAAATAGAGACTTTACAATTTTTTTAATTTCATTTAATTGAAATATTGATTTTTGAATTAAAACATAGGAATAATCAATTCCATTTTGAATTTCAATCCATTGTTTTTCTAATACCTGGAACAATTGATCTCTATTTTGTAAGTTAGAAATTATTATTTTATCTTCGCTTGAAAAGTCGGAAAGCATTTGAGTACAAACTCCAAAATATTTAATTTTTATTTGATAAAAAAAAATCTTAAAACTTTTTATTCAATAGATAAAAAGTCCAAGTTTATTAATAAATAAGTTTAATTTTTTTTAATCAAATATAGGTTTATAAATCATTCTTTGAATGAACGAAAAAACAATACTCAAGTATCATTTATTTTCAGTTTTAGCAAATTTTATAAATAATAATTTTATTAGCTTACCATTAAGTAAAGTTACAAATCCAAATTAGATTCCCAATTCATAAAAATAAGATTTATATACTTAAAATCTTAAATCATTTTAAATACTGATTTTCATTTAGCATTTATGAGAACCTGTTAATTGATCTAAGAGGTCTTTCACAGTCATTCTAGATACACCTAAATTTCTCAATGAAGATGCAACTACATTTAATATAGATTTCTCTAAATCAAATATTTTTTCATCACCAATTTGCTTATAGACAGGTTGATGGGCATCTATTAGTGCTATGGCATCGGATCCCAATTCTGTTTTTAAATAATCCACACTAGGATGAACATTCTCTATGTAAAATTGATACCTACTTAATAATGAAGTTTCATCATCATCAGCTCTTCCTCTTTTAGTTGCACGAGAAAGCATTTCTTGTTTACTTATACTTAAATGAAGAACTTTTATGACAGGAATATTAAAACGTCTTAAAAAACCAATTAAATGTTGAGCTGCTTTTACAGTTCTTGGGTAGCCATCTAAAATAAATGGATGCGTTTTAAACTCTGGGGAATGTTCTATATGAGCAGCAATAAAATCTTGAGTCCATCGGTTTGGAACAAGTAATCCATTCATTGTACAAAATTCAAGCCAATCGAGCTGACTGGTGAATTTATCCATATCCTGTCTTTTAAAATAAGCTTGCATTTCTGGAATATAATTTAATACTTTTTTAGAAAGTTCATCCGTAGAATCGATGCAATCAAAAATATTTGAACTTGATGAAATTTTATAGTTATCAGAAAGCAGTTTTGCATAACTTTGTTCGTTTTTAGCGCGTTGAAATGTCTTTCTTAAAATTTCGCCCATAGACAAATGAGATTCTGGAGGTATAGACATGACTTTTGATAAAGCAGAAGCTACCTCACCCTTACCACAACTAGAAGGCCCAGTAAGAATTAATACTCCAGGACCTTTTAAAGTAACTTTATCCACTTTTATTTTAGATTCTAACTCATAAGCAACTCTATTGAGTGTCATATATATCCTTGTTGTTACGTTAAAATTGAATGTTATTTTGTTGCAGCTGCGCAAGTATCCCCTTCAGGATATCCACTTCATTTCCTTCAGCAGAATAAAGAGGGGCTCTTAACGTGGTGCCACAAATACCTAAATGTGACAACATCCACTTAACACCAATGGGATTAGGCAAAGCAAAAATGCCATTATTTATACAATATGTCGCTAAATGGAGCTTTTGAACTTCTTTCACCTCTCCTTTTTTAAACATTTCTAATATTTGAATTAAGGTCTTTGGAATAATATGTGAAGTTACGGATATAACCCCTTCTGCTCCACATAATAAAGCGGGAACATATGTGGCATCATCACCAGATAAAATGCGAACCTGCTGTTTATTTATTTGATTTAATGCATTTCTCATTTCAACAATCGCATTTACATTTCCAGCAGCTTCTTTAATTGCAACAATATTATCATTTTCTTGAGCAATCTTAGCTAAAGTATTTGGTAATAAATTAATGCCAGTTCTGCTAGGCACATTATAAATACAAAAAGGGGTATTTCTAACAGATTTAGCTACTTCACTATAATGCTTAATTATACAACTTTGACTTGGCTTATTGTAATATGGAGTTACAACCATAACTCCATTTGGAGATTTTCCAGAGGCCGATTTTAAATTGGAGAATTTAATAGTTTTTTCAATACTTGTTCTTGTATCATTTGTTCCTGTACCAACATAAATATGAAAGTCTTCACTTTGGTGCTCCAAAGCATATTTTACAAGGTTTTCAGATTCTTGATCTGTTAAAGTTGCATTTTCACCAGTGGTACCAAGAACGACCACACCACTTATTCCTGATTTTTTTTGGGATAATAATAATCGCTCAAAGGCTTTAAAATCAATTTCTCCATTTTGCTCAAATGGCGTGATAATAGCTGTAATGACTCCAGAAAAAGGCATATGGCTCAAGAGGTTCTCCTTCTAAGAATAGATTTCGATTCGCCTCTTACAATAGCTACCTTAAAGAAACTTAGCAAGATTTCTTCTCGGCAGTTGACCTCTTCCCTCGGATTTGCTAACCACTCAAATACCAAAGTGGGCCGGTAGCTAAATGGTTACGGCAGCTCGCTCATAACGAGACGATCTGGGGGTTCGAGTCCCTCCCGGCCCACCACTTTAATTCAAAAGCTCTTCTAAATCTTTTGCAATATCATCTGGAGTATCTGTAGGCGCGTAGCGTTTTAATACTTCACCATTCTTCCCAATTAAAAATTTGGTAAAATTCCACTTAATAAATTCAGTTCCTAAAAATCCTTTGCTATTTTTCTTTAAATATTTGTACAATGGATGTGCATTATTTCCATTTACTTCTACTTTTGCAAACATAGGAAAAGTAACATTATAATTTAAACTGCAGAAGTTTTTAATTTCATTTTCATCACCTGGCTCTTGGCTTCCAAATTGATTACAAGGAAATCCTAAAATTTGAAAACCTTTGTTACTATAATTTTTAAATAGTTTTTCAAGGCCATCAAATTGAGGAGTAAATCCACATTTACTTGCCGTATTTACCACTAACAAGGCAGTTCCCTTAAATTCAGATAATTTTTTTATATTGCCATTAATATCTTTTGCTTCAAAATCATAAATAGATTCATTTGGCATTTCAATAATCCCTTCATTCCTAAAATGAGTAAGTTAACAGAGGAAACGATATTAACATTGTAATTATATGTGTCTATAGATGATATAAGGGTTTTTAGGAAACTAGACACTTTCTATTGACAATGTTATTCTGCTTAGGTAAACGAATTTTCACTGCAGTCGTAGCTCAGTTGGTTAGAGCACCACGTTGACATCGTGGGGGTCAGAAGTTCGAGTCTTCTCGATTGCACCATTTATGAGTGTCCTAAATGGATTCAAAAAACTACAATATTGTCGATGGGTTCAATACAATAGCCCCAGCCTATGATATTGCAAACGATGCCTTCACTCTTGGAATTCACCGTATTTTACGAAAATTCCTTTGCCGCGCCGCTATAAAAATAAGTCCAAAAAATGCCAAAATTCTAGATGTTGCAACAGGTACTGGCGAAGTCATTCTTGGCATTATTTCTCAAAGACCAGACATACATATCACAGGAATTGATGCTTCGGAAGGAATGCTTAAAGTAGCAAAAGAAAAAGTACAAAAAAAAGCTTTTTTATTTAAAGAAAATATTGAGCTAAAATTAGCAAACGCATTGAGTATTCCTTACCCAAATAATAGTTTTCATACGATAACTGTTTGCTGGGGAATGAGACCCCTTCGCCCTCACTCTGCCGCCCTTCGTGAAATTTTCAGAGTTTTAAAGCCGGGTGGACATGTTGTTATTCTTGAAAATGGAAAACCCGATTTTAAATTCATTCGAAAAATATATCATAATTACACAAAATTAATTCCCATTTTAGGAAAAAAACTTTCTAATTTAAAATCAACTCATTATTTTTATAAAACATCTTTCGATAATTTTCCCAGTGGTAGCCACTTTGTTGCAGAACTTTTTGATTCTGGATTCATAAAAGCGAAATTTAAAAATTTAGGAACGAATATTGTGTTTCTTTATTCAGCACAAAAACCATTCGATAAATAAAACCGAATTGTATCTTCTAAGCCCGATTTAATTTCGTAAGAAGGTTTCCATTCAAGCTCTGTTTGGATTTTTGAATTGTCTATTGCATATCTCCAATCATGGCCAGGACGATCTTTGACAAAAGAAATAAGATCTGAATATTTAAATTTATTTGGTTTTAATTTATCTAATAATTCACAAATAAGATTTACCAATTGAATGTTACTTAATTCTGTTTTTCCACCAACATTGTATGTTTCTCCGATTTTTCCATTTAATAAAATGGAATCAATAGCAGAACAGTGATCCACTACAAATAACCAGTCTCGAATATTGCTACCATCTCCATAAACAGGAATCGATTTATTTTGCAGACAAGAACGAATGACTGTTGGAATTAATTTTTCAGGATGCTGATAAGGACCGTAATTATTAGAACAGTTTGATGTCGTTACGGGAAGACCATATGTATGAAAATAGGAACGAACAAGATGATCAGAACCCGCTTTTGTAGCAGAATAAGGTGAATTAGGGGCATAAGCTGTTTTTTCTGTAAAAGCAGGATCTGATTTAGATAAAGTACCATAAACTTCATCAGTAGAAATATGATGAAATCTACAATTTAACTCACTCCATTTTTTTTCATTTAGCCAATAATTTCTGGCTGATTCTAATAATTGAAACGTACCAAAAAGATTTGTTTGAATAAATTCGGCAGGACCAGATATAGAACGATCCACATGACTTTCAGCTGCAAAATGAATGATATGATTTATATTATATTTTCTTAAAATAGAATCAATCAGGTTTTTATCACAAATATCCCCTTTAACAAATTCATGGTTATGTTCATTTTTTAAAGCGGATAAGTTTTTTAAATTTCCAGCGTAAGTTAACTTATCAAAACTAATTATTTTTATATTTTGATATTTTTCAAGCATATACCTAACAAAGTTACTGCCAATAAAACCAGCAGCACCCGTGACTAAATAATTTTTATTATCTAACATAAATATCCTTAAAATATTACTTTAATAAATTAAACTTCTTTTAAAACCCTCATTAAATACTTTCCATATCCGCTTTTTATAGATTGAAACGCTAATTTTTCTAACTGCTCTGATGAAATAAAACCTTTACGCCAAGCAATTTCTTCGGGGCAAGATATTTTTAAACCCTGTCTCTCTTCTAATACAGAAACATATAAGGAAGCGTCTAATAAGGAACGGTGTGTACCTGTATCTAACCAAGCTGTACCTCTGCCAAACTCTTCAATATATAATTGATCCATTTGCAAATAAATGTTTATGAGATCTGTTATTTCGAGCTCTCCTCTTGCTGAAGGTTTTAAATCTTTCGCAAATCTAGAAACACGATCATCAAAAAAATAAAGTCCTGTTATGGCAATATTTGATTTTGGATTTTTAGGTTTTTCTTCTATTGAAATTACTTTTCGATCGTTGCCAAACTCTACAACACCATAGCGCTCTGGATCGCTCACAGGATATCCAAATACCGTACAACCTTTTAAACGTTTTGCTGATCCTTCAAGACTCGTAATTAAACCATTTCCATGAAAAATATTATCACCAAGAATTAAACAAACATTTTCATCTTGAATAAACTTCTCACCAATAAGAAAAGCTTGTGGAAGTCCATCTGGACTAGGCTGTTCTTCATAGGATAAAGAAATTCCCCATTGCGAACCATCACCAAGTAAACTTTTAAAAGAAATTAAATCTCTCGGAGTAGAAATAATTAAAATATCTTTTATGTTCGCCATTAACAAGGTTGATAATGGATAATAAATCATTGGTTTATCATAAACGGGAATAAGCTGTTTACTTAAGCAATTAGTTGATGGATACAACCTTGTTCCTGAACCACCAGCTAAAATAATTCCTTTCATAAAAACTCCCCAATTTAAAACCTTAAATATAGCCCCTCTTGACACAACACCAATGTTGTTTAGCCTATAGCTAATGCCACTTGTGGGCAAATACCAAACCTCTCAATAGGAGATATTTATGAATAAGTCTATTCGCCCTCTTAATGACCGAATTCTTTTAAAACGTTTAGAAGCGGAACAAAAGACTTCTGGTGGAATTCTTATCCCAGACAATGCTAAAGAAAAACCAGTTGAAGGCAAAGTAATCGCTGTAGGAAATGGCAAAATACTTGAAAATGGCTCTCGTCAAATCCCTGCTATTAAAACAGGAGATAAGGTTTTATTTGGCAAATGGAGTGGAAATGAAGTAAAAATTGATGGGGAAGAATTTTTACTTATCAAAGAAGAAGAAATACTTGCCGTTATTGAAGCTTAGTTCTATAAAAAAACACTAAAAACAAGGAAAAACAAAATGGCTATTAAAATGATTTCTTTTAATGAAAATGCTCAAAAAAAGATTCTATCTGGTGTAAATACTCTAGCAAATGCCGTAAAAGTTACTTTAGGTCCAAAAGGACGTAATGTACTTATTGAAAAAAGCTATGGTGCTCCTTTAATTACTAAAGATGGTGTTACCGTTGCTAAAGAAATTGAACTTGAAGACAAGTTTGAAAACATGGGCGCACAAATGGTTAAAGAAGTAGCTTCCAAAACCAATGATGATTCCGGTGATGGAACAACAACAGCTACTGTACTTGCTCAAGCAATTTATCGCGAAGGTTTTAAAATGTTAGCAGCTGGTCATGCACCAATCGAATTAAAACGCGGTATTGATAAAGCAGTTCAAACTGTAGTTGATAATCTTAAAAAAGTGGCTCGTCCTGTTAGTGGCACTAAAGAAATTGCTCAAGTAGCAACAATTTCTGCAAACAACGATCCAACGATTGGCAACATGATTGCTGAAGCAATGGAAAAAGTTGGTCAAGACGGCGTTATTACCGTTGAAGAAGCAAAAGGTCTTGATACTTATGTTGACGTTGTTGAAGGTATGCAATTCGATCGCGGATACCTTTCACCATACATGGTAACAGATCAAGAGCGCCTTGAAGTTGTATTTGAAAATCCATACATTCTTCTTTTTGATAAAAAAATATCTGTAATGAAAGATATGGTTCCTCTCCTTGAAGGAATTGCACGTAGTGGCCGTCCTCTCCTTATTATTGCAGAAGATGTTGAAGGAGAAGCTCTTGCTACTCTTGTATTAAACAAACTTTCTGGAACAATTAAAGTTTGCGCAGTAAAAGCACCTGGATTTGGTGATCGCCGTAAAGCCATGTTAGATGACCTAGCTATTTTAACAGGCGGTACTGTTGTATCTGAAGAAATTGGTATGAAACTTGATACAACAATTATCGAAGATCTAGGACAAGCAGATAAAGTTGTTGTCGACAAAGACAACACTGTTATTACTGGCGGTAAAGGCTCTGAAGCTAATATTAAAGCCCGCGTTGCTGAACTCAGAGGCCAAATTGAAAAAACAACTTCCGATTATGATCGTGAAAAACTACAAGAGCGCCTTGCTAAACTTGCAGGTGGTGTTGCTGTTAT
This sequence comes from Silvanigrella paludirubra, assembly GCF_009208775.1. Lineage (NCBI taxonomy): Bacteria > Pseudomonadati > Bdellovibrionota > Oligoflexia > Silvanigrellales > Silvanigrellaceae > Silvanigrella > Silvanigrella paludirubra. Next base: position 401,503 of record NZ_WFLM01000004.1, on the reverse strand, counting down.
CCGTTTAGGCGCTGCTACAGAAGTTGAGCTTAAAGAAAAGAAAGATCGTATCGAAGACGCTCTAAATGCAACACGCGCTGCTGTTGCTGAAGGCATTATTGCTGGAGGAGGCGTCGCTCTTGCTCGTGCTTCTTTAGAATTGGTAAATCTAAAAGGAGATAATGCAGAACAACAAGCTGGTATTGAACTTGTTCGCCGTTCTTTAGAAGAACCTGTTCGTATTATCGCTAGCAATGGCGGTCATGAAGCAAGTGTTGTTGTTGATAAAATATTATCCAATAGCAATACAAGCTTTGGTTTTAATGCTTTAACAGACAAATACGAAGATTTAATCCAAGCTGGTGTTATCGATCCTGTTAAAGTAACTCGTTGCGCTCTTCAAAACGCAAGTTCAGTGGCAAGTTTATTACTTACTACAAATGCCATGATTTCTGAAAAGCCAAAGAAAGATGCCGCACCTGCTGGAATGCCAGGAATGGGTGGCATGGGTGGCATGGGTGGCATGGGTGGCATGGGTGGAATGGGCGGAATGGATTACGATATGTAATTTTTGCCTTGTTGCCTTTTAAAGCAATACCGCTTAACAAAAACTCTATACACTTTTTGTGTATAGAGTTTTTTTTTACAAGAAAGAGCAATCATGAAAATCAAAAAGAGCACAATATCTCAAGAGGTTATAGCAGGATTAACTACTTTTTTTACCATGTCCTATATTGTTATTGTCAATCCTCAAGTGATGTCTTCTCCAGGAACAGGAATGACAATTACAGGAGCCTTAACAGCAACCGTATTAATTTCATTTTTAATGAGTTTCATTGCTGGTATTTATATAAAACTTCCCTATGCATTAGCACCAGGAATGGGTTTAAACGTTTTTATTGCTTATTCTCTTATCATTGGTGAAAAAATTCCTTGGCCTACAGCTTTAGGTCTTATTTTTTGGTCAAGTATTTTATTTATTGTTGTTTCTATTTTTCCAATTCGACAAAAAATAGTGGAATGTCTCCCTAGTAATATGAAACATGCGATGTCATGCGGCATAGGTTTGTTTTTAGCTTTTATTGGATTAAAAAATTTAGGCCTTATTGTTTCTAATCCTGCTACATTTGTAGCTTTAGGTGATATAAATTACACTGTAGCTTTAGGCTTATTAGGTTTTATCATATCTTTTATTTTATATTATAAGAAAAAACCTTATGCCTTTTTATTTTCTATCATCGTCGTTACTTTAATTGCATTCTTAACAAATCAAATTCAATTTCCAAGCCAATGGTTTGCATTACCAGATTTTGATTCTCATTTTTTTAAATTAGACTTAATAGGATCTCTAAAATGGAGCTTTATCCCTGTTATTTTAGCGATTTTTATTACTAATTTATTTGATTCTCTTTCCTCAATCATTGGACTTTCTACGTCAGCAGGCTTTATTGATAAAAACGGTAATCCACTTCAATTAAAACAAACTTTACTTGTTGATTCTGTTGCTTCAGCATTATCTAGTTTATTTGGGACTGCTCCTGCAACCGTATTTATTGAAAGTTCAGCAGGAATTCAAGCTGGAGGAAAAACAGGGTTAAGTTCAATTGTAACCGCACTTTGTTTTTTACCTTGTTTATTTTTAGCTCCTATTATCACTGTTATTCCAGCATATGCAACAACTCCTGTTTTAATATTTGTTGGAATTTTAATGTGCCAAACCGTAAAACATATTCAAGCTGAGAAATTGGACGACATTATTCCTATCTTTTTAACTATTTTTCTTATGCCCTTAACGTTTTCTATTACTCAAGGAGTTTTATGGGGAATAGTCAGTTATGTATTATTAAAAGTATTTGTAGGAAAAGCTAAAATTATATCACCAGTTCTTTGGTTATTAGCCGTCATTTGTTTAATTGCTTTAATTACAGAGCACAGCACCTTAATTCAGTATTTATCTTCTTTAAAAAATTAAAATCAATTCAGTAAAACTTCCTGCGCTTTTTCAAAAACTAAATTCACAGGAATTTTATTATAAGCAATTTGTTCCTTTATTTTATCTAATTTCTTTTTTGAGATAAATATTTTTTTAAAATTTTCCTGATTTTCATTTATTTTTAAACAATATGATCCTGAACCTAATGCGCCCCATCTTTCAGGAGATGCACTTCCCATTAAAGTTAAAGTTGGAGTACTTGTACCAGCTGCAATAAATTGCATAGAACTCGTATTTGTTATTAATAATGAAGAACTTTTAACGATATCTACTAAACTTAAAATGTTATCCGGTTGTATTATTGAAAAATCATCTTGCGCAACTTCTTTTAACCATTCCGTTTCTTTAGGTGAGCCAATAATTTTTATTTCTGTATTCATATCTTTTAGTTTTAAAGCTAGCTCTCTAAATTTTTTACTTTCCCATGCTTTTTCTCTTATACTTGCAGTAGGGTTAATCAGTATTATTTTTTTCTTATTTAATAAATTAACATGCTCTTGATAATCAGTTGGAAACCATTTTAAAGGGGGTAATCCTTCTTTTTTCCAAAATTCTTTTCTTTTATCAATATATTCTTTATTTATAGAAGACAAAATATCTAAATATCTATCTCTTTCATGAACTTCTTTATTTTTATCACGCAAAGTAAAATGTGTAAAAAGTCGCTTTACATATTTATTTTTACTTGCACCAATTCGAATTGGTAATCCATATAAAAAAGATTTTAATGAAAAACGAACGCTTTCGCTTCGAAAATCAATCGAAATTTGATGTTCTAACAATATTTGTTTAAAAGTCTTACTTGTATTTTCCAGATCCCAAGTATTATTTTGTTTATTTGATTTAAGAAGTTTTATCTTACTAAATTTTTTATTTTTAATTTCTAAAATATGAGATATATGTTGCCAATAAATTGGAATTAATATGTCTTTCCATAATTCAGAGCCTATTAAAGTAAATTTAGCTTTTGGATACAAATTTGCCAACTCAAAAAGAGCGGCTGTTGAGACCAATAAATCGCCTAAAGCACCCGTATGATAAATGGCAATCTTTAGTGGATTATCTAATTCATGATTATGATTTTTTTGCAAAGAATACCTTCCTTAGATTTTTTGCTTATTTCCCGAAATACACTTTGATTTCTTATAAAAAATACCTCAACATCAATAAATTTTCAAATAATATCTAAGATCTAATGAAATTTGATCAAAATCAATTCGTTTTCTTTTTCACATTCTTTGCCCTTCCCTTCGTCCTACTGCTGATGTTCTTTGCATGCATCAATAACCTGGTGTATGAGGGATCTGATTTGTATTCACTTGATATGGAGGCTAAAATGGCACTTATTTCTTTAAGACAATTACTTGATCACGCAGCAGAAAATAATTATGGCGTTGCCGCTTTTAATGTAAATAACCTTGAACAAATTCAAGCCATCATGGAAGCAGCAAAAGAAACAAACAGCCCTGTTATACTTCAAGCGAGCCGCGGCGCTCGTTCTTATACGAATGACGTATTTTTAAGACACCTTATTTTAGGTGCTGTCGAATTATATCCAGATATTCCCGTTGTGATGCACCAAGATCACGGCAATAGTTTACAAACTTGTTTATCCGCTATTAGAAACGGATTCACTAGCGTAATGATGGATGGAAGCTTAAAAGAAGACGCAAAAACTCCTTCTGATTTTGAATATAATGTACGCATTACTGCAGATGTAGTTCGTATTGCTCATTCTATGGGAATTTCTGTTGAAGGAGAGCTTGGATGCCTAGGATCTCTTGAAACTGGAAAAGGGGAAAAAGAAGACGGTCATGGTTTTGAAGGCACTCTTTCTCATGATCAATTATTAACAGATCCTGTTGAAGCAGCTCAATTTGTTGAACTTACAAAAGTAGATGCACTTGCTATTGCAATTGGTACAAGCCATGGAGCTTATAAGTTTACAAAAAAACCAGACGGAAAAACTCTTGCCATTGATCGTATCCGTGAAATTCATAGACGCCTTCCAAATACACACTTAGTTATGCATGGTTCAAGCTCTGTTCCACAAGAACTCCAAGCTGAATTTCGTAAATACGGTGGAGAAATGAAAGAAACTTGGGGAGTACCTGTAGAAGAAATTCAAGAAGGTATTAAAAATGGTGTTCGTAAAATCAATGTAGATACAGATAACCGTCTTGCAATGACTGCTGCTATTCGCAAACTTTTATCTACAAATCCATCTGAATTCGACTTAAGAAAATATATGGTACCTGCACGCGATGCTATGAAAAAAGTTTGTGCACAACGTATGGTTGAATTTGGACAAGCTGGTCAAGCTTCAAAAATAAAAGCAATTCCTCTTGATAGCATGGCAAAACGCTATGTCTAATTCAAACGAGAAAAAGCTTGAATTATTTCCGCTAAGCGAAGAAAAAACTGTTTATCAGTGCAGTATTTTTCGTGTAAAAGAACAAAAAGCTCAATCGTTAGATAAAAAACACAATCTTAATGTTTATACATTGGATTGTTCAAATTGGGTTCATGTTGTTCCAGTAACAGCATCGGGTCAAATTGTTATGGTAGAACAACATCGTTTTGGTACAAATAGTTTTACTTTAGAAGTGCCAGGCGGAGCTGTTAATTTAGGTGAAAAAGACTTTACTCTTGCGGCCATAAGGGAACTTGAAGAAGAAACTGGCTTAACAAGCCAACGTATTTTATCATTACCAGGTTATTCACCAAATGCAGCTATCCTTAGCAATAAAGTAACTTATTTTATTGCTTTTGATGTTCAACCTCTTCAAACACCTGTTGCGCATGATGATCCATTTGAAAATATTAAATTGCATTTAATTGATTTTAAAGAAGCATTACAGCTTGCAAGGACAGGACAAATAACCAATGCTTTATCTGCATTGGCTATATTGCTTGCAGAACCTTATTTAAATGCAAAGTTTAAGCAACCTCAGTAATTTCTGTTCTGCGAATAACAGTGACTCGAATTTGGCCTGGAAATTCGACCTGTTCTTCTAATTTTTTCGCAATTCCTTCAGCAAGCCCATTAATATCTTTTTGTTTTACTCGATTATTATCGACAAATACATGAACTTCTCTTCCGGCGTGCATAATTGCCGAACCTGTTACACCTTGCTCTTGGAAACTATTTACCACTCCTGAAATACCATCAATTCTTCTATGATATCCTTCTTCCATATCAACACGCGCACCGGGGCGTGCTCCTGATAAAGCATCGGCAGCTTTTAGAATATAGGCGTACGGAGTTTCTACGATTTTATCATCGTGATGAGCAAGAACAGTATCAACAACTTCTTCTTTTTCACCATAACGAGTTGCATAATCACCACTAATTACGGCATGACTGCCTTCAATTTTATAATCAAGAGCTTTTCCAATATCATGCAATATTCCAGCACGTTTTGCGTGCATAGAATTTACACCAATTTCTTCCGCTATCATGCCAGCAAGCCTAGCCACTTCAATGGAATGAAAGTACTGATTTTGTCTGTGACTTGTTCTGTAATTTAAAGAACCTATTAATTTTAATATTTCAGGATGTACATCCAAGGGAAGTCCCAAATTTTTAATCGCATCTTCACCAATTTTTAAAATATATTTATCTACAAAACGTTTATGTTTATCATAGATATTTTTTATTTTATCTTCATTAAAAATATCTTTATTTAGCATTTCTTCTAGAGTTAATCGAATTACTTCTTTATCTACACCAGCACCACCAGCTATTTTTAAAACAGAAGGCATTTCTTCATTAAAAGTTAAAACGCTAATTGAAGATTCCGTTCCTTGAATTAAGGATTGAATAATTGGGGATTCTTCATGAAAATGTTTTGCTAATAATTCTTTTGAATTTACAGGAACTATAAAAGAAGATTTAGGCCAAATAAAAGAAGGTTGATAGCGTAAATAAACAGAGTTTAAAGAATCTCGAGCTAATTTTTGAGCTTCTGTTTTTAAGTTTTCCGAATTTTCCATAAGCCATTTTGTAATGCCTAATTTTTCTGCCGCAATAAGATCTTTAGACATTTCATTATAAAATTCGTTTTTAGTTTTTCCTATTTTTTGCTCTAAATGAGAATGATAGTTTTTATAAATACCATTACATTGATTTTCAATTTCTTTAATAGATATGTTTGAACTTTCAATTTGAATTTTCTTTTTATTTAGTTCTTCTTCAAACTTTTCTAACTCATTTGAAAACTTATCAACCTCAGATTGTTTTTCATTTAACTCTTGTTCATAAATTTCTTGATGAGCCATGATAATTTCACGTTCATTATCTAATTGAACTGATTCAGAGTAATACTGTTCTTTAGTTGCAATTAATGCCTCTTCTAATATCATTTTTCTTTGGGCTTCTGCGCTTTTTAAAATTGCCTCTCTATTTTCCTTAACAGGAATATCGCCCATACTTCCAAGTGAACGGCGAGCAAATACCTTTGCTAGAAAAATACCACTTGACACGCCAACTACGGTTGCGCCTAAAATGGAATATATTGACCAATGCATTTTAAAACCTTCATATTTAAATTACTTTTTAACTTTAGAAAAAAGGGTTCGTTTTCCTCTTTTCAGTTATTCCTTTGTGAATAACACCATCAATTAGAGTATCACGGATAATTACAGAGAGAAACAACAAAGAATTCAGGAGTGATTTCATGACAGAAAAACAGCCAAATAAAGAATTTTTAGAGCAGTTGATTCAAAAAGCAGGGGCTAGCACTCTACATTACTTTCAAAAAAACTTTATAATCACTGAAAAATCAGGGGATCAGGGCATTGTAACAGAAGCTGATTTTCATTCCGAAAATCTTATAAAAAATGAAATTCATGCATTATTTCCAGACCACGATATCCTAGCGGAAGAGTCTGGTCTTACAAAATATTCCACTTTAAATGAAAACACATTTCCAACTTGGATTATTGACCCACTTGATGGAACTACAAATTTTTCAAAGGGGAACCCTTATTATTGTGTCTCAATTGCTTTTGGATATACCACAAATGGAAGATTTAAAGCGCAAATAGGGGCCATTTATCAGCCTACAACAAATTCTCTTTATTTTGCTGAAAAAGGTAAAGGAACATTCTTCAATGGAAATCAAATTTATATTTCTCAATTAAAAGAATTTCGTATGGCAAGTATTACGACAGGTTTTAGTTCGAATAAAGGAGATGCTCTTGTTCCTTTAACAAAAACAATTCTAGCGATACAAAATAAATCGTTAGGACTTCGTATTAATGGCGCTGCTGCATTAGATCTCGCACATACTGCAAGAGGAATTTCACAGGGATTTTATGAAACTCCATTGGCACCTTGGGATACAGCTGCTGGAAGTTTATTAATTGAAGAAGCGGGTGGTATCGTAACAAATTTTGCTGGTAAAGAATTTTGCCCAATTCAAGACAGAGGAATTATTGCATCAAGTCCTCAATTATTCGATGAGTTATTCAACACAATTAAAATAAATTATCACTAAAAATTTTAGTGATAATTTATTTTTTTATTCGTTACTTTAAACTATAGATCTTTATTTTTAGATTTTGCTTTAGATGGATTAGGCAATCCATCTGGAATTTTATTTAATTCGTCTGGATTGTTACTTATTTCAAGGTGATTATCCATCGTATTTTTACCATCATCTAAAGCATCTCGCGCATAAACAGAGCCTGGCTCTGTCCCATCTATAACATGAACAGAAATAGCATCGCTTGATGAACTCAACTCGCCAGTATTTTTATCTATGGTAATTTCATGAATGCCAGAGGGTTTTACCCAATTTTGCAAAGGATAAACCCGAACAGCGGTTTGCATCATGGTTTTCCAAATAGGAGCTGCCATACCTGCCCCCGTTCCACCACCACCTAATGTTTTTGAATTGTCATCATAGCCAACCCAAACACCACCAATAAGTTGAGACGCTACACCCATAAACCAAGCGTCGGTATTTCCATTTGTTGTTCCTGTTTTTCCACCAACATAAGATGAAACACCCAAAACACCTTGCCCTGTTCCCATATTAACTGCAGCACGAAGTAAATCTAAGGTAACATAAGCAGCCTGAGGTGAAATCATTTGCAACGAATTGTTTTCTTCTACTTTATCTGATGATTTTCCTGGTAAATAAGGAGCGTCTTCTTGTGATTGTGGTGTTACTTGATTAGGATATATTTTTTCATTTTTAGAAGAAAAAATAACTTCACCATTTCTATCAACAACCTCATGAATATAATAAGCTAAACTCATTTTACCTTGATTTGGAAAAATGGAATAAGCTTGAACCATTTTAAGCAATGAAGATGTTCCTGCACCTAAAGCTAAACTTAAATCTGAATATGGCCAATTAAAACCAAAGCGAGTCAATTGCCTTGTTACCTTAGAAGCGCCTAAAGATTGATATAAAAAAATACTTGGAATATTAAAACTTAGTGCTAATGACTGTAATAAAGTAGTTCGCCCCGATTCTTTACCACCATAATTTTCTGGCTGCCAACCATCTAAATCAATTTTGGGACTATCAATTTTAGAGGCAGGGCTGAATCCGCAATCAATGGCATAAGAATAATATAATGGTTTTACACTACTCCCTACTTGTCTTTCTGCTTGAGTAGCACGATTAAATTGGCTTAATAAAAAATGTTCTCCACCCACCATAGCAAGAACTTCACCCGTTTTCGAATCCATTACCATTGCAGCAGCTTCAATTCCAACGGTATCTGATAAAGTATAACGTAATATATTATCTTTCACTTGACTCTCAAAATATTTTGAATAACCCAATAAAGTAGAAATAAATTTTTTATCTTTTGAAATTCGTGACTGCATTTTTTTATTCACTTTTTGAACATGAATTTCATCACCTACTTTTAAAACATTATTTATATCGGGTTCTCCAGATTCTTTATCACTTTCTGCACTTAATGCCCAACTAATGTCTTCATCTAAAATTACCCCTAGTCCTCTCTGAGTTATAATACCAACAGCATGAAGAGGTTCATCTATAAAGGCAACAAGAGCTCTTTCATCTTCTGTTTCTTTAATAGATAAGTTCACAAGATCTTTAATACGATCTTTAAAAGAATTCCCATATTGTTTTATTGGTCCTTTAAAACTTCTTCTTGATTGATATAAATCAGCAAAGTTTTGAACTGCTATTTGTGCTGCATTTTGAATTTTAGAATTTAAAGTAGTATAAACAGTTAAACCGCTTTTTCCTAAATTTTCAACCTCTAATTGATTTGTAAGTTGTTTCTTTATTTCAGCAACAAAATAAGGAGCAATTTTATTATTTGGCGATTCTGCTTTAAATACTATTAACTTTTCTTTTACTGCTCTGTCATATTGATTTTTAGTAATCATGCCTATTTTTAACATTCTATCTAAAACATAGGATTGCCTCTGTTTAGCTGCAGTCATATTGTCCGTTGGATCGTATGCTGAAGGAGCCGGAGTTAATCCAGCGATCATTGCCGATTCTGCTAAAGTCAATTTCATATTATTTTTATGAAAATAATTTTGTGCTGCCGCTTCAATTCCATAGGAGCCATTTCCTAAATATATTGTATTTAAGTAAAGTTCCAATATTTTATCTTTTGGAAAAGATTCTTCTATTTCTCTAGCAACAATAATATCTTTTATTTTACGAACAATGGTTCTTTCTTTTGTTAATAAAACATTTTTTGCCAATTGCTGTGTTATCGTACTTCCACCTTGTTTTTGATTTGAAAAAGTAACAAAATGTAACAATGCTCTTCCAAACCCTCGCCAATCAAATCCATGATGATTATAAAAATCAGCATCTTCAGCTGCAATAAATGCATTTTTAAGAAACGGAGACATTTCATTATTTAATACTGGGTATCTTCTTTCTTCAAATATTTCAGCAATTTTAACTCCATCTTGGCTATAAATCACCGTAGGCAATGCAGGTTCATAATTTGAAAGTTTTTCTAAATTTGGTAAAGATTTTCTTATTTTTTGAAACTCATAGACAAAAAACACCCCAAATAAAATAATAATTAATAAAATAAATTTTTTAATATTTCGCATAATAAATTGAAATATTTTAAACTTGTCTTGAACAAGCAACCTGATCTTATTAAAATAATCTTTGATCATTGTAGCTTCCTTGGTTTCAATGGATTTTTACCATATAAGATTAGGATTTGCTAACTTATCTCTTTCGGTTAAGAACCTTGCGAACTGAGAAAAGAATTCATGACCCCTATATAACATATTAATATTTATACTATATTTAAAAAACTCTTCCCCTTTTTCAGATATTGTCTTAACACTAACCTTGATTGCTAGTAACGCTCTTTCTATTGAAGTACTCTTTCATACGGGAGCGGAGCAAAAATTCTTATTCCATTTAATTTAACAAGGAAACCTTGCCATGACATCTCAAGATAAATCATTAAATTCAGATAGTAAAAAACACTCTCATCATGACCACGATCACCATGACCATAAGAATTGTGGACACCATCATGACGATCATCATGAACACGACCACCATGATCATGAAAACTGTACTCACGACCATCATAATCATGAGCATGGACCACACTGCAATCATGAACACGAAAACCCTGAAAAATATCAACGCCATACCTACAACAGCGAAGAACTTGCAAATTTTAATAGCCAAGGCGTTGAAACGTTAATTCTTTCTGTAAATGATTTACTTGAAAATGAATATTATGGGAAAGCTGTACCAATTCTTGAAATTATTTCATTAAAATTAATTTCCTCTAGCGCAGATCTTGCTGTTCATTTGTTTGAAACAAAACACCACTTAGCTCTTTCCTATGGAATTATTGGGGAACATGACAAGTCTTTGCCTTTATGGAAAGAAGTCATTGCAGGACTCGAAAAACAAGATGATATCCATGAAACATTAGAAGCTTATTACAACGCTGCTTTATCTGCAGAACAAGCTAAAGAAGAAAAAGACTTTTTAATGTACTTAAATAATGGTCTTGAGATCGCAAAATCCAAAGAACTTGAAGAGTGGGTTGCTACTTTTGAACATGAATTAGGAGTTCATTATTTTGATAATAATGAATTTAAAACATCTGAGGCTAAATTAACAAAAGCCATCGAAATTTTTACTAAATTAAATGAAGATGAGTCTGTTATTTCTTCTTATTATTATTTAGCTTACTTATACGAAAAACAAAATAATATTTCTAAAGCAAAAGAAACATACGAAAAAGGTTTAAAACTTTCGAAAGAAGAAAGCATTCGTGATTTCGTAGAATATGAAAGATCTTTAATTGAAGAAAGATTATCTAATTTACAAAACAGCCAATTACAAAATAAGTTATTAAATTTTTAATAACTTATTAATAATTTGAAAGGTTATTATGAAATATTTACATACAATGATACGAGTTGGAGATCTTGATAAATCAATTCAATTTTATTGTGAAGTTTTAAATTTCAAATTACTTTCACGCCAAGACTTTAAAGACGGTGAATTTACACTTGTTTTCTTAAAAGCACCCAATGATGAAGATAACGCTTCTGTTTTAGAGCTAACATATAATTGGGGCGTAACAAAATATGAAATGGGCGGAGCTTATGGCCATATGGCATATGAAGTACCATCTATCATTGAATTTCAAAAAAAATTACAGAAACAAGGACACGATTTAAGTTGGGGGCCTAAAAAATCTCCTGATGGCACAATTAATATTGCTTTTATAATCGATCCTGATGGCTATAAAATTGAACTTTTAGAGCCTCATTGTTAAATAAAATTGCTATTCATTTTCTTGAAATACAAATAACATATTTTCATTGATTTTTAATTTTAAAGTATTTCCAATCTCTAAATTCTCTGCTGAAGAAAAATAACCTGTAATCGTTCCATATTCACTAATAGAAAATAAAACAGAAATATAATTTCCATAGTATAATATATCAATTATTTTTCCTTCAAAAAAACTAGAGTCTGAATTTATTTCATTTAATATAGTTACAGCATCAGGGCGAAAATAAATATTTATGTTTATATCTTGCCTTTGGTTATTTAATTTTGAAATTTTAAAAATATTATTCAATTTTTGATAATTTTGAATTTTATTTATTGTTCCAAAAAAAGAAGCAACTGTACTATTGAATGGTTTAGTATAAATATTTTTTGGAGTATCAAACTGCTCCATTTGTCCATTATTTAATATTATTATTTTATCAGATAACATAAGCGCTTCATTGGCATCATGAGTAACAAAAATAGAAGTCATTTTACTTTTTTTTAAAATATTTTTAATTTCTATACCAAGATCTTTTCTTAAAGATATATCTAGTCCTGAAAATGGTTCATCTAATAACAATAATTTTGGCAAAGGAGCAAGAGATCGTGCTAAAGCAACTCTCTGTTGTTGTCCACCAGATAATAAATGAGGATATGTATCAGCAAATTTTTCCATTTTAACAAATGCCAACATCTCTCTTACTCTTTGTTTTTTTTCATCATTTGATAAATATGAAATTCCATATTCAATATTTTTTCTAATTGAAAGATGAGGAAAAAGCGCTAAATCTTGAAACACGAGTCCAACATTTCTTTTTTCTGTAGGCACATGATAAGCACCATGTGACATTATATTTTTATCAATTTCTAAAATCCCATCCTGAATTTTTTCTATTCCTGATATTATTTTTAAAAGAGTTGATTTCCCACAGCCTGATGGACCTAATATACTAATTATTTCCCCATCAATAATCTCAAAAGATATATTGTTAATAGAAATATTATTTCCATATTTATGGGTTATATTTAATGCTTTAAGAATTATTTTATGATCCATTTACTTCTTCTTTTTTTGATTATAAAAATAAATTAAAATAACAGGTATGATTCCAAGCAAAATAATAAATAAAGCGCTAGGTGAAGCTTCTTTAAGTCTTTCATCTGAAGCTAAATTATAAGTCTTAATGGATATCGTTTCATAATTAAATGGCCTTAAAACCATTGTTGCTGGCAATTCTTTTATAATATCAACAAATATAATGATAAAAGAAATAAAAATTGAGTTTTTTAATAAAGGTAAATATATTTTATATCCTGTCTGAAAGATGGATTTTCCCAAAGTTTTTGATGCCCATTCAATAGAAGGCGATATTTTATTCATGCTTGCATTCGCACTTTGAAATGAAATGGATGTGAATCTAATTGAGTAAGCGTATAAAACAGCAAATATAGTTCCTGATAAAATAAGATCTTTATATTCAAAATGAAATAAAAATAAAGTAGTATTTTCAATTAAATTATCTAGAATTTTAAAAGATGTTAATACTGATATTGCAATAATTGCTCCAGGTATTGCGTATCCAAAAGAAATAATTTCATTTAAATTTATAAGTTTGTTTTTACTATGAATTTTTTTTAAGATAGAAAATATCATTCCAATAAAAATACATAACAAAGCCCCTATAGAAGAAATCTTAAATGAACGAAATACAATTTCAAAAAACTCTTTATCAAATGATTTCATTCCTAATTGATATATATTTACAAATATAATTATAAGTGGCAAAATAAATGAAACTAAAATTGGAGCAAGACATAAAATAAAAGCTAAATATTTATATACTCCATTTAAATTTTTTTCAAAATAAGAACTATGAGGAATCTGTTTTTGATAAAATACCATTTTTTTTCTGAAAAAGCTCTCCAAAATAACTAAGGTAATGCTAAATGTAAATAAAATAAATGAAATTTGAATGGCTCCCGTTATACTTCCCAATCCAAACCAAGTTCTAAATATACCTGTTGCCAAAGTATCTATTGAAAAAAAGTCGACTGTGCCGAAATCACCGATGGTTTCCATACAAACCAGAAGCATACCCGAAAAAATAGCGGGTCTAGATAAAGGTAAAATTACTTTCCAAAAAGTCTTCAATTCCGATTGATTTAAAGTTTTCGAAGCATAAATTAAAGTTGGAGAAATCTCTTGAAATACTTGTTTACTAAATAAATAAACATATGGATATAATGATAAACTCAATATTATTATTGCCGCTAGATAAGAATTTATGGTAAAAATATTTTCTTTAATCGAGTAATAAATATAGGCCAGTAAATAGGATGGTATAGCAAATGGTAAAAACAAAGCCCATTCAAAAAATTTTTTTCCGAGAAAATTATATTTTGTGGTAAGCCATGCTAACGGAACGGCAATAAAAGCACTACATAACATAACACTTAAAGATAAAAATAAAGTATTAAATATATAAATATTTAATACAGTACTTCTTAAATGCGCCCAAATATTTTGGGCTGGCAAAAATAAATGATAAAAAAGCGATAACAAAGGAAATATAATAATAAGAAATAAGAAAATGGGAAGAAATTTATTCACAAATATCCTTTGAAATTTTTACAATAATTTAACGCCATCCAACTTGATCAAGTATCATAATAGCCTTAGGAGTGTTTTCACCCACTTTTGATAATGTAACGGTATCAAATTTAGGTTTTCCCATATTTTTTAAAACGTTTGTCCATTCAACATCCGTTCTTACTGGGTATTCATTATTCATCTTTGCTAATATTTCTTGAGCATCTTTGCTGACTAAAAATTCAATAAGTTTAATTCCATTTTCTTTATTTGGAGCATATTTTGCAATTCCAGCAATACTTGCATTAATATGCATGCCTCTATTCGCTTGATTTGGAAATATAATTCCTAAATTTTTTACCACTTTTTGATCTTCGGGATCTTCAGATTTTAATAAACGAGCATAGTAATAAGTATTTACAATCGCAATTTCTCCCTTGCCATTGTAAATTGCTTTCATTTGATCAATATCTCCACCTTCAGGTTTTCTAGCTAAATTATTCGTAAATTTTTCGCACCATATTTTTGTTTTTTCTTCACCATTAGCTTGAATAAGAGAAGCAACTAAAGATTGATTATAAACATGATTAGAGGTTCTAGCTAAAACTTTTCCTTTGAATTTTTCATTTGATAAATCTTCATAATTTTGAATTTCATTCTCTTTTATTTTTGTTTTATCATATACTATAGCGCGGCCTCTTAATGTAATGGCATACCATGAGAAATTTTCTTCTACTAAATTACTTGGAACGGATTTTTGTAAAAGATCTGTTTTAATCGGTTGAAAAAGGTCTGCATTTTCGGCCTTCCAAGCATTTCCTATATCTACAGTTATTATAACGTCAGCTGGACTTTTTTTTCCTTCACTTTTAATCCGTTCTATCATTTGTGAAGCTTCTTTAATTTGTAATAAATTTACTTTTATTCCGCTTTGTTTTTTGAATAATTCAAATAATTCATTGTCAACACCATAATGGCGAGAAGAATATAAGTTCACAACTTTTTCATTTTCAGATGCTGCATAAACTTCGCCGCTTATAAAGACGGATAATAAAAAACCGAAAATAGCGGGTGAAAATAATTTTCTTTTTAATTTCATATAACTTAACCTCATTTTTTGGTAATTTTAAATCGCTGTAAAAAGCGATAAAAGAGGTATATTGAAATTAAGAATCATTATCAATGGTCAAAGCTATTTTTTTATAAACAAATGATTTTTTTATTTTAATTTTATAATTCGCTGCTCAATAAGCCACTTTTTATTGTCAGGGAGCATTAACATTAAAATAACAAACATGAGCAATGCTTTTTGTTTGTAGTCTATGATTCTGATTTTCTAAACGGAATTTTACATTAGATAAATATTCTAATAGCATTCCACTATTTCCAAGAATTTCAAGTGGTTTTTCTATTATAAACTCAAGCAAATACTTAGCTATAACAAAATTTTCTTTCAAACAAATTGAATTAAAATTAAAAGAATTTTCGACTAATTCATTCCAAAGATCTTCCATATTATATGGAAAATATACTTCAGATTCTATTGCCCGTAATTCTAAACTCATATTTTTATGTTCACGAATATAAAATTGAATTGCTTTTGTTAGGTTATTTACAATATCTACAAAATCGTTTCCTTTATATTTCTCCCCTAAACAATTGATATCTGAATCTTTAGACTCATGGATGAATAATGCCAAACCATTTATATTTATTTTATGAAATATATTTTGAATAAAATGAAGCAAAAAAGAATAATCATTTATATAGTAAGCTGAGTGAGAAACAAGCAAAATATCAATTTTGTCATTAAAATGAAGAAGTATTTCACCAAAAAAATCACCCTCTAAAATTTCATTTTCAATTCCAATATCATTTAGTCTGTTTGATGTTGATCTCACAAAGTTTGAATTTTTTTCGACACCATAATATTTTAAATTTAATTTATTCTTTAAAAATAATTTACCTATATGTTCAGATAATATTCCATTTCCACATCCTAAATCTAAAATAATAAAATCTTTTTTTACTTCTTTATTTTTATCAATATATTTTTGAAATAATTCAGAAATAAATAAATTTGTATTTTGTTTTTCATTTGTATTTTTTAAAAAAGTCTCAAACCACAATGATGTTCTTTTATTTCGTAACAAATTCTCAAA
Source organism: Silvanigrella paludirubra (assembly GCF_009208775.1). NCBI lineage: Bacteria > Pseudomonadati > Bdellovibrionota > Oligoflexia > Silvanigrellales > Silvanigrellaceae > Silvanigrella > Silvanigrella paludirubra. The sequence goes on along the minus strand of NZ_WFLM01000004.1, from coordinate 384,997 downwards.
ATTAGAAATAGAATTCATATGAATTTTCTCTCCTTTTATGAATCTTGATAACAATCCATATCAATTAAAAATTCAACTTTAGCAGCAAGTTCTCTTGCTAAATCGAGTGCTTGCTCAGCAGTATCATGAGTAACAATAATTGTTCCAATCACTTCTTTATCTAAAGAATTAAAATGAACCCATTTATCCATATCACTATGAAAATTTATGGCTTCCATATTTGGGTGAATTAAAAATTCATGTAAATTTTTAATTCCTTTAAATACACCATTATTTGGCAATAATAGCTTATATATTGCAACTACTTTTAAACTTTCTGGATACCAATTTATATTTTGTCCTAAAGCAAGATCTATTATCAATTGGGAAAGTTTTATACCAGTTGAAATTTCAATCATTTGACTCGCTAAAGGATTATTATTTAGACTTGGAATAATATCTAAAATTTTCACAGCACTATTTTCAATTTTACAGTTTACTTGAATAGCACCAACATCAAATCCTAATTCATGAATTATTGGAGAAATTCTTTTAAAAAGTAGATCAGTTTCATCATAATTAGCAGGATAAACAGTTGCAATATCTAAAAAATGATTTTTTTTAATTTGAATAACTTCTTTAATAAACACTCCCGTCAAGACCAATCTACCATCTATAGATTTTATAAAATGAACAGAATACTCATTTCCTTCAATCATGCTTTCTATTAAAACACCTTTTCCAAAAGTGTCACCCACAATGTTTTGTAACTTATAATTATTTTCTTCAAAATATTCTTTTAAATCATTCTCATTATCTAATTTTTTTGAAAATATTTCTTTATTTCTTAATAAAGATTTCATAACACAGGGGTAGCCAATATCTTTTGCAAATAATTCAGCTTCAAAAATATTATTTGATAAGGAATACTTTGGATTTAAATTAGGATCCATTTTTTTTAACATCTCTCGTAATTTGTAACGATTATTCATAATCGAAATATTTATAGCTTTATTACTCGGCAATTTTAAAAAATCACATAATGAAGCTGCATTATTTTCAAAGTCTTCATTCAATGAGGATACAGCTAATATTCTATATTTTTTTAGAATAAAATTTGTCGCCTTCAGAAGAGATTTCATATCCGTTGTATTTAATTCAATTACTTCATCAAAATATCTATAATTATAATGATCAAATTGATTTTTATTTTTGCAAAAAAATATTGATTTTAAACCTAATTGACTCACATATTTAATTGATTCCATATTAAATTCCGTGAAATTTGCTTCAATAAAAATAAAACAATTCATAAATTTATTCTCCAAAAGTAGAAATTAATGACATATAATTTAAATTTATTGAAATCATTAAAATTTAATATGATATTTAATGTAATTTTATTTATTATTTTTAAAAATAATCATTTCAATATTTATATATAATTAACAAATATAAATTGTCAATCAAAATTTTATATTATTTATATCTTTAAGACAAATTTAAAATGGTACTCTTAAAATATCATATAATATAAAAATATCATTAATTAAATAACAGCATTTTTAATATACTAAATTATTTTAAAATTAAAAATATAAATTATAAATATTGATACTTATTTAATTGTTTTTTATTTAATAGTTTTTAAAATAATGATTACCAAAAATAATAATATTTTTAGTTGCATAATTTTTTATTTTCATCTCGCGCCTGATTTTCAATTTCTTCTAAAACAGGGAGAACATTTGATTTCTGAATTATAATAGGTGAGTTTATTTTCATACTTTCTTTGGTTACATTTGAATATACAATGTTTAATTGTAACCAAGTCCCAGAGACAAGATTAGAAACAGCCTGTTTTGAAGCTATTATAACTTTATTATTATTTTGAAGAATATAAGACGCTATCGTTGCTGTTTCTCCTTTAATAATAAACTCACTTTTTATCTGATTTTCTTTACTTAATTCCTTAAAATTGCATCTTTTTATTATTCCTACAATTTTATTATCCATATTATTTCTGACTTCTATTGAGATATCTCCTCCACCTGTTCTTTCTATTAAAAAATAGTCTAAAGAATCATGCTGAGAAGTTGCAAATACTGCCGAATGCAATAAAAAAACTGCTGTAAGGAATTTAAACATAAAAAAAGACTCCAATTCATCAAACAAAATAAATCATATTATAATTATATTTTTTAGTAAATATTAATTATATATATATTTACTATTTTATAATTTATTTTTATTTTAAAAACTAACAGTTTTATATATAGTATTTACATATATTTAGACATATGTTATAAAACTTCACGGAAAGAGGAATAGCTTTCCTTTCTAAAAGTATAAAGGAACTCCAAATTTGAAATTAAATTTTATCCATGGCTTTTTGGGGCACCCCTCAGATTGGGAAAAAATTAGAATCTATTTTAAAGATTTTATCAATGAATTTCATAACATTTCAGACTATATTTTAGATAAAAACACAAATCAGGATAATGATTTTATAAATTGGTCCCAAAATTTTAATAATTATTGTTTATTAAATAAATCCATCAATAAAAATATAGTTATTGGGTATTCGCTAGGGGGAAGGCTCGCTCTTCATTCTCTGCTTTCAAAAAAATCTCACTGGGATGCCGCTATCATTATTAGTGCAAATCCAGGTTTAAGTGATGAAAATGAAAAAAAACTCCGCATAGAAAAAGACCTTAATTGGTCCTATCGCTTTTTAAATGAAAATTGGGAAGATGTAATAAAAGACTGGGACTCTCAACCGACATTTGCCGGAATTCAGAATACCTTAGTTAGAAATGCAAATGATATAAACAAAAATGAAATATTTGATATATTAAATCGATTTTCCCTTGGAAAACAAGACAATTTAAATGAAAGAATTGCAAATTTAAAAATACCAATTCTTTGGGTCAGTGGTGAAAAAGATACTAAGTTTTCCAGTATAACAAATAAAATAAAAAACCTAAATTCATACATAGAAACCGCAATCATCTCACATGCAGGACACCGAGTCCCCTGGGAAAACCCTAAAGAATTTTCTGATTTATGTATTTCATTTTTATCTAGACTATAAAATAATTGCAAAATAAAAAAAACAAAGCTCCTCTTACGAAAATCGAATAAAGATTGTGGTTGCATCATAATATATATTCATTTAATTTAAATTTATAAGATTAATTTTATAAGATAATAAAATGATATATTTCAAAGGATATGTAAACAATGACATTTCATTTTCCCTTTCGCAAAAAAAAATCAAAAGAAAATCATATTTATAAAAATCTTTCTAAAAATGAGATAAAAACATTCACAATTTCTGCAGTTGGTGGTTCTCTTGAATTTTATGACTTTGTTGTTTATATCTATTTTGCTACTATTATGTCTAAATTATTTTTTCAAAATGACTCCCCCGTTGCAGGATTGATCTTAACCTATTCTGTATTTGCCTGTGGCTATTTAGCAAGAGTCCTAGGCGGATTGGTCTTTAGCCATTTTGGAGATAAAAACGGAAGAAAAAATTCGTTTTCATTTACTGTTTTTTTAATGGCAGCACCAACATTTATAATTGGAATTTTACCAACTTATTCACAAATTGGAATAACTGCTTCTATTTTATTATTTATCTGTCGTTTTGCACAAGGATTAGCTATTGGAGGAGAAATTCCTTGTTCAATAACCTTTATCTATGAGCATGCACAAAAATCACATAGAGGTTTAGCTTGTGGAATTCTTTTCTGTGGAATCATATTCGGTATTTTTTTAGGTTCAAGCGCAGGTTATTTAGTTACAAAATTTATGAGTGAAGAAACAATTTATTCATGGGGATGGAGAATTCCATTCTTAGTTGGTGGAATCCTTGGCTTGATTGGTGTTTATTTAAGAAGATATTTAACAGAAACTCCTGTATTTAGACAAATGAAAAAAGAAAATATAAAATACCCTGTTCAACTTATATTTAAAGACCATAAATTTTCTTTAATACAGACGGCAAGTGCTATATGGGTTGTTGCGGTTGCTATAACACTTTATCTTTTGTATCTCCCAAATTATTTTAAAACGTATTATTCATATCATTCCGAAGATATTTTAAAAATAAACTCTATATTTGTTTTAATATATGCTTTATTTATTGTTATTTTTGGATACATATCAGATAAAATCGGTGGTAGAAAAGTTTTTAATTTTTCTTGTATTTTATTTATCATTTTCTCTTATCCTATTTTTATCTCATTTAGTGAAAATAATTTTACTGCTATTTATATTTGCTATTCTATTGTATCCGTAGCTTCTGCAGCTGCAACGTCCTCTGCAATTTTATTATTAGCAGAATCATATCCTGCAAAAATTAGATATTCAGGTTCTTCGCTAAGTTACAATTTAGCCTTTGGAATTTTTGGAGGATTCACGCCACTTATTGCTACTACTTTAATTGAACATTTTAAATCAAAAAGTGCACCCGCATTTTACATGATTTTAGTTGCAATAATTGGTTTTATATTAAGCATAATAAAAAAGAATAAAGTTCATGATTCTTGAAATTTATTCTTAATTAATTTTTACATAGTCTACTTTTAAATTTGATTTTTTTTGAATAAGATTCGATATAGGGTAAATATAATATCCTTCATATTCACTAGTTTTAGTACTTTTTTTATATAAAATAATGTCATGTTTTAATTTAACAATATAATCAATATTTTTTATCTCAAGGCTTGAAATATTTGGAAATAATTCTTCTATAAAGCCTTTTTTTAATAATGAATAATGAGTTGTATTTAAAATATCATAGGTACCATCTTTTTTTAAGACATATAAAAATTTATTTCTATTATCTTCTATAACAAAAACAGCGAAAATTAATGATAAATATTTTTCATCCCATATTTTTTCAATTACATACTTTCTTTCATTGTTATTTTCTATACTGTCTAATTTTAATATATTCCCCTTATTATCAACAAATCGAATATCACCCATAAATTTATTTCCATTTATGATTTCTCCGAATGCAAATAATTTATAATTTAAGTGAAAAGGTTCAGAGGAACTAATCCAATTTTGAACTCCCCAATATTCATCAGCTGTATTTTCATAATCGAAAAAATTTGTTGAAGAGCTTAATTGCCTAAAGGAACCTTGATCATTTGTTAGAAATAAAGTGGAAGAATTAATTTGACTATAAGCATTAATTAGAGTTTTTTTATTACTATTTATGTTTCCAGCTATTTTACATAATGACTTCTTTAAAGAACTTCTTAATACTAACAAATTAATGCAAGATTCTTCTTCAATCTTAGAAGAATCTTTTCTTTCACTATTAAAATGTTGTAAAAACAATGCTATTTTTTTATTTATATCAATATCTCTTATTAATATTTCGTTTTTATTTATATCATCTTCAGTCCAAATTAAATTTTGATTATATTCCAATTTATATAAATTTGAATTGCTCACAATCTTAAAGTTAGCGGGATTTATATAACCCAAATTTGTATAAAAATATTTGTTAATATCTGTCTGATAAAAATAATATCTGTCATTGTGTTTTAAGGATTCCCCAATTGCTAGTCTATTTTTTTCATGTATAAAAACATGATTTTTTTCTCTATCATATTCTGCAAAATCAGTTTCATTTAAAAGTATAGAAATAATTTTGCATTCTGTATGTAAAGAAGAAATAACATCTTTCAAATTTTTATTTAAATTTTTAGATAAAAATACAGATTTTAAACCTATTATTTGATATTCTAATTCTTTATTAAATTCAAATATATACTCTTCATTAGAAAATACAAATTGATCCTTATTTAATAACTCATTCTTTAATCCATTTAAATCAAATTGTTTGAAAGTCACTTCACCAGTTGAACTTTCTATAATTATATAAAATTTGAGGCCAGCTATAAAATGATAAGATTGCCCTGTATCTAAATCCTTGTAACTTTGAATTTTATTTGCATTCTCATCATTTTCAGAAAAAATTTGATTATTTTTTATAATATAAAATTTATTTGTTTTTTTATTGTCTTCTTTGAGTAATCTAATTACAGGAGATATATTGAAATTGTTATAACCATTTTTTAAAATCAAATTATCATTCAGACATTCTGTAATCCCAATTTTACAATAAATATCTAAATTTAAGTCCGAATTCATATCAAAATAATAAAATATATTCGCTTTTTCATTTTTCATTTCAATAAAGAGATGATTATCTCTTTCTATAATCTTTTTTTCAGTACCCTCAAATAATTCAATATTATTATAGTATATTTTATTTTTATCTTTATTTGTAAAAATATAACCATTTTTAACTTTACCATAAACTTCCAAATCTCTTATATTTAAACCAGAATAAACCATTAAGTCATTTTTATTATTATAAAAAATAGTTTCTTTATTTGAATTTAAATCTCTCATAAAATTAATAATTCTAATACTATCATTGTTCAATGAAAAAATATTTTCAAAATAACTATGATATCGTTTTAATAAATCTTTAATTTCATTTATACCATTAAAATTATTCGCATTTAACTCTGAATTAATAAATACAGGAGTCTTTTCACTTAACAAAACCCCATTGTAAGAAAGATAAGTTATTCCAGTATTGTCGTGTATATAAATTCTTGATGGTTTTTTATCATTAAATATTAAAGAATGACTTTTTATCATATTATTTTCTTTTTGAAAAATAACAAATTCATTCCCATTTAACCTTGCCGAATCATATTTTGAATTGATATGAAAATGCCAGTGATCATTTTCCAATGGGTTAATTTTATATTTAGCCCCTTCCCCTAAATATAAATGAAATGAGTTATTTTCATTTTGATTCGTATTTTCAACATTAAAAATATAATTTAATTTATTTTTAGCATATTCAGGAATTTCAGGAGTTAAAAAATAAATATTTTGATTATTTGAATTTAATTTTATTTTAATATCTGTATTATTATGAATAAAATTTAAGCCACCTACAGAACGATCTCCTAATCCATGCATAAATGTATACCTATATATAAATTTTGCATTATTTTGAATTTTATCAACAGATGAAAACTCGCTATCATTTCGATTGATATTAAATGGAGTAGACATAAAACTATATTCTATTAAATTTTGTATCTGATTGGGTAAAATAATTCTTTGCATTTTATTGATCTTGAATGTTTTCTCTTTTGGAATCTCTAAAGCTTCTCGTAACTTCACTCTTTCACCAGTATCTCTAATTAATGTAGGATTGGGAGCAAAGACATGATAAAAATATTTCCCTTTTTCATGCCTTGAAATAGGATAAGTAATATGATCTCCAAACACTATTTTGTAATTATTTTGAACCGTTAAATCTACTTCTTCAATAACAACATTTAAAGAATTTCTCTGTATTTCATTATTTATTTTCTTAAAATCTTTATGGGCTAATGATAAAACAGTATCGTTGGTTTCTGGAAAATAATTCTCTGCATTCGCTATAATTTCATGATCTTTTTCATAATCTCTAAAATAGCTAGCAAATTTTTTGGTGTCGTCAATATTACGACCAACTATTTCAGAATAAGAGCTTATTCCTACAGCTAATCCACCAAATATTTCTCCAATTCCACTTAAAAATATTCCACCTACGGATTCTCCTAAAAGAAGACCTCCCGTCATAAAACCAAGTGATGCACCATCAAGTGCAAGTTGTGTACCATACTTAGCAGTTTCTGCCGTTGTTTTTGCTAAATATAATTCTGTTGCATCAAATGCGACATTTAATATATTTAAGCCAGTACCAAGAACGGAAGAAATTTTGGAAAATGCTTGCAGCGAGTTTATATTTTTAAATTCACTGCTTTTTAGCAATTGAACTACCTGTGCTACTTTAGCTCCACTGTCTAAAACATCAAGAGAAAGTTGAGTTAAATTAGTATAAATATGTACTTTTATGACTTCATCTAACATTGAATTTGAGTTTAATAAATTATTTTCATTATTATTTTTGCTAAAATAATCTATAATATTTTTAATCAAATAAGCATGAGATAAATTTAATGAAGGTCTAGATATATTAAAGTGTGGATCACCTGTTACCATGTCTCTATAAAATAATTTACTTTGATTATCTAATAAATTTTTAAATTTATTTAAATTATTTATATCTACATCGTCCATATTAGATAAATACTTATTATAGGTATTTTTTCTTTTGTCATTATAAACAGTAATTTTTTTATCTAGGATATCGAGAGAATGAAGAATTGGCTTTTCATTCTCATTTAAATTCATTTTATTTAAAGTCTCTTCAAATAATTTTGAAGAACGATTTGCTTCTAATATAATTTTATCTTTTCTTAATTGCATTTCTTTTTCAAACAGAATTCTTACTAATTGAATAAATGAATTTGAATTTAAATTATTATATTTATTTAGTAAAATTTCGAATTGCTTTAAAGATAGAAAAATTCTATCAAAGTCTTCAAAAGCAAAATCATCCTTTGAATTCGTAGTTTCTTTTAAATTTTTATAAAAATTATAAAATTCATCTTCTGTTATTAATTTATTAAAGCTCTTTTGATCAGTTTCTAATTTAGGTAAATTTTGTTGAGTGGTATCAACTCCTTTTTTCTGCAGTTCATTTATTATTTTATAATTATTTTCAACATCAAGTTTTTTAATTTCATAATTATAATCATCAATTAAATAATTAAAGTCTGCTAAATGTTTAGTTTTTTTAGAAAATATATCATGTATAATTCCGTTAAAATTTCTTAATTTATCAAAATGTGTTTTATTTTTATTTTGATTTAATATACCCCTACTTAAAGTAAGATACTCACCCAGATTATTCCTGATAATAAACAAACGATTATCAATATTGTTTTTATAATATAATCCAAAACCCTGTGGATATAATTCTTCACCTGTACTTGTAATTTTTAATAAGTCATTTCTTACAATAACCATTTTTGTTTCAATATTATTATTATTTAATTCTTCTAATAACACTTTTGCAAAATTTTCAATTTCTGCAGTTTCATTTGTATTATTATTTGGATTACAACTTAAAATATTTATATATTCAATCTTATTATTTGTAGAAAATAAATCTTTTAATTTAGTTGAAATTTGACTTGAAGAAAAATGATTTATAAATAAAAAACCATTTGTTATATTTGCATTTCCTATGATATGTAAATTTACTTTATTAGTAATTTCAAGCCTATTATTATCAAAATAACTTATTACTGAATATCTTTCATTATTTAACTTAAATTTATTTTCATAATATTTAATTGCTTTTTGTGTGTTAGCATCAATCCCAATCTTTAAAATAATATTCTCATTTGGCTCCTCTTCTGAATTTCCTATAATCCAAGAAGATTTTTTATCTTCTTCTGTATGCCTATTATAAAGATCATTATAATCATCATAATGATTTATAAAACTTAAACTTTCATGTTTTATATTTAATTCTTTTAACAAATTTTCATAAACCATGGGTCCTGATACATGTACAGTAACAGTAGCATCTGGAGTTATAGAATCAAATCTGTATTTAAAAATATTCATATCAAAAGTATTATTAAATTCTTTTGTTTTTTTATTAAACACATCTGAAATATCATGGTTATATGGATAACGAAATTTTGGATTATTAATTTCAAATTTGTTTAATTCTTTATAATTTTTTTTAATTTTTTCAATTAATAAATTAATAAAATCTGAGTTTGATTGTTTTTCATGAGAAATAATTACATTGTTATTTTTAAAAGAAGTTTTTATTTCTAATGGTCTCGTATAAGTACTATCAATTAAATTTAATATTTCTGAGATATCTTTATGTTCCTTAAAAGACAAAAAATGTTCTGACATTTTTAACTTAAACTCTTCCATTCCGTATGCTTGTATAGAATCTATCAATTTAAATAATTTTACTTTATTTTCATCACTAAATGCTCTTGAGGGTAGTAAATCTAAATTATTATTAAATAGCTCTTCATAATAAGCATAGGATATTTGTTTGAAATGACTATTAAAAAAGTTTTTAACTGCTTTTGAATTTATCTCTAACAATTCATTCATTTTTCTTATTGGGGGCAAAACATCTACATCTAAATACATTCCTCCATATTTGCTTAATATCTCTAATCGAGCATTATCAGACGCAGCTGCAAAGTTCCCTCGTAAATTAAGCTCTTGAATATATGCATCTTTCAATCTCCAATCCATCTTTTCATTTGCAATATTCTTTAGCTCTATATTTGCATTTTGAGTCACTAAATCTTGAGTGCTAGCAGTAAAATCGTTAAATAAAACCATAGCATTACTATTTTTTCTACTATTTATGTGTACCAAAAATTCATTTAAAAAATTTTCTCTTATTTCATTTAATGATTTTTTAGGATTTTCATTTGATTTTTCAAAAATATATTCATTCATTTTATCTTGTAATTTAATTAATTCTTCTGAATACAATGTTTGATAGTTTTCTTGATTTTTTTTATCAATTAAAAAATTTGACAAGTATTCCCGCATTTTTTTATTTACATTATAATTATTTAAGTTATCAGAATCATACCATAATTTTATATTGTGTTCAGGATTTAATTTTGCCCAAAGATTTATATATTCTTTTTGTATATTTCCTAATTTCCCACCAAGCCATATAAAATGTATTATTTTTGGAACCCTCTTAGACGTTCTTCTATTTAATCTTTTGCAGTAATCAATCAACCTGTCATAATTAATTTTATATTCACTATCTATATCTAGAGCATAAGGAATTGGTAATTTTTTAACGAGGTCTATTAGTGTTTGATATTTGACCTCATTTGTCCAGGAGTCATTATATTTTTTAAACTCAGATAATAAACCTATGTCGATATTATATAACTTACTATTTAAAACTGTTTTTTCAAAGTCCTGAATAAACTTATATTCAATATAAAAATCTTTTGTGCTATTATTTGATTTTGCAGACGCCTTTGAAAATTTTTTCTTTAAAGAATAATTTTCTTGAGGATTTATTTCATAATTATTTTCTAAAATAGAACTATTTTTTTGATTTTTACAACCCATGACGTCAAATAATATTAAAATAATACAAATAACTCTTACATATTTTTTATTCAAAAAATATTTCATTTATAAATTCCCTATTTTTAATTTATTTATAATCTAACCTGAGTGGTTAAGAAAAATTCTCATACCTTGTTTTTTTACTCTCGTATAGGGTTAATTATAAATATTATTTAATTAAAATGAGTTTTTTATGTTTTTATGCGATGAAAAATTATTCAAAAATGGATTAATTTATAATATCTAAAATTTTCAATATAAAATAAAATAATTAAGTTATTTTATTAAAAATTTACTTTTTTTCTTAAATTTCATTAATATATAATAATATTTATATTTACTTATTCAGAATTATTTTATTTATGCGCAATAATTGTTGCAAACATCCCAAGTGAATCTGGTAAAATTTCAAATTCGGAGAATTGGGCTTCTTTTAATTGCTCAATTGTTTTTTGAATACTTCTTCTTGCTTGAAATTTAACTTCTAAAAAATCTTGAAGAATAATTTTTTGCAAATGAAGATTTTCTTGATTTATTAAATTCATATTCCAACTAGATTCGTTTGATTCTAAAGGGGATGGAGTAATTGTACTTACAATAAGAACACCAGTATTATTTAAAGATTCAAAAAACCTTTGATATAATGATATAATTTTATTGTCATCTTGTTCATAAATATTTAATCCATTACTTACCAATAGATCAAACTTTTTATAAAATTCAATCTTCCATGCATCCACTTGATAAAACTCACAATACTGTTGTAGCCCCTTTATTAAAGCGTTTGCTTTAGCTTGTTCTAAGGCAATATTGTCTAAATCCAAACCTATAAATTTAAAATCTTCAATACCAGTACAATCCAACAAAAGAAAATCGGACATTAGACCGCAAGGTAAAGAGGCAAAACGAACTCCATTTTTAAAATATTTTTGAATGACTTGCTTAAAAATTTGATATCTTTCTTGAGTAGCCCGTCCTAATAGACTTTTTCAAGAACAAATAATTCAAATAAATTTGATGGAATTTTTTTTCCTTGCTTTTTATAATCAGGATAGGAGCAAACATATTCTGTCCAATATGCGTTAAAACCTTTATGTTCCAAGATAAATTGGCCCAGCTCACTTTTAATGAGCTCTTCAAAAAGAATTTCTGCTTTATTTTTATATTCGAAATTCTCAAAATTGGTACTTAAAAATGAATCTCTTTTCGATTGAATTAAATGATCAATACTTAAATTTGAACTTTTGTGAGATATAATATTCATATAAACTCCATTATAAATATGATAAAATCAGTTTATTCCAAAATAATTGATAATTTATAATGGAATAATAGCTACTGACAATTTCCAATCTATACCTATTTTTTATAAAATGAAATCATTTCTGATATAGAATCACCGATTCTTTAAATTCTCTAATAACTCTTTTAATTGAATAATTCTATTTTTTGTTTCCCAGTTTTTCCAATTTTCAGGATTTGTCTTAGGATATTTTAAAGTACCAAATTGAGTTAGGGCATCACGATATTTTAGCCAAGCCCTTTCAGCAGAAATAAACCCTTTTTTTGTATAAGTTGTTCCCACAGGAATTTTTTGCTTAATGACTCGTAAATAGATTTCATTTAATTCTTTATCTGTTTTTATATATTCTTCTTTACTCTCATTTGGAAGATTTCCTTCCTCAAATTGAAGTAGTGATTGATAAAACAACTTTTGTAATCTTTCTTTCTCCTCTAATGCAATTTCACCTCTTGCAGTACCACTTAATTCTAGCTCATTATATCTATTTTTTATAAAATGATTAAAAGCATTTTCCAGCTTTTGAAATAAATTTTTCTCTTGATAATTCCAATTTTTTGTCAGATTCTGAATTTTCACTTTTATTTCTTGCTCAGAAAGATCTGTTTGAATTTCAGCACAAACACCGGCCATCATACCACTCATAGCATGATCACAAACATCAAATACTTTTGTGGATTCATTAGTTAATAAAAATTTTAAATGATCTATTCGATTCCTATCTTCAAGAGCATAACGATCATCAATTTTACAAGCGAAATGAGCTGCTAATTTAATATTTTTAGAAACCTCAAATCCATTGGCATAGATCATCATTAGTGTAACAGCACCCTGTATATAATTTGTATTTCTTTCTGGATTGTTTAATTCTATATAAGCACATTTTCTAGCATTAGTGTAATTTTTTTTACTTTCTATACCGTAGTACAATTTACGTGACTCACAATTTTTAAGTATTTCAAAATCCGTTTTTGTAGGAAGATCATTTTTAGGATAAAATTCTTTTTCAACCTCTTTACAAAATTCATCTGTTGCTTTATTTTCTTGAGCAATGATTTCATTATTCCATAAAAAAAAGAGCAAAAAATAAAAAAATAATTTGTTTAACACTTCAAGATTTTCCTTTATTTTATTCATGATTATATTCAAATTTATCTAATAATTTTTCTAATTCTAAAAGATGATGAGTTCCTACAATTTTAAATCCTAATTTAGGTAATGTGAACTTACTTAACGTATTGTTAACATTCGTTTGTAAATATATTTCTTTATTTTTATTTTTATTTAATAACAGACTTAATAATATTCTTGAATAACCTTTATTTTGAAATGTATCTAAAATTCCTAAGTTAAATAAAAATATTTTATCTTTTTCAAATTCAATAGAAGTGATTGCACCAATAGTTTTATCATTGTAATTAAAAAAATAGGAGTTTGTGTTAAAAAATTTGTTTAATTCCTTTAATAGTTTTGCAAGTTTATTTATTTCTGTAGGACTCATTTTAAATATATTATTTATATAGTCTGTAAATAAATAAGTATCTTCTATTTTAACCAATTGAAATTCCTTCGATATATTTATATCATTTTGTGCCCTGATGTTATTTAAGTACATATAACAACCATGATAAAAGGAAAATTCTTTATATAATTCGCTCATGCTAAGTATGTACCCTTTTGTTCCTTTTTTATGAAAGAACTCCGAAATTTTTTTTAAATTTATATGATTAAATTCAATATCATTATCAAATTGAAAAAATGTATTCCAAAGAAACATATTTGGGCACTCATGATCATAGTAACAGATATATTTATTTTCTAATATTTCATTTGGAATATAATCCATTGAAAGCTTATGATAATATTTTATAACTTCTAATTGATTTATCTCTTTATTCATTTGTAAATTTCTCTAATTATAAAAAAAAGGTTGCATTAAAAAAAAATTATTTATAATAAAAATAATAAAATGTCAATTTAATAATCTTATTTTATATAACTTCTTATGAATGATTTTTTTTAGATTCCCAAATAAAAAAGAAGAGTATTCATATTTTATAAAAAAAGAGTTGACCATAAAAAATGTTTTATTATAAATTAAATATTATAATTCTTATAAAAGGAAGTAAAATGGATTGCTTAGAAAATTTAATAAAAACAAATAAAATTAAACTCTTCATATTTGATTGTGATGGAACTCTCATGGATACATTAGACTCTCACTACAATTCCTGGAATGAAACATACGATTCTTTAACCTATAATTTTATTTCTAAACAAGAGTTTGTAAATTTTTATGCAGGAACAAGTGGTGACGAATTGATATCTATTATAAATGAACGTCTAAATTATAATCTAAATATTAAAGATGTTCATAATCTTAAAAATAATATTTTTATGGAAAAATATTTAAATAAAGTTCAACCTATTAAAAAAACACTTAATATTATTAAAAAATATCATGGAGTCTTTCCTTTTATTTTAGCCTCTGGTGGAGAAAAACATATTGTCCATAAACTTCTTGACTTAAATAATTTATCTCATTATTTTGTAGATATTATTTCCATTAGCGATGTTAATTTAGGTAAACCTGCACCCGATTTATTTCTTACTGCTTCTAATAGAATACAAATTTCTCCTGAAAACTGTTTGGTTTTTGAAGATGCTGAAACCGGATTTCAAGCAGCAAAAAATGCAAATATGAAATATATAGATATCAATAGTTTTAATTTGTTTATTTAAAATTTGGGTAAATCTTAAATATCGATAGAATAGAATTATATCTTCCTGAAAAAATAACAGGAAAAACGCCACTTGTTCTTTTATACATGGAAGTGCTTTTAAATTTGGATCAAAAACAGATCAAATTCAAAATTTTAAATACTATCTAGAAAGAGAAATTGCTATCGCTATTATAAATAATCGACTGAGTGGCGAGGCTCATTTTCCTGCAACCGTTCAAAATGAAAAAGCTGCTGTGAGATGGCTAAAAGCAAACACGAAAAAATATCAGTTTAACTCATCAAGTATTGGTGTGTTTAGAAACTCTGCAGCAGCAAATATTGCATCTATATTAGGTACAACTTCTCATATCATTAAGTTTAATGTTTAAGTAAATTAAATTTCAACTCTTATGTAAAAGCAGTGACAGTGATTTTTCCTCCCGTAGATTTTTCCACGATGGATAAAATGTTAAATAAAGTTTTTGATAAATCAACATTCCCTCCTAGCTATCCCGAAAGAGAATCTCATGTTGGTAAAAACTTGCCAGAATCTTTTTAAATTGGAAAAGCAATCCAAACCGCTTTAGATATTGTAAAAAATGCGGGTTATGTGGATCCCGTATTTGATGAAAAAGAAAATACTTTAAAGGTGGTTCAGTTTTTTAAATTAACTTCTTTAATCTTATTTTGATTTGTTAAAGACACCCAATAAATAGAAGATAAATGTATACTATTTTCTGTTTATTTATATTAAAAAATATTCTATATATTTTAGATTCAAAAACTAATTAAGAGGTTTTTATGTCTAATATTTTTATGTTTATAAATTTAGCTATTATTTTAATAATTATTGCATCTATAATCATCTTACTAAGGTCATACCAGAAAAAAAAATTAAATATAATGACAAATTTAAAGGAAATTAAAAGAAATAATCAAACAGAATATAAAGAATTAAATTCAATTAATAAAACAACAAAATCATTTTTAATAGGGAAAGATTGCTTTAATTTCAAAAAAGACAACAATATTTTAGATAATAATAAAACAACAATACCTGAAAAACAAAAATTTTTTTTATCAAATCTAATTTCGCAATCTACAGATCTGATGTCTCAAATATTACTTTTAGAAAAAGGACAATATTCTCTTAACTTCAGTAAAGAAGTAACTGAAATGATCTCAAGTGGAAAATTAAAATTAATGGATGCAATAGGTGGTGGTAAAAGAGCAATTGTAGTAGATTCTAATGGAAAAATAGTTGAACATGCTAAACTAGCAAATATAGACAACACAGCATTAACTCTTGCCTGCTCTGGTTGGAAATTATTATCTATAGTTACAGCTCAGAAATATTTAGCGGACATTGATAATAAATTAAGCGGAATAAAAGAAGATATAAAAATTCTTGATAGATGGGCTAAGTCAGAAGAAAAAGGAAAAATTATTGGCCAATATGAGTATCTTAATCTAATATTAAAAGAGATTCATTCCATAAGTTATTTTGATTATAATTTTAAAAATTATGAAAATATTATTGAAAATATAATAATATGTATCCTACAAAATTTAGAAATAAATTTAATAAGGTTAAATAACTTAAATCAGGATATTCTTGGAATAAATGAAGGTTTAAGTATTAATGATTTTATTGAACACATTCGTAAATACATTGAAGAAGTTCATAGAATATATATTATATTATTCTTAAATTTTAGAAATTTACTTTGCGCATTAGTTTTAAAGAAATTACTATCTGAAAATTATAATGAAAATAACATTAAAGAGTATGTTTTTAAAAACTATGAACAAATTGAAAAAATTATCCAAACAATTCAAAAAACGATAGATTTAAAAATAGCAAAAATGAAACCTTCAATTACAGAGAGAATGTTTACGAAGTGGGAAAACACCTTAAAACACTGTCAATATTCAATTGATTCATTTAACATAAGAAATTCTTTTAATTTGAAAGAGCTGAATGACTTAATAAATAATATAGAAATACAGACTGAAAAAATTTCTGACTTAAATCTTCCTATTCATATTTATGAAAAAGGCAAATTTAGCATTGAACATGCAATATGTAACAGATAAAAAATCAATCACAATTATCAATCCATTTTAAAGTTATTTTATTTAAAAAATTTTGAGGAAATATTGAAAAGTATTTTTTTTCAAATTCATCTCTTGTTAATTCACCATTAGAAATTTGTTGAAGATAATTTTCAAATTCTTTTGCTGCATTTAAATCTAGAAAAGGATCATTTATTTGAGAAAATTTCTCTAAAAAATTTTCTCCTTTATTTGTAATTTCATATGCAGTGCATTCTTTTTGCTCCAATCCTTCTTTAATAGATTTTTTTTCTATAAAGCCATCACGAATATTTTTTTCTAAATTTTCAAAAATAGAAGCATATGTAGAAGGTTTTCCTATATTAAATATTTCAAGTTGAGAAATAAATTCATCTAATTTAATAAAAGGCTCTTCCACTGAAAAAATTCTTACGCCATCAAATTCCAATAAATCTGCTTCTTGATAAATTTCATTTAGAGTTGTGTCTGAATTCGTAAATTCTTTCATATATTCTTGGCGTTTATAGTCATCTACACCTAACCATCCTTCTGTTAATAATACTGCAGAAGTAAATAATAATTTAATTTCATTATTATTACATGAAGTTAAAACAAAGCCACTCATATTGATTACCGCTGGCTCTTTAAGTGTAGCAAAAGCTCCTTGATAAATTAATTTATAAACCTCTTTATTTGGTGAAATAAGAAATTTATCCATTATTTCAGGGGTAAACTTAAAGTTAACAGGAGAAATTTGTGGATGTGCGTATTTAGAAAGATTCATTTTTTTACCTATTTTCTTCTAAATTATCATATTTTAAAAGTCCTTCTTTAAATTCATTTTCACGTAAACCAACTTTTTCGTGTTGAAGTAAAATAATAATTTTATCTAAAATGCTGTTATATAAAGCCCCGCCATTCCATAAGTTAGACCATGCTAAATTTTCATCACTAAAATATTTATAAGTACCTTGAATTGAACAAAGAGAATAAAATATTTTTCTAGGATTTATTGAATTTATTGCCCTAGTAAGCGCATCTTTTTCAGCTAACATGTTTCTTTTTGCAACAGGAATAAATCCTGAACAAATATCTTGAAACCCTTCCTCTTCTCTTTTTTTACCTTCTTTTTCCATTAACTCTAAAAGCATAACAAGTTTTTGTAGATCATTTTCTATTTCATGACATTGTTTTACCCATTCTATGGCATTCATATTTTAGTTTTCCTTTTCAAAATTCCATGGGGAACGTTTTGTAATATCTTTTTTAGAAAAACCATTTTTTAATGGATTGATTGTATTTTGTGGTACCCATATTTGAATTTTTCCACCTCGTAAAATAATTTCATTATCTTGAAGTGATTGCGGACCTGTAATTCCTAACCAAACATTTAAGCCTTCTTTTCCTATAGTATATTCAATATAACCGCCATCTCCATTCCAATGATCCCAAACAGCATAACCTGAACGCCACATTGCTTCCGTTGCAGGAGGTGGTTCTAAGGCCCACCATTCTCCACAATAATCATTGGTTTTATATTCATTATTAAGAGCTCCAACAAGTCGATAAACTTTAGTTCCTGCCTCTAAGGTAACTGGCTCTGGTATATCCTTAAAGCAAGTTAACAAATAATTGGTATGCTTTTGATCATTACCAAATTTAGGCCAGCCTTCTTTAAAAGGAACTATATTTTTAATTTTTGACTTTGCTTCTTGGAATAATTCAAAATTTACCTCTGCTCCCACACAATTCGGATTTGCGCTTTCCGCAGCAAATTGTAAAAAAGTAGGTACATCATTATTTTCAGCACTCTCAAATGGATCTCTGCTTAAAAAAGGTGATGCACTCTCTTTTACATCTTCAGAAGTATGATGTCCGTCTGTTCTTGGATACTTAATAATAGAATTTGGAGGAAGTATATTTATCTCATTTTCATTGTGAATCATTAATATTTCCCTCCAAAATTAAATCGATGTGATTTTGGATTATGAGTAGAAGATTGAATCATTGCGGAGCCGTCATAAAGTGATTGCAGAATTTCCATTGTTTTTTCTGGCGAAATGCCGTGCATACGAGAAACTCGTTTTATCGTTTCTGCTGTCGTCATACCTGTTTTGGGATGAATCGTTTTTGTAAGTGCATAAAGAGTTGATAAATTCCAATTGGATATTGATATAGAATCTGCATATTCTTGTGCTTCTTGAGAAGTTTGAAATACTCTCTGTTGAGCAAGAAGGCTATTTGAAATAACAATTTTACCAAAAAGAGATTTTTTTCTTAACTGATTTGTAAATTTTACCCGAAGTGTATAGCCACTTCTTAAGCTTTTTTCCTTTTGTTGTTGTAGCAATTTAAATATAGATAAATGGTTTCTTGACAAAAATGGATGATCTTTATTATCACCAATTATTTTTTTTGCTTTATATTTTATAAATTGAGAATAAATCATATCATATACATGCCTTAATAGCGCAGATTGTATTAATTTTTTGTTTAATTTATTTTCTGCATTTTTAATTGAATTTAAAATACTCTTTTCATCAATTGAATCAAATCGAATTCTTTTATAATTAATCTGATTTTGTGAAAGCTCTTTTTGCAAATATTCTTTTAAATGCCATGAAATCAATTCACCTTCTCTATCATTATCCGTAGCTAATATAACTTCACCAAAATTAGCTACAAATTTCCTAATTTCATCTATAAAATATTTTCTATCTTCTCTTAATTTCCAAATAGGATAAGTTATAGATTTTTCCATAGTATCATGAGATTCTAAATCCAACTCTCTAAAAAAACCACCTGTAGCAAATACTTTATATTCTCTCGGTAAAATTTTTTGTAATGTTTCAATTTTATTTGGAGATTCTACAATAAATGCAATTGTTGGATAAATTTGTTTTCCATTTTTAAACAAATACTGTCCCAATTTAACACTTGGTTTCGAACTTTTTTCGGCTAAGACTTTTTCTGAAAATAATAATTCTTTATGACAAAAAACGAGAAAACAATCTTTTGCACGAGAAATAGCAACATTTAATAAATTCGTTTTTTTATCCCAAAAAACAGTTTTTCCTTCTTCTTTATGATTTACCATAGAATAAATAACAATAGGGCGCTCAGCTCCTTGTAAAGAGTGGACTGTACCTATTATAAAGTTTTCTTTATACAACTTATATTGAAGCGGATCTTTTATTTTAGAAAACCATTCTTTTTCCATAAATTCTTTTATGACAAATTCTTGAGATTTATAAGGTGTAATAATAGCAACAAGTTCATAGAATTGTTTTCTTATAATGCCATCAGGATTATATTTATTTATTATTTTTTGTTCATTTTCTTTTAGCCAGTCAATAATTTCAAAACATTCTTTTTCGTTTTGCCAACTTCCTTTGTATTGAGTTGCTTGAAAATAATGACATGCATATCCCATAGAAGGAAAAAGTGTATCTTTATTTTTTGTAACAGGGATTAAATCACCATCATAAACTAATTCATTACAAAATTCTATAATATTCGGAACACAGCGGTAATGCCTTGTTAGTATTAGTCCATTTGAATAAGGTTTTGTAAAATAAGATTTTGTTTGAAGCAATGACATTAAATTATTTTTGGATGCTAGTATTTCTCTTTCAATAAATTTCTCTTTATCCTGTTCAGTTAATTTCATAGTTTTTGCAATAGAATGTTCTGCTTCTTTATCTAAATTATAAACTGGCTCTAATTGTTTTACATCACCAACAATAAGTGCTTTTTTAGCAAATGAAAATGCAATAATAGAAGTTTCAAGGCAGCATTGTCCTGCTTCATCGACAATTAATAAATCAGCTTCATTAGAATAACGCATTCCATTTTTCTTATCATAAAAAAGCTTTGGCATCATGTGAAATGTAGTAACAATACAAGGAGCAATCATGCAAAATGTTCTTAAATTTTCTATAAGTAAAGATTTAAAATTATTTTGAGTTTTTTTCTGTTCAGGAAATACATCACAAAGCCAGCGACCTTCCCAATAACGAGCTGTCATATGAAAATTATAAGTTCTAATTGTACAATCTAGCAATGCTTGAAAAGACTCAAATATTTTATCAGTATAAACTGCATTTATTTTTTCATTTAGATCATTCATTTTGTATAAATTTTGAAATTTTTCTTCTATTATTTGAATCTGACTTGGATAATTATTAGAGAGTAAATATATTTTACTTTGATTAATGATATATTGAATTGAATTTTCATAGTCTTTTAAAATTTTATATTTATCGTACTCTTTTTTAATTTTTTCATTTTTCTCTTCTAAATATTGATTATATTCTTCGTCATTTTTTAAAATAGAAAGATTTAATATTTCAACATTATTTTCATATTCCCTTATTTTTAAGTTTAAAGAGTTTATAAAGCTATCAAAATTCTTAAAAATGCCATTTAATTTAGGGCTTACAATAATCTCTATTTTTTCATCTTTTATAAATTTATGTAAAATGATATTTCTTTTAATTACCATAAAGTAGAATGATTTAATGATATAAACGAATAATAAAATAATATACTTTAAAAATATATTATTATAATATTTACTTCTTTTTATTATCTCAAAAAATTTAGTATATTTAATTACCCAATCATAAAGAAAATTTTTTTTCTTTTCTAAAACATGAATTTTTTCTTTGTAATTATCTTCTCTCTCTTCTTTTTTATTTTTTTCAATATTAATTTTAGCTTTAATTGTGTCAACTCTTTCAAGACTTTTTTCAAGTTCAGTCATGTCATAAGATGTGACTATATGAATAGCATCTTTATAATTTTTGTAAAAAGTTGGTAGTATATTTTCGCATTGTGTCTTTAAATTTTTATGAAGATGGCTTATACAATCTTCCATTAAAGAAAAATTTTGCC
Organism: Silvanigrella paludirubra; assembly: GCF_009208775.1. Classification (NCBI taxonomy): domain Bacteria; kingdom Pseudomonadati; phylum Bdellovibrionota; class Oligoflexia; order Silvanigrellales; family Silvanigrellaceae; genus Silvanigrella; species Silvanigrella paludirubra. Next base: position 362,938 of record NZ_WFLM01000004.1, on the reverse strand, counting down.
CAAAAAATTCATTAACAATTTTTAAATAGTTTCTTTTTTCACGATTGGCAAAATCTGTTTTAGAAATATTTAATTCATTCGCTGCACCATCTCCTTGAAAATTCAACTTAGGATTTTGTTTGTTTTCACTAAAAATTAATTGGTTAAACTGTTGAGATTCTTGTTTTTTGCCTTCGGATGGGAAAAACCAGCCATAGCTAAAAATGCCAGAAATCCAGCGTTTTAGTAAAATATGCTCTTCACTACGGCCAGGTATTTCAAAAAAGCTCGCAATAATATTCTTTGTAGCATTATTTGTGGAAGATGTTGCAATAATAATTGGACTTTGGGGATAATTACTTTCAATTGTTTTATTCACCCATAAGGTTGCAATTACTCCTTTTAGCATGCTTGTTTTTCCAGTGCCAGGAGGTCCACTTATAGCAAGTGGATAACCATTTGGTGTGCTTAGAAAATGCAGCAAAGATTCTCTCTGAGAAGGATCGAGTGGAAAGTTAGATCTTTTCTGTGAAATATCATCATAAGAATCCATATGGCCTGTATGCAACAAAGTATTAGATTCTATAAGTTCATTTTTTAAAATATTCTGTGTGAAATTATCATGACAAATATGGTACACAAGTGGAAATTCATTTTTAAAATTTTCAATTTTATGAAGTACCTTTTTTTCTACATAAATAAAAGCATCTCGAATAGAAGCGGTCATGTTTTGACCGATAAATTGTGAAGCTAAGGAATACCAAGATTCGCCATCTTTGCTTTGTGATCTTAAAAATTGAGTCAATAATATTTTTTTATCATGATCTACATCTGGCGAATTGTAAGTTTCTAAAAACATAGTGTAAGAATATTCCCACCATTGCTCCCATTCACATTGAGGAAACCTTTTATAGTCTAGCTCACCTTTTGAAAAAAATTTCTTTTCTATTTCATTATCGTAGCTAATATATGAGCTAGGCAATGGTCGATTTTTTTGGTATTTTTCGTAAAGATTTAAAGTACCAATTTTAGGGCATGTTGCATAAATTTCATCAACAGGTTCCAAGTAATTAGAATTCAAAAAAGGTTTTGAATCTAAATTTGGAATAATGTGACCTTGTTCATTGATATAAATAGGAACGGCAAGTATAGCATCTAAGTCATTTTGTGAAATTTTATAACCAAAGATGAGCCAAGTGTCAGCATAATATGCGATCGAACCATCTGCAAGAATAAATTTTACAACTCCTTTTGTTTTATCCTTAAAGAAGTTTTTAAATTTAATATTTTCAACTACTTTTTGATCAAATTTACCAGAATTTAATGCTGTAGTATCAATAAACTTTATTGAGTCATTTGAATTTGCAAGTTGTTTTATATTCGAAAAATTTAGAGCATTTTGCCAATATTGCAATGTTAAAACTGATGTGGAGCGATTTTCCATATTCAACTTTCTTAGGTAACTAGATCTAAATTATTAAATCAATCATATTCTAATTTTATAGAACAAAAATTACAGTAGATTATAATAGATAAGTATACAAGATTTCATTAAAGTAAACTAAATAAAAATAAGAATTAATTATAAAAATATATGAAATAATTAGAAATTATTTTTAAAATACATTACCAAAATAAATATTTGATATATATTAAATTACCAAAATTTTTATTTATTCTTTCTGCCCAAACTTCCAAACTGTAAGAAATGGGAATATTTTTTTATCAATATAAGACGGGAAATTATTTTTATTTTGAGTAAATATTCCAATTTGTTTTTTACGGTAATAACCTTCTAATGGGTTTAAATAATTTCCGTATAAAATAGTTCCATTCGCAGGCGCATCTGCATAAATTTCAGCGCCAGCACTAAACGTATTTGGCAAATTATCTAATGGATAAATGCTATCTGGATAATATCCTAAAATTACACTTTCCTTATGGAATACATTATTTAATGGATCAAAAATTTCAAGAGTTAAATAATAACCTGTCTTAAAATCATTTTCTTTTTTATGATGAACTTTAAAAATATAGTCAGCATTTTTATCAGTGATAGGGACCCCGACAACGGGTGTTCTTGGAAATTGAACAAAACCAGGACAACCAAGATTATAACAAGACTTTGCTCCATAATTATCAATACTCGCATATACAAATATACTTGTAGAAGGATGAGTCGTAAAATATCCACTAGCCATAATTCCAAATTCAACACTAAATCGTTCTTTATTTTTACCTGTATAAAGTAACCAAAATTGATCGAGAGAATGATCATCTTGGTTACTAGATGTTACCGATTGGAGTTGTGGTCCTTTAAAATGTGCCTCACCATGATCTTTATTTAGGTATATTATTTTATTTGTTGGCGTGACTCCCACTTGCCAAGTATATCCAGAAACGCTGTCACTTGCTTCATTTTCTCCATAAAGTAACGAGTCATTCAAACTTTTCTTTAATATAAACTTAGATGCAAGAGATGTTTGAGATGGTCTGATAATCCCAACACTTTCATTTGGACATTCAGTTGCGGTGTTAAAGTCAAAATTGCTCCCTATTTCTTTTAAAGATTTTTGATGATTCTTTTTTTCAAACTCCTTTAATAACTTTATAGCTAATTCAGGCTTATCAATTAACGAAGGTTGTTCTGTAAAAGGAACACAATCTACAATATATTCTTTATTTTGGAATGTTTTCAATATATGTACTTTTTGATAATAATCTACAGTTTTTTGGATACGCTCTGAAAGCTCTACAACTTTAGGTTGGTATTGCGAAATCGTATTTATATAATTTGTAACATTAAAAGAATCTTGAATAACAATATTTTTATTTTGTAAAGAGTTATTTTCAGCATTTGCTATATTGTAAAGAAACAGGCTTGATATTAACAAAGTATTTCTTGTCATTTTTTTAATCATAAAAATCCCTATTTAAGTATAAATTTTATCTTTAAAATTGAAATTTATTTTTACCAGATTTCTAAAAATAGATGAATTGAAATATGAGTCAAATTTTTGAATATTGAAATTATATTTTGTGAATTTTATTATTTTACCAAAAATAATTATTTTCTATTATTTATATTGCTTAATGCCAGTTTTAATCTTGGCTTTGCAAAATCTAAAAAAGCTCTTAATTTAAGAGGTACAATTCTTCCAGCAGCGTGAACAAGATGCACAGGCCAAGGATCGGGTTCATAATCTTCTAAAATAATTTCAAGTTTATTGTTGTTAAGGTAACTAGACACTTGGTATGAAAGAGCTCGGGTAATTCCAACACCTAAAACAGCAGCTTCAATTCCTGCTTCCGCAGTCGTTACCTCTAAGCGAGGGCGAATTGCGACATTCAGTTTAGATTTCCCAGAATAAAAAACCCAATTTTTTGAAGCCCCCAAAGCTGTTATGCTAATGCAGTCGTGTGATTGTAAATCTTGTGGATTTTTTGGTTTGAGTCGCTTTTTAAAATAAAAAGAACTCCCACAGGTTAAATGACGAATTTCCCCAACACGTACTGCTATTAATGAACTGCTTGGAAGTTCTCCAATTCGCAAAGCCAGATCTATCTTTTCTTCTAAAAGATCTACTCCTCTATCAGTAAGCATGAGTTGCACATCTACTTCAGGATAGGCCTTTAAAAACTCTGAAAGGATAGGAATAATATGGATTTTTCCAAATACAATGGGTGCTGTGATCGTAAGAATTCCTTTAGGAGCTGTGTATTCTCCAGTTACTGCGCGTTCTGCTTCCGAAATATCATCGAGTATACGGCGACAATGCGCGACATAGGATCGTCCATAGTCTGTAAATTCAAGGGCCCTTGTGGTTCGAGTTAATAACTTCACATTTAAATAAGATTCTAATTCTGAAAGTTTTCGACTCACACTTGCTAAAGGAATCTTAAGTTTTCGAGAAGCTTGAGAAAGACTGCCACCATCAGCTACCGCAACCAAAATAGACATAGCCTCAAATCGATCCATAAAACCATCCTTCCATTTTTGGAAGAGTGTATCACAATTTGCAATCTACTAAAGCAATTTGAAAGGATCTAATCTTAATTTATAGAGAAGCAATCACGCTTCATTCTAAAAAGGAGAATCACCATGCCACGTATTTATACACCAGAAAACATTGAAACCGCTCCGCAAGCTTCTCAAGCAATGCTTATGGATGTGAAAAAAAAATTGGGAGTTGTTCCAAACTTGTTTCGTATGGTTAGCACCAGCCCATCTGCATTGGAAGGTTACTTAAGTCTTTCGGAGGCACTTGGAAAAGGAAAACTTTCTGCCTCAACCCGTGAGCGCATTGCTCTAGCTGTAGCAGAATTGAACGGATGCAGTTATTGCCTTTCAGCACATACTTACTTAGGTAAAAACTTAGCAAAGCTTGATGACGCTGAAATCACTGCAAATAGAAATGGAGCATCAAACGATCCCAAAGCAGATGCCGCTGTCCGATTTGCTGTAAAAGTTGTGAGTGAACGTGGGCACCTTCAAACAAGTGATGTCGATGCCATAAAACAAGCGGGTTACGATGATGGACAAATTCTTGAAATTGTTTTGCATGTCGCATTAAATACATGGACAAATTATATTAATGAAATTGCACAAACAGAGATAGACTTCCCGGTTGTTCGCCCTAATCAGAAATAGAGATAATCTTTCAAAATGAGGACTTGGTGGTCAGCTGAATTTTGCTATCAAGTCTTTTTTCTATTTTCATAAAGGAGAATCTATGATTATTGAAAAAAATGGCAAACTATTTGCAGTCCCTCCGTTTCATTATGAATCCGCGTTACTTAAAGTAAAAGCCGCTGAAGATGCATGGAACTCAAAAGATCCCGAAAAAGTGGCATTAGCATATACAGAAAACTCGGAATGGCGAAATCGTTCTGAATTTTTCATGGGCCGCAATGCTATCAAAGAATTTTTAATCCGCAAATGGAATAAAGAAACAGAATATAAATTAATAAAGGAACTTTGGTGTTTCACAGAAAATAGAATCTCTGTCCGATTTGAATATGAATGGTTTGATAAGGAAAATTCAACATGGATGCGAACGCATGGCAATGAACATTGGGAATTCAATTCGGAAGGTCTAATGAGCAGACGAGACATGAGTGCAAATGATTATAAAATTAAAGAATCAGAAAGGCGTCTCTAATAGAAAATCATTACTAATCATTGTTTATACAATTATAACCACACTCAAAGCTTCTCCTTCTAAAACTTGAAACTCTGCTTTTTCTCTTCTATTGTAACTTTGCTACTGTCCCAGTTTCTTTAAAGTATTTACCGTTGAATGTAACAGAAGGAGCAATCCTAATTTTCTTTTATTTTAAGAAAGGATGAGGTTTTTCTATGACGTTGCGCATTAATTCTACCGCACCTAATTTCACGGCACAAACGACACACGGCTTGATCGATTTTCATGAGTGGTTTGAAAATCAATGGGTGATTTTATTTTCACACCCCAAAGATTTTACTCCGGTATGCACTACTGAATTAGGCTACATGGCGAAAATTGAATCTGAATTTACAAAACGTAACACTAAGTTAATTGCCTTATCAATTGATTCGGTTGAGGATCATAACAAATGGCTTAAAGATATTGAACAAACACAAGGAGCAAAAGTAAATTATCCAATTATTGCAGACACAAATTTATTAATATCGAAGCTCTATAATATGCTCCCCGCTGAAGAAGAAACGGGAACTTTACAAAATAGAACTCCCGCATCAAATGCAACTGTTCGCTCAGTATTTATATTTAGCCCCGATAAACGGATTCAATTAATGTTAACTTATCCTATGACGACAGGCCGTAACTTTGACGAAATTTTGCGCGCAATAGATTCTATGCAATTAACTGCTAAACACAAAGTAGCAACACCAGCAAATTGGCAACCTGGACAAGATGTAATTATTTCAAATTCTGTTAGTGATGCTCAAGCAAAAGAACTATATCCTGAAGGTTGGAATGCGCCGTGTTCTTATTTACGTTTCGTTAAACAGCCAGCTCCTTTGTAAGATAATATTTTTTTTGCAATCTAAATTGAAAGTAAAATCACTAAATTTAAAAAAAATCTAATCTTTATCTTTAGGCCTTTGATCCCCTGGGACTTGATATTGATATGATGGCTTGGTATCAATACTTTCATAAACAATATATCCATAATTATTATATATTTCAAACCCTTTAAATATAATTATAGTTGTATTTCTACCGTCATAACTATATTTTGTATGAATATATTTTTCTAGAATTCCACAATATTGAAATATCTTAGTATCTATTATTTGATTATTTTTATATGAATTTTCCCTTATTTGATGTAAACTCTCTCCATTAGCACATGACTGCCCAAAAGCAGAAAATGGAAAACTAAAAACGAAACAAAGAAATGCTATTTTTTTTAACATACAAAAACCTTTCTAAAAAGATCAAATATTCTTATACATATTTTTTATAAATTATTTTATTCAACATCAGTTGGAACCTGATCTCCTGGCACATAATATTCATAAGATGGCATAGTATCTATTTCCTCGAAAACAATATATCCAAATTTATTATAAAGTCTAATTCCGTTAAATGTTGTTATTTTAGTGTTATTGCCATCATAATAATATTTAGTTTGAACTAAAACTTCTCGAACTCCACAATATTTAAAAACTTTACTATCATTCAATTGATTATTTAAATATGTTTTTCTAGTTAATTCATATAAACGCTCGCCATCAGCGCATGACTGTCCAAAAGCTGAATATGGAAAACAAAAAACAAAACTAAGAAACGCTATTTTTTTAACATACAAAAACCCTTGTATAGTGATCAATTATTCTTATTCATATTTTTCATATATTATTTAATCTTTTTCTTTCGGAAACTGATCTCCTAGAACTTAATAATGATAATTAAGACTATAACATGATTCTAAAATTTCAAAAAATAATATTCGCACTTTCAGCTTAATATTTTTATCTCCAAAATGGGAAAATAAATTTTTTTTCATATTATATTCTAGTAAAAGATAAAAAATTAAATAAATCTTTTTTTTATTGAGATCTAATTTTCATTTGGAGGAGTTTGATCCCCTGAAACAAAATATTCATAAGAAGGTACAGTGTCAATACTTTCAAAAACAACATAATTATTTCTATTATAAACTCTCACGCCATTAAATGTAGTTATTTTAGTTTTTTTACCATCATAATAATATTGTGTTTTTACTATATCTTTGGCAATTCCACAAATTAATGAAGTTTTTACATTTATATTTGTGTATTGAGTTAATTCATATAAACGCTCGCCATCAGCACATGATTGTCCAAAAGCTGAATATGGAAAACAAAAAACAAAACTAAGAAACGCTATTTTTTTTAACATAAAAAAACCTTTCTAAAGAGAATAATTATTCATATTTATATTTTTTATAAATTATTTTATTCAACATCATTTGGAACCTGATCTCCTGGCACAGTTTGGTAATATGAAGGATAAGTATCAAGACTTTCAAATACGAGAGCTCCTTGTTTATTTAATATACGTCTACCCATATATGTCATAATTAATGTATTTCTTCCATCATATACGAATCTAACTTTACTAAATCGATATAATGTTCCACAGTAGGTAGAAACTTTTTCTGCAACTACATTATTATTCGAATATCTTTGTTCTCTTAATTCAATTAATCTTTCACCACTTGGACAATAGTTAGCAAATGCTACGGATGGAAGAAAAAACGACAAATTTAATAAAAATAATTTTTTAAGCATAAAACATCCCTTATAATATCTAAAAATTGTTAATAATATCTATTTATATTCAGAACTAACACACTCTAAATTATTTAATGCAAGTTTAAAATTATTTGTTTTTTTATTTTCATAAAACTCATCACTAAAATAATTTTTTAAATAATCATTAATTAATATACTATCACCTAATTTAAAAAAGAAAATAAAATTATCATCCTCCAAACACTCTTTTATTTTAATTGAATTAAAATCATCAAAATATGAAATATTATTTATAATTTTTTCATAGTAATCTTTATATTTATATTTAATATTATAAAACAAATAATCCAAATCCAAAGAAACATATAAATCTTTAATACTTGAGGGTTTATAATTTTGATTCAAATCTAAACTAATTTCCATTTTACTTTTATAATTATAAAATTGCTTTACTTTAGTTTCATTATCTATCGTAATTGTATTTTCCTTTGTATTAATTTCTACTTCTGAGTTTCTAGAAATTGTATCTGTATAAGGATCTTGATAAAAGTGCTTCATTTTATCTATCAAAAAATGTTTATTTATATTTTGCTCATTTATTGTTATATATAAAACATGATTCTCATATTTTTTAAAAACAATATCTGCACTTTCAGCTTTATATATTTCACTATCTCCAAAATGATAAGATAAATTTTTTAAATATAAAACTCTAGTCTTTTCATCGTATACAAAATCTTGGTATTTATAAATATTATCTGTGTATTTTTTAAATATATCCATATAAATATCTTTATTTATATCTTTTATAATTTCTTTTTTTTCTTTGGTTTCAATTTCTACAATTGAATCATTAATAATTTTTTCATTTTTACCATATTTTAAATATAAAATTAATATAATTGGAGAAAAAATTACTAAAATTATTATAAAATATTTTCTCATTTTTTCTCATTTTTTAAATTTATTTTTAATATCTTTTTTTCAGACCTTGCATAACCAGGTAATGATGATACAATTCCATATCTTTTTGTTTTATAAAATCGACCATAAATCGAATATTCAATCTCAATATCACCCGTAATTATATAGCAAGAAATATACTGACTTTTTACACAGTTTTCTGAAAAATCCAAACCTTTTATTAGTTTTGTTGAAATATTATAACCTAGTTCAAAAAAGTCGTTATGTTTATTTATTGATTCTGGTGATATTCCAATAGAAAAAATGTCACCAACATTGAAATTTTCAGTCTCATTATTTGGATAAATATACATTTCAGATTCGTTTATTCTTCTATTTGCTTCCGCTTGACTTTTAACTTCTTTTCCACAAGAAACAATGAACAAAAGGAAAAAAGAGAGAGATATTATATTTTGCTTCATTTAAATTCCAATTAAATATATAAAAAATAATGAATAAATGGAACTAGCGCCTCCATTTACAGCACCAATTTCTTGGATTTAATTGATTTTTAATTCTATTTGCTTCTTCTGCAATTTGATCTCTTACTCTTTGCGCTTCTTGTGCCGCTTGTTGTGAAACTCTTGCTGCTTCTTCAGCAACTTTTTTTGCCTGATTTTTTAATTTCACAACATCTTCAAGAGTCATAGGCACTGTTAAATCGGGCACAATTCCTGGTAGACCAATACTTTTTAATACCTCATTTGCTCCTCTAGGCCCAAAATTTACAATTTGGTTAAATTTTTCAGCTCCTAATTTATGAAGATTATAAATTTCGCCTACAACGGGAATTTGGTAAATTGCGTTTTCTGTACCTAAAAATAGATGATCAAAAAAAGCATCTAATTTATTAAATTCAACTTCTTCAATTTTTACTATAGTATTTGGCAATATTCCCGCAGCAGCCCAATTCCAATTATTTACTCTTTTTCTATCAAACTCATATTTATTTTCATAATTAATGGTACCATCAGATTCTGCATAAATAACAGAAGAATTTGAATTCATCCATCCTATAACCGTTACCCAATGCAATTGTGAACCCGCATACACTAAAACAGCAACAGGTCTGTTTTTATACCTGACTTCATTTTCAATATCATTTATACTAGCATTTATTCTTACTTCAGCTTTGTATCCTTTTGTTTTTATACCACCGTATTTAATACTTTCTGCTACTTTTTGCGCAATATAGGAATTAAAAGTTAAGGCTAATTTATCTGGAGTTAATCCAATATCAGTTACAGTATTACTAAAGCGTCCAGCAAAAGCGCTAAAAACTTTTTGTGCATAATCATTTTTAATAGTATTATAACTAACGCCGTGTCCAACAATATTAAGCATTTTTGTAGCAGAATATGCGCCACAACTCCAATTGTCATTTTGAGCGCCTATATATTTATCAGAATTTGGAATTATCTTTCCTTCTCCTTTATACTCGTAATACGTAGAATATGCATTCATTGTAAAAGAGAGGGAGATAGCTGCCATAGATAAAATTGTTTTAAAATTCACAAACAGATCCTCATTATAAAATATTTAATTACAGACACAGATTCCTTATTCATGATTATTTTTTTTAACAAATTTTATTTAAATATTTTTTTTAATTATTATTTTTATTAAAAAACAAAAATATTGGAATTAATTTATTTATTTAGGAATGACAAATATTTAAGATATTATTTGGTATGGTATTAAATTATTGGTGACTTTTGTTTTTTTAGAAAAGTTAATGTAAATATCTAAAAATATAAAATAATATTTAATGTATTTTAACAATTAACATCGGCCTGTATTTTTTTATAGCGATAAAACAAATTACAATATTTAAATATTGCCATAATCTATAAAATAAATTCTCAATTAAATTTTTTTTTATACATTTTATTAATCCTATATTTTATCTCATTCATGAATTGATATAATAATTTGATAAGCTTCATAAGTTTTCCATTCTTTAAATCTTTTATATCTAAATTTATATAAAACAAATTCACAAAGCTTCAAATTCTCGGTGCTCTTTAGGAAATATGGTATAAAACTCTCCACTTTTTTTTAACTTATTTATTCCTTCAGCTAAATAATTATCTAATTCTTTTGATTTTAATTTATCTTTAGATAATATCATACTTATAGTTTTATAACTATATAAATTTGACTTAATTTTAGAATATTCTTTTTTATTTTTTGGTTCTTTTAATACTTTATTTGCTATAAATTGGGTAAAAATAATAGCATCAATTCTTCCCGTTTGTAATTTTTTTAAGGCACATTCAAGACATGTAAAATAGGTTATTGGAAACTTAAAAAAATTCTCATATGCTAATAAGGTTTGTACTTCTATCTTTTTTTGCTCTGCTAAAATAGCAATATTATCTATATTAATATAGGGTTTTTTAGAAGAATTATAATAAATAACAATGGGAACATTAAATAGAAATGCTTTTTTAGCAATATTATATTTTTTTGGAGTCACATCATTAATTACGATTGGTAAATGATAATCAACAGCACCTGTTTCGACATCATGAATCGATCTTGCGTATGGTTGAACAATAATTGTTGTTTTTGTTCCCATAACTTTATCTATAGCATTGACAAAATCAATAAAGATTCCATGTTTGTCATCGATTGCATAAAAGGGCAATTGCCCAATAGATACTTTTAAATTTTTGTCTAAGGAGAAAGAGTTTCTAAATATAAATAATTGTAAAATAAAAAAAATCAAAAATAATATTTTCCTTTTTTTTCATTAATTACACTCCTAGATTAAAATGAAATATCAATTCATTTAATGAATTTTAAAAAATAAAACACTTAGTTTTAATATATAATTTTAAATTATAACAACCTATCTAAAAATTTAGAAATCAATAAAAAAATGACGAAAATACAGAAAAATACTTCTTATTATATTCCATAAAAAGTCGAAATAGATTTCATAAATAATAAATGTTACTTATAACCGTTTCATTGGGTTTTTTATGAATCTGTTTTTGTTTCGTTTTGCCATTTGTATTTTAATTTCTTTACTTGAGTCTTTTTTATTTGCTTTAGAAAACAAAGAAATTCCCAATCGATTTACTCTAACAAATGGTTACCTTGAGGAGTCTTTTAACTCAAATGAAGGAATGGCCTATTTTCCCATGAGTATTTATGAAACTTATGATTGGGGATTTAGAAAAATATCTGCAGATAAATATGGATTTGGTAGATTTTCTTCTTGGTTTATTTCTGGCCTTTTTCAAATGTTTTACTTTAATTCTACTTATATGAGTACACCTTACCATGAGTTTGGTCATGGTACCCGATTTCGTAGTCTTGGTAGCAATAATATTACTTACTATATTGATAGTAACCATACTGTGACAGCGGGATCTTATTTTGAAATGGTATTTAATCGAGTAAATTATTCGAATGAAGGCGCTGCTACATCATCTGTTATCATTTCACAAAATCCGAATGACTCTATCAAGAACGATCTTATTGTAAGTGCAGGTGGAATGAACAATGAAATTTTATTAAGTAAACTAATTACGGAAAGAGTTTATGATAGAGGAGGATCTGTTCCCGATTTTTTCTTTTACTTAGAAAACAAACTTTCCCCCTATAATTACTCTAGTTTAAATACATCCGAATTTAAAGGCGGAGATCCTCAAACCATACAAAACGACTATGCCTCCCTTGGAAAAAACATCACAACTACAGATTTAAAAAATTCTTATTTATTTAGCCTTCTTGCCAGTGGATCTTTTTATTCACTCTTATGGGGAGATCTTTATTATATTGGAACAGGAAATCACAATGTGAAAACGATTGATATTTATGGAGTCTCACTTCCCGATTTTTCAACTTACATTAATTCAAAAGGTCTCTCTATGGAGACTATGATGCACTATCGTGTAAATGAAGTTTTAACTTTTGGTTTATCCTATGAAAAAGTTTACATAGGGGATAATTATGATCAAATAAGCCCACAATTTCGTTATGTCATGAAATTAAATTCAGGGATGTTAAAATATTTTATTGCAAAACCTCAACTTATCATTGGATTAGGTAACAATGGTGTAGACCTAGGGGGTAGTCTTTTAAGCGAAGTTGAAGGAGATTATTTAGGATTATTTTTAAAATATACCTATTATAATCAAAATAATCTTTATGGAGAAAGAAATATTCCTTTTATAAATAAGCCAAATGAAATATTAGGTGGAGTTTTTTTTAATTTATTTTAAGAACATGTTCTATTGATATTATTTATATTTTAATCTGCATTTAGAATAAGAACTATGCTTCTGAAATTTCATATATAAATTTATAAAATGGATAATCCATTAGAAAGAATAGATTGATTTATTGACAGGCTATTCTTTCTCTTTTATTAAATCTAATATAATATTTCATATATTTATGAATCTATGAATATAATATCTCGTGTAGAAAGTAATTCTAAAATAAATTTGATTCAATCAACTCAGAAAGGAATTGTTTTTATGAAGTATCTATTTCCAATAGCAGTTACGATATTATTTTCAGGTTGCGTTAGTGTTCAAATGGTAGCCTTCGATAAAGAGTCTAATACAGTCACTTTTCAAGGTGAAGAATGGACATCAAAAGAAGATTATCAAAAAGAAGCTGATACTTATTGTGGCAAAAAAGCAACTTTAATAAAAATGAATCAAGTTACAGAAGGTTCAAGTGCGACAGTTAAAAATCAATCACCAGGCACAACAAATGCCCAAATCGTTCCCATTAAAAAAAATCAATATACTTTTAAATGTAAATAGATAATTTCATGTCTACTAATTAAATTATTCCTCTTTTTTTACCTTTCAAGTATAAATTCCATGATTTTTTTCTGTTTTTATTTTATATATTTTAACAATAAAATATATAATAAATTAAATATTGTTTGAAAAAAATAAATTATTTTAAGTGACATTTAACCAATGTTACTTTAGATAGTTTTATACATTTACAGGGAGTTTATTTATGACAATTTCGGATATTTCATTACCGAGAAATATTACAATTGATTATTGTTCTCGAATTTCACTCCTACTTGGAAAAAAAGAGAATGCATTTTGCGGATTATTTAGTATAGATTTAAATGAAATTTATGTCGTTCCCTATATTCCTACACTTGGCGGCACTCACTTTCCGTATCCAAATCTTATAAAAGTTGCAGAATTAAATATCAAACCCATATTGCATCAAGGAGCTGATGGCTTACCTGGTCATGAGCAATTAGCTTCGTTTTTAAAATCAAATGTACCTAAATTGAAGAACAGTAGATTTCTTGGATTTTCAATATTATTTTCAAAAACTAAAGGTGGTTTTGGTGGAACTTCCCGTTCTCAAAATAATCTTCATTTTAGAGATTATTTATTTGACAATAAAGACAAAGCATTTCATTTATATAGAAGACAAAACTCTTATTATAAATCTGGGGCATTTGGGCCTCCCACATTTTTTGAAGTAACAAAACCAGGTTCAGGTGTATTGCCTTAAGAATGGATAAACCTTTTTAAAAATTTTCTTTTAAATGAAGTTTTATATAGATCTGAATTTGATATTGAATTACAAGGAAGCCAAGACTCTTCCAAAAAAAATATTACGTAACAATAAATTTTTCAGAATACTTTTTTTTAAAAAATTATTGCCCATATTTTTTTAATATTTTTTTCCATTCTCTGTCTTTATCTATGATTTTTAATCTTTTCTCTAAATAATCAAATAACTTTTTGTTGCTCCGAGGAATAAGTAAACTTCTTTTATAAAGAGGATTAAGAGGTTTTTTGGAAACATATGAATTATTTAAATTTATAATTGTTTTATCAATATTTTTAAAAAAATTTAATGTTGTATTTTCAATAATACAAAAATCAAGACCTTTATTTGCAGATAAAACATTTTCTATTGCTGTCACATATCTTATCGAGTCTACCCTTTTTATTTCAGATGATTTTATAAAAGGCTCAAGAGTTCGATATCTCAAACCCGCGACAGCCGAAAAAACTTTTCCTTTTAAAGAATTTAAATTATAAAATAAAAGAGGATTTTTTGCAGATGATAAAATGAGTTGTGAATCAGAAATAAGAGGTTTAGACCAATAAAATTTTGTTTTATTCTCATCATCAAAAAATGCAGGCTGAACCCAGGCAACAACGATAGGTTCATTTCCTTTTTCTAAAATTTGATTAATACGATTTCTGACAATAAACTCTGCTGCAAAATGAAAGGGAGAGTTTTTATCCGAATTTAAAAAAGTCGCTAATTCATATGAAAGCCCCTTTAATCCTTGGATATTTGTTTGCCAAGGTGGAGTCACATTTTCTTTTGCCATTGAAAAAAATGGAGCTAAAAGAATAAAAAAAACAACGCAGGATCTTATGATGATGAATAAATGCATCGAAAATATCCTTTAAAAAATTATATTCCTTCTTATTATTTACTTCCCTTAAAGATTATATCATTTTCTTAAACTTAACAAATTACTTTTTTTCTTATAAATTATGATGTTTCTTTAGAAAACCTATTTATGAAATTTTTATTTACAAGTAGTCATATTTTAAGCATATTTTTTATGATTTATGAGCTGAAATAAACAAAAATCCATTATAAAAAACGCAGGTTTGCTTTGCACCATGAAGAGTAAATTCAGTTTTTTCTTCCCTAGCAGCTTTTAAAATAAAATCAAAATCCTGTACTTCGCCCTCAATGATTTAATTTGTATACGAACTAATAGTTTTGAATGCTTATTTTTGGAGAAGTAGATGGCGGCCTAAGTAAAAATTGAACCGACCTTGCCGCATTTTTTTTGTTTCAAATTTCTTTGATTTAATGAGCTTAACAATATCAAACTAGACAACAAAGCTAGAAAACAAGTTCAGCCATTAATATATCGATCAAAGAATAATTTTAATTTAAATATTATTTGTTAGTTTCTAATGTGGCTTTTAAACTTGATATAACTTATTTGTAGTTTGAACTAAGTGTTATATATATTTTAGATAACCAACTTAGTAATAACGATTATTCTTAGTTGTTTAATTTGTAATGCCGCCTACTATTTTTTAAAGGGTTTATTTTAAAATGGATGATTTAATACCACAGATTGTATCTGTAAAAAACGTTGATACTGGCCCTTTTTTTCATTTACAACAATTATATGAATTTGAATTTAGCCCCATAACAAAAAGTCAAATAGATGAAAATGGTTTGTATGATTATAAGTCACTACAAGCCTCTTGGAATAATCATAGTTACGATGCACATCTATTTATGTATGATAAAAAACCTGTAGGATTTTGTGTTGTTAATTTAAATAGTCAAATAAATCAAGATCCAGATACAAAAGATATTGCTGAATTTTTTATTATGCCAAACTTTCGTAACAAAAATTTTGGTGAAAAGTTGGCTCATCAAATTTTTGATCAATATGTCGGTAAATGGGAAGTAAGACAACTCATCGAAGCAGTCCAAGCTAGAAAGTTTTGGCTTAAAACTATTAATAATTATACCAAATGTAATATTGAAGAAAATATTGAAGAAGATAAAAATGGATGTTTTTATGTTCAAAGATTTTCAAACAAAAAAATATGATATAATTAAAATTAAGACTCACCATATGATATAATAGAGAAAATTTATCATTAATTAATAGGATATTTTCATACTTGATCACAATTAAATAGAAATATTAATATTGATATTATTTGTAAATTCAATTTAAAAGATAATTCAGTATTAATAACTAGTAGATATGATGAAGATAGTGTTCAAGAGAAATGTTAAAGATTAGGGATTAAATTATTTCCCAAAGGGATTGCATACTATCTACCAATTGAAATTATATAATTAAAAATTAATTCTTCATCAATTTTTGCATGAATTATATATAGTGTCACAACCAAAAATTGGGATTAACAATTGGGACTATCTTGCGGGGAGTCTTGAATGCTTATTTTATATGGAGAAATAGATGGCGGACCCAGCAAGAATCGAACTGGTAAACTCCTATCTCTTCCTTAAGGTGGCAAAAAGGTTTCAAAATAAATACTTATTCCTATCAACATAAACACTTCATACGTGTAACAAATCTGCATTTTCGTAAAGCAATATAATTGGGACTAAAAAAGTGAATTTCTGGAGCCTCGTATTCTTAACGGCATCACCGGCAAATTAGACTTATTTATATAATATATAAGAAACTATGTGCCGGTGAAGCATTTTTCTCTCAACGGCTTCACCGGCATCACCGGCAAATTTTGTTGAAATGGGATGGGTTGGGATTTGGGGTATTGAAATGAAAATTAAAAAGGTTGAATAAATTTTGAGCAAAGATCCAGCTTAAACCAATCCCTGACAAGGTTTAAAATTAATTTTACTATTCAATGTTATTTTATTTATAATTTTGTCTATATAAAAAAATATCTAAAAAATTTGTAAAACATAAAATAAAATATTTTTTTAGGAAATTGAACTAAATTTATTTAAAATATAAAAACATAATTAATTTTTTGCTTTAAATAGCAAATTTAAAAAATAAAATTAATTTAAGATTGGTATATTTAATGAAAGTAATAATTGTTGGTGATTCTTTAAATAATGGCGGAACAGTAATTACTGGCAGTCAAGATCCTGAGGTAAACTTAGATTTATTTGCTGCAGTTGGAGATAAGGTCATTTGTCATATTCATGGAGAAAGTGAGATTGTTGAAGGATCACCAGAAGCAACTATTGATGATAGAGCAATAGCTTTAGAAGGACATAAGACATTATGTGGCTGTTCTCTAGTTGCTTCTAAAAAACGAATTTTAACATTTGAAATACACCCTGACCAACCGGGAAATTTAAAAATATATACAAAATAATATAGGTAAATTAAATGAAATTTGCGGCAATCGTTTTAGGAGATCCATTAAGCAGTGGAGGCTCGGTAACAAGTGTTACTCAAGAATTTGTAAAAGCGAATGGCTTTCCCATAGCAAGAAAAGGGGACTCTGTTTTTTGTCCAATACCATTGCATGGTTCTGGTACAATAACTGAAGGTTTTGAATTTATAAAAATTAACGGATTAAATCCAGCTGTTCATGGAAATAAAGTTTCGTGTGGATGTACTCTTATTGCCAAACAATGCGCTGGAAAAGTTTTGTTGTCATATGCGGATAAAATAGAAAATGATTTGGATGAAATTGAGAAAAAAATAAATCAAAAATATGACCAACAAATAAGAATTAAAAGTAAAGATGGAAATTTTTTATCAAATGTTCCTTATTTTATCATTGATGAATCAGGAAATGAATATAAAGGAATTACAGATTCATCAGGATGTTGCAAAAGAATATATACAAAAAAAGAAGAAGAATTAAAAATTTATATTGGGGTTGCGGCATTGGAGAAATGGAATGTCAAATAATGAATTCAAAACAAAAACGAATACTGAAAAAGATTCAAAATTTGATATTACAGATTATTTAATGCCTGCAAGAGGATTTTTCTTTGTAATAGTTGAAGAGTTGGGAAAAGATGGATTTTTAGTAAGAAGAACTTATGCAACATTAGATGATCCTTACCTAAGAGAAATGAATTTATCTTATTCTCAAAATCTTCGTGAAGTTTGGCCAGAAAAATATAATTTAGAACCAAGAAATTACTCATCAACTTCTTCAATTGCTGAACATATAATGGGTAGCACAAATAAGAATTCTTCATATATTTCTACAAGTTCAAGTTTTCCTGACGGATCGCCAAGATTTGATGTAAATAAAAAAACAGTTTATATAGATATAAATAAAGCTAAAAAAGCAGGTGCTAAATTAATATCTACTGAAGAAATATTATCTTCTTTAGAAGAATATAAACAACAGAATCCACATTTAAAAAGAAGAATCGATAAAATTGCTGGGTATGTTAAAGATATTGATAAAGAAGTATTACTTCAAGGGAAAAAAATTCCTTCTAAAGCTGTTTTCACACCTAATTCTTATGATAAGGCAATGAAAATTAATGGCATTGGAAAGGTTCTCCATGTATTTGGTATTGCATTCACCGCATACGATTTAAAACAAGCCTTAGATGAGTCGTATAAAGTTGAAAGTTTGAAACCAATAACAGCTGAAGTTGTTAGACAAGCCGGAGGATGGGGAGCCGCATGGGTTGGTTTTAAAATTGGTGGAGCTATTGGAGTTAGTGTTGGAATTGAAGCAGGACCTGGCTGTGTTATATCAGGTTTAGTCGGAGGTGTAATCTTTGGAACTTCGGGTTATTTTGGATTTGATTGGGTAGCAGATTTTATTTACAAAAATTAAATTGGAGTAGACTTTGAGCACTAAAAAATTAATTTCATTTTTCAAAAATTTAATAAATTTGAAAAAAAATGATGAAGCCTTAACTGTAAATAAAAAGGAATTAGAGTCTACTTATCTTTTTAATAATCTATCAAACCATAATTATAAATCAAATAATTATCCCTATCCTTTCTACATGGAGGAGAAGAAAATATTTGCATATAATTTATATTTTATTTGCACATGTGAAAGAAAAATAGATATTTTAAATACTATTTTATTAAACTTTAAGATTGATCAAACAAATGAATATAGGCAAGCAAAAGGAAAAAATGATAGTAACGAATCGATTCATTTCTCAATAGTAAGTGGATTTAATGGATATCTATTTCAGATAGTCACAAACTCTATAAAACTTTTAAATGAATTAGATATTTTAAAAATAGAACCACCACCACCTTGGATTTCATTTCCCGAAATAGATCCAGACAGTCTTGGAAGTTTACAAGGCTCTATTGATTATTGGTGGTATGTTTATTGGACTCCATTTTGGGAAAAATTGACTCCTCAAGAAAAACAAGATTATTATAAAATAAAAAATGCAACTCCAGAATGGATTGAGTGCATTGAAATTCATAACTAATAATTTTCATATTAAATATTGGTAAAATGAAAATTTTTCTCTTTATAGTAGAACAAATTATCCTGAAAAAATTAATATGAGTGATTCTCAAATATATGCTTACTTTCTAAAAATCATGGTTAAAGAAGATAGTTTTGAAACGATCAAGGCTTTATTTTTTAAGCATTTCATGTTTGATTTACAAAAGTATAAATCAAATATCATAATAAATAAAATGGATAATATCGAAATTAAATCTTTGTATTTATATAAAGACCAAGGCATTGCTGTTTCTATAACAAATGAATTCAGAGGAGTAGTTGTCAATCTAATTACTGATAATAATTTATTTTTTCGAGGTATAGACAACTCAATATTACATCCGCCTCCGCCACTGGATCGTTTATTCAAATGAAGATCAAAGAGGCCTTGGAAACCTTCAAGGTGAAATTGATTATTGGTTTGATTCTATTTGGCATCCATTTTGGAATAGTTTGAGTTTAGAAGAGAAGAAGAATTATTTTAGAAAGACAAAGCCAAATAGATATTGGGCATATTATTTAATTTAGAGCTCAATATACAAAGAAAAGAAATAATGAATTAAGTATTTTAGATATAATAAAAAAATACTTAATTTTCTCAAGAATAAATTTAGAAAGTATTTGATAATGAATGAAAGTATGCTTGTTTTTTTTGTTATATTTCCTTTTTTATTTTCAATATTTTTAATGTTATACTATGCTTTATTCTCTTTTTTAATGATTAAAGTAGTAGAAGATGTTACTAATAGGTATGAAGTTGATTTTAACTCTACTATTTATGGAGAAAGAAGGTTCGCTCATTATATTGCAAAATGTTATTTTTATGAAAAAAAGATTCTTTTCTTTAAAAATAAACCTAATTATTTAAGATATGGTATAGTATTAAAACCAAGATATAATAGAAAGTATAAAAACTATAGCATTAACAAGAGAAATTATGACAAAAACGAACCTATCAATTATGATATCAAAACTGAAAGTAAATTTAACATATTTATTTCAATAAGTTTTTTCTTAGCATTTCACGGGTTTTATTTACTAATTCTTTTTAGTACAACTGTTTTTGTAATAAATGATTTAATATTAAAAAATTAAATTATAAACAAAGAAAAAATATATTAGGAGTTAAAATTGATTTTAAAATATTTTTCACATTTATTTAAAAGAAAAAAAGAAGATGAGAAATTACAGTTAACAAAAAAAGAACTTTTATCAACTTATCCATCTTTATATTTATCCGATTTTAATTATCAATCCAAAAATTATCCCTTAGTATTTTTATTAGATAATGAAAAAATATTTGCATATAATCTTGTTTTTTCATGTATTGAAAAAAATAAATTCACAATTATTGAACTTATTCATTCAATCTTTCAAATTCAACAGACCAATAATTTTATGCAAGCTAAAGGAAAAAGCACGAATAATGAATCCATTCATTTTTCAATTATCTCTGAATTTAATGCATTTACTATTCGACTTTTAAAAGAAATTGATAATTTAAGAGTTGAGCCTCAATCTCCTTGGATTTCATTTCCTGAAATAGACCCAGATGGACTTGGCAGTTTACAAGGAGTAATAGAATTTTGGTGGTATAAATATTGGGATAATTATTGGTTAAATCTATCTAAAATAGAGAGATCGGAATACTATAAAAACAATGAAGCCCCACTTGGCTGGATAGAATATATTGAGTTTAAATATGAATAATAATATAATTATTTTATTCTTTTCATTTTAATTAGAAATACAAAAAATATAATGAAATATACCTTAAATAATATTTTAAAATTTCTATACAAGAAAGATAAATTATATAATTGTTATATAATAGATTTACAGAATCTTTTCCCCAAACATAATTTTATTCAATATTTAGAAAACAAATATCCATATAAAATAAATTTATGTTTTGATGAAATATATGCTTATAATATTAAAATAATGTTAACTAGCAAAAATTTTATAACACTTAAATCATTATTATTGAATCACTTTATGATAGATTTAGAAAAATACAAATCAAATTATGTAATAAATAAAATGAATAATAATATTGAAATAAAATCTTTGTATTTATATAAAGGCCAAGGCATTGCTGTTTCGATAACAAATGAATTCAGAGGAATAGTTGTCAATCTAATCACGAATAACAATTTATTTATACAAGATTTAGACAATTCTTTATTACAACCACCTCCACCTTGGATCGTTTATCCAAATGAAGATCCAAGAGGCCTTGGAAGCCTTCAAGGTGAAATTGATTATTGGTTTGATTCTATTTGGAATCCATTTTGGAATAGTTTGAGTTTAGAAGAGAAGAAGAATTATTTTAGAATGACAAAACCAAATAGATATTGGGCAAATTATTTAATGGAGAGTCCAATTTACAAAGAAAAAATATAATTTTTAAATAAAATTAACTTATAGACATAAAATATTTATACATTAATTTCATAATAGAAATTCTTAATAGAACTTATTTGTATTCAAAAACCTAGAAAATTTTTCTGAAATAAAATGAAAAATTTAAATTATTAAATTTTTCATTTTATTTCATAATAATTAATTTCAATATTATAAGTAAAAATTATTTTTGGTAATCTATTTAATTATAAAAAATAATTCTATTATATTATTTACTTTTATTTTAAAAAATATTATAAATAGTTATGTTTATACAAATAGAATATTGCTATTTTTAACATCATTATTTAAACTTACACAGAGGTTTTAATGGGTAAAAGAAAAAAAAATATTACAATTACATTTTACAAAATTTTGAATGAAAAAGGTACGCTCTTTGATAATAATATATCATTAGAAGAAAATTTTGATGCCTTATTTTCAAACAAAAAAACTTCTTTCGGAAAAGAATTTTTTGAAAATGATGACTCTTCCTATGAAATAACATATTTATCAGATAAGATGAATGATTTTATGGGAGCTTATTTTGGAACATTTGCAAAATACAGAGATAATGCCTTTCCTTATTGCGAAACGAATAAAAAATTGGAAGAAATTAATTCCGATTATATTGTTGAAGAAACATATTTTTTAATAATTCCAAAAAGAGAAATACTAGTTTTTGCTACAAAAAAAGAAATTGGAGGAATTGAAAATTTTTCAAATTATTTAACTAGAAAAACAAACTTTAATTTTGACATTTTAAGCATCATAAGAAAAGATTCTTTAAAAAAATTTTTAGAAAGAAACATTGAACCATCTTTTTTATCTTTTAAAATCCCATCTCCATTAAATCCAAGTTATTTCAAAGAAATATTAGGTACAGAAAAGTATTTTACTGAAAATTTATTTGCAATTTCTGATAGAACAGGATCACATGAAATTAAACTAGAACTTTCAAGCCCAAAAAGGCAATTAAGAAATACTATTGGATTCTTAGGTAATTTATTTAAACAAAAACAAATAAATATAAATGAATTAAAAATAAAAATGCCAAACTCAAATAAAATGATAAATTTACTTTGCGATGTCGTTAAAGCTTCAGTTTCCATTAATAATAATGGAAAATATTTAAATAGAGATGATGTAATGGAATCAATGAAAATTCAATTCAAAAAAAATGAGAAAGACATATCAATATACTCTGGAGTTTAAAATATGAATTTCAATATAATTAAAATATATTCAAAAAGAATCTTTATTTATATTTTAATTTTGATTTTTTCATACATTGCCAAGTTCAGTTTTAATGATAATGTTTTTGAGAATAGACTTTCAAATTTAATGTCAATATTTTTAACTTTATTAGGTTTATTATTAACAACTATTGGCATAATATTCTCAATATATAAAGAACCTTCCGTCCAATTTTTAGTTAAATCATCATATTTATCTGAGCTATTAAAATCAATGATTTCTACAATTAAATTTTTAGGAATAATTTCAATGTGTTTATTTATTATTATATTAATACCATATGATATAATCAATAAATACTTTATTAATTATTTAATATTTTTTGATAACTATAAAGATTTATTTTCATTTTTAGGAATATTTTTAAGTTTAATCTGTGCAAAAAATTTATGTCAGACCATTTTGAAATTTAAAAGAATTATTGAGTTTATAATTAGAACTTCATAATTTCTTTTCATCATATTTCAAAATATGAAAAAACCAGCAAGAATCGAACTGGTAAACTCCTATTTCTTCCTTAAGGTGGCAAAAAGGTTTCAAAATAAATACTTATTCCTATCAACATAAACACTTCATACGTGTAACAAATCTGCATTTTCGTAAAGCAATATAATTGGGACTAAAAAAGTGAATTTCTGGAGCGTCGTATTCTTAACGGCATCACCGGCAAATTAGACTTATTTAAATAATATATAAGAAACTATGTGCCGGTGAAGCGTTTTTCTCTCAACGGCTTCACCGGCATCACCGGCAAATTTTGTGGAAATGGTATGGGTTGGGATTTGAGGTATTGAAATGTGATTTTAACGGCAAATGATGAATCATGATTTTGTGGGTTGGTTAGAGAAGAGCGATCCACTGACAAGGGATTAGATTATCGGCAAAAAATACTTATTATTCATTATTGATTCTAAATTAAAGAAACATTTCATACATGCGATAATAAAAATCATGATACTGTTGTCAAATGGAGAAACTATTGATTTCTAAAAGATTTAAAATTTTAATATTTATCTTCTTAAGTGTTTTTATCTTAACATTTCAAAAAAAAAGTATCTATGCGAATACTTGTGAGAAAAGTTGTAATGATAAAGCATGGCAATGTGATAACATTAAGAATAATATTAAGATAAATAGAGAATTATTTGATTTTATTTTTATTAATAACTTAGATGCTTTAAAAGCATCTGATATAAGTGATAATATCAAAGAATTTAATGTAAAAATTTTTAGTAATAAAAAACTTATATTTGAAGCAAAAGAC
Organism: Silvanigrella paludirubra; assembly: GCF_009208775.1. NCBI lineage: Bacteria > Pseudomonadati > Bdellovibrionota > Oligoflexia > Silvanigrellales > Silvanigrellaceae > Silvanigrella > Silvanigrella paludirubra. The sequence goes on along the minus strand of NZ_WFLM01000004.1, from coordinate 338,370 downwards.
AAAAAATTAAATGGGAGAATATCCATTGTATTATCAAAAGAAACATGTGATAAAAGCCACAATACATGCATTAAAAAATGCCAAAAAAACTGAATTATTAGAATTGAATTGTAAACGTAGAACTGAAATTTTTATAACACTTTTCATCTCAATTTTAGGAGCAATTATTGGAGCATTTGCAGGAGGATATATTACATACTTCTATCAAAATAAGTTAGAAAAAAAGAAATTTTTTTCTTCTGAGTTACCAAAAATTACTTTATCATTTAACCAAAATATAAATTATTTACTTGATAATTCAAAAAAATACATAGATTATAAAAATAATCGTAATAATACAAGTTTTACATTTAAACAGAGAAAAGAAGAAATAATGAGTCAACTATATTTTTTTGAATTTATTTCTATAATTTATAGTTTTAACTTAAAAACAGAAATTGAAAATTGTTCTTGTGAATTACAAAATTTTTCAGACTATACATTACATGCTAATGATGAAAATAATTTCATGAAATATAATAAATTATTAACTAAAACCTGCAAAGAAGTGACAATTAAAATTATAGAAAATTCAAAGTCATATTATTAATAATAATCATTATATATTTAAAAAATGACGAATATAGGAAAATATATTCATAAATATATCATAAATTTAACCGATATAAATTAATATTTAAATAAAAAAAGTTATGATTACATTAAGAATTATTACTAATTTAATTTTTTATGAAGAAGCAAAATATGAAAATTCAAAAAATTATGATCCACAACTATAGATCTATATTAGAAGTAGAAATTGAAGTTTTTAATTATTCACTTCTTGTTGGTTCAAATAATTCTGGAAAGAGTTCCATTCTTAATGCTATTCGACTATTTTATGATGACGATAAATGGACAAAAAATGATTTTCCAAAAATTACGACTGAAGATGATGAATCATGGGTTCAACTTACATTTTTGCTTAATGATACTGAGTGGAAAAGTTTGGAAAAAAAATATAAAAATGAATCAAGTAGTAATTTATTAACATTAAGACGCTATTTTAAGTCAGACAATAAAAAATATTTTCAAGAAAAACAGAGTAATATTTTTGCTTTATTAGAAGGAAAAGTTGATGATGAACTATTTTATAATTCAAAAAACATAAGTACTGCTAAAGTAGGTCAAGTCCTCTACATTCCAGCATCAACCACAATTGATGAACAAACAAAAACAACTGGCCCTTCACCTATGCGAAATATTCTCAATTATTTGTTAAATAAAGCAATGTTAAGAAGTCAATCATTCATAACTTTGAAAGAAATTTTTGATAACCTAAATATTGAAGCAAAAAATGAAACTGGTTTTTTAAGTGAAATATTAAAGCCATTAAATGATGCTTTTTCAAATTGGAATATTAAATTTGATTTAACTATAAATAGTATTACAGCTGAAGATATATCTAAAATATTTGTAAAACATAATTTTGTGGATTCATCAATAAACTCTGATAATGGTTTTGAATTAGATCGTTATGGACATGGATTTCAACGATTAGTTATTTATGAACTTATACGATTAGCTACAAAATTAAAAAATAAAGATAAATTAGTTAAAAAAGAGTTCAATCCTGATTTCACTCTTTTATTAATTGATGAACCAGAAGCATTTTTGCATCCTGGTCAACAAGAAAGTTTTGCAAATAATCTAAGACAACTTGGGGATACAGAAGAAGAACAAGTTATTATTGTAACTCATTCTCCTATTTTTGTTGGGAAAGCTGCAAATGAAATTAAACAAATTGTTAGAGTCCAACGTAAATCTGGTATAACAAAGATATTTCAACCCAAAGGTGATAAAATAAATGAAATATTTAAAGAAGGATTAAATTTATTAGAAGAATTAAAAAAATTTGTTGAGAATACAGAGGTTGCTGAGGTAAAAAAGAAAAAAGCACGCGAATTAATTCAAAATCCTCCAACAATTGAAATAGCCGAACAAGAAGAAAATTTTAGATATCAACTCTGGTTAGACGGAGAACGAGCACAGCTATTTTTTGCCGATCAAGTTTTATTAGTTGAAGGAACAACTGAAAAGGTATTATTTAATTATCTATTAACAAATCAATGGCATGGTTTTTTTAATCAAAATATTTATATTCTTGATGTTCTTGGAAAATATAATTTTCATCGATTTATGAATCTTCTTAAAGTTTATGGTATTTATCATGGAGTTATTCTTGATGGTGATAATAACAAAGATCATCATCAAGTAATAAATAACTTCGTAGACACTCAAAAAAATGATTATACATTAGCAAAACCTGTTAAATTTATTGATTGCTTAGAGACTTTTTTAGATTTATCTTATATAAAAAGTCGAGGCGACAAAAAACCAATTGAAATTATGAAAGCAATTATAGATCAAAAAATTTCAATTGAAAAACTTCATTTATTAAAAATAGAATTCTGCAAAGCTCTTAATCTTGATATATAATTATCACTATTTAAAACATAGTATAAAATTAATTCAAATCTTCGTAAATGTTTAATAGTTTATTTTTCTAAAATCATGTTCAATATTAATCAGCTTCTCAATTGTAACCTTAAAGAAATTATGAAAAATATTTATAATCCATATTTTTAATGATTAAAAAATAAGCAAATTTCACGAACTATCTAAATTCAGATCTCATTTCGATGCTTTGTCAATAATAATAAAAACACTATTATAATATTAAATACAAAATGAGTATTACAAATACTATTTTTGGCCATACGGACTGATTAAAGTCAAAATGCCTATGTCAGTCTGCTCTATACAGAATCATAAAAATTGGTTATTTCTAATGCAAAAATGTTCATAATAGCATAATTATAAAGCGGATTGTCACAAATAACTTGTATATGCGTCAATCCGTTAATCAAGAATTTCAATCAATTAAATGAGCATCTATATACTTTAAGTAAAATGTAAGACATATCTTATTTTTTGCACTTTGAAAATAATTAAAAATCTAAGTACAGACCGTCACAATTAATCCGTGATATCGTCAGTCCGCACACTAGTATAAAAACACAAAATGAATAAAATCAGAATAATTCTAATTAATTAACTATCTAATATATTTAGATTAAGAGTTGATTAGCTATTATTTATTGCATTTTAATTGTATTCAAAAATAAATTTGCGGACTGACACAATTGATCTTTCATTTCGTCAGACTCTTACCCCATTATAAATATTCAAAACTTTAAATTTTCGCGATAATTTTAATCAATTAACAGACTGTCTAATATTTTTAGTTACAGAGGCGGTCTGTAATTATTTTAGAAGGAAATTGAGTGATGATTTACTGAATATTGAAATGTGGCAAAATACGTAAATGAAATACTAATAATTTTTACATAATAGCGGACAGTCTAAATACTTTAGACAAAGTGCAAGTCTGTTAAAACTGAATAAACAGACAATCTTTAAACAGAACAAAACCCTTAAGTCACATTTAATAATTAAAAAATATAATAAGGAAACATTACATTTTAAATATAAACTTTAGTTAAATTCAAATTCAAATTAAATATATTTCAGAACTAAATTGATTTTCTATTTCCGGTCAAATTTAAAGTTCATAATCCAACAGTCAAAAAATTAAAACATAAATTTATTTTTAAAATTAAATAGTTAAACCGGTTTTTAAAAATAGCTAATTTTTAATGCTTTTTTAAATTTCTATAGTTTGCAATCTTTTCTTGCATCAATTTTAACGAATTCAAATCATTTAGACAGTCCGTAACGTTACATGCAAAATTTTTTTTAACAGAGCAATTTCGCTCTCAAACCACAAGCGCAAGTAAGCGCATTTAAGAAAAGGATTTAATTTTATGGATAGTAAGGATCAACCAACTTCACCGAAAGACAAATACAAAGAACTTGCAACCCAAGCTTTAAAAAAGGGTTTACGGATGTGTGGAAACATAACAAGACTAGGACAACATTCAGGCATAACAAGGCAAACCCTGACAAGTATTGCAAGAGGAAAATCATGTTCACATGCAACACGTTTAAAGCTTGAAGCATTTATTGAAGAACAAGAACAAAGGAAAGGCAGACCATTTAAAGGAGCACAATTATGAATTTTGAATCCATTGCATCAGATAAATGGAAACAAGCTTTAAATATATGTGACATTAAGTTAGGCGAAGGCAAGCAACAAGGAAATGAGATTGTATTTAAAAATATATTTACAAATGGCCAAAGCTATAATTCATTAAGATATTTACCTCATAAAGAAATATTTATGAATCATTGCGCTATTGGTAACGAAATGCATCTTAACCCTGTTAAGTTTATTTCAAAATATAAAAATATATCTCAAATTGAAGCTTATATTTTGCTTAAAAAAAGCTTGGGGGAATGGAAAGAATCCTTTCTCCCCTTTGGGGAAAATAATAATAAACTTATTTACACACCTATTAAAAAAGAAATTAATTCTGAAGTTGTTCTAGGAAAATTCACTCAGCAATTTAGAACTCTACAAGAATGTTGGCAAAATGAAACCTATAGAAAAAGGTGTAAATTGTTAACTTTGATAAGTGAGAAGCTGGAGAATACTAGAAATCTAAATGCATCAAAAGAAGCGAAAGAATGGTGGGAAAGTAGATCTTTTGATCCAAAGTATATAACAGAGGGAAAAAAATCTTTTGTATTACTAGAATCTCCGGAGCAATTAGAAAATTTATCTTGTATAAAACAGATGACTCTTGAAGAAAAATATTTAACTGGAATATGGAAACCTCATGCCAAAACAGGAAAACCCGTTTTACAATGGATTAGCAAAGATTACTTAGTTTTATTTTTTTGTTGGAATTATATACAGGATCAATTCACAAACGTTACAATAGAAATTAAACATAAAATAAAGTTTGATTCATATTAGTTTTATTTAATATTTAAAAATATCTTAATAAAAATAAAATAATATTTAATATTTAATATAATTTTAAATATTAAATATAAAACAATAAAAGCTTACCAAAATATATAAATAATTTAAAATTGACATAATTAATTTATGGTATTATATATTAAATTGATAATTTTTATTAATAGATCTCAAATTACAAAATTTATATATGTTAATGATCTATTATTAGCAGGAAGTATTATGTCAGATTTTAATCCATTTTTATTTCAAGTATTAATATCAAATGTTCCAACAGTACTTACAAATGGTTTTATACCTATTTTGGGAAGCTCTTTTGGAACAAGCCTAGTAAGTCTTGGAGTATTTTTTTTCTTAATGCGCTTTGGAAATGTAGTTGGAAGTATCATTTCACCACTTATACACAATCGTTTTTTACCACATAAAATTGGTACAATTTCTGAATTATTATTTTTTGTTACCACTTCATTAATTTTATTCTCCGTGATAATTAAATCTATAGAATTATTTATTATTTGCGCATTCTTTAAAGGCGTAATAGGCGGTTCAATTTCAATTCTCAGATTTTCTTGGCTTAAACAATTCCCTAATTATAAACAATCAAGTCATTTAAACCTATTAGCTAATGTTTTAATACAAGGATCGTATTGTCTTGTAGGAATATTTTTATTTATAGCTCCATCATTAGAAACTGCAAAAATTATCCTTTTTTTAGACGCAATTGGATCGCTATTTGGAGCTTTAATATTTTGGAAAATGAAAAAATTTAGCTCAAAACCAAACAATGTTTCAAAAAATAAATATAAAGAAATGATTACTTCATTAATTTCAACTCCTTCGCGTCGAATTATCCTTTTTACTGATATTTTAGTTTGTTGCGGACTAGGCGGAACAAATATCATGCTATTTAAATATGGAGATGAATTCTTTGGTAAAGAATATGGTTATGCTATAACTTTAATATTATATGGAATTTTTTACTTTATTGGAGGAAAAATAATTGAATTAAAAAACAAGAATAAAGAAATAAGACTTAATGAATATTCAGTAATAGCATCTCTAATAATTATGATATTTTCCTTAATTTTAATAATGAATACAGAAATTTTTGTAGTTAAAATAATATCATTTTCTTTAATATTTCTATTTTATCCATTAGTTAATTTACAAATTAATAGTGAATGGTTTAGATTATGTAAACCTCAAGAAGCGGCAGGAATATCCTCGGCTGAAATAATTTACTCACAAATTATTTTAGGTGTTTTTGAAATTATATATGGTTATATGATCTATGATAACTTCTTAAGAGTAATTTTTTTAATAACAGCAATCATATTTATGCTTTTCTATTCAGTTGCAAAGAAAAATGAATCAGAAAAAAGTTTAACTTTTATTAATAGCAAAGGAAACTAAATGAAAAATATAAATAATTACATTATAAAAAGTGAAGTAAATATTGATGAAAATAACTTAGAAATAATATATTTAGAAGAATTAGAAAAAAAACTTTTTAAATACGAGAAGACAATCAATATTTCTATCGAAGATTCAGAAATAAAATATAATAAATAAAATGAAAATTATTGGAGATCCTCACAACGGACAAAAAAGAGTATGCTTAGACATTTTTAATAGAATCTATAAACCCAGAAATATTTATTGGGAGTGGTTATTTTTGTCTGAAAGTAGTCTATTAATTGAACATCTTAAAAGTTATAAAAATATAAATACTGAATTTGATTTATATGATAAATGGTATACACTAATACCATCAATGAAGTTTACGCCTGATAATAATATATTTAATTCGGGATATATTGAATATCATAATATTTCGGAAATAACAGAGCCTATTTTAAATGAGAATGATTGGGAATCGTGTGGAGCAATTATTGCAATGTATGCTATGTTTGGAATAACAGATTTGCACTTTGAAAATATATTATTTGGGAAAAATTCTGATAATAAAATAGTTTTTTGTGCTTTAGATATTGAGTCTATTTTTAACAAAATTGGATTACTTTCTCAAACTCATCTTTTGCCATTTTATGATTTATCTGAAAATATTTGTGGGCTAAAAAAAATAAAAGATGCTTTTAATTTAAAACCTAAAAATAAATTTTTAGGGGCACTGGTTTTCGGTTATTTAACTTTTATGGATAAGTATAAAGAAGTATTCTTAAATATCTTAAATAATAATTTTTTTCATCAAATTCCAATCAGAGTTATAATAAGATCCACTAATTTTTATAATGAAATTATTCAAAAAAAATCTTTTAATTTTGACAATATTTATCCAGAAGAAAAAGAACAAATTTTAAGAAAAGATATCCCATATTTTTTCAGATACATAAACTCAAGAGATATCTTTTATTACAGTGAAAGTAAAAAAAATATAAAATTTTCTCATATAAGAAATAACAGTATTAATCAAATAAGAGAGCAATTCGTTACTAGTAATACTGATATAAAAAAAATATCAAATAATTTATTATTATTAAAAAAAACAGGAGCTGCTCAATTAATAAAATTTTTTAATCAAGAAAAAGATTTTTTCATATACAAAAATACTCGGTTTTATTTAAATTGTGATTATATAAAAATTGAATATAGAAATAATTTATGGATATATAAGTGAAGTACATTTTAATAATAATATTAATATTAATAAATACTCATTACTATTCTTTTGCAAAATCAGAAAAAAATAGAGAACAAAGTAATAATGTAAATGTTGCTTTAATCCAATTTCCAGAGACACTAGACCCTATAAAATCATGGAATTTTCAACATTTTATTTTAACACAATGCCTTTTTCAGACTTTAATTAGAATAGATGAAAATGGATCATTAATCGGAGATTTAGCTAATAAATGGGTTCTTTCAAATAATAACAAAACATATACATTTCATTTAAATAAATATTCCAAATTTCAAGATGGAAATAATATAACTTCAAGAGATGTTGCATGGAGTATATCAAGACATTTTTGGCCAAATTCAGACTCAATAACAGCAAGTTACTTATCAAAAATATTTAGTATTTCAAAAAATTTGAATCATGGTGAAATACATCCTAGCATAACAATTATAGATAAAAACACTATCCAATTCAACTTAAGGAAAGCTTATCCTCCATTTATTTATATATTAAGTATCTCTTCTTTTTCAATTATAAAAGAAAATAAATCAAATTTAACTTTTATAGGATCTGGACCTTTTTATGCAAAATTTTTTAATAAAAATAAAATTGAATTGAATAAGAATATTCAATACTCTAACGTTCAGCCAATTATTAATAATATTACTATTTTTAAATTAAATAATAATAATGAATTAAATAAACTAATAATAGATAATAATATTGATATTTTAGTCGGATTACCAAGAGGTGAATTAGAAAACATAGAATTACCTAAAGATTTTGAATTAAAGCACATAAGCTCATTATCGTTTACTCATATGTTTTTTAACTTAGATAAAAATATTTTTAAAAATAAAATACTTAGAAAAGAATTAGTAAAATTAGTTCAAAAACCTTTTAAAACTGAACAAGATTTTTCAAAATTTTATAAATTTAATCCAAGTTTTTTTCCAAAAGGAATATTACCAATAAGCTACTATAAAACAATAAATCATGAAAATATTGATTATAAAAACTTAAATATTTTAAAAAATAAAAAACTAAATATCTTAGTTCAAAAAGGTTATTTAAATATTAAAATGATTGATAAATTTGAAAAAACTTTTGCAAGTATTGGAGTAAAAATAAATTGGCAAATTGTTGCTACAGATTTTGTGGATGAAATAAATAAGAATCAATATGATTTATTAATTGCTGGATATATGGGAAATTTTCCTGATCCAGACGGTTATTTAGATCCTTTAAGAAATGATACTTTTCTTAAATTTGGAAATATTCCATCGGAAAATTTATTTAAAGAATTAGAAAAAATTCGATTTACAGAAGATCCCATGGAGCGACTAAAAAACTATTCAACTACATTTAAGAATTTTGAAGAAGAATATTATTTTGTGCCACTATTTCAAACAAATATCTCTATTATTAAGAGAAAAAATCTTAATATACCTGAGTCGAGATTTATTTATGAGAGTGAATTATGGAAAGTTCATTGGAAATAAAGAGAAGTTTTAAAAATCTTAGTTTTAAAAACTCAATTTTTATTCTTGCTTTTTCAATTTTTATTATTACATTTTTAGTCTATTCACTTGCTACTTTTTTTATTGTAAAACATTCTCTCGATACTTCATTTAAAAAAAATATAATTTTTTCACAAAATCTTTTTACAGACTCCATCAGAAATGATATTTTAACAGGACTATATTCTGAATTATTTAGAAAATGTAAATTATTTTTTGATTCAGGAAGGTTAGAATCTCTTCAAGTTATAGATTCCTCAGGAAATGTTATATGCAGTTTTGAAAATTCAATTTTACATGATATTGGTTTTATTAAGACAAATATTTATTTTGATGAAAATAAATCCCAGATAGCTTCTACAATAACTACAAATTTCTCTTATGCATCCATAAAGGAAGTTCTAGTTAATTCAATATATATAATTATTTTTATTGTTATTTTTATTTCAATAATTCTAGCATTTTTCGTGAATATCATGAGTAAATATTTTGGAGAACCTGTTCAGAATATTTCTAATATATTACAAAATTTTTCAATTGAAGACATCGCTAAAGGTATGCTTCCAATAAGAACTAGTTTTATAGAGATTGAAAAACTAAATTTAAATGTTTCTAAAATGGCTGAAAATATTTTATATTCTCAGAAACAACTTGTTCAAAAAACAGAGTCTGAAGCAATTGCAAAAGTAGCTTCACAGGTAGTACATGATATTCGTTCACCACTTTCTGTATTAAATATTTATTTAAAAAAAATATCCACGCTTCCAGAAGAAGAAAGAGTCTTTATTAGAAATGCTACAGAAAGAATTGATGATATTGCAAATAATTTAATTCATAAATTAAATAAAAAAGCAAATAATAATTTAATTTCTAAAGAGATTATTTCTTTATTAGTTGAAAAAATTGTTTCAGAGAAAAGAGTTCAATTCTCAAATAAAAATATTAAATTTATAACACAAATAGATTCAAATTCTTTTTTGGCTAATTCTGAAGTTAATAGCACACAATTTCAGTCTGTTATTTCAAATTTAATTAATAACTCAGTTGAGTCAATTTCAAATTCAGGAAATATTATAATTTCATTATTATCTAATGAATTTTTTATTGAACTAAAAATTATAGATGATGGATGCGGAATTCCAGACGAAATACTTCAAAAAGTTATAATTGGAGGAATAAGCACTAAAGCTAAAGGCACAGGAATTGGTTTATCAAGTTCTATAAAATTCATAAAATCTTGGGGAGGAGATTTAAAAATATCTTCAAAAATAAACGAAGGTACTATTATTGAAATTAATTTGAAAACATCAGAACTTCCACATTGGATTCCCAAAAAAATTCAAATACAAAAAAATAGCTCACTTTTAATACTTGATGATGATCAATCAATTCATGATGTAATGAATCATAAATTAAATTCTATAATAAATTCAAATGACAAAATAAATATTTTACATTTCAAAAGCCCTGAAAAATTAATTGATTTTTATGAAAATTTTCATAAAAATCAATCTGATAAAATATATTTTTTTCTAGATAATGAACTTATTGGCTATAATCTAACTGGTATTGATATTATTTGTAAATTCAATTTAAAAGATAATTCAGTATTAATAACTAGTAGATATGATGAAGATAGTGTTCAAGAGAAATGTAAAAGATTAGGGATTAAATTATTTCCCAAAGGGATTGCATACTATCTACCAATTGAAATTATATAATTAAAAATTAATTCTTCATCAATTTTTGCATGAATTATATATTGTGTCCCAACCAAAAATTGGGACAATCAATTGGGACTATCTTGCGGGGAGTCTTGAATGCTTATTTTATATGGAGAAGTAGATGGCGGACCCAGCAAGAATCGAACTTGCGCTTCAGGCTTCGGAGGCCTACGTGATATCCACTTCACTATGGGTCCTTAGATAAAGAATTTGCAAATCTTACTAAGTGGATTGTGGCACATTAGCCTTGCAACAGAGAATTTGTAAAGTCAAGTTATTGTAAAGGGGTTTTATCTTCGGTTTTTGAAAGATAAGCGTTGGCAAAAGGTTCAACGCTAAACACACCTTGTGAATTTAAGTAGTCGACCGTTCTTCTCCCAATTTGACTAAACACAGGGCCAGCGAGCATGGCTCCATAAGCGGGTCGCACTCTTACTTCATCGAGCACAACAATAATAGCAAGTTTTGGATTATTTGCTGGAATAATTCCTTGATAAACAGCAGTTCTTTCTGAATAAGCTTTATCTTTATTGGACCAAATTTGTGCTGTACCTGTTTTGCCACCAACATAAACACCAGGAATTCTTCCTGCGTTACTTTCTTCAATTACTTTACCCATCATATTAGAAACCAATTTACTTGTTTCTTTAGAAATAAATTGAATAGGTGGTCCCACAAAATTCTTTTCTGCTTCTTTGTCTTTTGCAATTAAGTTAACACCACGATCTTGTCCGCCACCTGCCATAATAGAGACGGCATGTGCAAGTTGTAGAGCAGAAATGGCGTAACCTTGTCCAAAGGACATATTTGCAAAACGCATTTCACTCCAGTTTTCTGGCTTATGAATACGTCCTTTCCATTCTCCTGGGAATCCCGTTCCTGGTGAGCGGCCAAATCCGACTTTCATAAGAGATTCATATAATTTTTCACGTCCTGCTTTTAGAGAGATTTGATACATTCCTACGTTACTGGAGTATCTAAGAACACCTTGTGTATCTAAGCTATGATCTACAGGGTGGTCATCGCGAATTTTTCCACCTGGCAAAAACATTTTCCCGCCACGGACATCGAACATGGTGTTTGGAGTAATAATACCAAGGTCAAGAGCTTTGGCGATCCACATTGGTTTAGAAGCAGAACCAAGTTCAATGGCATCCATTACAGGACGAAAACGGCGTGCATCGGGATCATTATTTGGTGGATTATTTAAGTCATACGTAGGATAACTTGCAATAGCTAACAATTCACCAGAAGTAACATCGATCACAACCGCACTTCCGCCTTTTGCTTTTGACTTTATGGCCCCATCACGCAGTGCATTTTGTGCAAATTGTTGAATAGAAAGATCGATAGACAATCTTAAATTTGGGAGATTTTGAGAAGGTTTAGAAGCATCGTTTGGCGTATCAATCACAACACGGCCGCGGGCATCGCGACGAGCGTCTACTTTTGTTGGTTTTTCAGTAAGACGGGTGTTATAAATTTTTTCAACGCCTTCAAGGCCACTTCCATCTGCTCCGACAAATCCGATCAATTGGGCGGCGACATCTTTTTCGGGATAAATACGTTTTGGTTCTTCAACGGTGTCTAAAAAGTTTTTCCATTTTTTAATAGAACCGATTTCATTTAGTTCGGTTTGAGTCATTTGTCTTCTAAGCCAAACAAAATTCTTTTTTTCTTTTTTTAACGCTTCTAAGTCTTGGTATGGTACTTTAATTTGTTTTGCTACTTTTCTAAGCGTTTCTTCGTCTTTAGGCATTTTACGAGTCAAAATAAATAAACTGGTACTGGAAACACTCACTGCAAGAACCTTTCCATTTCTATCGGTAATGGTTGCTCGCGGTTTTGATAACGTAACACTGGTTTCAAATTGCCTCGAACCAGTGGCTAGTAATTTTGTTCTTAAATCTGTAGGAAGAACAGTTAAATAGGCGTATCTCATTAAAATTAAAAATAGTGCTGCAAAAAAAATGGCACTCATGATGAATGCTCTTTTTCTATAATTAAATTCAACTTGTATTAATTTAGGATTAAAATAATTTTTTGCTTTTTGTATAAATGATGTTTTATTCTTATAGTTTTTCATACTTATTCTTTCAAAATTTAAACTATTTTAGTTTTTGCTTGAAATTTATTAGGAACATTTTCATTTTTTTTTAAATGTGCTTTTAACCAAAAAAAGAAAACAAAGAAATAAATATGATTTAATTCTATTTACTTAAAAAACCTTGTTTCCCTTTGAAATTTAACTAAATATCAGACAATAAGTTGATACAAAGAAAATTTCTTAAAACACAATTAAGATGTAACTCAAGCCTTTGGCATTTTCAATTTTAAATGAATCCTATTTATACTGAGAGGCATTGAAGCGATAGGTTTTTAAGTTTTTAGAAAAGAAAAATTTTTAGATACAAAAAAAAGCAATAATTCATTTTAAATGATTTTTATTGCTTTTTTTTATTGATATGCAGCATCACTATAATAAACTAACCATAATAATGAACTAAAATCCCGAGCGGCGATATGTTTCCCGTTATCACAGGCATCAAATAAAAGTTTTCTTTGATCCTCTGTAGCTAACGAAAGATCGATCCCAAGCTCTTCTCCTAAAATATTCCAAAGTTTAAACATCTGATCCTCATTCAATGAGAGAACTACATCATCCTTGGGATCAGAGTGGCGATCGACAAAAGAGTTTTCAAGGATTTTTAATAGTTCATTTTGAAGTACTTCAGGTCGCATAGTATACACCTCCCGAATTTCAAAATTGCTCATATTACCGAGTGTTGCTAACTCAACAATATTTCTCCTCAATAGATTTAACCACTCTATCAAGTTTCATTCCTCGGCTGCCTTTAACCAAAATAACATAATCAGAAAAGTTCACATCAATATCAGTTAGAAACTGACTAGGCTCTTCATCAGCGGCACGCCAGAAAAGCCTAGTATTATTATTCGATATTAACGTATCTTCTTTTTCTTTAAGTAACTTATAACAATCATACATGGCGGATCCATAAAGGCACAAGTAGGCGTTCTGGATATTTTTTAGCGAGTTGAACACTTTCTCATGCCAGTATTTTGACTCGCCGCCGAGATCAAGCATGTCACCTAAAATAACTACCTTATTTTTTTCTTTCCATTCCTTATTTTCAATTGATTGTAATGCTGCCTCTAAACTCATTGGACTCGAGTTGTAACAGTCATTAAATAAAATGATTCCATTTTTTAATGTTGTTACTCTTGAACGCATGGGTGGTGAAACGAATTGCGACCAGCCCGAAACAATTTCGTTCAAACTTCTATTTTGCATTATAGCAGTTGCAAAGGCTAAAGCAAAATTTGCAGCATTATGTTTTCCGGGCAAAGGAACATTGAATTTAATATTTCCATTTAATTTTAGGGTATTTATATTAGAAAAAATTTCAAATATAATATCACTTTCTGTACTAGATTCTTCAGGTACTTGCCAGACAATAATTTGAGAAATATGTTCTAATAAACTTTCTTTATCAATGAAAATTGTTTTCAGTTTGTTTTTTTCAATAACAACAAAATCATTTTCAGTATTCATAAAATGATTTGAACCTAGCTTTTTCGATTTTAAATTTTCTTCAAAAGCTTGTAATATTTTATCATCTTCAAATTGCCAAACTCTTTTTGTATTTGGATTTTGAAAGATAATAAGTTCTTCTTTTGCAGCCGTTTCCCAATTGATTAAATGTTCTAAATGTTCAGGTCCTAAAGCAGTTATTATAGAAACATCGGGAGTACCTAAAGCAACATGTTGCTCCATAGCTCCAATATCATCTATTCCAATTTCCAATACTAAAGCATTTGGTGGATTTATTTTATTATGCTCTTGTTGGCACAAAGTAACAGCCATACCCAAAAAACCATTTTCACTTTTTTCTGTTTTCGTTACCTTAAATTGATTTCCACCTAATAAACTGGCAAGCATTTCTTTTGTTGTTGTTTTTCCGTTACTTCCCGCAACCCCTATTACAGGAAATGAAAAACGAGAACGCATAAATTTTGCAAACTCTCTAAATTTATCAAGAACATTTTCAACTTCGATACATTTTTTTCTATTTTCAATAGACAGATTATTTAAATAACTCGAATTTTTATTTACAAGGGCAACCTGTGTTCCTTTTGAAAAACAATCCTCTAAAAAAGAGTGTGCATCAAAACGTTCCCCTTCAATGGCGACGAATAATAGTTGTGGTTTTACTTTTCTACTATCTAAACAAACACCATCTATAATTATATTTTCGAAATCATTTCTTTTTTTTGAATCTTTTGTAATTACTTGATAAATTTCATTAGCGGTAAGAGGCCACATTTTGTGTTTTCTCCATATTTATTATAACTTAAATCAATTTATGCTACTTTAAGACACGCTCATATGCTTTTAAGGCATGTTTGATTACTATAGAGGAAATAAAGCTATGGAAACAAGTTTTAAATATAAACTAAAAAATAAAGTGAGATTCGTAACAGCAACAGCATTATTTGATGGTCATGATGCAAGTATCAATATTATTCGGAGACTATTGCAACAAGGCGGAGCAGAAGTAATTCATCTTGGCCACAACCGCAGTGTTAGCGAAGTTGTACAAGCAGCTATTGAAGAAGATGCTCAAGCAATCTCTGTCAGTTCCTATCAGGGAGGTCATTTAGAATATTTTAAATACATGAGAGAAATGCTTGATAAAAATGGAAGACCCGATCTAAAAATATTTGGTGGTGGCGGTGGTGTAATTGTTCCAAAAGAAATTGATGAATTGCATCAATTTGGGATCACACGCATTTATTCTACCGAAGATGGTTTTCGCATGGGTCTAGAAGGTATGATATGCGACATGCTTGAAAAATCGGATTTTCCTTTAGATAAATGGCCTATTGAAATGGAAAATCGCAAAATATCGGCTCTCGATCATTTAAGATTTGCAAGAGCATTAACAATAATTGAAAATAATATTCATGAACTCCCCAGTGAAATAAAGAAACAAATTGAATCCGGAAAAAGATCAAAAGATTTAAAAGAAATTAAAAAACCTCCTCTTGTTCTTGGGGTAACAGGAACAGGAGGAGCAGGAAAAAGTAGCTTAACAGATGAATTAATCCGTCGTTTTACCTTTGAATATCCTGAAAGAAAAATTTGTATTTTTAGTGTGGATCCTTCTAAAAGAAAAACAGGGGGCGCATTGCTGGGTGATCGCATTCGCATGAATGCAATAAATCATGCCAATGTATTTATGCATAGTTTTGCAACTCGTGGAAGCAAAAGTGAGTTATCTTCTGTTACAAAAGAAGCTCTTTGTTTAGCAAGAGAAGCCGGATTCGATCTCATCATTGTGGAGACAAGTGGAATTGGGCAAGGTGATACAGGAATATTAGATGTTTCTGATTTAAGTTTATATGTCATGACAAGTGAATTTGGGGCACCAACACAACTTGAAAAAATTGATATGCTCGATTTTGCCGATTTAATTGCAATTAATAAATTTGATCGCCGTGGTTCCGAAGATGCTTTCCGCGATGTTAGAACAACAATTCGCCGCAGTCGTTTTGCAGGAAATAAAAACATTCCTGAAGATCAATACCCAGTTTTTGGAACCATTGCATCTAAATTTAATGATGATGGTGTAAATGCTTTATACAGAGAACTTCTAAAAATATTAGAAGAAAAATCTGAAAATGTTTCATGGCAAGAACGAGTTCAAATTCAAACTTCTAAAAAATCAACAAATATTTCACCTATTATAGCACAAAATAGAACTAATTATTTAACGGAAATTGCGACAACAATTAAAGAGTATCATAAAGAAACAAAAGAATTCATTAAAACAGCAACAAACATTTATGCATTAGAAAAATCTCATCAAATTTTAACAGATTCAAATATAAAAGATAAAATTCAGAATGAAACAAAGAAATACTGGGAATTCCTTCCAAAACAAATTGCAAATGATTTAAAATCATGGCCTTCTGTTAAAGAAAATTATGAAGGCGACGCTTTTAAATATGAAGTTCGTGATAAAAAATATGAGGTAAAAACATATACGACTTCATTGTCAGGACTCAAAATAAAAAAAATAAGCGTTCCTCAGTATGAAGATTATGGAGAAATTACTAAATTTTTACGCAATGAAAATTTACCAGGCACTTTTCCTTTTGTAGCGGGCGTGTTCCCATTTAAACGCTCCGATGAAGATCCTAAAAGACAATTTGCAGGAGAAGGTGGCCCCGCGCGTACTAATAATCGTTTTCATTTTTTAACCCAAAATGATCCTGCAAAACGACTTTCCACAGCTTTTGATAGTGTTACGCTATACGGTGACGAACCAAATAAACGACCAGATATTTATGGAAAAGTAGGTGAAAGCGGCGTCAGCATTGCTACTTTAGAAGATATGAAAACACTGTACAAAGGTTTTGATTTATGTGATCCAAATACAAGCGTGAGCATGACGATAAATGGACCTGCTCCCATTATATTAGCTTTGTTTTTTAATACGGCGATAGATCAGCAAATTGAAAAAGAAGAAAAGAAAAAAGGATCTAACTTAACAAAAGATGAATATCAAAAAATAAAAAGTCATACTTTGCAAACAGTCAGAGGTACCGTTCAAGCGGACATTTTAAAAGAAGATCAAGCTCAAAATACCTGTATTTTTTCAATTGATTTTGCCTTAAAAATGATGGGAGATATTCAAGAATATTTTGTGAATCATAAAGTAAAAAATTATTATTCTGTAAGTATTTCGGGATATCATATTGCTGAAGCAGGAGCAAATCCTATTACACAGCTCGCCTTTACTTTAGCAAACGGATTTACATATGTTGAATATTATTTAAGCCGTGGCATGCACATTGATGATTTTGCATCAAACTTAGCCTTCTTCTTTAGCAACGGAATGGATCCTGAATATTCTGTCATTGGGAGAGTTGCTCGTCGCATTTGGGCTATTGCCTTAAGAGATAAATACAAAGCTAACGATCGTTCTCAAAAATTAAAGTACCATATTCAAACAAGTGGACGTTCCTTACACGCACAAGAAATGAACTTTAATGATATACGAACAACGTTACAAGCTCTTTTAGCACTTTCAGACAATTGCAATTCGTTGCATACAAATGCTTATGACGAAGCAATAACAACACCTACTGAAGAAAGCGTACGCCGGAGCATGGCAATTCAATTAATTTTAGCAAGAGAGTATGGTGTTCTTAAAAATGAAAATCCAATGCAAGGTAGTTACTTTATAGAACAACTTACAGACATTGTAGAAGAAGCTGTATTAGCAGAGTTTGATCGCATTTCAAGTCGTGGTGGTGTTTTGGGTGCTATGGAAACACAATACCAAAGAGGGAAAGTGCAAGAAGAAAGCCTTTATTATGAAACCTTAAAGCACTCTGGTCAGTTGCCTATCATTGGAGTAAATACCTATTTAAATCCAAATCAAGATGAAAATGCTTTTAAAATGGAGATTCAACTTTCAAGAGCATCTTATGACGAAAAAGATGATCAATTAAAACGACTTGAAGAGTTTAAACAATCAAATTTAAATTCTTGTAAAAAAGCATTACTATCTTTACAAGAAACCGTTTTAAAAAATGGCAATGTGTTTGAAGAACTTTTGCATACAACAAGACATGCATCATTAGGAGAAATTACCCAAGCTCTTTATGCTGTAGGTGGTCAATATAGAAGGGCTATGTAATTTAAGCTGCTTTTTTATCTGTATTACCATTTATCATTAAGTTTAAGTAGTCAATAATTTCGGAAATTTCATTTGCTTTTAAATTTAGTTCAACTCCCGATTTCGCTGAGTCTTCCGAAATTTTTGCATTTTCTTGTGTTGATTTTTCTAGTTCATGAACTGCATTTACAATTTCATTAATTCCATATTCTTGTTCTTTTGTTGCTGTCGTTATCTCTAAAACAGATTTATTTACCATGGTAACATTTTCAACTGTATCCTTCATAACAATAGCACATTGATTTGCTATTTGAGTACTTTCTGCTATATTTTCATCGCCAATTTTAAATAACTTTTCAACCTCAGCTGTTGTACTTAAAATTATTTTTTCAACTGTATCTATACTTTCACTTAACATATTATTTATATCTTTGGCTGCATCACCACTCATTTTTGCTAAATTTCCAACTTCTTCAGCAACAACAGAGAAGCCCATTCCATGTTCACCCGCTCGTGCGGCCTCAACAGAAGCATTAAAAGACAATAATTTTGTTTGAAAAACAATATCATTTATCACTTTTGTTTTATTTGAAATATCTGAAATTACTTTTATAATATCATTAATTTTTTTATTCCCATGATCCACTTGTGCCATAATTTCTTTATTACTTGTTTTTATTTTATCAATACAAGAAATCAATGCAAATACAATTTTTTCACCATTTTTAACAGCGGATTCACTTTTTTTGGATAATAAACTAGAATGTTCTGATCCTTCAGAAGTTTTTTTAATCATGGAATTAATTTGTAGAATTGCTGAAGACGTTTTTTGCAATGATGCATTTTGCTGATTTGTACCTGAGCTCAAATTTTGTGAAGAACTATTTATATCTGTTGCACTTTGTAAAATTGCATTACTCTGAAAGATCAAACTCTCAATAACTTGATTCATCATTTTTGAAATTTTCAAACTAATATAGTAAGCAAAAACAGAAGTGATAGATAAAAATAAAATCATAAATAAAATACTTAAGTATTTTAAATTATTTGAAGTATTTTTTGAATTTAAAATTTCATTTTCACTTTCTTTTTCTATTTTATCTGAAAGAGTATCTAAATCTTTTTCCAATTTTTTAAATAACTGCATAAATTTTTCATGTTCTACAGCAGCTACTTTTTTATTATTTGCAAAAGTATTTTGAATGACCACCGCACTCGTTTCGACGTATTGATTAATAGTTGGGATCACATCTTTTACTAAAGGTCTAATTTCATTATTTAGTGATAGTTTATTTATATTTTCAATATAATCTTTAAATTTTTTTGCCATTTCTTTATTTTCATTTATAACTTCATCTTTTTCTGCTTGAGAACCTCCCGTGGCAGCTAATAAAAGTGCGTTCGTAACGTTACCACGAAGGCCATCATGCATCATATCAACCAAAAGGGTGTTTTTTATTAATGGAAAATTCGTATTTCCTAAGCCGTTTAAAAAACTATTTGAAATAGTTGAAGATATAACAGAAAATAATCCTAATATAATGATATTTATTAAAATAACAGTTATTAATATATAAAACCATTTTTTCAATGAAAAACTATTATTTTTTGTCATAAAATTCCTTTAAATTTTTATATCAAAACAGAATCGGAAATTTTTATCTAAATATTTAAAGTCTAAAAAATGACATGTCGTTATACCAATTTTCAAAGCTTCCGATATGGCTGAAGAAAAAATAAATCATAAAAAAGGCATTCTATTATGGATGACGATTTTGAATTAGAATTACAAAAAACATTTTTTCAGGAAGCTTCAATAAATATTGAAGAATCTGAAGAAGTTTATTTGCAATTTAGTGACAATACCCCAATAGATTTACTGGCAAGAAGTTTTCGTTTAGCCCATAATTTAAAAGGAAGTGCGAAAGCAGTAGGTTTTAGTGAGATAGCAGAAATTCTCCATACATTAGAGACTTTATTATTAAAACTTAAAAAGAAAGAAATTGAAGTTAACAACAGTATTATCAATGTCCTATTAATGACAAATGATAAGTTAAAAGAAATAATTGAACAATATAAAAATGATCTCAATTTCAAACCAAATCAAAAGGAAATTATAGAAGAAATTACTAAAGTTTTACAAGAATCTCAAAAAAATTCGCCTAATGACAATACGGACAATAAAGTAACTTTAGAAGACAACAAAGAAACACCTCAAGAAGAAGTTGTCTTCTTTAAAAAAGAGAAAAAAGAGGATAATAAAGTTAATCACGATGTAAAAATTCAAAAAAATAAAATTAAAAAAGAAATGTCAGAAGAAATCATTCGCATTCCATTAAATAAAATTGAAAAATTACAAAATTATATAGGTGAAATTGTCATTATACAAAGTATGTTTGAAGAACAAATCAAAAATTCTACGAATCAAAATTTAAAAAATCATTTTAGATTACTAAATAAAACTACAAAAGAAGTTCAAGATATTGTCATGAATTTAAGACTAGTCCCTATTAAACCTGCTTTTCAAAAACTAGCAAGAACAGCTCGTGATACATCAGTAATGCTAAATAAAGAGATTATTTTAAACTTTTTAGGTGAAAATACGGAAATTGATAAATTTATATTAGATGAAATTTCTGATCCATTGATGCACATGGTTCGCAATGCCATCGATCATGGTTTAGAAAGTAATGAAGAGCGCTTACAAAAAAATAAAAATAAAGAAGGTACAGTAACAGTAAAAGCAAGCCATGAATCAGGAAACTTAATATTATGTGTTCAAGATGATGGCAAAGGTTTAAATCCAAAAACTCTTTATGAAATAGCAACTAAAAAGGGTGTGATAAAAGGAAATGAAACATTAAGTGATGAAGAATGTTATCATCTTATATTCGCCCCTGGATTTTCAACAAAAGCCGAGACAACCGAAATTTCTGGCCGTGGCGTTGGTATGGATGTGGTTAAAACCAATATAGAAATGTTAAGTGGAAAAATTGAAATATTTACAGAAATTGATAAAGGAACAACATTTAAAATTAAAATTCCTTTGTCCGTAGGAATTCTTGATGCATTTATTACAGAAATTGCTAATGAAAAATTTATTATTCCTGTCAATCAAGTAATTGAATGTCTTAGTCTAAATAAAAGTAACATCAATCATTTAACAGGAATGGAAAGTGTTATTATTTTAAGAAGTGAAGAAATTCCAATAGTAGATTTATCTATGGGACTTCAAAATAAATATAATGATAAAAATAAAATAAATGAAAAAGTGATTATTATAGTTCAAAGTAACGGTAAAAAAATAGGAGTTATTGTTGATAAAATTATTTCTATTCAATCTGTGGTTACAAAGACAATTGGAGAAGAAATGAGATGCGAAAAAGGAATAGTTGGAAGCGTGATATTAGGTGATGGTAAAGTAGTTCCTATTTTAGAAGTTTCAGAATTAATTACAGGAAATATGTTTCAACAAAATGTACAAAGAAATAAATCCATTCTTTCATCAAAAGCAGGGTAATGTATGACAGAAGAAACAGGAAAAATACAACGATTATATACTACAGATAATAGATATCTTTGTTTCACTTTAGGAAATGAACATTTTAGCATTCCTCTTTTACAAGTGAAAGAAGTCATTGGTATTCCTGAATTTACGGGTATACCATACACACCTTCTTATTTTTGTGGAATAATGAATTTAAGAGGTAAAGTAATTAGTGTTATCGACATGAGAAAAAAACTAAATATCGTTTCAAAAGGATCAGAAGAAAATTCCGTCATAGTTTGTGATTTAGACAATATAACAATTGGAGCACTTGTCGATTCAGTTGATAATGTCATAAATATTGAAAAAGAAAAAATACTCCCAAAACCAGATATGCAAACAAGCATTAAAAATGATTATATTGAAGGATTAATTGAATACAAAAATCAACTTATAGTTTTAATCAATTTAGCAAAATCGTTGAGTGTAGAAGACTTAGTTCATATTGAAAAAACGGCTGCTTAGAGGTACAAATGAAAGAAATTTATTTTGCGGATAAATTTTCTTTAAAACTAAAAATTTTAATACTATGCCTTGCAGGATCATTTTCAATTTTTATTATTTCAATTATTTTTGCTTTTTTTAATTTTAATTCACAAGAAGATCTTATTAAAGAAAGAATGTATCAATCAGCAGAAGATCTTTCCAATTCTATTCAAGATCAATTTTATGAGCGTTATGGTGATGCAAAAACATTTGCTTTGTACTTTAAAAACATTTCTGGATATTCAAAAGAAGAAGTAAATTATTTAAATAAACTTGTTAAATTTTATGGGTTTTATAACTTAATCCTCGTTTGTGATTTAAATGGTAAATTAATAGTCACTAATGATGAAAATGCCGATGGAAAAAAAATAAACAGTGAAATTTTATATAAAGAAAATTTTTCTCAAACAAATTGGTTTAAAGAGACATTAACAAAAAGGTATTCCGAAGATGCTGCAAAAGGTTTTACTCAAGTAAATATTCAAAAACCAGATTTTAATGAAATTATTGAAAAAGTTTATAAAGAAAAAATATATTCAACTATTTTTTCTACATTAATTTACAATTCTAAAGGGGATACGATAGCTATATTAAGTACTCACCCAAATTTTTATTGGGTTGAAAATACGGTAACAAGAATGTATGATAATTTCGTAAATTCAAATATTAAAACACTGCATGTTTCCATGCTAGATAAAGATTTTAATGTTATATTAGACTACAATCCATCAAAAAATGGAAATAAAACAGAATTAGTTCATGATGAAAAAATATTAAATAAATATAATTTGTTAAAATCTGGACAACCCGCTGCTCTAAAACTATCTAAGGGCGAAGAAGGCACTTTAGAGTCTATAAACTCCCGATATAAAGTAAAACAAATAAACGCATATAAAAATGTGGTTGGAAAAAAAATAGTAGATGATATTGGATGGAAATTATTAGTTCGATTTGACAGCTCAGAAGCCTATGCAAGAACAAATTATTCTAGAAACATTTTCTTAGTCTTATTTCTTATCATATTCCTAATTATTACTGGGATTAGCTATTATTTTGGAACATTTTTAGCAAATAAATTAAAACATATTGCAAATAGTTTATCTAAAGGAAATCAAATTTTAATTCAGACTTCAACTGAAGCCACATCAGACAGCCAAAAGCTAAGTACTTCTGCAACTCAACAAGCAACTTCACTTCATGAAACGGTTTCTGCAGTGAATGAAATTAATGCTATGATGAGTAAAAGTTCAGAAATGGCGATTAGTTCTCAAAAGAAATCAGAAGAAAATATATTAAAAGTAAATGAAGGAAAAAAAACTATACATAATATGATTTTATCAATTAATAATATAAAGCAAAGCAACCAAGAAATTATGGAAGAAGTGTTAGAAAGTAACAAAAATATTTCAAGCATTATTAAAGTAATAAGTGAAATTGAACATAAAACAAAAGTGATAAATGAAATTGTTTTTCAAACAAAACTATTGTCTTTTAATGCATCTGTTGAGGCAGCACGGGCTGGTGAGCATGGTCGGGGTTTTTCAGTAGTAGCAGAAGAAGTTGGAAACCTTGCAAAAATGAGCGGAAATGCTTCTAATGAAATATCTACTTTACTAGAAAATAGCATAAATAAAGTGCAGTCTATAATAAACCAAACTAAAAATAATATTGATCAAATTTTAACAAAATCAAAAAATACTATTAAAGAAGGTGAAGAAGTAAGCAAAGAATGTGTAGATATTTTCGAACAAATATTAATAAATACAGAAGAGGTTAATACACTTGTATATGAAATTACAAATTCAGCTAAAGAGCAAGCCAAAGGAATTTACAAAATTAATAATGCGATGCATGAATTAGATAATGTAACAAATCAAAATAATAGCATTGCAGAAAAAACAACACAAACTGCACATGAATTATTAAAACAAAGTAATGAATTAGAAGCTATGGCAAAAAGTTTGATGGAAATTATTAATGGTAATGGATTGAATATTTTGGAAAAAGTTGAGGATTAAATATGTTTAAAAATATGTCTTTGAAATTAAAAATACTTTTATTAAGCATGTCTGGTGTTGTGACAATAGCCATTGTTTCAATAATTTTGGCTATAAGCAACTTTAATTCTCAAGAAAAGCTATTAAAGTCTAAAATGTTTCTAGCATCAGAAGACCTTTCAAATTCAATTCAAGATCAATTTTATGAGCGCTATGGCGATGTAAAGACATTTTCTCTTCATTTTAAAAATTTTTCAACAAACTCAAGAGAATATATCAATTACCTCAATCAAATTGTTAAATTTTATGGTATTTATAATTTAATCATGGTTTGTGATTTAAATGGAAGATTATTAAGTGTAAATGATGAAGCACCAGATGGAAAAAAAATAAATAGCGAAATATTGTATAAACAAAATTTTTCAAATACCCAATGGTTTAAAGAAACATTATCTAAGAAATTTCTTGAAGATGCCAAAAAAGATTTTACTCAAGTAAATTTTCAAGATGCCTATTTCGATGAAACCACAGAATCTGTATACAAAGAAAAAGTATATTCAACAACATTTTCGACTTTTATTTATAATTCAAAAGGTGAACCCATTGGCATAATCAGCACACACCCTAATTTTATTTGGGTAGAAAGTACTATAACTAGAATTTATGATAGCTTTTATAAAGCAAACATGAAAACATTAGAGCTTACTTTATTAAATAAAAATGGTGATGTCATTATTGATTATACACCTTCGTTAAATAACGGAAAAAAAGATGTTATCCATGACGAAAAAACATTAAATAAATTTAATTTAATAAAAGCTGGGCAGGCAGCTGCTGTAAAACTTTCACAAGGTGAAGAAGGCGTAATAGAAGCAAAACATGCAAGACGTGGCAATTGGCAAATAAATGCATTTAAACAAGTAATAGGAGATAAAATAGTAGATGACTTAGGTTGGAAAGTTTTGGTTAGAGTTGATAGTGATGAAGCTTATTCTGAAATTATTAATTCTAAAATAATATATACAATCATTTTTACACTCATTTTTATTATAGTCATTTCATTGAGTATATTCTTTAGCAAAAATTTAGCGAATATGCTTATGAATGTTGCCAATCAATTAGCAAATGGCAACTTGTTATTAAATAAATCATCAGCTGAAGCATCTTCGGAAAGCCAAAAACTTTCTGCTGCAACACTTGAACAAGCCGCTTCTCTTCAAGAAACCGTTACAGCTGTTAACCAAATTAGCGCCATGATGAATAAAACTTCAGAAATGGCTGATTCTTCAAGACGAAAATCGGATGAAAATAAAATCAAAGTCAATGAAGGTAAAAATGTTATTCATAAAATGGTTGATTCTATTTCAAATATAAAATCAAGCAACCAAGAAATTATGGATCAAGTATTAGATGGCAATAAAAGAATTTCTGAAATTGTAAAAGTAATTGCAGAAATTGAAAGTAAAACAAAAGTAATTAATGAAATTGTTTTTCAGACTAAACTTTTATCTTTTAATGCTTCTGTTGAAGCAGCTCGTGCAGGTGAACATGGCCGCGGTTTTTCAGTTGTTGCCGAAGAAGTAGGGAATTTAGCCCAAATGAGTGGAAATGCATCAAAAGAAATTTCTTCCATGCTTGAAAGCAGCATCAATAGAGTGAAAACAATCATAGATCAAACAAAAAATAATGTTGAAAATATTTTAACAAAGTCAAAAGAAACGATGAAAAATGGTGAAGCGATTAGCAATGAATGCGCTTCTATTTTTGAACAAATATTTATAAATTCTGAAGAAGTAAACCATCTAGTATATGAAATTGCGAACTCAGCTCAAGAGCAAGCAAAAGGTGTTACGGAAATCAATCATGCAATGCAAGAACTAGATAACGTAACACATCAAAACAGCAATATTGCTCAAAAAACTTCTAAAACAGCCGCTGATCTTTTAAGACAAAGCTATGAAATTGAACAAATGGCTTCACATCTGGTAAAAATTATTGTTGGCAATGAAAGTAACATTTCACAACTTAAAGCAAGTTCAGGTAACAATAATGACAAAGGTAATTACAACCCACCTGTAAATAAAAACAAAGATTATGATACTAATTCTAAAAGACAATCATTTAATATGAAAAGTACAAAATCACCAACAATAGATTCAAACATTAAAAAAGATTCCTTACATAATAAGGAAAATTCTCAACCAAAAGCAGTAACAAGCGAAGAAGTTCCTTCTTATAATGATCCTAGATTTGAGGACCTTTAATGAATAGCGAGTGGTATTCTTTAATTCAAAAAATATGCCATATTGCCAATGAAGAAACAGGGAATCAACTGAGTGAAAAAAACTTCAGTATGGTAGAATCTCGTTTAAATAAAAGATTTACCACTTTAGGAATTAGTTCACCATCAGAGTACTTAAAGCATTTAAATGCTAATTTTGAATCCGAAAAAAAAGCTATTATATCTCTTTTAACAACACATCATAGTTACTTTTTTAGAGAATACTTTCACTTTGAAGACATTGAAAAAAAATATTTAAATCAAATTATCAATGAAAAAAGAAATAAAACAATTCGAATTTGGAGTTCAGCAAGTAGCCAAGGTCAAGAAGCTTACTCTTTATCCATGTTTTTTAATAAATTAAAAAAAGAGAATAAAATAAAAGATTTTGATTATAAAATTATAGGTACAGATGTTGATCATGAGTCTGTTAGATATGCACAAAATGGAGTTTATTTTTATAGAGATATTTCTCAAGTTCCCATGTCTTACGTCCATGGAAATTGGGTAAGAGGTCTTGCGAGTATTCGAGATTTTGTGAAGCCCAAAAAACATATTAAAGATCCTGTTTCTTTTGAAGAGGCAAATTTATTGAAGTTGAGTAACAAATTTATAAATGATAAATTCGATATTATTTTTTGCCGCAATGTTTTAATTTATTTTAATCAGCAACAAGTTTCTGAAATCATCAATTCATTGCTAAGTAGACTGGAACCAAATGGATTATTGGTTTTAGGAATAAGCGAATCTATTTTAGGGCTAAACTTACCAGTAAAACTTCTTTCAAATTCAATTTATTGTCACAAAAATTATTCACCAAAAGAAAAAGTTACTTTTGAAGAAGTTAAACCAATCGAAAAATCTTTAATAAATGTTTTATGTGTAGACGACTCACCAACCATTCTTGTACTGCTTAAAAAAGTTTTAACAAAAGAAAAAGGATTTCAAGTTATTGCTACTGCATCAAATACAAGAGAAGCAAGAGAAAAATTAAAAACAAATAAAGTAGATATTATCACTCTTGATATTCATATGCCTGAAGAAACAGGGATTGAATATTTAAAAGCAGATTTTCGTAAAGACAGACACCCCCCCGTTCTCATTGTCAGTTCCATAGAGCGTGATGGTACAACCATTGCAAAAGAAGCTTTAAGCTTAGGAGCTTCTGATTATGTTGAAAAACCTGACTTAAAAAATATAGATGAATCAAGCGAAGAAATATGCTTTAAATTAGAAACTATTTATAATGACTTTAAAAAAACAAAATCAGTTTCTAAAAACGAAACAACAATAAATTATTCGCATAGTATAAATAATGAAATTATAAAAGTATTAATCGTTGATGATTCTAAAACCATCCGGATGCAGCTTAAAAATATTTTATCAAAAAATAAACAAATACAAGTTGTCGGTGAAGTAGAAGATCCAAGAACATTAGAAGATCAAATTAAAATTCTTAATCCAGACGTAATTACTTTAGATATAAATATGCCTTTTTTAAGCGGTATTGATATTTTAAAATTAATTTTACCAAAATATAAAATTCCAACGATAGTTGTTAGTGCACTAAATATGGAAGAAGGATCATTAGTAATGGAAGCATTAGAACTTGGTGCTTTCGATTTTTTTCAAAAACCAGATTTTCGTCAACTAGAAGATGAAAGTAAAGTATTAATAGATAAGATTATCCATAGTAAAAATGCTAAAATTCCTTCATTTAAAGCTCCTGTAATTAAAAGTAGAATAGAGCAAAATACAATGGATGGTGATTATTTAATCGCTATTGGATCATCAACTGGGGGAACTGAGGCATTAAAACATATTTTAGAAGAGCTTCCATCACAAATTCCCCCAATTTTAATTGTGCAACATATACCGGAAGTTTTTTCAAAAGCACTTGCAGATAGATTAAATAAACTTTGTCCTTTTGAGGTTAGGGAAGCAAAAAATGGGGATATAATAGAAAAAAATAATGTCTATATTGCACCCGGTAACAAACATATGATTGTGAAGAAAAATAATCAAAACCTTCAAATTGAAATTACAGAAACAAATACAATAAATGGCCATAGGCCTTCAGTTGATGTTCTTTTTAATTCAGTGGCACAATTAAAATTAAAAAAAACAATTGGAGTAATTTTAACTGGAATGGGTAGTGATGGAGCTATAGGGCTTAAGCAATTAAAAGATTCAGGATCAAAAACAATAGCTCAAAATGAAGCAACATGTGTTGTTTTTGGAATGCCAAAAGAAGCGATAAAGTTAAATGCGGCCGACTTTATTGAACCTATAGATAACATTTCAAATAAATTAATTCATATTACACGGAGCTAAAATTAAGAAAGGTTTGTTATGATTGAAGAATTTAAAAACAAAGCCATTGCTATTATTGATGATGAAATAGATATTCTAGAAGTATTAAAAGATATGATAAAGTCACATATTAACGTCACTTTATACGATTTTAATTCTCCTTTAAAAGCAATTGAAAGTTTACAAGACGGCTTTCAACCGAATATATTTTTAGTAGATATAAAAATGCCGAAAATGAATGGTCTTGATTTTATTGCAAAATTAAAAAAAATGAATATTCATAAGCCGATTATTGTTATATCTGGCCATGCTGAAAAACAAGAAGCAATTGAATGTTTAAAATTAGGGGCTTTTAACCTACTAGATAAACCTCTATCTTTTGAGATATTAATACATACAATTCTTCAAGCTTTAACTCTAGAAGAAGTTACTTTAAATAATGAGACTTTAAACAGAGAAAAAGAAATATTATTAAGTCTATTTCAAGAGTTTACAAATAAAAATGAAGAAAGAGTAAGTGAAATTGAAAACTTAGTTCTAGAGAAAACAAAATTAATCCAAAGCGATAAAAATATTCTAAAAAACTTTTTAGAACGTATTAATGAATGCAATCGTATAGATAGAGAAATTGCTAAAACCTATAAAGATATTTCCAGTTTACTGCAAAAACAAAACTCTGTTATTTCAAGAAATATATCTCAGGAATTTTTTGAAAAAAATATAAAATTTAATAAAAGATCTTCAAATAAACAATAATTCAAATATATTTAAAATAATAAATAAATTATTTATCATATTTGTTATTTTTAGCTTTATAAATAATCAAAAAATTAAATTAAATTTTATAACAAAAAATATAGACTAATTTATAAATTTATGTAAATAAAAGAAAGAAAACTCAAAAAAAGAGAAACAATGAGTTTTTTTTAATTGATAAATTAGATTCACGGACAAAATATGAAATCGCTATTGACTGTTAAAATAACATTAATCATATTTATTTTTTTCTCTTGCTCAAAAAAAAATGACTCTAATATAACAGAACAAGATCCTTTATACCAAGGAAATTCTATAAAAATATTAGACAAAGAAAAATATGAAGAATCATTTATTTATATATCAAAATCGGAGACCTATTTTTTTAATCATAAAAACATTTTTTTATATGGGAAACAATCCGATACATTAGAAAAATTAAAACATTTTAATTCAATTGAATTATATATTCCATCTCATATAAATACAAATTCAATAGAAATTTTTCCTGAAAAAAATTCTGATATTTTCTGTTATGATATTCAATTTAAAATTAGTAACAGAAAAATCTATATTTCTAAAAAATTTGGAATATTAAAAACAATTACAGAATGCAGATTTAAATTAGTTTCATCAAATGACCAAATGACAAATATTGGATTTAATTTAAAATTTAACTATACCTTATATGATTGGGCTTCAGAATTAGGAAATAATACAGAAGCTCAAAAAACAGCAAAATTTATTTTAGCAAAAAAATATAATTTAAATGAAAAAGAAATTAATTTAAAAAGAACAAAATTAAAAGATTTCTCCCCATTAACCTCTTTTTCAAATCTGGAAAAATTAAACATAGAAGAAAATAAATTATATGATATTGACAAATCTATTTCATATTTAAACACATTAAAATACTTAAATTTATCAAAAAACAGATTAAGCAAAATACCTGAGAACATAAAGCGTTTAAAAAACCTAGAGACGCTAAATATTGAAAATAATAA
This sequence comes from Silvanigrella paludirubra, assembly GCF_009208775.1. NCBI lineage: Bacteria > Pseudomonadati > Bdellovibrionota > Oligoflexia > Silvanigrellales > Silvanigrellaceae > Silvanigrella > Silvanigrella paludirubra. The sequence goes on along the minus strand of NZ_WFLM01000004.1, from coordinate 307,465 downwards.
AATTACAAAAATTGAAGTAAACCCAAATGAATTTGAAAATTTAAATACTTTAAATTTATCATTTAACAATATAGAAGTTATTAATAAAGAAATAATTAATCTTGTTAAAATTAAAAATCTTAATTTATCTTTAAATAAAATAGAAGAAATACCAGATTATATTTCGAGCTTAAAAAATTTAGAATCTTTAAATTTTAACCACAATAAAATAATAGAAATAAATGAAAAATTAAAAAAAATAAAATGCCTAAATAAATTCTTCTTAGAGGGCAATAAAATAAAATTAATACCTAAATCTATAAGTAAATTTAAAAATTTAAAATATTTGGATTTATCAAGTAATGAAATAAAAAAATTACCATCCACATTTATTCATTTAAATAATCTAGTATACTTAGATATTTCATTTAATTTTATTGAAACTATACCTGAAAAAATCAACAATTTAGTTTTATTAAAATATTTTATAGCTGAAGGAAATAATATTATAAGAATTCCTGAAAACCTATTAAAAATTGAAAAAATCAAATTAATTAACTTAAAATCGAATGAAATTCATTTTATAGATAAAAATCTTTATAATTTTATAATTAACAATCGATCAATATTACTAGAAGAAAATCCAGGTTATCCTAATTTTGGAAACTCTTCAGTTCAAAACATAAACATTAAAAATATTGGAAGTTAAAAAAATTTTTATAATTTTAAAATAATGACACTAATTAACCCACATTATTTCTTTCCTTTTTAAAAATTTCCTATAATATATAATACATAGATTCGTTTCATTTTTTTATTCCATAAATTTCAGAGGAATGATATGATTGAAGGAAATAAAAGTAAGAGTTCTATAAAAGAATGTTTTATAAATTTTAAAAGAATTGTTTCCAATGATCCTCCTTTACTCAAAATTGTAAAAGAAAAACTAGAAGCTCACGACGGAATAGATGAACATAAAAGCTTAAATTACGATACGATAAAGCACCAAATTGATATCTTTATTCGAAAAAATGAAAATCTTATTTTCATTATTGGCCCTTGGGGCTCGGGAAAAACTTATTTAATTGAAAAATATTCTCATGAAATACAGACAGATGGTTTACATTTTGTTAAAAAAAGTTTTTTTGGGATTACCTCTCTAAGCGAAGCTTATATGCACCTTTTAGGTTTTTTCAAAACAGTTCTATTTTTATTTTTTATTTATACTATTATTTATGAATTTGGTTTTTATCACTCTTATTTTTTTGCTCCTATTTCTATCATAATTAGTTTAATGCTTCTCACTAATAAATTTAAATTAACATACTCTTTATACAAACTTATTAGTAGTAGTGTTGATATTATAATTACGAGTGGTTTTCAATTTGCAATTTTGACGAGAAAAGTTCTCGACATGAAAGACTTTAACAATTATAAACATAAAGTCTATATTTTAGATGATTTAGATCATAGTTCTCTAAAAGAAGATGATAGATGGGCTTTACTTGCAAATTTATGGAATTTTAATACAACTTATATTGTACTGCTTGGCTATTCTGAAAACGAAAGAATTAAAGGCAAAAATAAATTTGAAATAATAGAGTTATGTGAAAAACTTGAAGGGAAAATCATTTTTTTACCTATTGCATGGGAGAGAAATGAAGAAATTATGAACCACTATTTATCTCAAATTTTTGAAAATAATAAATTAGAGCATCCTTTAAAATTTCCTACTTGGTTAAATTCCTTTACACCAAGAGAATTAATTAATATTGCTGATAATTTCAAAATTCGTTTTGAAGAATATCAATTAAGACATAAAGGTTATGAATTAATTGGAGGCGTTTTTTTCAATTGCCTACTTGTTCGAATTATTATTGAAATTTATAGTGAAAAGAAGAATATTGAACTTGATAAAAGAGTTTATCTCATTAAAAAAACAGATAATATCATTGCTAAAGATATCATGCGTTTTTATGAATCCGTTGAATACTATTTAAATGAATTTTTATTAAAAAAAATAAATATACTAGATGACAATCAAGCACCAAACAATTATGAAGACATTTTAAAAGCGATCTTTCTTTTAAAAGAAGAAAAAATGATCGAGTTTTTTGATAAAACCGAACACCTTTGGACTGAGAAAAATGATAAAAAAACAATCACGTAAAGTCACTGACAAACTTCTCTCCCGCCTTCAAAAAGTAGAATGCCCTGATACCACATTTTTTGGTGAACGTTTTCCCATTGTTATGAAGCGTGGCAATGGAATGTTTGTTCATGACATTGATAAAAATCGTTATCTCGATTTCACAGCTTGTTTTGGAGTTTTAGCATTAGGCCATAGACCTAAAGTAACAATTCAAGCTATTCGAAAGCAATGTTCTCAATTAATTCATGGAATGGGTGATGTTCACCCGACTCTCCCAAAAATTAAATTATTAGAAATTTTAGCTGAGATATCACCCTTCAAAAATGCAAAATCTTTATTAGGACAAAGTGGTGGTGATGCAATAGAAAATGCTCTAAAAACGGCAATGCTTGCGACAAATAGAAGCCGCTTTTTATCTTTTGCTGGTGGCTATCATGGACTTCAGTTTGCTCCTCTGACATTAAATCACAGAGAAGAATTTACGAAAGGATTTGAGTCTTGGATAAAAGATAAAAGTGTTTCTTTACCTTTTCCTTATTTCCCAAGTGAAATCAGCTCAGATAATATAATTCTAGACCCTAATATGTTAAAAAAGAAGCATCATCTTTTTTCTCCGGAAGAAGTACTTGAGCTGCTTGAAAAAGAATTAAAGAAAAAAGAGTTTGCAGCTCTTGTTTTGGAACCTTATCAAGGCCGCGGTGGAAAACGAGGTTTTTCACCGGACTTTATGAAAAACTGCCAAACATTATGCAAAAAATATGGGACATTAGTTATTTTTGATGAAATATATACCGGTTTTGGTAGAACAGGAAAAATGTTTGCATTAGAACATTATAACGTAATTCCCGATCTACTTTGTGTAGGAAAAGCGATGGGAGGCGGTTTGCCAATTAGCGCTTGCATTGGAGATATTATGGATGTTTGGGAAAAGTCGAAGGGAGAAGCACGACAAACACAAACATTTTTAGGCCATCCATTAGCTTGTTCTGTTGCTTACGAAACAATTAAATATATACAAAAATATTTACCAACTTTTCAAAAAGAATTAATAAATATTGATAATGCTTTTTTTAAATTTAAAGAAAATATGGAATTAAAAGCCTTATCCCAAAAGTTTCCTTTTGAAATTCGGGGAAAAGGTTTTATGAAAGGGATTTGGTTTTATTCTCAAGAAGAAGCTTTTTGTGTTTCTTTAATGGAAACTTTATTAGAAAACGGATTTATTGTTCTTCCAGAAGGGCCAAGAGCTGACGTTTTATCGTTAACACCCCCACTCATTGCAAATGCAGGACAATTTAATAAAATCTTAAATTCTATTGTATCAATTCTAGAAAATAAATAATTTTCATTTAATTATTTATTAAAAATGGAGTCAAAATGGATATTGAAAATGAGTGCTCAACATTAACAAAATTCAGCCCTGAAAATATTATTTGTTCTGTTTCAAAATTAGATGTTCAAATTGCAATTGAACTTGAAGAGCCTTGGGACTCTATTCCTATAAAATCTGTGCACTATCCAAATTCATTACAAATGTTACTTCCTCAATTAACAAAAAACAAAATAGAGTTTGGAATAAATTATTTTGCTAAAAGTGAATATTCTATTCAAAATCAAACTAAAATCTTTATTTTTAAAAGAAACCAGAATGAATTTGATCCATATATTAAAACAGAAATTTCAATACCTAATGATGAATTAATTCATTTAGGATCATATATTATAGATTATCTTTCGGGAAATACAGAAATTTTTGATAAATGGAAACAAACAGACACTCAAAATAAAAACGAAATATTTATTTGTGTTCATGGAAAGAGAGACCTCTGTTGTGGAAAATATGGCTTGCATATTTATAATGAGTTTTCCTCAAAAATCGAAAAAAATAAATTAAATTTTAGAGTTTGGAAGTCTACGCACATTGGGGGTCACCGATACGCTCCTACATTTTATGAAGCACCTTCCATGCGTTGGTATGGTCTTTTTCATATTAATGATGTGGAAACATTCTTAAATCGAAAATTAAATGAATTTAAAGTAAATAATAATTATCGTGGGATGAGTGGAATATTAAATAAATATGCTCTATTAGTTGAAAATGAATTATTTAAAATTTATTCATGGGCATGGTTGAATGCTACCGATAAAAAATATGAAATCATTTCTTTAGGTGATCATGAACTAACAGAAGTTCATTTTTACTTTAGAATAAACCATAATTCCAATTTAATAAAAAAAGTTTTTAAAATTGAATTTTTGAAAGTGATAGAAGGAAAATCTAGCTGTAATTCAGCGGATACAAAGTCAGTAAAACAATATTCTGTGATAGAATGTTAAACTGACTTCATATTGCTCTAACAAATTTATTTTATTTATATTTTAAAGCCAATATTCATACCAAATCTAACAGAACTTTCCGTTCTACCAGCATCTAAAATTAAGGAGAATGCTTTATATTCGTATCCTGCTCTTATTTCTCCACCTAGATCACGACCAGTTTGACCATTTTCGTTTGTAACAGCACCTGCAAGCCCTCTCACTCCAATTAGAAAACCAGAATTTGTTAGATAAACACCTGGAGCGGCATAATATGTATAAAGATTTAAAACAGGATCACCTGTTACATTTGTTAAAACATTTCCTTGTGCTGCTAATTCGTATCGTACCCAATTATTTTGTTGATATTGAACGCCAACTTCAGCTCCTGTAGCAAGATAAGGAGCGTGAACATCATATGTATAATAATCTCTACCAACTCTTAGGGAAAAATTTGTATAAAATTTGTTATCATTATAATTTAAATTGACTTCTTCTTTTACAGATAGTTCTTCTTTAGAGTTATTCTCAACAGGTTTTTCAACTGATTTCTCAACAGGTTTTTCTTCTTTTGGTGTTTCTACTACCTTAGGAGTTTCTGTTACATTTTGAGAAACAGCAGTTAAATGAACAATGCCAGAACGTCCATATTCTTCATTAACTCCTAAAGAAGACGAAGCAATTTTTACATTAGGAATTTCTTTACTTATAAATTGATTCAAAGCTTTTGAGCGTTTATCTGTTAATTTTTTATTATATAGATTAGAGCCACCTTTACTAGCCGAAGCAATAATTTCAATATTTTTAACGTCTTTTTTATTTGTTGATTGCTCTAGACAGTCCTTTAATTTTTTTTCATCAAAGGTTGTCTTGTTAAAATCAAATAGAACTTTACAGGTTATACTATTATTATCTAAAGCAAAAGTTGGACTAGAAAAGTAAATTGAACAACCAATTGCAAGATATATATTTTTCATTTGTTTTTCCTTAATATTATACAAATTATAAATTATTTATAACTAAAAGTTCTTGATAAAGAATAGAAAATTCTATTCTTAAAAAAGATTTAAAATTCAAATCTGATTTTTTGTCAATTTAACTTTGCCTAAGTTAAACAGATTTAAATAAATACCACTAATAGCATTAAATTTTAATTAAATTTTAATGAAGAATTCAATTAAATACTGTTATTAAAAAGCATTATTTATTTTGTGAATAAAATTTTATTTTTAGGTATCAATGACTAAATTATTAAAAATACATATTTCTCTTTTATTTTTTTAATGCCCTATAAATGTTCATTAATTGATTTTATTTTACTTGAAATATAATTTTAAAACGTTAGAATATAAATGATAATAATTATTATTATCATTTATATTCTAAAATAAAGAGCAAAAAAAAATGATAGATATTTCCTTACAAAACTTAAATATTTCTTACGGAAAAGAAGACATCATATCCAATGTAAATTTAACTTTTATCAAAGAAAAAATGACTTCCATCATTGGTCCAAATGGTTCAGGAAAATCAACTCTATTAAAAGCAATATCAGGAAACATCAAAACAAATCAGGGTAAAATTTTAATCAATCAAAAACTTATTGATAGTTACAATAAAAAAATTTTAGCTCAAAAAATATCAAGTTTACCACAATCTCCTGAAAGCCCCAAAGATATCACTGTAAAACAACTTGTATCTTATGGAAGATATGCTTATCAATCTCTTTTTAAAAAAAATAAAATTGAAAATGAAAAAATGGTAGAATGGGCTCTTAAAGTTACTGGTTTAAAAGAACTATCAGAGCATTTAATGGATGAATTATCAGGGGGACAAAAACAAAGAGCCTGGATTGCAATGTCGATTGCACAAAATAGTGATTGTCTATTTTTAGATGAATTAACAACATATTTAGACATTAAACACCAATTAGAAATTCTTGAATTATTAAAAAATTTAAATAAAAAAGAAAAAAAGACGATTATTATGGTTCATCACGATTTAAACCATGCCCTACGCTACTCAGATTACATTGTTATTATAAAAAAAGGGAAAATAATAGCACATGAAAACATTGAAAACATCATAAAACATAAAATTCTAAATGATGTTTTTCAGGTAAATTTTAAAATTTTAAGAGATGAAAAAAATAATCCCATTATTTTTTATGATGGAATTTTAAATTAATTTATATGTGAATTTTTATTTTTTTCATTAAATAAACAAAGTATGGAACGCCAATAATTATTGTAATGAGTCCTGCAGGAATTTCATATGGTGGAAATAAAATTCTACCTAAAAAATCAGAAAATACAGTCAAAACGGCTCCAATTAATGCGGAACCAATTAGGTTTAATTTATGAAAACTTCCAAATAATATTTTTGAAATATTTGGTGAAATTAAACCAACAAATCCTAAACTCCCACAACCACTTACCGCAACTGAGGCCAACACCAAAGATATAAATATAATAATTATTTTCCACTTTGTTACTTGAAAACCAATACTATTAGAAACATCTTCATTCAAAAGTAGAACATCGAGTTTTTTATGCATAAAAAAGGAAATGATTATAAAAAGCAGTGAAGGTATAAAAATAGTATATACTGTATCCCAACTTACCAAATATAATGTGCCTGTTATAAAAGAAAAAAATGCACTTTGTTTTTCATCAGATTGCATAATTAAAAATTGACAAAGTGATTTAAATAAAACGCCAATTGCAATGCCAACTATAATCAATTTGGCATGATAAATTTTTTTATTTTCAATAGAGGCTAAAATAGCAATTAAAAATCCGGATAATGCACCTATAAAAGAAGATAATAAAAAAGACAAATTGAGATCTTTTAAAAGATAGATTGAAAATAATAAAATGCAAAAAGAACAAGCTGAATTAATTCCTAATATATCGGGAGCAGCCATTGGGTTTCGAAAAACAGTTTGTAGTAAACTCCCTGATAAAGCAAAAGCAGCTCCACACAGAATACCAACAATTAGGCGAGGTAATCTTACATCATAAATTATAAATTGGTTTTCATACTCTAAATTTTTTTTAATTATAGCTTCATAAATATTTAAAAAAGAGTAATTTGACATTCCAAATTTTAAAGAAAAATAACAAAGCAATAACAAAAACAAAAAAATATAGAATATAAAATAATTTTTATTTATTAAACATTTATACACTTATTATTTTCTTTCTTAATTTAGATGAAAATATTAATATTGGAGCACCTAATATTGATATAAATAAACCAATAGCGACTTCTTTATCATGAAATAGAACTCTCATTACGATATCAGAAATTAACATAAAATTAGCACCAAAAATAATCACAGCTGGAGCAAGTATGAAAGGATTTTCACCTACAATTTTTTTTGAAAAATGGTTTACGATTAATGGAAAAAATAAAATAGGTCCAATCATCGATACAGAAAACGAGCACATCATTACAACTATAATAAGAAAAAATAAAATTAATTTTTTAACATTTAATCCTAAGGATGAAGCTACTTGTTCACCTAAACTCAAAATATGAATTTTTTTTAAATTCAACATAATAAAAAATAAACAAATAATTAATACAGGAAAATGATATTTGAGAAGTTCCCATGAAGAACTAGATAAAGAACCATTGATATTTATTAAAATAACACCGGATCGAGTTGGTAAGAAAATAAGAATAGCCTGTGTTAATGCATAAAACAATGCGTTTATAGCTTGCCCTGCCAAAATGAGTCGAAGTGGTGAATATCCAATAGAAGAAGTAATGATATAAATTAAAAATGCTGCCAACACTCCGCCCAATAAAGAAAAAGACATATAAATAGGAATGGCACAAAAAGGAAACAGTGCAAGAATGACAACAATGCCAAAACCAGCACCCTGATTGATTCCTAATAAACTTGGGCAAGCTAATGAGTTTTTAGTAATAAATTGTAAAATCATTCCAGATAAAGCAAGGGAAGAGCCTGTTAGAAATGAAGTGATGCTTCTTGGTAAACGCGTTTCAAAAATAATTCGATGATAAATGCTATCAGACGAAAAAAATAAACCATCAATAACTTGATAAAATGATAATTTTAAGGGACCAACAGTTAATGAATAAAAAAACAAAAAAGCACTAAAAACAAATGAGAGAATTAGGAAAAGATAAAATTTATATTTCATATTAAATAAAGCTTGCTAAAGATAATCCTAAGCACAATAAAAAGACAGAAAACTTCTGAAAAAGAGATAATCTTTCTTTGTGTAAAAAATAGGATAATAAAACTATAATCAAACTTCGAGCAGAAAAAATAAGAGCAACAAGACTAGTAGGACCTGTTAATAATGCTTTTGAATACAAATAAAGCCCTAGACCAGAGCATATTCCTGTAATAAGTCCAAAATAGATCCCATTTAAATTATTTTTTTGGTTAATTTGCAATATAAATTCTTTAAAGTCAGTTTTAACTTTATAATTATTCTTTAATTCTTTTGTTTCTTTTTTATACAAAATTATGCCTGAAAAAATCAAACATAATAAATATGAATTAAGTAAAATCTGGGTGTTATTGATATTTAATTCTTGGGTTATTTTTAAGCCACCTTCTCTTAAAAATAAAAATGTTGAACCTAAAATAACCCATATAAACCATTTTTTATTTTTTATAACTAAATTTTCATTTGGATCTATTTTGACAATTATAATAGCTACTAATAAAGTTAAAATAATTAAAATCTTAATTAAATTTAACTCTTCACCATAAATAAACACTGACATTAAAATGATAAATGGCAAGTTTAAATTTAGCATAGGTGCCGTTAAACTTGCAGGCCCAAGTTCCAATGCTTTAATCACAAACCAATTACCAAAAAATGAACCTAGCGCAATTAAAATAGACCATAAATATACATTAAAGCTATAAGTAAACTCAATTACAGAAAAGGATTGGTATAAAAAAAACAAACTACCAGAAAAATAAAGACCAAACAAAATATAGTGATCGGGACATTTTTTTATCGTTGCCGATTTCATTAATACACTAGCTATTCCAAATATAATTGAGCTTAAAATAGCAAGAGCTATCCACATGAATGAAATTCTTTCAACTGAAGATTCGTAACGATACGTCCTTTTTCATAATAATTTGTTTTGTTCATAGTAGATGTTATTTCAATTATATTTTTCATAGATGTTGCATTATAACCTAATCTTTCCCCTATACTATACCAAGGAACTAAAGAATAGGGCACATCTTCAGAAACGTAACGATGTGAAATGGAATCTGGACAAAATGTTTTTTTGTTATGAATAGGGGATAATTTATAAAAATCATAAATACTAGTAAATGAAAGATCGTAATAATTATTCATAACTTCATAAAAGCGAGGTAAATTTAATCCTAGCTTTTGTCCAATTAATATTCTTTCATTGTCTAAAACTTCAAGAAATTGAGCTGTTTCTTTTGTAATTCCTTCTTTATAGAAATAAAATTCTTGTTTATTTCCAATTCGTCCTGCATTAAAAACCACGTTTGCTGGATGAGTTATACCACAAGGATCATAAAGTCCGGCCTCAATAAAGCTTGACATAACTTCCAATTTACTTGGAAAAAAAGATTTTATAATATCATTTATTTCATAAGCAATGGATTTATTAAAAGAAGCAATTCCCATTTTTGTTTTAATAGATACAATATTTGCATTAGAAGGACTTTCCGATCGACATGCATAAGGAAAAGAAGTAACATCAGCAATGATAATATTTTTTTCCCAACCAGAACGATTTAAAATTTCTTTTTGATAAATACCTGAAAATTGACCAGATAAATTAATGACAATATGATTTTCATTTAAAAAAGGGAGCATGTTTATAAAAATAGATTCATGAGCAATTACAGGCAAACAGATAAAAACAATATCTGTTTGATTTAATACAGCAGCAAGATCATTTGAAACGATATTGATTTTTCCAAAGCCATGGACAGCTCCAAAACACTCAACACCCCCTCTTTTTTTTATTTCTTGAAATCCACCTAAATGATTTGGATGAGCATATAAGTTTACATTGAGTCCTAATAAAGACAAATGTCCTGCTAAAGCCTGCCCACCATTTCCACAACCAATAATTGCTACTTTATTCATATTTATTCCTAATCATAACTAATTATTTTTTATGATATGGCCCTGTGGCTTTGACTCTAAAAATCCTGTTTCTTTAGCTTCTTTGTACATAATTTCCATTGCTTCAATACCATGAGTTTTTGCCCAAATATTTCTGTCTAAGAAATATACTTGATTGTCTTTAACAGCTCGTAAATCATTCCAAAGCGGATTTTTCGAAAGTTTTTCAAATGGTTCTTTATTTCCATCTGTTAGAAGAATTGCGATTTGATCTGGGTTTTTGCTTAATACACCCTCAACTGTCATTTCAATTCTATGCATCACATTTGTTTCTTTAACTAAATTTTCTTTATTAAGTTCTTTTAATATAGGTGTTGCAATTGCATTTGCACTTAATACTCTAAAAATTCCACTTGGTGTAACAAATCCCATTAAGATTGTTTTTTTAGGAGATTTTTGAGCAACAGCAATCGCATCATTTCGAATTGCTTCATAATGTTTTATTATGGACGGAACTTTTTTTTCTGTATCTGTAATTTTTGCTAAGATTTTAAGATTTTTAATTTGTTCATTAGGATCACCTAAAATTCCATTTAATAAAACAGTAGGTGCAATTTTATTTAATTGAGGAAGTATATTTGTAACAAATGAAGCATCTCCTATAATAAGATCTGGTTTTAATTTTGCAATTGCTTCAAGGCTGGGCTCATCTCTTGTTCCCACACCTGGAATGTCTTTTATAAAATTTTGAAGGTGGGCAGGATCTTGGCCTTCAGTATTATCACTTTTACCTATGCCTACAGGCTTAACACCTAGCAATTTAAGTTCATCTAAAATTCCAAACTCAAGGACAATAATTCTTTCTGGTTTTTTATTTAACTTTACAGAACCATTTTCAGCTTTGATAGAAAGAGGAAAGGGAGCACTGTAACTGGCCGTAGTGATGAAAAGAGAAGCAAGAACGATGAAAATTCCTTTTTTCATTATAACCTCTTGATATATTTATAATAACTAATATGATACTGATTATCAATATCATATTGATGATTTAATAATTTACTTAAAAAAAAATGTCAAATAACAAAGAAAAATGATTTTAAGTTGATTCCGTGATTTTTAATTAAAAAACATTTAAAATTTTAAATATTTTTTATAAAAGGATTTTTTTATGAATATGCTTAATGTATTAAAGGCAACAGTTTTATCTATTTCCATTTTTTCATTTATTTCTATAAATGCTGACATTATTAAAGAAACAGAATATCAATTAAATAAAACGGAATCCGAAATAAAATTTAAGATTAAAAATTTTGGACTTTTAACCGTTGAAGGCAAATTTGAAGAATTTTCAGGGTCCATAAAAATAGCGAATGATTTTGAAAAATCTCAGGTAAATGCAAATGTGAATATTTCTTCTATTAATACAGAAAATAAATCTCGCGATGAACATTTAAGAAGTAAAGATTTTTTTGAAACAGCCAAATACCCTATTATGATTTTTAAAAGCACAAATATTAAAGGGAACGTAGAAAATTTTAAAATGGAAGGAGATTTGACAATAAAAGGCATAACAAAAAAGGTAACATTTGATTGTAATTCTTCTGCAACTAATGCAAAAGATGATACTTCAAAACAAACAGAAATTTTTAATGCGGAAACATCAATAAATAGAAAAGATTTTTCGATAGAAAATGGTGCTACAATTGGTGATGAAGTTAAAATTTATTTAAAAATAAAACCAGAAAAATAATATCCTACTTAATAAATAAATTTTACATTCCATTCGGAAATGTTTTGTGATCTATTTTGTCACTTTCACGAACCAACTTTAATGCTTTGGAATATTCTAATAATATATTTAATGCATAGGTTATTCTACTACGAATTGATTCGTCAGCAGGATTTTCTGGGGCCTCAAAGTTTAAAACATGAGTACAGTCTCTAATTATTAAATGTTCCGGAATATAGCAGAGTCTTGAGTTTTTAAACCCGCTCGTTCTTAATTCATTAACAGGATAAGATCCACTTATTCCAGCAGATACAGATACAATTAAACCTGGTTTATGTCCAAATTCTTTTGCAGAACTTAATAATAATAAATTTTTTAAACCCGCTGGAACCATTCCATGCCATTCAGGAGAAATAATAATGATACCATCACAAGACTGTAATTCACTGGAAATGGGTTGCCAAACTTTTTTCCAATTAGGATCTTCAGGATTAAAAAAGTCTTCATCCATTAAAGGAATTGGATTTTCCGATAGGGATAATAAATAAGTTGAAACTGAAAATTTCAAACTTAATTCTTTGATCAAATATTTAGAAATTTTTTCTGATTGAGAATTTTTTCTATGACTGCCTGAAATAATAGCTAATTTCATTCGAGCTCCATTTATTTATCTAAGGAGTTTTAGTTATAAAATTAAAAAAATAAATTATAACATTTTGGAAGCATATAAGATTATTTTAGAAATTCAAGTAAGGAAGGAGTTAGCATTTTTGAACTTGCTTGTAACGTAAAATTTAAAGCATTTTCCGCTCTTTTTAAATCCAAAGCAGATTTTACCATATCTGCTCCTTCTAAATTATTATTATCGCTATGCAGTTGAGACTCGCCACGATCTAGCCTTTCAGAAACATCTTCTAAGGCCACTCTTCGCGCACCAAGCGATGCTGTTGCCGTAACAACAGAGTTCATAGCCGCATCGAGATCAACCATGGATTGATGTAATTTATCTCGATCCCAAGCAAATAAAGAGTCATACATGTTTTCTAGAATGTTTACTAAAGGTGGTCTTTTTCCTTCTAATCCTCCAGGAACATCAAAAACGGTTCTTCCATTAACATTAATAGGACGAAAACTATCTTCATCAACCTGAACAAAAATATAACCATCATCTCCTAAGTAATGTCCATCAGGAGAAACAGGAGGTTGTGTCGTTTGAAATCCTCCAAAAACATATTTATCGCTGTATGTTGTGTTACCTAATATAATAACATGATTTAAAATTTGTCGAACTTCTTCTGCTACTGCTTTACGTGATGGTTCATCATAAATATTATTTGATTGTTGAATAGAAAGTTCTTTTGCTCTTATTAAAGAATCATAAATGGAAGTTAAAGCATCTTCTGTTTTTGCCAAAAATCCTCTACCAAAATCTAATGATTTTCGATATTGGTCTAAGTTTGTTATTCGCGTTCTGTTACGTAACACTCGAATAGTAGCAACAGGATCATCACTAATTCTTTTTAATTTTCTTCCAGATATTGCAGTATCATTTACATCATCGGCTATATTTTTTACAGTACCAATACGGTCAAGAGTTGTTCCATATCTATATTGTTCTGAGATACGAGGATTTATTGCCATAATATCACCTCATAATTAACGTTTTAAATCCAACACAGTTTTATACATTTCATCCGCTGTTGTGATAACTTTCGAACTCGCTGTAAATAAATGTTGATACTTTAATAGATTGGCAGCTTCATCATCTAATGAAACACCAGCAACACTTTCTCTTTGCGCTTTTAATCGATCATAAATAATTTGCGAAGCTGTCGCATCTTCTTTTGTTTTTAAAGCCGCAATTCCTAGTTTACTTATCATTTTATCGTAAACACCCGTTACCGTTGTTGTGTTGTCATCATATAAAGGCTCATAAAATAACTTAACAAGTTTATTTGAAACAACGTTATCACCAGGAGATGTTGTTGACATTGCTGCGCCAATAGCATTTGGATTATAAACAATTCCTAAGGAAACCTCGATGTCTTGTGCGGGCTCACCTGGACCATCTAATCCTTCAAAAAAATCTCTGCCATTAATATCTCGCATATCATTTATTCCATAACCTTTAACATGGATTTCATTAAATGATTCTGCAAAACCTTTGGCAAGAGTATTGACTTCATCTCTTAATCCTTGGGCATATTTATCTCGAATTTGTAATAAAGCACCCATTTTACCTGTTTTAATATTATGGGTCATATCAAAGTAACGTTCTTTATTAAATTCAGAAACAACCACATTGGGCATATGATTTACAGTATATGTATCTTCCATCATAAATCGGGATGCTAAATTACCTTCAACCAACAAACACTCTGCTGGTCCACGAATTGTAATTTGATCATTATTATCTTTATAAACATTGATATCTACAATATTTCCAATTTCTTTAATTAATTTATCACGTCTATCCTCTAAGTCATTTACGTCAGATAGATTTCCAGCCCCCATTTCACGAATTTGCCCATTTAATTTTGCTACTTCAGCAATTTTCTGATTTACAAGATTGATATTTTGTCTAATTTCTTCATTTGCATCTGTTTGGACTTGCACAATATTAGCATGAGTTGAATTAAATGATTGGCATAATCCTTTACCACTTTCTATCATATTAATGCGAACAGAAGGCTCTTCAGGATAATTTGAAAGTTCCCGAATTGAATTTGTAAAACTTGTAAAACGATCCCGAATGGTAGAAGTTAAATCAGGATTAAAAAAACTTTCTAGCTTTTTTAATCCTTCCGATAATGTTTCTGTCCTGCTTTGTACTTGAACTTCTCTTCTTAATTGTCCTTCAATAAATTTATCATGGGAGCGTCTAATATTTTGAATACGAGACCCATCACCAAATATTTGCATTCCGTATTGAATAGGCCATTTTGTTTCTAAGTTTACTTGTTGGCGGCTATAACCTGGAGTTTGAGCATTTGAAATATTGTGTCCTGTTACGTCTACCCCAACTCTTGAGTTTTGTAAGGACTCGCTCCCCATATTAAGTATGTGGTTTAAAGTAGCAACCATTTTTTACCTTTACGCTTTTACGCGCATTGAAGAGAGTCCATTATTTTTATTTGTTAATGATTGAGCTTTACCTAAGGAATCATAGTTCATTCCAACTTCTGCTTCGGATTGAAATAAACTAATAGATAAAGAAACGTTTTTCATTAGTTTCTTTAAAATAGCTTGGTTTCTATATATTCTTGGATAAACAACTTCAAATGTTTTTTCAAATTCAGAAGAAATTTCATTAAATGTAGTTTCTTGTTCAAGCAATTTGTTATATGTTACTTCTCCAACTAACGTTTTTATATTTTTTATATAGGTTGAAAAAGTAAATTTAAATAATTTTAAAGAAAGATTTTGTCCTCTGGGATCAAAAGCCATCATGTAACAAATTTTTTTAAGAACGATGACTCTTCTTTCTTCTAAGGATTGAGCAATGCGTGAGTGCTGATCTTTTATAATTACCATTTTTTCTAAAGATGCTAAATCATAATTTGAAATAGCAATTTCTTCTTCATCTAAAATAGGTAAAAACTCTAAATAAGATTGAATTTGTTTTCTTAAAATATCATTAAATTGTATAATTAAATTTAATAGCTCTTCCATTTTTTCTTATCACTTTGCAATTTAAATTATCTTAAAACAATACCTGGATCACGTGCGATTTCATCTCTCATTGCTTCTTGAACAATTGCATTTGCTATTTTTTCGGAATCTGCTTTGTATTCACCTTTTTCAATTAAATCTCTAAACTGTGCAACTTTATCTTCACGCACATCAGGTGTTTCTTCCGCAACTTTCTTAGCCATGCTCATTTCTTTTGCACGCTGTGAAATTTGAACATTTGCTGCTTCTTTAACAGAAGGAGGATTCCCTGCTTTTGCATAAGCTGCAGCCGCATTTTTGGGAGATGCTTTTTCTGCTTTTCCTGTATCAGATGTTTGAATCGAGTTTGGATTCACCACATTTGGGGAGTTTTTTACATTATTAACGCTCATGATGACTCTCCTATTAAAAGGTTTGATTTAGAGTAACTTTATTTTAAAAAACTTTAGAGGCAAAATAAGACTTTCTTGTCAAAAAATTATTCAATTTAGGTAACATTATCCTTGCAACAAAATAACAAACAATAAATTTCTTAGAATAGGAAAAAAAGTATTGTTTTGAAAAAAATTTTAAAAATCATAAATTTAATAATTATAATATTTTAAAAATCTTCTTCATAAATAAACAGTTTTTTTTTAAAACAAAAATAAGAAAAGATATAATATTTGAACATTGAAATTGACGTTTCTACATGTTTCTATACAATCCGCCTAAAGTTGAATAGAGGAGAGCTGAAATGGTGGATCGTAAGATAGAATGCAAAGAACGTCCCTGGCAGTCGCACTACGGAGCAGGAACAAACCTAGAGCTTGCAAATTTCGAATTTTTAAACTTAGCTGATATGGTAACAAAATCATCAGTTAAATGGAAAGATAAAATCGCATGCAGCATGATCTTACCAAATGGCATGGAAGGCAAACTCAGCTTTAGCGATGTCGAAATTTATTCTGATGCTTTTGCTATTTATTTAAGAGAAGAATTAAAGATAGCAAAAGGCGATAGAGTAGCTATACAAATGCCAAATTGTTTATCTTATACTATCGCTGTATTTGGAATTTTTAAAGCTGGTGCTGTTGTTGTTAATGCAAATCCATTATATACAGCCTATGAAATGCAACATCAATTTAAAGACAGTGGCGCAAAGGCGCTCATTATAATTGACATGTTTGCAGATAAATTAAAAGAAGTTGTCCCAAATACAAATCTTGAAACCATTTTATTAGTTAGTGTTGCCGATTTTTTTCCACTTATAAAAAAGACTATAGTTAAAACAGTTTTAAAGTATGTAAAAAAACAAGTACCAAATTGTGAAGTTTATTCCACCTCATTTACAAAAGCTGTTAATTTAGGCTTAAGCCTTCAAAGTTCTAAAAAATTAAATCCTTATAAATATTGGAACTCTGTTACTTTAGACGATTTAGCAGCACTACAATATACAGGCGGAACAACTGGTGTAAGCAAAGGTGCTATGCTGACACACAGAAATTTAATGGCAAATATGTATCAAATAGTAGAAATGGGCAAAGCTAAAATAGTGCCTGGTAATGAACAGCTTTTATCTGTTCTTCCTTTATACCATATATTTGCTTTTACTGTTAACTTACTTACATTTTATTATTGCGGCGGAGAAAGCGTTCTTATTCCTAATCCAAGACCGCTTACGAATATTAAAAAAGCATTTGATCTAAAAGATATTACTTGGATATCTGGCGTAAATACTCTGTTTAATGGACTATTAAATGAAAAATGGTTTGCAGAAAACCCACCTAAACATTTAAAAGCATCTATTGCTGGAGGAGCTGCACTACATAAAGCGGTTTCAGATAGATGGGATAGCGTAACAAAAACAAAAGTAGTAGAAGGTTTTGGTTTAACCGAAGCTTCTCCTGTTGTTACTTTTAATCCTATTAATGGTGTTATCAAATTTGATACCGTCGGAGTTCCTGTTCCTAGCACTGAAGTTGTTATGCTAAATGAAGAGGGAGTCCCTGTTGCTTTAGGTGAAACTGGCGAAATTGCCGTAAGAGGTCCTCAAGTCATGAAAGGATATTGGCAACGTCCTGAAGAAACCTCCAAATGTTTAAAAGAAGATTGGCTTCTTACTGGGGACATTGGTGTCATGGATCCTGATGGCTATATTAAAATTGTTGATCGTAAAAAGGATATGATTTTAGTAAGTGGTTTTAATGTTTATCCAAACGAAGTGGAAGATTGTATCGCAAAACTTGCTGGTGTGGGAGAAGTTGCTGTCATTGGGATTCCAAGCGATAAAACAAGCGAAGCCGTTAAAGCCTATATTGTAAGAAAAGATCAAACATTAACAGCCGAAAAAATAATTGAGCATTGCCATAAATTTATGACTCATTATAAAGTTCCAAAACTAATTGAATTTAGAAATGAGCTTCCTAAAACACCAATTGGAAAAATTTTAAGAAAAAACTTAAGAGAAGAAGCACTCAAAACAATAAAATGATATTTTAATACAAATAAATATTTTTTGTGGAGTGAATATGCCTTTTCCTTTTAAAGCAATTTTTATTTCTGTTTCCTTATTTGCTTTTTCTCCTTTAAAAGCCTCTGAAGCAAATACAGGTTTTAAAAATATTATCGTTTTTGGTGACAGCTTGTCTGATAATGGAAATTATTTAAAGGCTTCAAAAACTTCAGAGAAACCTATGCCCTTACCTCCTTATTATGAGGGACGAGCAAGCAATGGAATCGTTTGGGTTGAATATATTTCACAGTCATTAAAAACAAATTTAATCGATTTTGCCTATATTGGAGCTCTAACATCTGGAAATAACCCTCGTTATCCTGCCGCTGTCGATGTATTAACGCAAATTAATCAATTTATTAAAAATCAAAATGGAAAAAAAATAGAAGGGAAAGATACTCTTTTTGTAGTTTGGGCTGGTGCAAATAATATATTTTCTATGGACTTTAAAAAACCAGTACAAACATTTAAATCTCTTTGGAACCTTTCTGGCGATCTTATGAAAGGGATTCAAATTTTAAAAGAAAATGGCGCTCAAAATATTTTTATAGCAAACCTACCCGATTTAGGAAAAATAGCTTTAACAAATGATGTTGAAAGCTTTAAAAAAATGAAATGGGTTTTAAGCACTATAATAAAAATGGAAAACTATGCTATTGAAAGAGAAGTCGAAAAAATAAGAGATAAAAACAATGACTCAATGTTTAAAATTGTTTTTTTCAATGCAAAAAAGATGCTATTAGAAATTGAGAATAAACCCGAAAAGTTTTTCGTTAAAAATACAAATAACTCTTGTTACGTTGGGGTTCCAAGCGATCCTGCAAATCCAAATGTTTCATGCAATAATCCTAAAGATTATGTATTTTGGGATTTAGTTCATCCTACCACAAAAATCCATTGTTTTGCTGCTTATGAAATTCAAAAAACATTATCTGAAGAATTTAATACCGTAACAAAACCATTAGATTCTGATCAAAAAAAGTGTGAGAGTTTATAAAACTAATTTAAGAATTATATATTATAAACTCTCTAAAGAAATATTGGCATTTATTCGTTAAATTAACGACAGCGTTGCCATTGTAAAGCATAAGTTGTTTGTACACTTCCATCGGCAGAGTCTGTTGTCAATTGAGCATAACCATTTGGATTATTAGGGCCAACTTTAGCTAATAAGGATGTATTTATATTTAAGCCACTTTGGGATCCGCAAGGAGCCCATACTAAATTATTAATTCCAAGTGTATCACTTAAAGTATAATCTCCTGTAGTAGGACCATTAAATACAGTGTTTAAACGTGCCTGTTGCAAGTTACCTTGAAAATAATACAAAGCTTGTTGAGAACCAGAAGCACCTGCTGAAATATCATAAAATCCGCGATAATCCATACGTGCTATAGAATATGTCCAGCCTTGAGGAAAATTTAAGTTAACTAATATTTGGCAATTTTTGCGATCAAAAGAATTTGATCCTGCTGCATTAACAACATATTTATCAAAAATCATTGTAAAAGATTTAAGATCTGGAGAAACAATAGCGCGTGCTGAGCCAGCAGGACATCCACTACCACCATAAGAAGGATTTGCTTGTCCGTTTACTACTGGCGGAATAGTTACGTAAGCAGGAACATCTGCAAATGCTGTTGCTGCAAAACCAAAACTAAAAACAGAAGATAAAATAGCATTATGTAATTTCATAATAACTCCTTTACTACCATTAATAAACAAGCACAATGCTGAATTTAATAGATAGTATTATAAAAAAATAAAATATAATTTTAAAAATTCTGGACAAAAACTAGCAGGAATATCTTTCATTGTCTAGTACATAATAAATTTTTATTTTTTATTATTAAATTAATAAATTTAGTGAATAGTATGAATTATATTTTTTAATTTACATTAATTTTAATAAATGAATATATTTTTTTTTAATTTCCAAAATTTGGAAAACCTGGATTATTACTTAAGTCATTCGTTATAATTGAATTTATCCATAAAAAAGTTGGTTTTGAAAGATTTGAAATTTGATTATTTTGCAAATAAATTTCATCTAATTTTAAATGAATAAGATTATCAGACACCGAAGTAATGGAGTTATTATATAGCCAAAGTTTTTTTAGACTTACTAAGTCTCCAACAGAATCTGGCACATCCGTAATTTTATTATAACGAAGATCGAGAAGCTCTAAATTTGTTAAATTAGAGATACAACCTGGAATAGAAACCACTTTTGAATTAGAAAACCACAAATTTTGTAGGTTAGTTAAATTTGTGATTGCAGCAGGAAACTCTTGAAAAGAGTTAAAACTGATAAGCAAATTCTTTAAATTTAATAATTTAGAAAAAGATTCTGGCAATGATGAAATTGAGTTATTTCTTAGATCCAAATAAATTAAATTTTTTAATTCTGAAATAGAACTCGGTACATTTTCAATTGCGTTATCTTGTAGTTTTAATCTTACTAAATTTATTAAAGAAGTAATTGGAGAAATATCTTTAATATAATTTTCATTAAGGAATAATTCGAGTTCATAAGTTGGATCTAAACAGCCCTGATTTGGTATATTTTTACATGCAGATTCAATTTTTTGTGCTGTAATTTGAGCTTGACTAGAAGCACCTAAACTTGTACTCCAATCTTTAATCGTATAATTAAATTGTAAATTTATTTTTGTGTGATTTACTTTATAAAAATCGGAAGTGATTTTATAATTACAACTTGTCATTGTATACAGTTTATTATTTTCCGTATTTTGAAAAGTAATATTATTATTTTTAATTGAAAAATTGACGCCACTGCAAAAAGAGTCTTGCTTATCATCATATAAGCTGACTTTAATTTTATTTGCATCTAATTTATTTATGTTTGATGTAAATACAATTCCAGTAAAAGGAATTGTTTGATTTCCATCATATCCACCAGTTGTTGCAATACCATGAATATCTTGTGCTAAAACAGGAGTATTGCCATTTTTTAAATAAATAACAGGGCTATTATAAGTTGTATTTCCATTAAAATGAATGATTAAATTTTTATCGCTTCCGCTTTGTATAATTTCTGTTGTTTGATTGTCTGCTGAACTCCCATCTCGTGCATATTTTCGTGTACAATTCGAAATTGTAATAAGCGATATAGTAGTAAGCAAAGTTATTTTTATTTTTTTTGATTTCATTATTTTCATAAAAAACACCTCATTTATTGTGCACATAAGTCTTAATAAGAAACAATATAACTATTTATTATTCCTTATCGTAACATAAAAATAATTAAGCCTCAATGTAAAAATAATATTTCAATGTTTTTTATCCAATATTTATAAGAATAAATCATTTCGACAATGAATTGACTACTCAATTGAATTTTTTTTATTTTTATTATATTGATTAAAATTCAAGGCAAATTAAATTATCTAAAAAATTTAGATTAATTAATTTTATTTTAAAAGAAGTAATTCACAAAAAAAATTAAATATATACGAAATAAAGTCCTTGCAAGTATAGAGAGCATTCTGTTTACTAAAAAATAAAATAACTTTTATACCATTCTAAATTGTTATATGTAATTTTGATATTACTACCTGATTTTTCAGAAAATTAAAATCACAATAAAGCTTCATAAAATATGTTAACATCCTTGTTACCTTGAATAAATATAAAAATATTTGCTAAAATTTAGATAAACATAAATAAAAAATCTATTAATTTATAAAGAATAATTAAATAAACCACTTATAAAAAATTATTTAAAATAACATTAATAATATCAATTAATTTAGTAATTTAAAAAAAAGATAAAAAAGTAACAGAGTATTTTAAAAATTAAATTTCAATGCTATAACTTAAATTGTTTTTGGTAACTTATCTAATTCGGAAAAAAATTTGATATTCAATATTATTAAGGATGATAAATTATGAAACTTATTAAGGGAATGTTTGGATGGCATTCAAATAAACAAATTTTTAAAAAAGATACGATTCAGTTAAGTGGAAAAAAATATAATGAATCGCAACTTTCGTTAATAACTCACCCAACAAGCTTTCCACCATATGTAAACTTAAATTGCCCATTTTTTTTCCAAGATAAAATAAATACTTGTGGTGATACCAGTGTTAAAATGGTGACATCATTTCAAATGCTTCATTTTAAATCAAGTAATGTATTTTCGGAGCAACTAAAACCCATTAACCAATTCCTTTCAAACTCAGATAAAAGAGGAGCGTTCACAGGAACTACAGATGATGAACTTCTTAATATTGGAATGAAATCTATTCGATTGCCATACGAAATAAAAAATAACGCAAGTTATTTTAGCTCATGGCTTGGGTATGCCTTGTTCCATTTAGGGCCTCTAATTATTACGATAAATATTTTTAATGGAAAAGTTCCCCATGCCGTTGTGGTCAAAGGAATTGAAAAAGAAACTTTGCTCATACATGACCCTTGGTATGGAGCAAATCAATTTGTTCATTATGAAAACTTTTTTAGCATATTTGATAAGCACAGTGAGTCATTTATGTACTTACCAAACAAATTTTTAAATACAATTTTCAATACACGTGAGAGAGACTTGGTTGATAATTTATTTTATTATAAAAAGCCAACTCCTGTTCCATTAATAAATTCAAGTTATCTTATAAAATCAACTTTAGTTTAAAATAAAATGAATCTATTTTACGAATAAAAAAACAGAAGAAAAATTAAATATATAATTTTTCTTCTGTTAAAAGTATTACCAATAATTATAAATTAATGGCCATGACCATTGTGACGATGAATATTTGGTAAATTACTACTTACAGATTCATCTTTTACATTTTCTTCTTTTTTAGAAATTTGTTTATCACCAAGACGTTTTTTATTTTCAGGACGATTTAATAAATAATCTTTGGTATAAACCCATTTTTGTTCCGGTAAACCTGCCATAGAATATTCTGAGCCTAATCGAATGGCATCGACAGGACAAGCTTCTTCACAGTATCCACAAAATACACAACGTAAAATATCAATTTCAAAACGAACTGGATATTTTTCAATTCCTTTATCTTTAGATTGACCCGCTACAATTGTAATACATTGAGCAGGACAATTTGTAGCACATAAAAAACAAGCCGTACAACGAACTTCACCAGTTGGTCGTTTTGTTAAAAAATGCGCGCCTTTAAATCGTTCGGAATATTGATATTCCACTTCAGGCCATTGAATGGTAACGGAATCTTCCAGTTTCAAAAGTTGTTTCGCAAAAACAGATATGGTTTGCCCAAGACCTAAAAGAGTAGTGGAAAGATATCCATTTTTTAAACTTTTTTGAGGATCTTTTGATACATTGATATATCCCATATTGAATGCCTCACACTTTCATTTCAGAAAAAATATCCTCAATTCCTAGCATTGCTGGGAACACAGGAGGATTTGCTTTGAGTTTTTGTGCAATACCATTGTAGTTAACAAAAGTTCCATTTTTCTCGGAAAATACTTTTGTAGGTACAGCAAGAGAAAATTTCTTTGTAATTGGATTTTTTGTAGTTCCAAAATAAATAACATTTGTTAGCTCTGCAAATCTTGTTACTTCATTTGAAAATTGAGAGTATGACTTTTCAATTTCAGGACCAAATACAATTGTAAGAGAAGCATTTTGAGATGCTAATACCGAAAAGTCACCACTTAAAGAAACAGGGCTTATAGAATTACGCTCTAATAATTGTTTTAAACCAACTGTATTTGGATTGTGATCTCCACGGAATAAAATTCCATCAAAACTATCTGCTTTTTCATTCGCATCACGCCAAACATATACTTTAGGCAACGAACCTAAAACAGATTTCAAAGATGAAAATATATTTTCATATTCTTCATTTGTATATTGAGGTGTTAATACCACAGCAACTTGATCGGCTTTTCCTTTTAAAGAGGAAAGTTTTTGAGATAACTCTTTTTTCACGGAATCCCAAGGTAAATGTTTTCCAACTGACATAGGAACTGCCAAACGTTCATCTGCATTTAAATGATGGTACATTGTTCTACCATAATCACACATCCAATGACCGTTAACTTCTTTATTTTTACGTGGTTTTAACCGGTAATATTCACGCTGATTTTTATGTTCAAATAATGTTACGTTACAGCCTGTTGAGCATCCTGGGCAAATTGTTTTTGTTTCACTTAAGAACCAAACACGACATTTAAAACGGAAATCTTTTGCTGTAAAAGCTCCAACAGGACAAATATCAACAATGTTATAACTATAATTATGTTGAATTTTACGATTAGGGAATGTTCCAATTACAGAATGATCGCCTCTATTAAAAATTCCAAGTGCACTTGTTTTTGTTACTTCGTCTTCAAAACGAACACAACGAGAGCATAAAATACAACGTTCGGTATCAAGCACAAGATTATCACCGACATCTAGCGCTTTTGGTTTAAGTACTTTATCTTCATCCATTTGGGATGTGTACTTACCAACTTTCATATAATAATTTTGTAATTCACATTCACCAGCTTGATCACAAATTGGACAGTCGAGTGGGTGATTGATAAGGTGAAATTCAAGAGCCCATTTATGAGCATCTTTTACTTCATCACTCACAGTAATGACCTTCATGCCTTCCGTACATGTTGTATTACAAGCGATTTGAAGTTTAGGCATGCCTTCAATTTTCACCATACAAAAACGACAAACACCAGCAACAGAAAGTCCTGGATGCCAACAGAAACGAGGAATTTCAATTCCAAGCAATTCAGTTGCTTCAATTACAGAAGTTCCTTTTGGTACAGTTACTTCTTTGCCATCAATTGTTAACGTAACAGTTTCTGACATTTTATTTACCCTTTAAGATATGGTTCAAATTCATGCGCATATTTTGCAATAATTGCACGGGCAGGATCGGCAGCAGCATCAGAAAGAACACAAATTGTTTTTCCACGCATATTATTTGCAACCGTGTTAATGCGATTGAAATCTGCTTTTGTCGCATTTCCTTTTAAAATGTGTTTGGACATTTTATAAAGCCAACCCGTACCTTCGCGGCAAGGTGTACATTGACCGCAAGACTCATGCGAATAAAAATCCATTAAATTTTCTAATACAGAAGGCATACCAACACCTTCTGGAATAACAATGATGGCTCCAGAACCCAACATAGAACCTGCTGCAGCAATGGATTCATAATCGAGTGTTACGTTTTCACATTCTTTTGCCGTTAATATAGGAGCTGATGATCCACCTGGAATAACAGCTTTTAATTTTTTCCCGTCTAATAAACCACCGCAGTCTTCATTTAAAAAACGCATCAATGGATAACCAAGTGGCAATTCATAACACCCAGGACGTGCAATAGGACCACTGACATTAAATAATTTTGTTCCCGGAGATTTTTCTGTGCCGAATTTTTTATAAGCTTCGGGACCATTATTGATAATCCAAGGAACGACAGCAAGAGATTCCACATTATTTACAACAGTAGGTTTTCCTAAATAACCTTTTACAGCTGGAAAAGGTGGTTTTAATTTAGGTTGTCCTTTTTTACCTTCAAGAGAAGAAATTAATCCTGTTTCTTCTCCACAAATATAAGCACCTGCTCCCGAATACACATCCATATGATGTGTAAAGCCAGAGCTCATAATATTTTCACCAAGGTAACCTGCATCATAAGCTTCTTGTATTGCTTTTTCGCACCATTTTATTTCGTTATAAAATTCACCACGAATATAGATATAACTTTTTTGTGCTCCAATTGCATAAGATGCAATAATTTTGCCTTCAACTAAAGAATGTGGTGTTACTTCTGAAATGTAACAATCTTTATAGGTACCAGGTTCACCTTCATCAAAGTTTGTAATTAAATACTTTTCACCAGGTCCTTTTGGAACAAAGCTCCACTTTAATCCTGTAGGAAATCCTGCACCACCACGACCACGAAGACCCGATGCTTTTACAGTATTGATTACATCTTCAGAGGACATGCCGCCTTTTAATACTTTTTCAAGCGCTTTGTATCCGTTACTTTTTTCAATGTATGTTTTTATATTCCGTGAATCAGGATGACCTTCAAGGCCGAGCAGAATACGAAATTCATCAGGCTTACGACCTTGATATTCGTTCTTAATTACGGGCATGAAAAGTCTCCTTATTTCTTAGCATTTGCTGCACAGTTTATCGCAGCTTTTGGCAATTCTTTTGAACAGTATTCTTTAATAAGCGCCAATGCCTTTTCAGGTGTTACGTTATTATGGCGATCCTTGTTAATTAATGTTGAAGGAGCATAACCACATTGTCCTAAACATTCAACGCCATGAACTTCAAATGGAAGTGGTCTTCCTTCTTTTTCTGCTTTTTCAATTTCTTTGCGAACAGCAAGAATCGTTTCATTCGCGCCCAAAAGCCAACAAGAAATACTTTTGCATATTTCAAAACGATAAGGTTTGGGAGGTGATTGTCTATACATTGTATAAAACGTGAGAACTTCACGAATATCTACAGCAGATAGCCCAAATTCTTTTTCTAGGGCATCAACATCTTGATCAGAAATCCAATCTTTTTCATCTTGGACTGCATGAAGAATAGGGAGAATGCTAGAACGTTTTGTCTCATATCTTTTGAGATAACCTTCTATGATTTTAGTTAATTCTTGTGAAAAATATGGCATATATTGCCCCTTATCTATCTAGTTCGCCTGCAATGATGTTAATGCTACCAAGTGCTGCTACGGCATCGGCAAGAAAGTTACCGTGTACCATTTCTGTAAACCCACCCAATATTGAAAAACATGGTGCTCTACATTTCACTCTGTATGGATTTCCAGAACCATCAGAAATGACATAGAATCCAAGTTCACCATTGGCAGCTTCGCTGCGATGATAAATTTCACCTTTTGGTGGTTGAACACCTTTAATAATCAACATAAAGTGATTCATTAATCCTTCAATGTTACCATAGACATCTTTTTTAGATGGCAAAACGATATTTTTATCGGGAACATTAATAGGACCTTCTGGCATATTTTTAAAACACCAGCGTAAAATTTTAATACTTTGACGGACTTCTTCCATTCTAACAAGGTAACGATCATAAGTATCACCATGTGTCCCAACAGGAACATCAAAATCAACTTGATCATAAAACCAATAAGGTTCTTCTTTACGAATATCGTATTCAAAGCCAGTAGCTCTTAAACATGGACCTGTATATCCATATTGAATAGCACTTTCTTTTGATAATATTCCTGAGCCTTTTGTTCTTTGTACAAAAATTCTATTTGAAGTAACAAGACTTTCAATTTCTTGGTGACGTTTTTCAATTTTATCGACAACGACACTGCACTCATCGAGCCAACCTTCAGGAACATCAAAACCCATTCCACCAATTCTCATTAAAGAAACAGTAAGTCTTGCGCCACAAAGTTTTTCAAATAAGGTGTAAATATGTTCTCTTTCTTCAAATAAATAGAAGAAACCTGTAATTGCACCTAAGTCAACAAGATTTGCACCAATACAAACATAGTGATCCATAATTCGAGAAAGTTCATCGATGATCATTCGCATCATTTGTGCACGTGGTGGTACTTTAACACCGATTAATTTTTCGACTGTTTCACAAAATGCACTGTTATTCATAGGAGAAGAACAATAATTTAAACGATCAGTATATGGAATAATTTGATTATAATTATGTGTTTCACACATTTTTTCAAAACAACGATGTAGATAACCGATTTCTACATCCATTTCTTTAATACGTTCTGCGCCATCTATTACAGACATAAAACGTAACGTACCATGTGTTGCAGGGTGCGCTGGACCGATGTTAATCCACATGAGATCTTCGTGATCGTATTTTGCCATAAGGCGTTGACGATCTTTATCAAATGTATTTTCAAGCGCTTCACCGCGCATGGATTGATTTTTATCTGCTGGATAATCCTTACGTAAAGGATGACCTACAAATTCATGATGAGTTAAAATACGACGCATATCGGGATGGCCAGAAAAATCAATTCCGTACATATCCCAAGCTTCACGTTCATGCCAATTTGCGGTTTTCCAAATATCATGAATAGAAGGAATGGATTCTTTTTCTCCAACCATACATTTTACACGCAAACGTTTTTTATGTTTTGGTGCCAGTAAATGGTAAACAACATCAAAACGCTTTTCTCTTTGAGGCCAATCCACACCACAAAGATCAATTAAAAATTGAAATTCATGTTTATCACGAAGACAAAGCATGACTTCTCTAATTTTTTCTTTGGCAACTGTGAGTGTTTGTTCACTTTCAAATTGCGCGCGTTCTTCAAACTGCCATGATTCAGCAGAAACAATATTTTTTAAATCTTCAATAATAGTAGCGTAAAAAGCATCCATCGCGGATATATCCTCCCCTGACGTGCTACATTTTCGGTGCCATAAGAATTCATATCGAATCATATGTCAACTTGCCGTTAACAGAATGTGAAAGAAACTCAAGCAGTCAAAAAAGATTAAATGACAAATGCAATTTCACATTGTAAAAACTCATTCTCTCATAATGAGAAAGAAGGCAATCTCATGACCCAAGTTTTAAGCATACATCAAAAGAATCCTGATAAAAGACGTATAAAGGAAGTCATCGAAATAATTGACAGGGGAGGTATTATACTTGCACCAAGTGAAACGGGTTATTGTTTCATTGGAAGTGCTTCCTATGATTCCACTCATGAAAAATTATTAAAACTGCGTCCAGGACATCCTAAAAACAAACCATTCAGTCTTTTTTGTAAAGATATTTCTCAGGTAAGTAAGTTAGCGTATCTTACTACTCAAACATTTCGGATTGCAACAAGAGCATGGCCAGGTCCTTATACATTTATATTACCTTGCACAAAAAACACGCCAAAAATTGCTGCTGGTCCAAAACGAAAAACTGTGGGCATTCGAATTTCCAATCATCCTATAATTCAAAGTATCACAATGGAAATAGATAATCCTCTTTTGGTAACAAGTATTACAGATGATGAAGAACTCTTAGCACAAGATTATTTCGATGAAAATAATGTCCACGATTTTTGGTGGACAAACGTAACAGATATTTGCAAACAAGCATCACCTGGAATTATAGATCTAGCTATAAAAAATGATGAAATTGTTCCCATAAAAGTATCTACCATTGTCGATTTTTCGCAAGAGCCGCCTGAAATAATTCGCGATGGCGGATGGGATCTCGATTTTTTAGGTCTAAAATAATTTTAATAGGAATTAAATCCATTTTTAGAAAATGAAACACTCTCATTATTCCATTTCTTTTTTATTATTCATAATATTTAATAAATAAAAAAGGCAAAAGGTTATGGAACTCAAGGCCATCTAACTTTAAAATATTTTTATACAATTTTTAGATATTAACTTGATAATTTATATTTTTATGATATTTCAAAAATCGTCTAAATTAACATTTAGATAATTAAAATAAAATAAAATAAAAAACATATAATAATAAAAAATAATTTAATTATTATTATATGTTTTTTTTAGTAAAAAGGTGATTAAATGAAACTCCTTATTCTAAAAGAATTAAAATATACGCCATTAGTTCTTGCTATTTCCACTTTAATTTTAGGCTGTAAAAAACATGAAAACAAAGATGATAACAATAAAATTAATTTAGTTCACTTAAATAGTGCTACAAATCCTTGTACTTTTTTTAATTCAAATATTGATAATTCATTTGAAATTATTGAAGAAATCACTACGAAAGAGAACTTTGAAAAATACAAAAAAAGACTAGCATCTCTTAAATCATTAGAATCAGATGATATACATGAGAAATATAATATTATAACAGATCTAATGTCATTTTTAAACAATTTTGGAGATGGAAATGAAAAAATTAATAAATTAAAAAATGACTTTAATAATGAATTAAAATATATAAAAGAAGAAATAAAATATAAAGCCGAATATTACTCAATGCATTTAAAAAATGCATTAGATAAAATAAATAATAATAAAAATTTAGTTCCAAACTTATTTTCACTGAATAAAAATTCAAAATCAATTGAGTTTTACGATGAAATTTATAAATCAAAAAAAGAAATCAAAATTAGCTCGAATGAAGATTTTCAAAATATTCAAAAATTTAAAGAACAGTTAGAATATCACAACAATAGCTTAGCTTTTGAAAACCATCCTAATCAAAATGAATATTTTTCTAATATAAACTTTGGTCTATCTCATGCTTATATGATTTCATTTATGATTGAATATTTTTCTGATAAAAATTCAGATTATTCTATTCATAAGAATGACACAACATTACAAAAAGTTATAAAAGCACATACTTATGTAAATATAGCTCAATTAGCGAATGATGTGATAACAGATACTTCAAAATCATTGCTATTAATAACTGAAATAAATAATAATTATAAATTTAATTTAAGAAACATAATAAAGATTGAAAATAAAATCGCAAAAATTGGAAACAAACTATCAATAAGTTTAAATACAGCAAATTTTATTTTTGATCTTATAGAAATTATAAATGCAAAAACTATTACAGAGAGAGTAAAATCCGAAGAAAGATTGGCAACAGACTTAGCTTCGGCAAGTTTAGGGTTCTTAGGAGATGGAATCGCTTTTATTGCCGGAGAATCAGCCTCTGCCTTTTCATCCTTTTTAGCCGTCCCTATATTTGGAGTAACTTATGGGATTAATGCCTACGCAGATGTAGTAGCTGACGTAATTATTAAGCCTTTAGAAATAGCAAAATATTTTTACGATTATGAAAATAATCATTATCTTATTTCTGATTCAAATGTCTTTATTCCTAATACGTCAAATAATATTCTTTCATTAGCACATAAAAATTTTAAAAATACCTTAGAAAAACCAGATCATTTAAACATTGTTATAAGTGAATTAGACTTTAGTAATAATAATTTACTCAAAATAAAATTTGGTAGTCATTATATTTACCCAACATCTAGAACAAAGAGTTATGAAGAAACTCAAAAAATTCTTGATTCAAAACCATTTTTTGATCCTACAACATTATATATCTCACATGGAGAAAATCCTATAGCAATTTTAGATAAATCAAAAGCTTTTCCATTTAAAAATTCATTTATTCCTAGAAATACAATTAATGAATCTGAAATTAGAAAAAAGCTTGATTCTGCTGAAATAAAAATACAAGATAGCACAAAAATTATTCTCCCAATTCAGCCAATATCCTATATTAAATATAAATATCAATTGAGCCCTACTATTACTTTAAGACATGATAAAGAAATTATGAGTGCTTACAAAATACAACAAAATGGAGGATTTTTATTTGAATATATATATGCTGAACCAGTAATATCAGATTATGCTATAGAATCTCTTGAGCATGAATATCAAAAATCAAATATTAATATTATTATTGGCGATAAAAGTAAAAAATTTATTACCCCAGAAATTCCTAACGAATTTAAAAATTTTATAAATTACAACTTTAAATCAGATCAAGATGGCAATCACTTTTTAAAATTATCGGATGGCGCAAATTATTCAATAGATTCAATTGGATTAGAAAATTGGTATTTTGGAATAGATGCTACAGAAATTAAATTATCTAGACTTATTGATAATTCAATTAAAATTAATGATATTGTTATCTTATTTAAAAATAAAATTCCTAATAACCTATATATACAAGATAAAATTGGAAGAATATATAAAATACATAAATCAAATTGGGAATTACATCTTTTTCATCCAAAAAACGTACTAGATGTGAATAAAGAAATTGATGCAAAACATATTAAAAATTTAAAAAATCTATATGAATTTATTGAGCAGAATTATTTAAATAATAGCGAAACAAATTTTAAATTTTTAAAAATTAAAAACCATCCAGAAGCAAAATTAATTCACAATTTACTCGCCCCTGTCTTTTATAACATTGAAAAAAGAGAGTTAATTCATATTGACGAAGCTCATTCATTTAAAGATATAAATAATGTTGATATATATCATGAAATAAATGGTAATATTATCTTTTATAATAAAAAAGAAAAAGTCATTTCATATAAAAATAAAAAT
Source organism: Silvanigrella paludirubra (assembly GCF_009208775.1). Taxonomy (NCBI): domain Bacteria; kingdom Pseudomonadati; phylum Bdellovibrionota; class Oligoflexia; order Silvanigrellales; family Silvanigrellaceae; genus Silvanigrella; species Silvanigrella paludirubra. The sequence goes on along the minus strand of NZ_WFLM01000004.1, from coordinate 274,951 downwards.
GGGAAAAATTATATTATAAAAAATGTTACAGATACTTATAAAAACGGCGAAAATGTTATTGTAGAAACTAGCAATTTTGAGCATTCATTTTATGAAATTAGAGAAGACGGCGTATTTTTAGTAGAAGCTCAATTATACAATAGTGATTTCAATCAAATTTTAGATCATAAAAAAGATTTTGAGATTGCTGATATTGTTACTATAACAAAAAGAAAATGGCCTATTTTTATATTAAAAAGTTTATTTGGAAAACATTCTGGAATGATCCATGGTTGGTATTTTAACGATATTCAAAAAACATTTATAATACCCTATAATTATGATGATATTCGTATTAAACTTGTTGGATATAGAAAAGAATCAAACAATTCATCTTCACTATTTATATCAGATGAATACATAAATAAATCTTTATTAAAAAAAGTAAATTATAAAAATGGTCAATTTAGTCCATTAGAAACTATATTACTCCCAGAAAATGAAGAAATATTAGATATTAAAATGTATCTAAATGAACCCGTTATTCTATCAAAAAATGGAATAATTTATAAAATCGATAATGATTTTAAGCCTTATGTTATAGCATATAATCAAAATTGGTTAAAACAACATATTGGAAAAAATCTAAATGATATTGTTAATAATTTAAATAATAAAAATAATGAATTAATATTCCTCACAAATGATCAAAAAGTGAAGTTAGATTTAAATCAAAGAAAAGTATACTTATATACAAAAAATAAAATTCCGTTTTTTAATTTAAATATGAATAATGATAATTATTACTTTTATGATATCATTCAAGATAAACCATATTATATAAATAAAGCTTATCTAGAATTTACTAATTTTGAAATAACCAAAAAAAATATTGTTAATTTAGAAAATATAATAACATTAAAATATTTAAAAAATGATGATTTTGAGAAAAGCGAAAATACAAAAGACTACAATTTAAATAAAGAAGGAAAATTTAATAAATCAGAATTATTTCTAATGAACTTCTTACAAAACAATTTTAATTTTATAAATATTGACTCAGATAAAGGTAATAAAAATGTTAATTAAAAATTACAAATATTTTAAAAATTTAATTATATACTTATTTTGCATTCTTATTTGTGCTCAAGCAAACTCAATGCATTGTAATACAGTTCAACAAGAGCAAACACATTATTATACAAATATAAATAATATTCCAAATGAAGTGTATCAAGTGATAAATAATATTTATCATGCAAGAATTAATAATTATTCAAACACAAATATTTGGAGCCGATTTGGAACTGATTATATTTCATATAATGGTGGCATTCATTACTATTCAACAAAACCATGGCATAATAGAGAGCAACAACTTCCTATTTTAAATTCTCAACATAATTGGTGGCCAGGAAATAATAATCAAAGAGAATTTTATATTGAACACGATATTATCCCCTATTACCAAGGAATAAATAGAGGGTCACATAGAATTATTTATAATTCATTTACGGGTGAAAGTTTCTATACAGCAGATCATTATAATTCTTTTGTAAGGATTCAAAGAAATTGGACAAATGATTATACATTTATTATTCATTAAATTAAAAAATTCAGCATCTGAAGAATAATTTACGATTTTTATCACTTAAAACCTCTTAAACATATTTTTTAAAATTAAAAAATACTATAAATATAATGATATTATCAAATAAATACAGTTATTCATATTTTTTATTCATAATTATGTTATTTTTATTGCAACATAATTCACTTTATTGCTATTAAGATTTTGTTTAAAAACTTGTAAATTTTAACAAGTATAAATGAGGGAGTTTTAAGTGAAATTATTGATTCGTATCACATTATCATCATTCTTTTTATTAAGCTGTGTCCATTCAACAGAAAAACAAAAAAATTCGAATCAAGATAACTTATTACAAGAAGATTCTTTTGATGATTTGTTTGAAAATACTCCAAAAGAATCTCCCTTTGCGAGACCTGTTGGAGGTAATATAGGATTCGATATAGATGGAGTATTGCATACAGAAGTTCAATATTCTGCTTTTGGTGATTATAATGACCCTGTAAGACCTATTCTTGAAACAAAAGGAAGAAATAAAAGATTAATTAAAGAAATTGATCTTCTACTAAAAAACGGGAATAAACCATATATCGTTACTCATAATGCAAGCTTTTGTTCTCCTAAAACAATAAGTAAGAGACAAATTTTTTTGACAGAGAATCATCTTAGCCAAATTGAAAATAATGAAATTTTTTGTATTAAGCCTCCTACAGGAAAATCGGGACAGCTAAAGGAAACAAAAATTGATACTTTTTATGATGACAGCCCTAAAGTTTTGGCTGAAGTGTCTAAAAATAAACCCAATACAAAGTTATTTATGGTTCTACCCCATCAAGAAAAAGTAGCTCACTATTTTGCAGGTTCTCATACAGAACGCGTTGAAAATTGTGGTGTTCTTGTTGTAGATAATTCTAAACCTAAAAAAAGATTATTATTGCAACTTCGAAGTGAAAGCCTGGGTAGTTGGTGGAATTTTCCGGGTGGCTCATGTGCTTTATCAGAAAATAAACTAAAAAATTGCAGTTTGGGAGAATGCGAAGACCCTATTACCGGTGCCATTCGAGAGTTTAATGAAGAAACTGGCAAAGAAAATGATTTTAATCAGGATATCATACATGCAAAAAGGCTAATGGTACTTCACTCAAATAATTATATGCTTCTTGTAGCTAAATTTGATAATAACTATTTAACGAACCGTTCCTTTATTCCTGATAAAAAACACTCATTTGAAGTTTCAAATACAATTTTTAATATTCAAAATAGTCCTGGCTATCGTTGGTTTGATTTAGATGAATGCGATGAAAATGTTTATATAGAAGGACACCCTCTTAATATAACAGGAAATTTCTGCAAAGAATTCAAGAATTATTTAGATAAAATATAATACAAAAAATACTCATTAAGCATATAAATTAAGATAATTATCTAAACAATCATGATAATTATCTTAAAAAAAATCAAAACACTCGAAATTTAAAAATAATCTCAAAAATTAAATTATTATATTTATTTAACAAATAAACATATATTATTTCATGTTAATTTATTATAAAATATTTTATTGAAAATTATGATATTTTTTTGATATAAAAAAATATATATTATAAATATTAATTGGTAATTGTTTTTTAAAAGCCTTAAAAAAAGGAATATCCAAAGTGCCAATTAATAATTTAGATCTTAAAAAAGGTTACAGCATTAAAATAATTAATAAAAAAAATCATATAAAAACATTTTTAATTAAAGATTCTAATCATATATTTGAATTTCCTCAAAAAAGTATTCATTCTATTTTTCAAACATTTTCTAAATCAGATAAATTACATGTATCTGTTGATTTAATGAGATTTACTCTTTACATTAACCAAAAATTATTTAAAACAATATCCGACGAACAAGACGAATCTCATTTCATTCAATTTACTAGAATATTGTCAGAACAAAAAATAAACAATCCTAATTTGATTAAATTTTTCGAAAATTTTTTCCATCAAGGTGGATTATTTGGCGGATGGATTATATTTTTTATGCAAAATTTATCTTTTAAAAATCCTCCGATTTATTTTACCCAAAAAGAGTCTATTCATATGTTAGATTTTGTTGATGCAAATACATTTTTATATACTTGTTTTTTTTCAGGCGGAATTTTTGATTTAGAAAAACATCGTCACGTTAATTCAAATGATTTTGCACTTGTTTTTCAATGTAAAGTTAAAATAATTTCTTTCGATAAAATTGATATTATATATTCCAAAATTGGTCTTGCAAATTATAATTATATTTATAGTAATGACAGAAAATTATTAGAAGAGTTAAAATATTCTATTTTTAATACTCCAAAAATTTTATTTAAATCTCGTAAAAACTCTCTTAAAATAGATGAAGGCCCTATTTGGAGAAAATACCTAGGCACAAAAGCATTTTAAAATAAAAACTAAAGCTCCTTGCGTTATTGTTTTTGAAGGTTATGGAATAAATCATTTACATTGTAAATTAATACTTTGCATGGCACAAAAAAAAGATCAAAAATGGATACCTATTAACAACGTTAAAGAAATGAGTCATTATTTTGATAAATATGAAGGCTTTATTAGAAGCCATGATGGTCATCGTGTTTCGAATGAAGAATTAGAAAAAGTCATTAAAGAGATTTTAGTTAAAAATGTATCCTTTAAAAATCTAAAAGCATAAAAAATCCTACACTTAAAACAACCCCGACGTAACTAAATTGAAGACCAAACCATTTCCAAGCAAGATCGTATGTTACTTGTAAAAAAGGAAAAAACCTTATTTGTTCTGCTATCGAAACCAATCTTCCATCATATCCATGAACAACACCTAAATTATAACCAAAATCTGTTGAAAAGCCCGATGAATCAACTGAATGGAAGAGACTGCGGTGGACCCCAAAAACGTAACACCGTTGATTAAAGGAATTAACAAAAGTACCTAATATAAATCCACGATAAGCTGCTGCCACAAGAGCATGTTCCCATTCTTCATGAGCATCTTCACCAATTAAAATACTCAAGTGAAATGACCACATTCCTAGATATAAACCATCTGCTCCTGGTTTGCCCCATATTGAAAATTCAGTCTCAGATTGGGTCTCAAAGGCATTTATTTTTTTATCCGAAGGGATTATTAAATTTTCTTTTTCTGTATTATTATTTTCAGATGCATAACACAATGAAATAAGTGTTAAGTTCGCCGAAAAGTAGATTAGAATTTTTAATATTTTTAATTTTATCTCTTTTCCCTCAAAGTTATTTAGATGTTTTCATAATTTCTATTATTTTTTTCTTAATTTCAACATATTTAGAATTATTAGTATTACCAATTTTGCTAACATCTGTTTGCCCTGTAGATAAAATATCATCAAATATTTTTAAAATATCTTTTTGACCTTCAATATATCCTTCATTATGACCCTCTTTATACTCATGTGTATCTTTAGAATGATGCTTTTTATTTGTCATTTTATACCTTTGATATTTATAAGCTTTAAACTAAGAAGAACATCAGTTGAGTATATCGGTTATTATAGAGTTTACTTAAAGATTATGCTTTTAGTTGTGACATAAAATACTTTTTGATAAAAACCTAATTTGAGTTTCTAAATCTTTAAAATCATAATTTTTTATAATATTTAATAAAGGATTTTTTATATAATTCATATAAAATGGCTCGTGAAAATTAAGAGGAAAATTTTGAATTGCCCAATTATATTTAGGAACATCATCCATTTGAATAGAGTCAATATGAAACATAATTCCTTTTGGATTAAGAACATTATAACAAGACTCTATTATTTTAAATCTTTCTTTTTCAGGAAGCTCATGAAATAAATACACTGAAAAAACAATATCATATTTGTTTTGAAGAGCTGATAAATTTGTTCCATCCATTTTAATAAAGTCTACATTGCTATATTTCATCATTTTTTCTTTGCCATATTCAATATAAGCTTTACTCAGATCGATTGCTGTTATTGAAACATTTTTACATGAGTTTAATAATATTTGTGTACTTTCCCCAGATCCGCAACCAATTTCAAGAATTTTTAACTGTTTTTTTTGATTTTGAATATGCTTAAGCAAAGGTGCTAATAACAATCTACGAGATAGTCCTAAGGTACCTTTAAATAATATTTCTGTTTGATGAGCATACAACTCTGCCGACTTTTTAGATAAATAACCATCTGTTTGAAAATGAAAATTTCTTCTATAGTACTTTGGATAACTATTGATATCATCTTTAACATTTTTAGAAAATTTCTGATATTCATTATTTTTTGCACGCATAGAAGAATTTAATGAATCAATTAATATATTAAAATATCTTTTTGCATGAGTTATTGGATTTTCTGGATATATTAAATCTTTAAAATAAATATTTTCATTTATATTTTTAATATCTTCTTCAAGCATATGTTTAAGTTCTAAAATTAAAATCCTTATAAATTCTGAGAGTGAAGTATTTTTTGGCTTTTTATGAATTCCAAAAACATTTCGCACAATATGAATAGGAAAACCTTCAAAAGTATATAGTGCAAAACGAGATGTATTAAGAGCTCTTAAAAGGAATTCATTCGTTTTTTGAGTAATCATAATGTTCTCCATGCAAAAGGAAATTTAAATTCTTGGAATAAGAAATTAAGCATAAAGTTCTTTTATTGAAGCAATTCATATTTTACTGTTCTTTTAAAATAAAGAAAAGGGTAAGAATTAAAATATAAAAAAAATTTTATTAAATTTAATAAATTAACTTAAAATAGACTACCAATAAATTAATAATTTTTTGGTTTGACTTATTTTTTAATTAATGTAAAAACATTTGCTAATATAGGTTTATTTAATTATATATTAAATATGTATTTAAATTTTTATGTATATTTACAAATCAAAATGAAATATTATTAAGAAAAATTAAAATGAATATAGAAAATAAGTTTTTAACATTAATTATTTCTTTTACAACTCTCCTAAATATATCAATAGCATTTATAATACATCAGTTCATTTCTGCGCAAATTTTAAGCAATTTTAAAGAAAAATATTCAGAAATATCAAATACTTTAAGTTCTGCATTTCAACTCCATGAAAAACAAATAGAGGACTTGATGCTGAGTTCAGCATTATTAATTGAGCAATTAATAAAAACTGAAGGCTTACCCAATAATAACAAATTAAAAGAAATTTCTAAACAATTAAACTTAAGTCATATATACATTACTGATAAAAATGGTAATTTTATTAGATCTACCAGAGAAGAACCAGCTAAACTACCTAATATTTTCATTTTTTGTAATATGTATAAAAGTTGGTTTGAAAACTCGTTATTTATTAATCCTACGGGTTTCTTACCTGGAATACCAGCAGGAGTTTCTTCTAAGTTTTTTTTACATGGCACAAAAGATAAAAAATATATTATTGAAATAAATGTGGAAGCTGGTTTTATTTCAAATACTTTTCAAAAAATATTTGAAATTGATCATAATATAAATTCAATGGAAATCCTATCTCCAAATGGTACTAGTTTAGGACTTTTCACAAAAAATAATCCCATTTTATATGAAAAAAATCCTGAAAAAAAACCGAATAAAATAAATTCAATTGATAATAAAAATTATTTTATATTAAATACAAAAATAAATGCTACACATAATACCTGCTGCAGTTGCGTTAGGAGAAAATTAACTCTTGAAAATAATCAATACTATTATTTATTATCATTAAATATTTCTAAAAATTCATTAAATCAACACTTAAATAAAGTAACGTTTTTCATTTTTTTAATATCTATTTTAATTTTAATAATGAGTATTTTAATCTCTAAAATTTTTTCAAGAAGAATAGCAGGAAGAGTTGATGAGTTAATTTATAAATTAAAAAAATATAAAATAAACGAAAGATTAAATATTAAAGGAGATGACGAAATAAGAAAAATAGCAGATTCATTTGATAAAATAATTAGTATTCATGAAAAAAACCAAATAAAATTAATTGAAATTGAAAAAATAAATACCCAAAACAAATTATCTAAACAAATAGCTCATGACATTCGCTCTCCACTTACAGTAATAAAATTAATTTTAACACTTATCAAGAATAATATAGATGAAAAATATAAAAATACTATTATGAATGCATGCAAAAGAATAGATGATATAAGCATTCAATTATTAAATAATCAAATCAAATCACAAATAAATACTATTGAGCACATTCCAAGCTTAATAGATAAAATCATAATAGAGAAAAAAGTAACTTGTTTTAATAAGAATATTAAAATTAATTTAAAATTAAAAGAACACGCTTTGTTTTCTATTATAAATTATACTGAATTTTCTAGAATTGTTTCAAATATTATAAATAACTCCATTGAATCAATTAAAAATTATGGAATAATAAATGTTACATTAATCAGAAAAGATAATTTTATAACAATTATCTTTTCTGATAATGGGAAGGGAATTAAAGATATATATATTCCGAAAATTTTAAGAGGGGAGGAATCGAGTTTTGAAAAAGAAGGCGGATCTGGATTAGGTCTTTCACATGCAATAAAATATTTAAAAACGATTTCAGGGACAATTGATATAAATTCAGTATATTTGAGAGGAACTTCTGTAACTATAAAAATCCCTATCACAGAAAAACCCAATTACTATTTAAGTGAAATTAATATAAAAAATAAAACAACAATAATTGTAGATGATGATAAAATTTCTCATGAAATATGGGATGATAGACTTTCAAAAATAAAAACAAAAATAAATGTAATACATTTTTATAGTATTTCTGATTTAAAAATATATTTTTCTAAAAATCAAGATCATAATAAAAAAATTATCTTATGTGACTATCAGTTTAATTATTGTATTGAAAATGGATTAGATGCTATTTTATTACTCAAAATTGAAAATAATTCAATTATTGTATCGAACTATTTTGATGACCAAGAAATTTTAAAAAAACTAGAAAAATATAATATTAAAATAATACCAAAATCAATTATTTCAACAATAAATATAATTGAGGAATAGATCTTTATGAAAATAGATCATCTGATTATAGGCTCTCATAATCTTAATATTTCTAAAGAGTTTTATATCAAGATTCTTGGCTTTAATGAACATGACTCTTTTATTGATACTGGAACTGGTAAAAAGGGATTCATTTTAATTCATAATTATTTAAAAATTTTACTTGTTCCTTTTGAAGAAATCCGTCTTCCAAATCCTCAACATATTGCTTTTTTAGTAGATGAAATTCAATTTAATAAAATTTATTATACTGCTATGAATAAAAAACTTAAAATAAGAGCCGAACCTAATTTAAATACTGAAAAATTTGGTATAGGTTCGTTAGATGTTAATTATAAAAATTTTTATATATTAGACCCAAGTAACGTTAATATAGAAATCATGAGTCATATTTAACGATTATTTTTTCTTCCATAAAAAATAGGAGATAAGAACAATTACAAGACCAACTAATGGGACTATCACTTTAGATAAAGGATCACCTGAAAAATGATGCGAAGCCGCAGCACCAATTAAATTAATAACAAATCCAGCATATGCCCACTCTTTTAATGTTTTAAATTTATTATAAAGGATAGCAATAACTCCCAAAAGCTTTGCTGTACCTAATATTTTTAACATATAAAGCGGATAACCCAAAGATCGAATCCCTTCAACTGCCTGTGGAGCAGAGCTAAAATAGCTAAAAACAGAAAAAAGCATCAATACAACAAATGGAATGGTAAATACCCAATAGACAATTTTTAAAGTTTTTGACCCTGCCATTCTTTCCCCTTAATGCGAATTATAAATAAACAAAAAATTCAAATTTATAATACCACGTGTCTTACATGATCACCGATCGGAGAAGTAAAAAAATCGTCTGCAGAATTTCCTTCAAATGCAACTAAAGTTGCTTTTTTTCCTTCTTCAATTATTCCATAGCTATCTTCTACTCCTAATGCGAGTGCTGCATTTACAGTAACACCTGCGTAAACTTCAGGAAGTGAAAAAGCACATTGAGAAAGTGCAAGGTAACAAGCAAACCAAATATTATTTATAATGGCGCTTCCTGGATTAAAATCACTCGCTATTGCAATTTTAACACCAGATGCTCTCCATCTTTTTGCATCAACATATGGAATACGACTAAAAAAACTTGTCGAAGGAAGAGCAACAGCAATTACACCTAAAGTTGCCAGTCTACCTAAATCGGATTCAGTTGAATATTGACAATGATCAACTGTAAGTACACGTCCTTTTTGTCTTCTTTTAGAAGCTGTTTGCTCTACTCTCCGTGCAAGTTCTGCTGCAAGCTCAGCACCACCACTCCGTGAAAACTCATCCGAATGAATATGAACATCTAAACCATGTTGTAAGGCAGCTCCCAACCAACGCTCAGACTGTTCCTTAGTAAAAAAGTTTCTTTCTAAAAATATATCTGCTGCTAGCGGTAAAGAAATTCCTTTTTTAACCGCTTCTTCACCTAATGCAGCTATATTTGGTAAATCTTCTACCAGAGCTTGAATATAATTATCGAGTCCTCTGTATTCTGGGCTGGCAGCATGAGGCCCTAAATAAGTTGGAGATAACGCAGGTAATTCCTGAGCATCTTCACCATTATAGGCTTCATAAAGAGCTTCAAGCATTTTTCTTTCTTCTTTAGGATTTAATCCATATCCTGTTTTTGCTTCGAGAAGAACAACACCTTTTGCAAGAGCATCTTTTGCATTTAATTTATAAATTTCTGTTAACTTTTCTTTACTAACAGCTCGAGTTGCTTTCATTGTTGCAGCAATACCACCATTTTTTGCTGCAATTTCTTCATAGGTCATTCCCTGAGATTTTAATACAGTTTCGTTAGCACGGCTGCCTGCAAAAATAGGGTGATTATGACAATCAATTAAACCTGGCATTAAAACTAAATTAGAAGCATCTATCACTTCACAATCAGATAAGTTAACATATTTATCCGCAATATTTTCTCCAATTGCCTGAAAAACACCATCAGATATATATACATCTTGATTTTTAAGAATTTTCATATCTTTTAAAGTAATAATATTATTTTCTAAGTTATTCAATCCTTGCATAGTTACAACACAAGGAGAGTTCTTGAAAATAATTTTTTTATTCTTTTTTGTAGACCAAATCTTTGCTGCCATGATTCACCTCAGCGTTTGATAAATATCGAGGATAAAAATAGGGAGAGTCCGCTTCTACAGAACGATTCATTTGCTCCCCAGCAATTTTTCGCGAACTTTCATAACCTGCATCTGCATGACGAAATATACCCATTGCAGGATCAAATGTGAGAACTCTCTTTAAACGTTCAGAAGCTTCTTGACTTCCATCTGCCACAATCACCATTCCTGCATGAAGCGAATATCCCATTCCAACTCCACCGCCATGATGAAAACTCACCCAAGAAGCACCACTTGAAATATTGCCAAAAGCATTTAAAAGAGCCCAATCAGCAACGGCGTCACTACCATCTTTCATATCTTCTGTTTCACGATAAGGAGATGCGACACTTCCACAATCCAAATGATCTCTTCCAATAACAACGGGACAAGAAATTTCACCGCTTTTTACCATCTCGTTCAAGAGTAACCCTGCTTTTAATCTATCTCCATATCCTAACCACAAAATTCTGGCAGGCAATCCTTGAATAGATATCCTTTTTGGAGCTAAAGATAACCACCTTTGAATGTCATTATGATGAGGAAATAAATTCATAAGCGCTTGATCCGCTTTTTTTAGATCTTCAGAATCACCACTTAACATTACGAATCGAAAAGGACCTTTTCCTTTACAAAAAAGAGGACGAATATATTCAGGGACAAATCCTTTAATATCAAATGCATTATCTACTCCTACTTTTTTCGCCATTGCGCGAATATTATTGCCATAATCAAATGTTGGAATCCCTCTATTTTTAAGTTCTAACAAATATCGAACATGTTTTCCAATGCTTTGCATTGCATCTTGTTCCACCTTTTTTGGGTTTAACTTTCGTTCTTGAAACACTTGTTCCATAGAATAACCTTGGGGAACATACCCGTAGGTAGGATCATGAGCTGAAGTTTGATCGGTTACAAGACTCGGATGGAAATCGTTACGTTCTAATAATATGGGAAGAATATCAGCTACATTGCCAATAATGGCAATGCTTTTAGCAAGCCCTTCGGATAATGAATTTTTAAGAGAGTTCATTGCGGAATCAATGTCATTGTGAATTTCGTCAAGATATCCAGATTTTAAGCGCATTTCTGCTCGTTTTTTATCGACTTCAATTCCTAAAAAGCAGGCTCCTGTTAATACAGCTGCAAGAGGCTGCGCTCCTCCCATTCCCCCAAGTCCTGTAGAAAAAACGTAACGCCCTTTTGTAACACCTTTATAATGTTGTTGAAATGCTTCATAAAAAGTTTCGTATGTGCCTTGGACTATTCCTTGTGATCCAATATAAATCCAGCTTCCTGCAGTCATTTGACCATACATCATGAGGCCTTTTTTCTCGAGCTCGTCAAAATGATTCCAATTTGCCCAATTTCCAACTAAATTGCTATTTGCTAAAAGAACACGAGGTGCATTTTGCCAAGTTTTAATACGAGCAACCGGGCTTCCACTTTGAATCAATAGGGTTTCCTCATTTTCAAGTTCTTGCAATGCTTTTAAAATATTATGAAAATCAGGCAAAGATCGTGCTGCTTTTCCTCTTCCCCCATAGACAACTAAATCTTCGGGTTTTTCAGCAACTTCAAAATCAAGATTATTTAATAGCATGCGTAAAGCGGCTTCTTGAAGCCATCCCTTAGTAATAAGGGACTTTCCTCTTGGAGCTGGTTGCCCAGGGGTAAATATTTTAGTTGATGAAGGGAATATATTTTGAGTAGACATAGAAATCCTCACAAAAAAAGGGGAGAAAGGATAAAAATGATTTGGACGGAATCAACGACTTCTTCAAATGTGCCTACACAATACTTTATTCCAGAGCACTTGAGAAATGACTTTGGAAAAATTAATGCTGCACTAAGAGGCTTTTTTACAGATGCAAGAATCGGCAAAATGGAAAAAATAGCGCAGATAAGAAGTAGACAAGTTTTAACTGTGTTTGAAAATACCCATCACGCTCATAATATTAGTGCTATTTTAAGAACAATTGATTCTTTTGGATTTTTAGATTTATTTTTTTTATACTCCAATAAAGAAATGAGATTTAAAGCAGCTGACACTATTGATAGAGGTGCAAGCCAATGGCTAATGCCAAAACGAATAAATACAGTTGAAGAATGTGCTGATATTTTAAAAAATAGTGGTTATAAAATTGCTCTTGTTTCTTTACCTGATTTTTCGAGAACCTCTGAACATTATATTGATAAAATCCCTTCTTTTCCAAGTAATTCATTTCATTCAAATGAATTTAAAAACTTTATAGGCGATCAAAAAATAGCTCTCATTTTTGGGAGTGAATTACACGGTGTTTCCCCAGAGTGGAAAAATTATGCGGATATGTATGTTTCGGTTCAAATGTATGGTTTTACAGAATCTCTAAATGTTTCCGTTTGTGCAGGAATAATATTACAAACATTAAGAGAATCACTTTCAATCCATCAACCCAATTTTTTATTAAGTAAACAAGAACAAAATCTAATTCTTGAACACTGGATTGCAAAAACTTGTCCAAATGCATTTGAATATATTTCTACTAGAGAACCCGATCTTTTAAAATGGTTCGAATTTGTTCGATCTGGGAAATTTTTTCAGCCTATTCCAAAATAAAATATGAAGCCGATAAGTAAGTTGAATAATTAAAACCTTATTTTTTGGAATAAGATTTATGCAACTTATTAAAAGGAAACCGCATTTAGGTTGGATCATAAATGGCCTTGCCATTTCTCTAATCTGTTTCCTAATGCTTAATAGTCTATTTGGTTCGATATACGTCAATCAATTAAAAAAGAAAATTTTAGGACTAACTGATAATTATTTTTTAGCACAACGCGAAATATTAGAAGCAAAAGAAACATTATCAAGAGCTCATAGTAATATTTATAAATTTATTTTAACAAATCAACAAGAATTATCAATAAAACAAAAAAAAGAATTAAAATCTGATTTTATTAAAGAAATTAGAAAAGATTTTATTGCCATTGTCTCTCATTCGAAAGAAATTAATAAATTTAATATTGATCCTTTTATGACAGCGAATATTAAAAGTTTAACACCAATTATTAATGATTATACTTTAACAATTCAAAAAGAAATAGATTTAAGTTTAGAAAAGGAGCAAAATAACTATGATGAAATGCTAAAAGTTTTAAATAATGAAAATGAAAATTTTACTAAAATCATGTTTAATTTAGATGTTTTATCTAGACTAATTCAAGACAAAGCAATAAGTATTCGCATTTCAGATGACCTACTTCTAGAATATTTGCCTTCTGTTTTTATTTTAACATTTTTTGCCGCTGCCATAAGCGGTGGAAGTTTTATTTATGTTTCGCGTAGAGAAGTAAGAAAATCCATAATTGATAATACTTTACAAATTTTAACTGAGGCAAAAGAGTATCAAATGGATTGCATTGAAACTTTGGAAATTTGTAAAGAAATTTCTGAAAAAGGGGCGCAAAAAATAACAGAAATTTATAACTCTATAGATAAAACCAATAATTACGAAGAATTAGAAATATTGATTGAAAAATTTAAAAATCATTCAGCAAAAATTGAACTCGCTTTTGAAATTAGACGGTTTCTTCACGAAAAAGAGAAGAATAAGATTGAAAAAGAGATTATTGAGAACAAAAAGAAAGCAAAATCAATATATTAAGAAACTTTGTTGTTTTTGGAAAATTTTTGCACCCAAGCTTCTCTTAATTAAAGAAACAAAACACCGATAGAATATTGTTACTTTTTTTGAATTATTTTTGTTTACAAGGATCCACTTGATGGACTTAGGAAAACTAAACATACTCGTGGTCGAAGATGATAGTGATACGCAGGAACGTATTGTTCGTGAGTTTAATTCACTCAATTTTGCCACGACAACGGCAAGTAGTTTTTATGAAGCCAAAACAATTATTCAAAACTCTGCTAATAATTTTGATCTTTTTTTAATTGATATTCAACTTCCGGATGGAGATGGATTTTCACTCATTAGTGAAATTCGTAATAAAAATAAAGATGCTTTATTAATCATAATGACTGGATATATTAACAATAAAATAATGGATAAATCGAACAAAATAGATTGCTACGAAGTAATTCAAAAGCCATTTTCTATAAAAAATGATATTATTCCATTAGCAAAAAAATGTTTAAAAAATATTTATTTAAAAAAAGAAAATGATTATTTAAATGCACAAATTCTTCATATTTCAAAACTTGCCGCATTAGGTGAGTTATCTGCAACAGTTGTTCATGATATTAGAGGACCTCTAACTATGATACAACTTACTTGCGAAGACATTAAAGACGAAATGAAGAAAACAGATAATAATGAATCTTTTGAAACTAATTTAAACTCACATTTATCTCAAATTACGAGAGCTTGTCATAAAATAAATAAACTTGTTGATCATCTCAGAAATTATTCAAGAAAAGATGCTCAAGAAGAGGAAGAAAGTAAAAGTGTAATTGAACTAATTGAAAATAGCGTTTTCTTAGTAAAACAAAAAATAAGAAATCATAATATTAAAGTTGAAATAAAGATTGATGAAAAATATAACAATGCAGAACTCATTTGTTTCCCAAATAAGTTTGAACAGGTTCTTATGAATTTAATGAGTAATGCTTGTGATGCTATGAAAGAATCATCTAAAAAAGAATTAAAAATTAAAGCATTTTTAGATGATAATTCGTTTAATATTTCTGTAAATGATACTGGATCTGGAATTCCAGAAGTAGTCCTTCCTAAAATTTTTGATAGTTTTTTTACAACAAAGCCCAAAGGTGAAGGTACAGGTTTAGGTTTAAGTATTGTAAAAAATATAGTAAAGGAACATTTGGGTGATTTAGTTTTAAGCTCAGTTGTTGGAGAAGGCACAACCTTTACAATAAAACTGCCAATTTCTAAATTAATTATTAAACCGTCCTCTGGTGGAGGACCTTCACCATCACGGGCAGCTTAGAATAATAAATGAATTTAAATAGTTATGAATTTGCAGATGAAGAACATATTAAAAGAGAAAAAGCCAAAGTAAAAGCCGCCAAAAAAAGTAGATGGTGGCAACAAAAATGTGCCTCTGGGTTATGCTACTATTGTGGAAAAAAATTTTCCTTTAAAGAACTTACGCTAGATCATATTGTTCCCTTAGCACGTTTTGGTACAACCACACCAGGCAATGTTGTACCAGCATGCCGAGAATGCAACAAAAATAAAGGAGTTGACACTCCTGTCGATCTTCTTTTTAAGAAAAATATGATAGACTAGGAGAAATATCCTTCTCTTAAAGGTTGCAATAATATGGCCGCCAACGTCATTGAGCTCTCATCAGATATGAATTTTATTGTTGTTGATGATGCACCCGCATCACGTGAAGGTATTGTAAAATCATTAAAAACGTTAGGTTTCAAAAATGTTTTTGAAGGGGTAAGCGAGGGCGAGGCTCTTAAATTTCTTCAAGAAAAAAATTTTGATTTTATCATTTGTGAAAAAGATATGAGGCAAATTAATGGACTTGAATTTTTAACAGAAGTCAGAGAAAATGTTGAAATTAAAAGAACTCCTATTTTAATGGTTGGACCTGAGCTCACAAAAGATGAGATGTTACGTTTTCCTGAAGCTGCGCCCGATGGCTATTTACGTATCCCTTTTGTTATGAAAGATCTTTCCTCACAAATTTCTCAAACGTTGGTTAAATACCGCGATATAAATAATATTGAAGTAGAGTATGAATTAGCTCGTTATTTATATATAAGTGGTGAATATGAAAATGCATTAGAAGCATATAAAAGTATTTCACTTAGAAATTTATCTTCTGCAAGAGCTTTTGTTGGAATTGCAAGATGCCATAGAGCTTTAGGTAACATACCTGAAGCGGAAAAAAACTTAAGACTAGCAATGCAAAATAATAAAAATTATGTACAAGCATATTTTGATTTAGGTGTTTGTTTATTAGCATCAGATAGAAAACAATCTGCAATTAAAGCATTTGATCAAGCCATAAGCATTAATCCAAAAAACCCGATTCGTTATGAAGAAGCGGCAAATGTGTTAACTCGCTGTGAACTTTATGAAGAAGCAGAAAGTTACCTTATGCGAGCAATTAATATGAAAATAGTTTATCCTAAACTATATGCTCAAGTAGGTAGAAATTTTCTAGCTCAAAAGAAAAAAGACAAAGCTCTCGATTTTTTACAAAGAGCAGTAGAACAAGATCCTAAAAATCCAAGTTTTTTAAATAGTATTGGAATCTGTTATAAAGAAATGGGTAAATTCGAAGATTCTATTTCAAGCTATAATTTGGCTTTAAAAATTACACCTACTGACGTAAAAATTATGTATAATAAAGTTCTTTGTTTAGTTAATATGAAAGACTATGACAGAGCTAAAAAAGTTTGCCAACAAATTTTAAAATATGATCCTAAATTTGAAAGAGCACAACAAAAAATTCTTGAAATTGATAAACTCAATGAAACTCCATCCGAACCAAAATATAGAGGGGTTATTCCAAAATAATATATGAGTACAACATCACTTTTAGATGAAGAAATAATAAATAGTATGAAAGAATTGGGCAATGGAGATGAAGAGTTCTCAAATAGACTCTTAATTGTTCAATTAATGTCTGTTTATTTAGATAACTTACAAGAACGAATTAAAGAATTAACTCTTGCAATGCAAAATAGTGACGCTGCTATCATAGAGCGATCCGCTCATACATTAAAATCAAGCTCTAGACTAATTGGTTTGGTTTCTTTATCTGAAGATTGCCAATTATTAGAAGACATCGGATTTTCAAAAAAGCTAGATGGAGCCCAAGATATTTTCAATAGAATAGATTCAACATGTAAAAAAGTTCCTGAAGTTTTAAAAAATAAAATTAAAGAACTAGAAGCTTCTTAACAGAGGTCAATGTGGCTACCAAATCTATATTAATTGTTGATGATGCTGCCGAAACAAGAATTTTTTTAAAAGGAATTATCAATTCTTTAGGATTTGCTCACTTTGAAGCAAAAAGTGGAATAGATGCTTTAAAAATTTTAAATGACCACATGATTGACCTTGTGATTTTAGATGTCTTAATGCCAAACTTTGATGGCTATCAAACACTCGAATTTATAAATAAATTAAAACAAAAACAAGATATTAAAGTTGTCTTTTTAACTGGAAAAAAAGGGGAATTAGATCAGGCTAAAATTGACGAATTAAAACCCGATGATCTCATACATAAAACGGTAGAAATTCAGGTTCTAAAAACAAAACTTAAAAAGTTACTTGATGGTAGCATTCCTCCTACAAAACCACCGATAGCATCTCCTGTAGCCTCACAGACACAAGCACCAATTGCGCCTCCTCCAGTAAGTGCACCAACCCCAGCGGCAGCAAAACCTGCAGCACCGACTCCTGCACAACCAGCACCAAAACCAGCTGCTCCTGCAGAATCAAAATTAGACTTAGCTGCAAAAATAACAAATATGCCTATTGAACTAGACATCAAAATAATTAAGTTAACACAATCAGGAATTACTTTTTCTGCTAAGTTTCAATTTAAAGAAGGGGCTCAACTTTCCATTGATTGTCAAAAGGCAGCAGCAGCACTAAAGAAAACGGGAGAATTAAGTGTAAAAGTTTTAAAATGCACTCCCGAAGCTGATCTTTATATTGTAAATACTCAACACACTTGAAATTAAATATTTTGAGTATATTCTTTTTTTGCGAAATATTTAAATGAAAAATATACAAAAAAACTTATAAGTGTACCCAAATAAATAGAAAATAAAATATCACTTAAAAAATGATATTTTAATAAAATTAAGGAAAGAACAGTTAAAAAAGAAGCAGTAAAATAAATTATTTTATATTTAGGGTAAATTAAATAGAATAGAGACGAAGCAGAAACTACTATTATAGTATGACCAGATGGAAAAGCTGATAAAGAATGAAAGTCTTGAAACCATTTAAAATTATCATTATTTGTTTTTAAAAAATAAAATACATTATTACGACTAAAAATAAATTTAAATATAACTTTCATCCCTAGTGCAATATTTAAGGTTATTGATAATAAAAACAAAGCAATATGGATTTTTTTAATTGCGTTTTTAAACCATAAATTAAATGCTACAAAAACAATCATTAAAGGAGATAAACCAAATAAAATATATGGAATATAAGTTATCCATTTAGGAATTTTATAAAATAGAATAAAATGAAATTGATTTGAATGTGCATTAATATCATTCATTAAATAAACAATTTTTTTATCTAAAAAATTAATAGAAAAAACAATAAATAGAATAAAAAAAAGGTTTATAATATAGAACCTTATTATTTCTTTTTTCATTTCAAATTTCCAATCTCGATAAAAAATTCTAGAAAGTCACAAACTGACTTTTCAAAACATCTAAATACTCTTCTATTGCTAAAGAAAGCAATTGAGATTGTGAAGAAAAAGATACTATGGCATTTAAATTTGCATCCGCTTTACTGGCTACTTTGATTCTTTCAAAAAAACAAACATTTACAATTTGAATTTGATCAAAATAATTAGGCAAATTTTCTAAAGTCCAATCAGGTACTTCCCCTTCTTTTACTTTAAAATATTGTTTTAATAAATAAGAAGAAACAGTTCTAAAAACAGTTTCTTCCATAGAAGCAAAAGGCAAATGATAATATGCCATTCCTTTTAAATCTTTTAGAATTGGACAAGAACTGGTTGCCATAATAAGACCAATAAGAGCTTTTAAAGCGGTTTGTGCATCGCATTCCTTATAATATGTCCGATTTTCTGATTCCACATAAGTTTGAATTTTCTCTGTAGATAAAACAGAATGAAACTCTCGCATAGCTAACTGAACATCTAAAGCAGGTGGGCATTTTTTATGTTCATCTAATTTCAAAGGACAGTTTGTACATTTATTAAACTCTAAGTTTGTCCATTCAACATCATTATTTTCTTTATTTTCAATAATAGAACCAATTCTGTCTATATCTACCGTAAAAATAGACTCACGTTTATCTTCAAAGATAAATTTATAGACAATTTTTGACAAAATTCCTCCGAGAAATAAAATGAATTTCTAAATAAAAATCGGAAAATTATCCTTAAGATGTAACTTAGAGTCAAAATATCAACATTTAATAACAAGTTTTAATGTGTCATTTTTATTTCGTTTTCTTAAAACAAAAAGATTATTTGAGTTTATCCGATAAAAAATGGGGAAAATTTGAATAGGACATTTAAAATTATGTTTTGTTATTTGGAAGAAAAAATCCAAAGTCTAAATATAGGAAAAAGAAGGCTCTTTACCATGGGCACAATTCTTTGTGCCTTATTCTTAGGTTATTTTGCAAACTATTATACTTCTGAAAGTATTTTTAAATCTTTCGAAAATATTATTTTTATTGGAAATATGCTATTCTCTTTTTCCTTAATTTCTTTTTTCTCATTTAGAAGAAAATTTTCAAAAAGACCTTATTCTAAAATACATTATTTTTCTCAATCATTTATTATACTATCTTTAATTACAATTGTTTTTATGGATAATAATGTTATAACATTCCAAGAAAAAGATAAAATAATTTCAATTATTAATATATTTATTTGGTATGCGGTATCTTTAAATATATCTATTATTTATTCTATTAGCAAAAATAATAGAATGGAATATTTTGTAAGAAACAAAACAAATCCTATAGTTTATCTAATTTTTATATCACTTTTATCTATCCCTTTAATTAATTTACTTAATTTAAACTTAATTATTTTATTAGGTATTATTCAAATAGCACCCATAGCATCTTTAATAACATCTGTTGAAAATATGCCTCAGAAAAACGAGAAAAACGAACTTATTTATTTGACTCTATTTATCGCTATTTTTTGTTCTTGTTATTCATTAGGAATTGCAATAAGCCCTATTAAAATTCAAAGCCATTTATTAAATGAATTAGCTCTTATGCTAGTATTGAGTACATTATCACTTAGAAACCATATAAAATTAACAACAGAATTTAATAAAATCCATGAATTCTCAATTACCCTTGCTAGAAAAATGGGTGAATTGAGTTTAATGCATATAGAAGCACAAAAATCTGAAATTGCAAAAGAGAATTTTTTAGCCACAATGAGTCATGAAATTAGAACTCCAGTTAATGGAATTATTGGCCATGCTGAACTTTTGAATGACACTAATATCAATGAAGAACAAAAACGATTATTAAGCATGATAACAATTAGCAGCAACAATTTAATGAAGTTAATTAATGAAGTACTCGATTTACCAAATTTAATCTCTGGACATATTATTTTAAGTAAAGAAAAAATTGATGTTTCTGAACTTGTCGAAAGTGTCATTGACGTTGTAAGCCCAAAAAGTTTTGAAAAGGGTTTAGATTTAACTTATTTTATTGAACCATCTGTCCCCCAAGAAATTATTGGTGATCACAAAAGAATTGGACAAATTTTACTAAACTTATGTAATAATGCGCTAAAATTTACTGAAAAAGGTGAAGTTTTTATTGGCGTAACACAAATAGATCAATTAGATGAAAAACATGTTGAACTTTTATTTGAAGTAAAAGATACGGGTATTGGAATTCCTGCAAATAAAATTAAAAAATTATTTAAAGCCTATTCACAAACAGACGCTTCAATTTCTAGAAAATTTGGTGGCACTGGTCTTGGTCTTGCTATTTCTGCTCAATTAATTGAACTTATGAAAGGAAAAATTTGGGTTGAAAGTATTGTAGGAAAAGGAACCCGATTTTTATTTACTCTAAAAAGCGAAATTCCGTCTGAGTTTTCACCACCGAGCTATAATATTTCTAATTTAAGTGGTTTAAAATGCCTTGTCATTTCTGAAAACCCAACTATGCGGTATATTTTAGGAAGAAGATTTAAACAATGGAAAATGGGTGCAAAAATTGTTTCTAAATTTGAAGAAGCACAAAGCATTATTGGAATTGAGGAATTTAGAGTATTAATTGTAGATATTGTAAGTGAAAGCAAAAAAGCGGTCATGTTTTTAAAAGCGAATCAAATAAACCCTACAGGAAGAATTCCTTCCATTGCTCTTATCTCTTTAGGAAAAAATGCTACTCCCGATTTACATCAAATTGCAAATGAAACAATTACAAAACCACTTAAAACAGAAACATTAGCAAAAACAATTGCAAAAATTATAAATAGAAAAGAAGCTCCAAAAGATATTCCTTTAACAATACAAACTCAAACTGAAATTCCAACAATTAACGCATTTAATAAAAATTTACCTTTAGATAAAATCAAAAGTTTAAAAATTCTTGTTGCTGAAGATAATCCTGTAAATCAAAAATTAATTAAAAGTGTTTTGACCAAAATGGGATTTACTCCTAAATTAGTAGAAAATGGAAGACTTGCAGTTGAAGAAGAAGAAAAAGAAAAATATGACCTTATTTTAATGGATCTCCAAATGCCAGAAATGGACGGCATTAACGCTACTAAAAATATAATTATTAATGCCCGCAAAAGAACTCGCCCTAAAATTATTGCCGTAACAGCAAATGCCATGCCAGGTGATAAAGAAAGATGTATTGATGCTGGAATGGATGATTATATTTCTAAGCCTATTCAATTTCAATTATTATCAGAAAAAATTGCTCAGTGGATTAATTTAGATAATTTAGCAGAATCAAAAAATGAAAATGATACAAGTAAAAAAGAAATATCAAACCAAATTACAACTCCAAATACAGGAGTCCTTCCAATGAATAGTGAAAAAACACCACAAACTCTAAAAATACTTGTCGCAGAAGACAATGCTGTAAATCAAAAACTAATCATAAGTATTTTAAAAAAATTAGGGTACAGTGCTACCTTAGTTGAAAATGGACTTCTTGCTTATGAAGCTTGCTTAAAAGAAAAATATGACATTATTATTATGGATCTTCAAATGCCCGTTATGGATGGACTTGATGCCAGTAGAAAAATAAAATCAAGCGATACCATAAATCCCAAGCCAATCATTATTGCCTTAACAGCAAACGCCATGACAGGAGATAAAGAAAGATGCCTTGGAGCAGGAATGGATGATTATATGACAAAACCAATACAAATTAAAATATTGGAAGAAAATTTAAAAAAATGGGGAAATATAAAGTAATGCATTATGTTATTACATAAGGTGAATTAAGATGATACAAATTAGAAATATTTATTGGAGATTCCCTTTTTTCCTGGTAAGTAAAAAATCACTTTCCGTTCTTCTAATTTTATCTATTTTAATATTATATTATAATAAAAATATTTTAGATCAAAAACTATTACTAACATTTTATTGTATATCTGCATGGATTATTACAGCAACATTTTTATTATTTAAATTAGTTTATATTAGTGGAATAAATCAATATTCACTTTATTCAAAAATTGTGGCGGTTTATGCTGTTTTATCCTGGCTCGAATTATCAATCCTTCTTATAAACGATCCTACATTAACTAAAATCGTTCCATTTATTCAAAAAATTCCTCTATTATTTTTTTATATGTACATAATTGTATATAAATATAAATATAAAATGAAAGTAAATAGAATGGAGCCTTGGATTACAGGTATATACTATATAACAATTCCTTATTTAATTTTATCAATATACAATTATTTTATTCCTAACAATGCAGGAAAATTCATAGAAGTTTTTACTTTGTTTTACATAGATTTAATTGCTTTTTCTCATGCTATTTCTGTTTCTTTACAAGAATATTTAAGGCTTGGAAAACTTCAAGATGACATGGAAAAAAGAAATATTGAAATTTTACAGTTTGCAGAAAAAGCAAAAGAATCGACAAGAATGAAAGGCGAATTTTTAGCCAATATGAGCCATGAATTAAGAACGCCTCTTAATGGTATTTTAGGATCTGCAACTCTTTTAATAGGTACAAAATTAAATCAAGAACAAAGAAATTATCTTGAAACTTTAAGAATATGCGGTAATAATTTACTTGTTATTATTAATGAAATTTTAGACTATTCAAAAATTGAGGCTAATAAACTAGAGTTAGAACATATTCCCTTTGAAATAAATTCTTGTATTGAAAATGTATTTGAATTACTTGCCCCTGCTGCTGCTGCACAAGAAACAGATTTAATTTATTTTATTGACTATGATGTTCCAAAAATAATTGTAAGTGATTATACTCGAGTTCAGCAAGTACTAACTCATTTAGTAGACAATGCCATCAAATTTACAAATAAAGGTCATGCTTTAGTAAAAGTCAGCAATGAAAAAAAAGATAAAGGAAAGTTTTTAATTAGATTTGAAATTATTGATACTGGTAGAGGTATATCAAGAAAAGATATTAATAAACTATTTAAATCATTTTCACAAATTGATGACTCATCAACTCGAAAATATGGTGGAACAGGTTTGGGATTGAGCATTGCAAAACGACTTACCGAATTAATGGGTGGTGTTATAGGAGTTAAAAGCGAATCTGGAAAAGGCTCTACATTTACTTTTACTGTTGCTGTCGATTTTGAGGAAGCAGAAAAATTAAGCTTTGAAAAAGATAAAGAAAATGAACCTAAAATGTTACATTTGCAAAATAAAATTGCTTTTATTGTTGAAAAAAATCCAATTCAACTCGAAGCAATTAGGCTGAAATTAGAAAAATGGGGACTAGAAGCATATACGGCATCAAGCAACTTAGAAGCAATCGAAATTCCATCTCAAGTCCCACCAAACTTTGTTATTATATCTATTGATGATTTTGATTATGAAAAATTAAGATCCGATTTAATATCAAAATATATGGATCAAACAATTATCTTTTTAGCCATATTAAAGAACTCTAGTATTTATTATTCAGAAGAAAAGTTTTTACCAAAAGGTTTTGCTTCGGCAATAAATAAACCAATTCGTATATCTCAAATTTTAGAGGCTTTGATCGATACTTCCACAGCAAAACAAAAAGGAAGTATTGCTGGTATAAAACTAGATCAATCCAAAGTTTCTGACTTATATCCTTTAAGAATCCTTGTTGCGGAAGATAATGTAGTGAATCAAAAATTAATTACAAACATGCTAAAAAAATTTGGTTACCTTTGCGATATCGTTGCAAATGGAAATGAAGTTTTAGAAGCCTTAACACGAAATCAATATGATATTATTTTAATGGACGTACAAATGCCAGACTTAGACGGCATAGAAGCTACAAAAAGAATTGTTATTAAATATCCAAAAAGTGCGAGCCGCCCTCATATTATTGCGATGACAGCACACGCACGCGGTGCCGAAGGACAGGTTTGTTTAGATGCAGGAATGGAAGGTTACTTAGGAAAACCAATTGATATGAAAGAACTCAAGCAAGTGCTTGAGTTCTGGGGAAACAAAGTGAACAAATTAAAATCTACGGCTTAAGTTTTAAAACAGGAGGCGGTGGAGGAAGATCGTCACCTAAACCTTTATCACCTGCCCGAGCTTTTGGTAATTCTTCATCATCAGCAGAATTTAAAGAACTTTTATCGCTATTTGTATCGGCTTTTCCTGAAATACTGGATAAAGGAACAGGAATTACAGGAGCATTTTGTTGCTGATTTTTTTCGTTACCTTCTGTTTGTTCTGTTACGCCAAGACTTACAACCTGTGCTTGTGGAGGTGGAATTGGGGTATAAAATGAAACTCTTCTTTTAGGAACAAAAATACCGTCTGAAGTAGATCCTGGTAAATAAACTTTAAATAATCTTTGACCTGTATCTGAATAATCATTTGCATATGGATTATCTGCTTGAGTGGTATCATTGTCTTCTTCTGGATCTTGAGAAGATACAGAAACCCAAGAGTTTATAGGAACAACAACCTGTGATAAACCAGAACCATAATCAAATGGAATATTATGAGCTTTTTTACTAATTAAATATTTCCAATCTAATTTTTCTGCAAAATCTTGGTCTTTTATAATAGCGAGTGCAATTTCTTCCCAGGCAGGAATGGCAGCACCACCATAAACACGATATCCTTTGCGGACCATTGGTTCATTACTATCGTAGCCAATATAAGAAGCAATTGTATAAGCATTATCTGGCGAAAGTATGTCACCTTTTGAATTTGGATAAGGTAAAAATCCAATGTAGGTACCATTTTTATATTCATTTGTTGTTCCTGTTTTACCAAAAGCAGGAACTTTTATTTGTGATTCTAATAATTGTTTATCAATTTCATCATCATTAGATCTTAAAACAATACTCTTATTTAAGACATATGCAGTCCCGCCAGTAACGGTTCCCCTTAAAGTATTAAGCATAGATGCGGAATAAAAATTATCTGAAAATTGATACTCTTTTGCTTTTGCTTCCCATAGTAAGTTGCCACTTGCATCTTCTATGCGTTTAATTAACAACAACTGATTTGGTTGTGCAATATTAAAATAACGATAGGTTTTTCCAGTTAAAAATGTTTGGTACATTAAAGCAAGATCCGCTAAAGTAACATCATTTGAACCTAGAGAGAACGATGGAACCCATTTCATTGGTTCTTGAACACCCATATCATTAACCATATTTGCCGCATAATACATACCTAAAGAGTATCTAAAATCTGCATTCCAAAAGAGTCTTTCTAACGGTGGCGCTGACTGAACTTCTTTCCATTTTTTAGCAATTTCTGAGTTTATATTATCTAAAATAGATAAAGGAACAACGCCGTCTAATAATACATTTGAAATATTTAAACTACTTGGATTTGCTCTTACATAAGTTAATAAAGAATCAATACTCATTAGGGTTGCACGTACAGGCGGAACAATATTGATTGTTACCTCAGGACGCCAAGGGTTTTGAGATTGGAAAACAAGGGTTCCATCTTCTGTTTTTGCAAATGAAGAAAAATAATCTCTATCTGTTTCTGATATAGGAGAACCACTAACAATTTTATTTAAGGAGTCTATAGCTTTACGAGCTTGAGAAGCAGATTTATTCCATCTGATTAAATTATTTTTTAAAATATTTAATCTTAATTCTTTTTCTTTTGGGGGTAGTTCTTTTTCATCAGTTAATATTTGTTCTTGTTTATCAAAACCATTTCCAAAATGTAATGTTCTTAAAAAAACTTTTAATCTAGAATTTCCAACAACAGATAAATCGGAAAGTAAATCCGATTTAACTTTTTCAAGAATCCCAGACTTAATATAAATTTCATTATCTGCAGAAGCATTAAACTTATTCGCAATTAAAGATAAAGTTTGTTCAATAGACTTTCCGTTACCCGTAATTTCTAGGAAATTTAATAAATCTAAATATTGGTCATAACTTAATTTATCTAACAAATGTTTTAATAACCAAACACTAGCTAAGTTTTCAGACTTTGCGCCAGCACCCAATATTGTGGTTTCTAAACTTGTAATAGCATGGTCTGGTCTAGGATAGTAAAATACGCCTTGCCAAGTAAAGGCATCTCTAATATTGGAAAGAGGATCTAAGACAGTCCATCCTAATTGTTGAGCTGCATAATAAACTGGAGTTTTAAATGAAGAACCTGGTTGTCTTTCTGCAAAAATAGCTCGGTTATATTCACTGGAAGAAAAGCCACCGGCCATTGCAATAATTTTACCTTTATCAAGAACAATAGCAGCCCCTTGAACTCTTGGCCTTGATTCTAAATCACAAAACATAGTGCCATCAGATTTGATTTTTGTAACACTTGTTAAAACATATTGGCCAACATGCATTGAATTTAAGAGACTCTCTACGGATTTCTTTTTACCGCGTCTAAAAGGCTGATCCGACACTAAAGAAACACGATTTATAGCATCTGTATTTATTGTACAAGTAGGAATACCAAAACTAATAGTTACTTTTTCGCTTTCTGGTGATTTATCTATATTTTCAATTTTACCCACATAAAAACCATATAATTCTGGTTTTTGAATATTAACAAAATTGGATTGTGGTTCTGCACTAAAACCATTTAGAATAATTTGAATTCGACTTAAGTTTTGTCTTAAACCATATTGAGCTGCCCCTTGAATATCTTTTTCAAGAGTTGTGGTTAAACGAAGACCCATTGTACCAACTTCATCGACATTATTTGCGCCTATGGCTGATAATATTTCAGGACGTGAAAGTTGTTTTAAAATAATTTGATTAACCGCAAGTTCATTAAACTGAAACTTTCCTTGATTAAAAGGAACAGGTTCTTTTATAGAATCATCATATTGTTGTTTCGTTATTTTTTGAGTTTTGAGAAGTCTTTCTAGAACATAATTTTTTCGAATTAAAGCTTCTCTTCTTGCTTTTTCCTGACCTACAACAGAAGTTTTCGTAAAGGGATTATATTTTTCAGGTCCTTTTACACTTCCTGCAATAAAAGCAGATTCTATTAAATTTAAATCTTCGACATTTTTATTAAAGTAATATTTTGCAGCAACACCAACACCACGCCCATTTCCAGTTACATGAAATTGATTTAAATAAAACTCAAGAATTTGCTCTTTTGAATACATTTTTTCTAATTTAAATGCATTAATCATTTCTTGAAACTTAGTATAAATATCTGTTTCTTTACGCCCAAAAAGATTTTTTACTGTTTGTTGCGTAATTGTAGAGGCACCCTGCCTTGTTTTAAATATAATATTATGAATAGCTGCTCGCAAAATACCTTTGGGATCTATACCAACATTCGTATAAAAATCTTCATCTTCAGCAGCAACAATGGAATCTTTCATTGTCTGAGGAATTTGATCAATATTTACATAAATTCTATGTTCTTGGCCAAATAAACTACCAAGTTGTGATTGCCCATCAGCATAATATAAAACAGTCTCTTTCGATAATATTTCAATTATTCTTGTTTTTTCAAAATCAGAATAATTTCCCGCATACACTTGCCAAGCGACATAACCAATACCTGCAAAAATCGGAATACAAGAAACAAAAATTAAAAATAAAAACAAAAAAATAATCTTTTTCATATGAACTCCATAATCAAGCACTCTTCTTAATGCCTTGCTTGCTTGATCAAAGCAACCTACTGTCATACAGAAAGCTAGTGTATGATAAATTTCCAAGCATACAAGAGGAGACATCGTGCCATGACACCTTCACAATCTTATTGGACATTTGACTTAAGTCCCTATGTTTTTCAAGTTAAGAACATAAATTTTAATTGGGTAACAACTTGGTGGGGCATTTTATTGCTTCTTGCTGTTTTTGGGGGAGGTTTATTTTTTACATGGACTCAATCCAAAAAGTTAAAAACGAGTGAAAAACTAAACAAAAATCCTGAAAATACATCTTTGTTATCAAAAAAAATTCAAAATATAGAATTAATTCAGACAATTTTAATATATTCATTAGCTATTGTTTCAATCCTATTTGTTTTACAAATTATGAAAATAAACTGGGGATTAAGATGGTATAGCACCATGTATTTAATTGGATTTATTTCTGTATATGTCGGTTGTATGATTTGGATTCGTAAGCGTACACTTATGCTGACTGAAGGCATGCTTATGAATTTAATTACTTTATGTATTATTGGTATGCTTATTGGAGCAAGAGCTGCTTACGTATTTGTTTATAACTGGGATTTTTATAAAACACGTCCTTTAGATGCCATAGCAACATGGGAAGGTGGCTTGTCTTTTCATGGTGGTATTATTGGTGTTTCTTTAGCTATTTTATATTATTGCCGAAAATACAAAATTCCATTTTTTCATTTAACCGATAAACTTGTTCGCGTGATCCCAATTGGAATTGGAATGGGACGTATTGGAAATTTTTTAAATGGAGAATTATGGGGTAGACCGATTGAAGGCAACGTACCTTGGGCTATCATTTTTCCTGAAGGTGGTGCGGTAGCAAGACATCCAAGTCAAATATACCAAAGTCTCGGTGAAGGTTGGGGTTTATTTATAACCTTATATATTATTTCAAGATGGAAACAAAAAGAAGGAACTATTTCTGCTTGTTTTGTTATTTTTTACTGTCTCTATCGTTTTATTGTTGAATATTTTAGAGCTGCCGATGCACAAATTAGTTATCTTTATTTATCAAATTTCTCTTGGGCTCCTTTAAATGCTTATCCAAATGCTTCTTGGTGGCAAATATTAACAATGGGTCAAATATTATGCTTATGTTTCCTTATATCTGGATTAATAATGCTTTATTTTACTCGTAAAAATATATTAGAATATAGTTCAGAGTGGACAAAAAGAATTGAAGAATTTCATAAAATGCATGCAGCAGAGAATAGTAAAAAATGATTTACACCGATCCCATTGAACCGCCTCAAGATAATTTTCAAAGCTCTTTAAGTTGGATGAGTTTTAATCCAGGAGACTTAAAACAAGATATCGTTACCTTACCATTAGAAGGCGCAATTATAGGAGTTATGAATGCTTTTTATACTCCTAAAGCAAATCCAGTATGGCCATTTAATAATGAATATCCCGATTTAAATCATAGCCCTACTTCTTTGCCTGGAACAAAACTGTTACCTTATGCCCTTGGCTCTGCAACTCTTGTTTTAGGAGGACTTACTCTAACAAATGATAATTTTTTCTTAGGAACACATATGAGAGGATGGCTACATGCTATCCTTTTAACAGAAATTGCAACATCAACAGCAAAAATATCCTTTCAAAGAAAACGCCCATTTTATGATAATATAAATTCAGATGGCCCTTCAACATATGATAATCGATTTTCATTTTTTAGTGGACATTCATCCCATGCCTTTTCTTTTGCAACATATTCAAGCGCCCTTATGTTTGAATATTCCAATAGTCAAATTCTAAATTGGTCCTACGCTGCTTTATCTTATTCTGCTGCAACATGGATTGCTTCTTCTAGAGTAAAAGATCATGCACATAATGTAAGTGATGTTGTCGTTGGTGGTTTAGTGGGAACTCTAATTTCAGCTGCTGTATTTTACAGAGTTGAAAATACGATTCAAAATAAAAGAGTATCCTCCTCTAAAAAATATGAAATGTTAGCCATTCCTTATGCTTTTAATGATGAAAACAATAGATCATGGTATGGCGCAAATTTTGAAATTAAATTTTAAATAAATTTTCTATTTTCATTTATATTTTATTCTTTTCTATAATGAAATTTAATAGTATCTTAAATAATGGAGGTGCTTATTATCATGGTTTTTTTAACACAGCCTTCAATTGGCATTATTTGTTCTTCAAAAATGGAGGTGCCTAAACCTTTAACTGATTTTGCTTTTGAATTTGGAAATCTTATAGGAAAACTTCATTTTAATGTTATTTATAATGAAAATAATTCAGGATTAATAGAAGCCTTAAAAAATGGAGTAAAAAATGCTAAAGGGGATTTAAATTCTTTAAATAAAGATATCTCTAAAACAAAAAAATCTCAATTTATTTACGAAAATTCAGATATTCTTTGTATTTTACCTGGAAGTTTAGATACCCTAAGTGAGTTCATAAAATTTATAAATATAAACAAAAATAGTAACACTAAAAAAACAATTATTATTGTAGATATTTTAAATTATTTCTCAAATTTATTAAATTGGCTTGAAGAAATCTCTTTAATAAATATGACAGAATCTCCTGCAGAAATGTTTTGTATTGCACGCTCTATTTCTGATCTTGAAAAATTTTTAACTTGAATTATTTTTAGAGGCCATAATGTTTAAAAAACTTATTAAAATAAATTTTATAGTTTTATCCTTATTAGCAATAAATCCTATTTATTCCCAGACAAAAAAAACAAGCAAATCATTTGAGACTAGATATACAGAAACAATGAAATTGGCTTCAAAGCAAGAAATTTTTACCGTAAATTTTAAACAGGAAATTTATTCCGCTCTTCGAGATAAAATTTCTTTATCCGATGGTGTTTTATCAATAAAAAAACCATCTTCTTTTCGATTTGAAATTACTTCACCACGTAAGGAAATTTATCTTTCCAATGGAAAAAGTTTTTGGAAATATATTCCAGAATTAAAACATGCACAGCACTTAAATGCGAGTTCAAATGAACTTGGATTCGTTCAACTTTTAACTGATCTTTCAAATATTAAAAAATTTTATGACGTCACTGAGTGGAAAAAAAGTGAAGGCAAAAAAGCACAACACGACATAAATACCTCTCATGTAAAATCTGACACTCCCCCACTACAAAATGACGATGATATCCTTTTGAGACTAACTCCCAAAGGAGACAAACAGCAAAAAGTTTTATACGCTGTTATTCAGGTGAAGACTGGTTTCATTCAAGAGCTTCGTATTGTGCAGTTAAATGGAAACCGTACAAGACTTCTTTTTGATACTTATTCACCAAAGCCAGTTTCAAATGATTTATTTGAATTTACCCCACCACAAGGAATTGTAGTGGATAAGATGTAATGGGAAGGAATGAATTACTTAGAATCAATTAAAACAATAATATCTTGGAAAGCTATCCTAGACATTTCTCTAGTGGCATTCTTACTTTATCAAATTATATCTCTTCTTAAAGGAACAAGAGCCGCTCAAGTTCTTATTGGAATGCTTGTCATATTTATCACTTATGTTTTTTCAAGCATGCTTCAATTTGATACATTGCATTGGATCATAAGTAAATTTTATTCTTCTTTTATTATTGTTGTTATTGTACTTTTTCAAGATGATATTCGTCGTTTACTTACAAGATTCGGTCGTGGCCCGTTTACAACAGGACTCGATTCCGTTTCTGGAACAAATATTATAGATGAAATCACAAATGCAGCAAAATCTTTAAGCCATGAGCGTATTGGGGCTCTTATCGTTTTTGAGCGTTCAGTCGGATTAGATAAATTATACGATCACAGCATAATGCTTGATGCTGTTGTCTCAGAGCAATTATTAAGCAGCATATTTCAATCATTTTCTCCACTTCATGATGGCGCTGTTATCATTAAAAAAGATAGAATTAATTGCGCTTCAGCTCAATTACCACTTTCAAAAAACCCACGATTTTCTAAAAAAATGGGGACACGTCATAGTGCGGCCGTTGGAATATCCGAAGAAACAGACGCAGTTGTCCTTGTTGTTAGTGAAGAAACGGGGAATATATCTATTGCCTGGGAAGGTAACTTACAAAGACAAAGTTCTTCTGAAGCTGCTCGAAAAATGCTTTCCATTCTTCTTTTACCAAGAGGACAAAACTCAAATATAATTTATTGGATAGAAAATTTTGTATTATTTAAATATCATAAATTTATTTTAAAATTAAAATCTATTTTTAGTTCTAATAAAATACAACCATTTGATAATGACAGAAGAAAATCTAATGACAAATCAAACTCCTTGCAAAAAAAGGTATCTTCACTGGAGACTTTGGCTATACAACAAGCAGAGTTGTCTATGCAACAAGTAGAATATGAAAATAAAATTGCTTCAAACGTACCAAAAAATATTCATATAAGGTTTCCTAGAAGTTCAAAAATTAAAGATATAAAATCGTCGGATATTCAATTTATATCGAGTAATATTTTAAATAAACATCAAAGTTTGAATAATGACTCTAATAATTTAAAAGATGATGATATTGATAATTTAGAACATGAAGAAGAAAATAAAAATGCAAGCGGAAAAAATAAGGCACTAAAAGCAATTGCTGAAATTGCACCTGAAGATCGCTTTGATCCACCAATACCCAAATCTCCTCCACCTCGGGATGTTTCCATTGGTGGTATTCCTCTCGATCCTCCTATAGAAAAAAACAAAAATGAGGAAACTCCTTTAGAAAAAATAAAAAAGGATGATAAAAAATAATGCCAGCTGGATCACACGAAAATACATCTTTTTTAAGGGACTTTATTAAACTTATTACCAATAATTTTTGGTTAAAAGTTCTCTCTGTTTTATTTGCCATAGTTATATTTTTTATTGTGAGAACAGACAAAGATTTGAGTTTTGAAAAAATTGCGAGAGTTAAGTTAATAACTTCACCCTCTATGATTATTTTAGGACAAAAAGAACGAACTCTTGATGTTACGATAAAACAACAAAACTCTATTTTTTCCATTTCGCCAACAGATATGGAACTCACGGGTGAAATTGAAATTATCAGTGAAACCCCAGGCCGCGTTCGTGTAAAAGTAAGTAGAGAAAATTTTCCAAAACTTCCAAAACAATATGCAATGTTAATTGAACGTCCATACATTGATGTTGATATAGATAAAATTCAAGAAAAAGTCTTACCAATACAAGCTGTGCTAAAAGGAGAACCTCAAGCGGGGCTCATGGTTGAGCAAGTAAAAGTAACACCATCACAAATCAAAGTATCTGGTTCTCGCCAACAGCTTGCAAGAACACAAAATATTTTTACAATACCCATTGTAATTGAAGGGATAAATAAAAATTTAATTACTGATGCAAATGTTGAATTAGAAGAATCTTCTGCAATTAAATCTTTTGAAAAAAGCGTTGTTGTTGCAATTACTTTAGGACCGAAAAAATTTAATCGCATTTTTCGTTCCGTTCCCATTGAAATCAAAAATGCGAATAAAAAGAATTTTTCTAAACTTCAATTACGCCCAAGCTCCATAGACGTTGAAGTTTCTGGGCAAAGAGTTATTCTCAATAAACTTGATCCGTCTGATGTTCGTGTTTTTATCGACGCATCAGACTTAAAACCTGGATGGCAAGACAAGCCAATCATTTTAAAAATTCCTGGGAATGTTTCCTTGGTTAAAATGATTCCAGACTCTATTTCAGTACATCTTAATCCTTGAAGGCATAAATGTTATGGCAAAATATTTCGGAACAGACGGCATTCGCGGCGAAGCGAATTCTGGATTGATGACACCTGTTAACTTATTAAAACTTGCTCAATCTTTTGGAGTTACTTTAAAAAGAAGATCAAATCGCCCTAAAGTTCTTTTAGGAAAAGACACTAGAGTTAGCGGATATTTAATTGAAGGCATAATTGCATCAGGACTTTGCAGCGTCGGTGTAGACGTTCTTTTTGTTGGTCCCTTACCAACTCCAGGAATTGCTTATTTAACGAGAGGCATGAGAGCCGATGCTGGCATTATGATTTCCGCAAGCCATAATCCTTATTATGATAATGGAATTAAATTATTTGATCATAACGGATTTAAATTACCAGATAGCGATGAATCCTATATTGAACAACTTATGGATAGTCCTGACCTTGAAAAATATTTAGTCAATTCCGAGCATATGGGCCGCGCAAAAAGAATTGATGATGCCATTGGTCAATATGCTGTATTTTTAAAAGAAAGATTTCCAAAAAATTTAAAATTAGATGGCAAAAAAATTGTTTTGGATTGTGCTCATGGTGCAGGATACAAAGTGGCTCCAAAAGTATTTGAAGAATTGGGCGCTGAAGTCATAAGTATACATAATGATCCCAATGGCTTTAATATCAATTTAAATAGTGGCGCTCTCCACCCACAAATTTTAGCAGAAAAGGTTGTGGAATATAAAGCGGATATTGGCTTTGCTTTAGATGGTGATGCCGACAGATTGATCGTAGTAGATGAAAAAGGAAACATTCTAGATGGAGACCACATTATCGCTATGTGTGCTCTTGAAATGAAATCACAAAATCAATTAAAAAATAACGGTGTTTGTGTTACGATAATGAGCAACAAAGGTTTTGATGTCGCTATGGAAAATGCAGGTATCCATGTAGTCCGAACCAATGTTGGGGATCGTAACGTTATGGAAAGTATGCTCTCAAATGACTTTTATTTAGGTGGCGAACAATCTGGTCACCTTATCTTTTTGGACTCAAGCACAACAGGAGATGCTGTTATTGCTTGTTTAAAAGTTCTTGAAATGATGTGCCATACGAAAAAGAAAATATCTGAACTCACTTCTGTTATGAAAAAGTTTCCACAAATCACTAAAAATGTAAAAGTTAACAGGAAACCACCATTAGAGACTCTTCACATGACCACATCACTTGTGAGAGAATTTGAGAAAGAACTCGGTTCTTCAGGTCGGGTTTTGTTACGTTATAGCGGCACAGAATCCTTAGCTCGTATCACGCTTGAAGGACCTGAACTTAGCCAAATAGAGGTCATGGCAAGTAAAATTGAACAAATCCTCTTAAAAGAGATTGGATAAAAATGACCCAGAGGAATTTTAGCTTAGGTTTCCTTTCCGGCAATATGGATGTGAATAGATACCTACAACTCAAACTCCTTCAAATTATTATTCGCCCTGCCGGTAAGGTAGAAAACTTTGATGTAATAAAATCAACAGAAATAAAAGTAGATAGAACAATATCGAAATGTTTTAAAAAAATTCTTAACGTAACAGGATTTAAATCAAAAGTAATTCCAACAAAATTCGGACAGTTACATTATTATGATAGCGATCCAAATTCAAATTTAAAACCTCTTATTTTTGTTCACGGACTTGGTAGCAGTGCGCAAAGTTGGTGGATTTTAGGGAAAATGTTTGAAAATAAAAGGCGAATTATTATTCCCGATTTATTTCATATGTCTGGTTTTAGTGAAGCTAATAATCCTGTAATGGATTTTTTACAACATGCAGAATCCTTAATTGAATTTATTTCAACCACAACAAATCAATCTGTGGATCTTTGTGGGCTAAGCTTAGGCGGCTGGCTTTCTATGTATATTGCTAGCACAAATCCAAAATTAGTGAACAGCCTTATTTTAATGAACCCAGCTGGTTTAAAAATAAATCCCTTTGAATTAAGAGATACTCTTACTTTTTTAAGTTGGAAAAAATTTCAAAAATTATATCCTGGTATTTTAAAAGCCTTTCCTTATACGGGATTCCCATTATTAAGTAAAACAGCAAAACGTTCTTTATTTAGAAATTTAAAGGATGATAGAATTAAAGATCTTTTAAAATTAACAAAAGAAACTCATTTTGTGGACGACAATTTAAAAAATATAAATTGCCCAGTTCTCCTTCTGTGGGGTAAAGAAGACAGATTATTGTCAAGTAAAATACCTATTGTTCTTTCTAAAAGCATTAAAAATATCGACGCCAAATGGGTCGAAGGTTGTGCCCATGTTCTTTCCTTAGAGGCTCCTGCTACTTGTTTTCATGAAATAAATGAATTTTTAAATTTAAAATCTATAAAAAATAATCCATTTACACAATCCGTTTTATCTGCTAGTTTCGCATATCATACAACACCAATTCAAAAAAAAGAGAATGATCATGATTATTGATAAAAATTTCTCTCCCATAATGGAACAAGTTTTTGCAGGACGTGGATTTTCAATAGATGAAGCAGAAGCTCTTACACATAGCATGATAGATGGTACCTTATCTGATGTTCGAATAGCCGCTGTTCTTACAGGATTTCGGTTTTTGCCGATTTCTGAAGATGTGATCATTCGAATTTTAAATACAATTCAAGAAAAAAATAAAATAATAAAAGACCACAATTTAAATCATATTGTTGATTGCGCTGGTACTGGTGGAGATAGGCTTACAACCCTAAATATTTTAACGACAGCATCTATTGTAGCAGCAGGAGCAGGAGCAAATGTAGCTAAATTTACAGGAGTTAGTGTATCAAATAAATCGGCAAGCAGTGATGTTTTTCAAATGCTAAATTTATCTCCCGTTCAATCCGTTGAACAAGCATACGAAAATATAAAAGATTTTAAAATTGCCTTTTTAAGTTCTAAAACTTTTTATCCCACTCTAAAGCATTTAATGGATATAAGAAAAACATTAGGATTTAAAACAATTATTGATCTTTTATTTCCATTAGCAAATCCTGTTCCGTTAACAGGACAATTTATTGGGGTTTATCATAAAGATTGTTTACCTCTATTAATCAATTGTCTAAAAAAATTAAATAAAACAAGAGGAATGATAGCGCACGGCGAAGATGGCTTAGATGAAATATCTGTTTGTAGTGCATCCTATATTTCCAAATTAGAAAACGGAAAAATCACTCATGAAGTCATTAAACCCAGTGATTTTGGAATTCAAAATCATCAAATTAAAGACCTTCTTGGCAAAGATATAGAATACAATTCTAGAGTATTAATTGATGTCTTAAAAAACCAAGCCCATCCGGCAGTAATGGATGCCGTTGCCATGAACACAGCGGCAACACTTTGGTGCGCTGAATTATGTCAAGATTTAAAAGATGGATTAAAATTAGCAAGAAAAGCAATTCAATCTGGAAAAGCGCTTCATGTATTTGAAAAATGGAAATCAATTTCACAACAATGAAGAGAAAAATATTTTTTTATGTTTAAACGGAAAAATATATTAGAATTTTTTTTAAATCAGCAAAAAAAATTAACCGAACTTCAATTAAATGATTGTGCTTTATCTGATAAAAAAAAATTAACAGATAATTATTTTTTAAGAAATCAAATTAAAGTTAATTTTGAACAAAAATTAGAACAAATAAATAAAAAAAATAAGTCCCAAACTTCAATTATTCCTCATTATATTTTAGATCATGATTTTTGTAACCTCTTTCATTTAAAACAAGAGCAACAAGAAAATATTCAAAAAGAAGAGATATATTGTTTATTTACTTCTCCATTACATGATGAGTGGATTGAAACCATTTCAATTAAATATGAAGATTCTATGATTTTAAGATCTGGTTTTTTCACACAAGAATATGAAATATATGATTCTATATTAAATGGCTTTGATGGCATGTTTATTTACAGCCAAGGTTTAGATAAATACCAAATTCAATATCTTACAGAAACAGCAAGAGAATATCGTTTTACAATTATTTTTATTATTCATAATAAAAATGAATTAAATACAATTTTAGATACAGATGCACCTTATTTTGCAGTCTCAGGATTTAAAGCAAATAATTTTGATATCGATCTCTCTTTATTTATTCAACTGGCAAACCACATACCCAAAACAGCAAACCTAATGGCATGGGCTCCTAAATTAGATGATAATAAAAAATTATTATTAGGAAATTTTGGATATAAAGTTGTTTTTGAGGTTTGTTAATGAATTAAAATTATAAAGAAAAAATATTTATCAATTAGTCAAATTATATTTTTCAGGAAATTCTCTAAACCATAAGTTCAAAGTTTCTTCACCTAATTTGTCATATATATAACTATACATATTAGTTAAATCTCTTTCAAAATAAATATTTTCTTTATCTTGATCAACATTAGGCTCGTGATGAATAAATCTTCCAAAGTATTTATGACAAAATTCATGATAATCTTTAGTAAATAAAATAAAATTATGCCACATTTTATCTATGATTAGAGAATCTTCATAGATAAAAATATTAACATTTTCATTTTTATCAAGGTAAGATTCATTACATAACCAAAGCCATTTTAAAGTCTCTTTAAATATTATTTGACTATCATATAAAGAAATTTTATCATAATCTTTTGTAAACTTATTAATAATATTATCATTATTATAAAGCATCACTTCATTTAAAATATTAAGCATATAACCTACTTTATATAAAATTTATCATCCTATTTTTTTAATAATAGGATGATAAATTTTATAAATTATTTATTAATTGCAAAACAAGCGTGACCTGGACACCAACTATTTTTTGATTTTATAAGATTTTTTCTTTCTAACAGAAGTTTTGCGATAAAATCAGATTTTTTCATACAATCTCCAATTTAATTTTAAAGTATTGAGTTTTATTTGAGTCGACTCAAATAAATATTAGCTCTTTTTTAAAATGAGTCAAATATTTACAATCTCCATTTTATTGGTAAATTAATAAATTATTTACTAGAATAATTTTAAATATTTTAATATTTTCTTACAATTTAATCCTTAAAAATAACAAAATAAACAAGTATAATTCATTAAAAAAACATTTTAAAATTAGTGATTTTTTTGAGGTATAGTTTCCAGCTATGATTATGATATAAAATTATGATAATTCTGAATTGAGTTTTTTTACTTTCCAAATAGAATCCACGAACATTTTTTTTTCATCTTCAAGGTTATGAACTATTGAAAATCCTGCGCTTACTGCCATGTCTAAAATATCTTTATCAGAATATTTAAAAGAATTTTCGACATGAATCGCTTCTCCCAAATCAAAATGAAAGGACTCATTTAAAACTTTAAAATAAATTTTTTGAACTTTTTCTGATACTAAAAAACTCTGCATTGCCCCAATCATAGGATTGTATGTGCCAAAATGCGAAAAATCAGATTTTACAAAATTTGCTCCAAGCTCTGTATTCATTCTATCTATTAAATTGAAATTAAATTCTCGAGCTATTCCTGCTAAATCGTTATATGCAGCTATTAACTTAGATATTTCTTTTTTCTTGTCAAAGCCAATAATTAACAAATCTTTACTTGTCATAAGTAAACTTATTTCTTTAAGAAAATTCACCGCTTGATTTGGTTCATAATTGCCAATGCTCGATCCTAAAAAAAGAAACAAACGTCCTGTATGATTTGTCGAAAATTTAAAGGAACTAAAATCCCCTATGTGGTAACTCAGTTTTAAATTTTGAAATTTACTAAGGCGACTTAAGGAGGTTTTTATGGCTGAAAAACTAATATCAACCGCCTTATAATTAAAACCCAATTGTCTCCACCTTAAAAATTGTCTCAAAATAATTTCAGCCTTTGATCCATCGCCAGGTCCAAATTCCACAATTTCGTCAATTTGTGAAAAAAGTTGTTCCAGTTCGGAAAATTGAAATTCTAAAATTTGTTTTTCCGTTCGAGTTAAATAGTATTCCTCTTGTTCCGTTATGAGATCAAATAAATTACTTCCCTTTTGGTCATAAAAATATTTACAAGGAATCTCTTTTAAATTTTTACTTAATCCTTGTTTAACATCCCTTGCAAAATCAATCTCTAAAAAACTCTCTTCGTTATTTATTTTCATTTTATATCCTTAGCGAGACGTAATCCCGTAAAAGCCCATTTTTGAGACGGATAAAAAAAATTTCGATAAGTAGGTCTGAAATGAGATTGAGGAGTAACAATACTTCCCCCTCTAAGAACAATTTGATTTACCATAAATTTTTGATTGTATTCTCCAAAAGCTCCTTTTGGACGTTGATAACCAGGGTAAGGAGAATAAGCGCTGTTTGTCCATTCCCATAAATTTCCTGTAAGACCAAAAAAACAATTTGTCGTTTTTTTGATTATAGGATGAAGTTTTTCAGACTCATAAAAACCATAGGTAGGACCGGAAAAGTATTTACTTTTATAGCAAAGTTCCAACTCAAATTCTGTGGGTAAACGAGCCCCACTCCACTCCGCAAAGGCATCAGCTTCATAATAATTAATATGACAAACAGGAGCATCAAGCTCAAGTGGAAAATAACCGTTTAAAGTATATTCAAACCACACACCCTCTTTTTTTTCCCAATAAAGCGGAGCGAAATCTTTAGAAGAATGGATATAATCCCAACCATCGGATTTCCACAATAAAGGATTTGAGTAACCCCCATCATTAATAAATGCAAGATATTCTCTATTACTTATAGGTCTTGTTGCAAGTAAATAGGGATATTGAAAATATTTAAATTCAGGAGCTTCATTATCAAAATAAAATTTATTTTTTGAGTTGGCACCTATTTCAAATAATCCTCCTTCCATACATAAATATTCATGAGCA
Source organism: Silvanigrella paludirubra (assembly GCF_009208775.1). Lineage (NCBI taxonomy): Bacteria > Pseudomonadati > Bdellovibrionota > Oligoflexia > Silvanigrellales > Silvanigrellaceae > Silvanigrella > Silvanigrella paludirubra. The sequence continues at coordinate 233,630 of NZ_WFLM01000004.1, read as the reverse complement.
AACGTTTCCGATTTAAAAAAAGATTTTTTATTTTGGTAAACTTCATTTAAAAAACATTTACTTAAAATATATTTAATATCCATTAAAAGCAGTTCTTGATGTTGTTGCTCATGATGAAGTCCCAAAATAATATTTTTCTTAACATCATTATTCTCTGAATTAAATAAAAGCTCAAAAATATGATTATCAACAAAACGACGGTATTCCATTACTTTACTAAAAGTGGGTCGCAAAATTTGGCCACGTTCTTTTCGAGGACAATGCTCTCCTTGGCTTTTATAATAGGAATTAAAAGCGAATTGGTAAAAATCATCGATTGGTTTATAATTTTTAAAATAGGGTCTCAAAATAAATTCTTCAAAAAACCAAGAGGTATGTCCAAGATGCCATTTAGGAGGACTTGTAAATTCGATAGGCTGACTCTCAAGAACATCTACAGATAAAGTCTTGCAGATGCTCTCTGAAATTGTGCGTGTCTTTTGATAATATTCTAAAAGTTCATCACTCATGGATTGACCTTACTCTAAAATGAACACCACAGATTTTTTTTTATAAATCATACTTAATAAGAAAACAATTAAATTTTATATTATTTAAAATTTAATTCACTCATAACCATACAGCGCAAATTTTAAGATTAGGTATTATTTTTAAACAATAAGGAAAGCAATTCATTTTCTTTAAACAATTTCAGTCAATAAAATAAAATCCGCTTGCCATTAACTTAGCAACTTCACTGTTGGCCTCTTTGCCACCATGCAAGGCATCAATATAAAAATAATTATCCTGATTACTAGAATTACAATCTTCTTTATATTTAAATAAATCTCCCGATTTTAAAGATACATTTAAAAGATCATTTAATTGAAAATTTTCATTTGGAATTTGAAATATATTTTCAGACAAAAATTTATTCATTTTAGAATTATCTAATGTAAAAATATTTTCCAAGCAGTAATTTTTAATAATTGTTTCTCTATAATATTCCTTTAGATGTTTTTTTTCTTCTAAAACATCATCCATATCTTTTTTTAATTCAGATATGATATCTTTCATTTCATCTTCAGAAATATTTTCCCTCAATTTACTTATCTTATCTTTATTTTTTTCACTGACTATTTTGTTGACAATTGAGATATATTTTTTAGATATTGTTCGATCTATACTGTCATTAACTGCTTTATATAAATCAAATATTTTTATTATTACATCTGGTCTATTTTGCTTAAATTCATATATTTTGTCTTTAAGTTTTTCGTTAAACATAATAGAGTAATTTTGATTCTTATGTTGATAAGATGTGTTATAAAATAAAGGTGTCTTCTTAAAATCGGGAACATTAGAAACAATAAAACTCCGCACTCCTTTTAAATATAGGGTATTTAAATTTGCATTGATACTTTCTATTGCCTTATCAATATTATCCGTATTCTCAGAATAAATAGATGACAAAACATCATTTCCTCCAACGGAAATAATAACAATATCATCAATACCAATTTTGGGATGATCCATTTTTAAGCTATTGACCTGTTCCGTTAGTGAAAATCGATCCATTCCATATTCAACGTAATCCTCAAAACCATAGAGAGCAAATAATGATTTTGTTCCTTTAATTGCTTTTGCACCTGATATGGAGTAATTTGAACCTTTATTTTTTGATCTTAAAACAAGTAAATCCAAGTTCCAACCTGGAGTTAACTCTTTTCCAGTAATTGATTTTGTAAATATTTCAATATAATTTTGAGAACTTACAAGTGTTTTTTCTGAGGAAAGAGGAGATAAATTTATTTCTGGAATAGAATATGGATAATAGTTTTGAATAAAACTCTGTGTTTTTAAATCATTTAGTATTCCATATAGAGCTCCACTATCCGATGTACTGTCACCTAAGACATATATATCTTTATTATCGATCTGAACGGAAAGCTCATAAGGGTTTCCTGAATTTTCTATTGCATATTTTACATTAAAAAATAAATTTTTTTGCGCTGTTTCTAAAAATTTTGCATCTAATTTTATTTCTTTGCCATTTATAATTCGCTCTGGTTTTGCAAACAAGCCTATTCCCGTTAAAATTTTTAAATTAAATTTACCTAAGTTACTTTTATAAATGTCTGAATAACGAACACAGACATCCTGAGACGTATTTGCTTTTATAACAATTAAGGACATTCGATTTTTATTGCCATTGCATCCAACATCAAAATTAGGAAACTGCTTTAATTCTAAAAGCGCTGAGTTATTTGTATTATTATGAAAAGTTATTTTTGCATTTGCAGAATAGCCAAACGCATTTGTAGAATACAATACCAAAGAAGCACAAACAAAAGACCTTAAGGTTTTTTTGGAATTATAGAAAGTAGAAAAATGATAAAGCATATGTATCCTTTCATAAAAAAATTTTGTTAAATTATATAAAAAGCAATTTTATGATTAAAACTATATTATTCATTTTTTTATTATCGAAAATAATCTTAATTTAAATATCTAATATAAATAGAATAAAATTTAGTTACAAATTAACTAAATTAAACGAAAATTTTGTGAAATAATTTCGTAATCAAATAGTTACTTAAAGTCAAGTTTTCAATAGACTTTAATTCTATCATAAACTAATAAAATTTATTTAATTGTTAACAAAGGTTTTAATTCAAGATTAAATAAAAATATGATATTTTTAAATTACTTTGCAAAAATCTTAATAGAGAATAAAACCACCGATATATTATAAAAAAAATAATTTTCCTTATATTCCTAAAAAATTAGAATATAAATAGAAAATATCTAAAAAAATTGTATTTCATTGTTACATATTAAAATAATCATTACAAATGGTTGCATATTTTAAAAAAATAAAATATTTAATTTAGTGTAAATTTTATTATTAAATAGGCTTATTATTATGCATAAATTTGATATTCATTTACTAGAACGATTTAAATTTTTAGGCTGGGCCAAAGTAAATAATAACAGCATTCATAGTACATTTCATTCCATTATTTATCATTTACTTGATTCCGCTGCATGTGCAAATGAAATTATCCAAAGAGAACCTATTTTAAGAAAAATAATTGCTCCTTTTTTAAATGAAATTTATTCAGATTCCATCATAAATAAAATATTTTCATTTTTTGTAGCTATGCATGACCTTGGAAAAATGTCTCCAGGGTTTCAATCCTCTCTAGGATTAAAGAATAGCCATCTGACTCCCATGCAACAATGGAAATCACATGAAAAATATTGGAAGGGAATAAATAGAGCCTTTCATGAAAAATTTAATATCAATCATGGCTTTGTGAGCGCCGATTCGTTGATAAAATATTTTTATAGCAAAAATCAAAATTTAAATAAAAATTCTTTCTTAGTTCATTTTGCAATTGCTGTTGGTCATCATCATGATAAAAATCAAAAGTTAAGCCCTGAAGAACTTTTTAATAAAATTGAATATTATTATATCCAAAATAGCTATAATGGCGACTCCTCTTGGCAAGAGCTAAGAGAAGTATTGATCGAATCTATATGGGAAATTATTTTTGAAAATGAACTCAAAATAGAAAATTTTATAAATCAATTTTCATTTCAAGAAATGGAATTGAGTCCCCATTACGAAGTTTTATTTGCTGGATTAGCCTGTGCCGCGGATTGGATTGCTTCAAATGAAAAGTTTTTTAAGTACGAATTTTCTGTTAAAAATAATTTAGAATTAATCAATTATTATCAAGAAAAAAGACAACAGGCAAAAAGAATTTTAGAGGGCAATATTTTTTGGGGAAATCAAAATTCTCAATATTTTGTAGATCAAAATTTTAAAAATATCTTTAAATTTTTTCCAAGATCTTTTCAAAATGATGTTTTAAGTATTGTTACCCAAAACGATTCCGCAAGTTTGACTATTTTAGAAGCTCCAATGGGTATGGGAAAAACGGAGGCTGCTCTTTCCTTTTTAATGTCGCCTTTTGCAAAAAAAAGCAGAGGGCTCTATTTTGCATTACCAACCCAAGCAACAAGCAATCAAATGTTTGAAAGAGTGAATCACGTTTTAAATTCCTTTTTTCAAGAAAGAGGTTCCACGGTTCAATTACAAATTTTACATGGAAATAAAAAATGGAATGAGCTGAACCTTGAACTCCTCATAAATTCAGAAGCATCACCTTATTTGTCTTCCTTAAATGATGATGTTGAAGAGGTCTACGATGAAGAAATACAAAGCTATTTATTTAATGGAACAAACAAAGGAACATTAGCGAGCTCATGGCATGAAACATCACGTACAGGGTTACTAGCTGAGTTTGGAGTTGGGACAATTGATCAAGTTCTTCGTTCTGTTTTATTAAATGAAAAACATTACTTTGTAAAACTGTTTGGTCTCGCTGGTAAAACTATTATATTAGACGAAATTCATGCTTATGACGCTTACATGGATGAAATGATATCTAGATTACTAGAATGGCTTGGTCACAATGGATGCCAAGTGATACTCATGTCCGCTACCTTACCTAAAAATAAACGTGAAAATTTTTTAAGCGCCTTTGCGCAAACCAATATAGAAACAGCAAAGGAAGGTTTTCCAAGAATTTCATCTGTTGCTTTTCAACAACCAAATTCATTTCATGAAAAAATATCAGAAACAAAAGACCTTCAGTCTAAAAAAACCCCCCTTAAATTTATTGAAATTGAAGATTATTCCTATTTAGTTTCAAGCATTTTAAATGATATCGAAACTACAAATTTTGATGGCCAATCACGAGTCATTGGCATTGTTTGCAATACGGTAAAAACGTCTCAAGAAGTATATAAAGCATTTGAAAATCATGGCATTCATAAAGAGTTTTTAATTCTTTTTAATGCGCGTTTTTCTATGGAAATAAGACAAGAAAAAGAAAATGATATTAAAAATAATTTAGGCAAATCTGAATTTAAAAAATTTTTAAATAACGAAGAACATCTAAGGCCAAAATTCAAAATTATTATTGCTACACAAGTGATTGAACAGAGTTTAGATATCGACTTTGATTTTATGTATTCCTTTTTATGCCCTGTAGATCTTTTACTTCAAAGAATGGGAAGACATTTTAGAAGATGTCGCTGGGAATTAAATACGAATATGGAATTTAAACCAACGCACTTTGGGGTCATACATGAAAAATGCGATGAAAATGATTTACCTACTTTCAATCTTTGTAAGGGAACAAAAAAAGTATACTTTGAGTCGCTTTTATTAAAGACATATAAAGTATTAAAAGAATTTTTATCTAAAAATAATAATCTTATTGATGATATTTTTGATTTAGAAGCCCTCATTCAAAATGTTTATAATGAAAACAGCGAATATAATGAGATTCAAAGAATTGCAAAGCTCGAATCTGAAATGGAAAGAAATAATTCTCATAATATCAAAAAAGCAGAAGCAGGGCTTCATTATTCTCCAAAACAATATAATAAAATAAGTAACTTATTAAAATCAAATTGGTTTTTAGACACAAATAAAGAAAGAAATAGACCCTATTCAATAAATGCCAATACCCGTTTATTTGACAATAGCAAACAAATTTTAATCTTTATTTATTTAGAAAATAAAAAATACCTATTAAACAATAAAAACGAATTAGAACTGTTACCTCATTTATTGAGCACCGAACATTCTGATCTAAAAAAAATAGTGGGTATGCTAGTTACTTTTCCAGGTTATTTAATAAATAATGACATTATAAATTCTTTTAAAGAAAACCAAAAAGATCTTCAAAACTCAAAGTTTCTTAAATATTATGATTCGCTAAACTTCAAATGGAATGGTCAATACGCTTCTATTAAATATGATAAAATTGAAATTCGTTATTGTGCACATTATGGTTTACAAGTCTTAAAAAAAGAGGAATAAAATGAATATTAATTTTAATAGTAATATTTATGATCATATAAAATGGATCCCTGTGACAGATTTTAATGACAACAAAGTTTTTTTAACTTTAAAAGAGTTATTTTTACAAAGTCATTTATATAAAGATTATTGTTTAGACAGTATACCTGAAAAAATATCTATCCAGCATTTTATTAATTTTATTGGAAAAGCTTTTTTTAGGAAAAATCCGGATTATGAATTGCTAGATAATATCAAAAATACGAATGAATATAGTTTAAAATTAAGAAAAGATATCACAGTATATTTAGATAATTATGCGGAACATTTTCAACTTACTGGGCCAAAATTCTTTTTTGCACAAAGACCATTTTATGCAAAATTAACAGACAAAGACTCCGTTACACCAATTGCAAAGCTCATACCTGAAATTGAGTCAGGAAACAATGGTAGTTTTTTTACAAGAGCATCTGAAAATCCTCCCCCTAAAAAATCAATTAATGAAACTATTTTCGCATTACTTCAAGGTCATTTACTAAATTATGGAGGAACTGGAGGCGGTTTTAAAAATGAGAAAACAAGTTTTACTGATACAGTAACTGCAAGATCAATTTCTACATTCATAAAAGAAGAAACATTGTCCGATACTATATTTAAAAATATTTATTTATATCACTTATACAATTTAAAATTTAATAATTCAAAAACAAATGAAATAAATCAAATTCCTACTATTTGGGAATGCTCTGATCATGGAGATTCTATTTTCCAAAGTTTAAAGAGTCTTTCTGGCTGTGAAGCTTTTGAGAAGTTTGGTTATGAAAGAATGTATAAAATTGATTGGCAATATGACGATGAGACAAATAAACCCTATGCACAATATGTAAAAATGGCTCAAGGTATAGAAAAATCTGAAGAAATTGAACTATTTTATCCCGCATTAATTACTTCGAAAGATAAAAAAGAAGAGGAAAATATTTATATCAAAGCTAAAAAAGAAAAAGTAATTTGGCGTGATATTGACTCCATTGCTCAAAAATTTTCACCTCTTTTTTCTGATTTTAAAAACTTTTTAGGAACAAACTTTAATATAGAAATTCTTGCTTTATATACGGATAAAGCAAAAATTGAAGGTTCTATTCGTTCCTATTTTTCTTTACCTTTAAATATTCTTTCACCTGAAAAATTAATCACTTTGAAAGATTGTCTTAAAATCATTGAAAACAATTCCATCTATTTAAAAATATTATTTAAAAAAGCAATTCAATTTTCTCTAAATGACGATAAATCTTCAATTGATGAATCCAACTCTTTGGAAAGTTATTGGAACCACATTGGTTTGTATTTTACTAAAAATGCAACGCTAAAAAGAATAGCAGATAATGAAGATGATTTAGAGTTAAAAAAAGATCTCTCTAAACAAATTTATTTTGCAAAAGAAAAAGCGATTGAAAAATTTATTCAAAATTTTCCAGATAAAAAAGCTAAATTTAAAATGATGGGATATTTGTATAAGGAGTTAAAATATGATGGAAAATAAACGAGATCTGTCAGACTCAATTCAAAGTTATTTTTATGGTGTTTCATCCTCAATACACAAATTGCTCGAAGAAAGGGAGCTTAAAAATACTTCAATATCTAAAGAGCTTGTATCAAAATTAAAATCAGCAAGAAAAAAACCAGAGCGTGAATATTTAATTTATTATGTTCTTTCAAAGTATCCTGTCTCTTCCTATTTATCCTCTAAGCATTTTCCGACCTACATAGAAAATGATATAGATGAAACTATTCGACTTATTGCACCCATGCAAGCAGAACTTGGATATTCAAAAGAAGAGAAATCCGACACCTTAACTTATAAAAATTTTGGATGCTCATTGGCTCATTTTTTATCAAATAATGATAATAAGTCATACGAAAATATTGAAAAAAAGTTTTTAGATATATTAGCCTCTCCAAAATCACAGTTATCGACGCGTCTCTATTCATTGATATCAATCCTGCAAGGCTCTTCCATAAATTTAAATATCAATTGGCCTCATTTATATTATGATATTTTTAATTGGGAAAATAATAGAAATGTTCAAAATAAGTGGGCAATCGAGTTTTATAAAAATTTGCGTAAAGATAGTGACCATATTTAATTAAGGAGAATTTTATGTTTTTTGAAATTAGTATTCTTCAACCATTTTGCTCTGTTAATTTAAATCGAGATGACACCAACTCTATTAAAACGATAGATTTTGGTGGATACAAAAGACAACGCGTTTCCTCGCAATGCTGGAAAAATGCGGTAAGAAAAAACGAATATTTTTTTACGGAAATAAATAAAGATCAAGGTATTCGTACTAAAAAAATTGCTTCTGAAATTTTTCAACAAGCTGGTATTCAAAATATAGATGAAAAAATTTCAAAAAATATGGGAGAGTTTTTAAAATCCATTGGCATGGGCGAACTTGAAGCACAGAAAAAATCAAAGAAAAAAGGGAATGATCTTTCTAGCGATGAAGAAATGAGTGTAGAAAAACTAAAAACACTTTTTTTTACAAGTAAAAATGAAATTAAAATAGCTGCAGAAATATTAAAGAAACATCAGTTCGATCCCAAAATTTCTGCTGATGAATTCAATAAGGAACGTAAAAAACTTCCTTTATCTGCAGATATTAGCCTCTTTGGTAGAATGGCTGCATCCGATCCAAAATTAAATGTAGATGCTGCGGTTCAATTTGCTCATGCAATTTCAACAAATGAAATTTATATTGAAGACGATTTTTTTACCGCTCTAGATGATCTTGCTAACAAAGAAGAAAACTCCGATGCGGGAGCGAGCATGATGGGTTCAACCCAACTTGCAAGCCCATGTTTTTATCGTTACGCATGTATTTCATGGGAAATATTAATGCAAAATTTAAATCAAAATAAAGAACTTGCCATTCAAACAATGGAAGCCTTTTTTAAATCCTTTATTTATTCGGTACCGAGTGGAAAAAATAATTCAACAGCACCCGCAACAGTACCTGAATTTATATTATTAAGTTCATCTAAAAAACAACCTTTAAGTTTAGTAAATGCATTTATCAAACCAATTCATATGGGTAAAAATTCTAAAAAATCATTAATAGAAGAATCCGCAGAAAGTTTAGTAAACTATTTACAAAGACACAATGAAATGTATCACTGGAAAAAAGAAAGAGAAGCTCTTTGCATTCATCAACTTAACAAAGAACTTGAAATTTCAGATAAATTAAAATCAATAGGTATTGCAACAACAAATTCAGACTTAAATCATAGCATTAATTTATTTTTAAAAGATACAGCTTGGAGTCATAAATGAAAAAATGGAGTCTTTGTATTAATTTACAAGGCGCTATGCAATCGTGGGGCACAGAAAGCAAGCTGTCCTTCCGCAGTACTTCATTAAATCCAAGCCGTTCTGGAGTAACAGGTATTATTGCAAGTGCCCTCGGTATAGAAAGAGATGATGAAATCGCATTAAATGAATTAAATAAATTACGTTTTGCTTCTCTGCAATTAAATAAACAAATAAAATCGGTTGAAAAAGATTATCACACCATTCTTAATGTTCCTAAATTGAGTGGTGGGATTAAAGAAACAGAACTTTCAACAAGAATTTATTTAGCAGATTGGCACTTTTTAGCTTTGTTTGAAGGCGAAAAAGAATGCTTAGAAAAAATCAAGCATGCCCTTGAATACCCACGCTGGCATATTTATTTAGGGAGAAAATCTTTTCCGCCAGCTTCTCCTTTCATTTATGGCAACGCTTTAAAAGAAGGATGTTTTGAAGATATTTTATCGCAAAACGGAGAATATCAATTATATAAAGAAATGATTGATACAGAAAAAACGGAAAATTTATGTAAAAAAATAGAATATGATATTCCCTTTTCTTTTGCCGACAGGAAGTTCAACCAACGATCTTATTATGAAGATTGGGTCGATATTGCAAATATTCAAGACTCCATTTTTCCTGTAAAAGGAGAAATATAAATGATTTATTATACTAAAATTGAATTTAAACCCAATATGGATGGATTTAAATTTTTAGGCAAAAAAAACCTAAATTATGAAATTCATCAACTTGTTGAAAATCTTCAACCAAATATGACTGCAAACGACCGCATTTTATGGCGCTTCGAAGAATTAAAAGATCGTATGCCTTTTGTTTTAGTACAAACTAATTTTTTGCCTAATATTGAAAGAATGAAAAGTCATTTAAATTATAATAAATTTTTAAAAGATGAAATATTATTTAAATCTTTAAATTTAAACTCAATAAAAGGTGAAAAATTCTTTTTTAAGCTAAGAGCAAACCCAACTAAGACAAAAAATAAAAAAAGAATTCCTATTGGAATACCATCTAAAGAAAAGCTATTTGAAACACAAAATAACGAAATTTCAACTTGGTTAAAAAACAAAGAAACGCTGCATGGTTTTTCAATCTTAAATTATGATTTTTATAATGAAAATATTATAGAAATGAATATTTCTAAAAATAAAGAAATTTCTGCCGTTTTCAATTCCATTCTATTTTCTGGTACTTTAATGGTTCATGATCCCGAAAAATTTAAAAAAACAATTGAAAATGGGATAGGTTCGGCAAAAGGATTTGGATTTGGTCTTCTCTCTATTAAGAAATTATAAATATGAAAGACCTCCGAATCCTACCTAAAATAAGAGATAGTTTAAGCTATTTATATATCGAACAAGGTATTATTGAACAAGATGACAAAAGTATTTCTGTTTTTGATGAAACAGGAAAAGTACAAATACCTGTTGCCTCTCTCACTTTGTTACTTTTAGGACCTGGTACAAAAATATCTCACGCTGCTGTTAAAACAACTGCGGATGCAGGTTGTTTAATTGCTTGGTCAGGAGAAGAAAGTGTTCGGTTTTATGCTTGTGGCATGGGTGAAACAAGATCTTCTGCCGCAATAATAAGACAGGCTTTATTATTTGCAAACAAAGAAACAAGAATTGATATTGCTAAAAAAATGTATCGAAAAAGATTTACCGATCCTCTACCTGAAAATTTATCTATTGAACAACTCAGAGGTAAGGAAGGAGTTCGAGTTCGTTCCATTTATGATCAGTCCTCAATAAAATATGGAGCAAGCTGGAAAGGGAGATCCTACGACAGAAAAGACTGGAAAAACTCAGACGATTTTAATCGAGCATTAAGCGCAGCAAACTCTTGCTTATATGGCGTATGTCATTCCGCAATTGTTGCTTTAGGATATTCTCCTGCTTTGGGTTTTATTCATGTCGGAAAACAGCTTTCATTTGTCTACGATATTGCAGACCTTTACAAAGCTTCATTAACAATTCCTTTAGCATTTGAAGTGGCTTCTCAAAAACCAACTGAATTAGAAAGAACCGTTCGTCTCAAATTACGTGATGAATTTAAAAGCCAAAAAATTCTTTCTCGGATTGCTGATGATATTCAAGATATTATAGGTGAAGAGAATGATAACAAATTTCAATTTGATTCAGATCCTGCTGCACCAGGGTATTTAGCTGGCGAAGATTCCCTAATGCCCGGAGGAAAAAACCATGGTGGTAATCATTCTTGAATCTGTACCTCAAAGCCTTAGAGGTGAACTTAGTAGGTGGTTAATTGAGCCCCAAGCTGGAGTATTTGTTGGTAACGTGTCAGCTATGGTAAGAGAAAAAATTTGGGCTAAATGCCAAGAAGATTCTCAAGGTGGAAAAGGAACGTTAATTTATAACTACAATAATGAACAAGGATTTGAAATGGTTTCATTTGGGGATTCACGAAGGCAAATAACCCTATTTGACGGCCTTTTTTTAATAAGGATGAACAAAAACTGACTCAAACATGTAATTTGATAACCAAATATCTTATTTTTAGATGTTTAGTTGACATAACTAACATCTTTTGGAACATTCTTGAATAATGTTCTGCTAGTTTCCCTACGCACGTAGGGATGATCCGGTGTTATTTTTAAAAAAAATATTTCTCTTACAAGTTTCCCTACGCACGTAGGGATGATCCGCTAAATGCTGAGGAACTTCTATTATTTCTGGCAGTTTCCCTACGCACGTAGGGATGATCCGAACATCAAAAACAGCGTCAATGATATCTGTTTCAGTTTCCCTACGCACGTAGGGATGATCCGTATTTACAGTAAAAAAGATAATATTTTCCAATAGTTTCCCTACGCACGTAGGGATGATCCGTAGAAATGAAACGAATAATATTAATTACAGTATAGTTTCCCTACGCACGTAGGGATGATCCGATGTTTAGTTAAAAAAAATATATTTAATTCAAAGTTTCCCTACGCACGTAGGGATGATCCGAAATATTGGAGTAAATAAATGAGATCAAACCTAGTTTCCCTACGCACGTAGGGATGATCCGTAATGCTTAAACGTATTGCTTTGGGAAAAATTAGTTTCCCTACGCACGTAGGGATGATCCGTATTTAAAAGCCGACAATGAATTGATGGACTCAGTTTCCCTACGCACGTAGGGATGATCCGGCTTCTATCTTATTGTCTAGTGCTTCAATGAGAGTTTCCCTACGCACGTAGGGATGATCCGCTTTGGCCTCTGGAATTTGTTCGCCTCTGTAAAGTTTCCCTACGCACGTAGGGATGATCCGAACATTCGTCAAGTAGTAGTCGGACAAGAGAAAGTTTCCCTACGCACGTAGGGATGATCCGCTACTTCGATAGGGCATTTTACAAATGGCATTAGTTTCCCTACGCACGTAGGGATGATCCGTTGAAAAAGATGTAAAGGTTTATTTTGAGTCTAGTTTCCCTACGCACGTAGGGATGATCCGTTAAGTTAATCCGTTACCATTCGGGTAAAGAGAGTTTCCCTACGCACGTAGGGATGATCCGTATCTCCAGTGTGGTAAATGTTCTCATAAACAAGTTTCCCTACGCACGTAGGGATGATCCGAACCCATCTAATGAAAAAACAACTAATTGCCCAGTTTCCCTACGCACGTAGGGATGATCCGAGTCTGATAGTATTTAAATATGGAAGGGCAAGAGTTTCCCTACGCACGTAGGGATGATCCGTTGAAAATCTAACTTCAAACGTTGATAATATTAGTTTCCCTACGCACGTAGGGATGATCCGTTATATAGGCGTGGCAATGGTTTGTCATGCTAAGTTTCCCTACGCACGTAGGGATGATCCGAAAGTTGACACGGCTCTTGACAATGAGTTAGGAGTTTCCCTACGCACGTAGGGATGATCCGTAGATAATTGTATTAATTTTACAGCTAAAATAAGTTTCCCTACGCACGTAGGGATGATCCGCTAGTACGCTACCATTCGGGTAAAGAGCTAACAGTTTCCCTACGCACGTAGGGATGATCCGTCTATGCAGAATGGGCACCGTTTGCAAAATTGAGTTTCCCTACGCACGTAGGGATGATCCTTGCCCAGGGGTAAATATTTTAGTTGATGAAGGAGTTTCCCTACGCACGTAGGGATGATCCGGTGCTTAATTCCTATAGAAATGGAACATTAGAAGTTTCCCTACGCACGTAGGGATGATCCGTAGGTGAAACTAAGGTACAGGTTAAAACACTGAGTTTCCCTACGCACGTAGGGATGATCCGATTGGGTCAATGAAAACTTCGGTATCTGGGTTAGTTTCCCTACGCACGTAGGGATGATCCGCTTGCAAGTCAAAAAGTTTCAACCAAGAGTTTAGTTTCCCTACGCACGTAGGGATGATCCGCTCTCTGTTAAGTGATACGTCGGTAGAATCTCAGTTTCCCTACGCACGTAGGGATGATCCGAAACAGGTAGAGGGATAATCGAAGTAAGATTAAGTTTCCCTACGCACGTAGGGATGATCCGTCACTAAACGCAACACTAAAAGAAGACTTGTAAGTTTCCCTACGCACGTAGGGATGATCCGATAGTTGACGGTAACAAAATACCAACTTTTGAAGTTTCCCTACGCACGTAGGGATGATCCGCTGTTGTTGCTGCATTAAATGATGTAAGAGATAGTTTCCCTACGCACGTAGGGATGATCCGGAATCATTTTTTAACTCTTGCCTTATGCCTGCAGTTTCCCTACGCACGTAGGGATGATCCGCTCCAGTATTTGACGATCTTTGAAATCGACTGAGTTTCCCTACGCACGTAGGGATGATCCGTTAAGGAGGCAGAAACAGCAGAGAATGGTAAAAGTTTCCCTACGCACGTAGGGATGATCCGATATTGTTATTAAGCCTTTTACTAATAATATCAGTTTCCCTACGCACGTAGGGATGATCCGATTTGATGCTTGGAAGAATTAAAGATGAAAATTAGTTTCCCTACGCACGTAGGGATGATCCGACAAGCAATAGAGAATTTAACAAAAAAAGGAAAGTTTCCCTACGCACGTAGGGATGATCCGAATTAGCGGCTAGTCCTGATAACGCATATGTGAGTTTCCCTACGCACGTAGGGATGATCCGACGGGTGTTTCTCTTGTGTCCGAGTTTCAAGAAGTTTCCCTACGCACGTAGGGATGATCCGTTATTTGATAAACATCCCAGGACGATAGCTGAAGTTTCCCTACGCACGTAGGGATGATCCGTCAACTTGACGATCGGTAGCGGAGCGTCTGTCAGTTTCCCTACGCACGTAGGGATGATCCGTACGAGAGCAGTAAATTCTATTTCTAAAAATTAGTTTCCCTACGCACGTAGGGATGATCCGATAATATTAATAATGAAACTTCATTAGACAGTAGTTTCCCTACGCACGTAGGGATGATCCGATAGAAGCAAGAGAGGGACAACCAACATGATCAGTTTCCCTACGCACGTAGGGATGATCCGTATGTAAAAACAATAATGCTCATGAAAGATCAAGTTTCCCTACGCACGTAGGGATGATCCGGTTCGTTTCAAAACCCGTATTTTGTTAGTTCCAGTTTCCCTACGCACGTAGGGATGATCCGTTATTATTACTGGTGGCGGTATAAATCATCCTAGTTTCCCTACGCACGTAGGGATGATCCGTATCAAAAAGTGTTTCTTTAAGTAAGAAAAAGAGTTTCCCTACGCACGTAGGGATGATCCGAACAAATCCATTCCAAAGGCAGATTATTTTTGAGTTTCCCTACGCACGTAGGGATGATCCGGTTTCCTCTATCTCTATATTCAACAATTATACAGTTTCCCTACGCACGTAGGGATGATCCGTATTTCCAATGGTCAACAGTCTCGATGTAACCAGTTTCCCTACGCACGTAGGGATGATCCGAAGGTTAAAAAGGAAAAAGAAGAAAAGCCTAAAGTTTCCCTACGCACGTAGGGATGATCCGGTAACGTCAGATTCTTTCAGTTGATTGCCATTAGTTTCCCTACGCACGTAGGGATGATCCGTTTAATGTTATTGTACCACGACAATTCCTGAAAGTTTCCCTACGCACGTAGGGATGATCCGATGATCCTAGAAACCGCTCAAATTCTATCCACAGTTTCCCTACGCACGTAGGGATGATCCGTTTAAAGCATGAGAGTATATAAATAAGGAAGGAGTTTCCCTACGCACGTAGGGATGATCCGTGCTATTCAAGTGGCAGAATTTTTTCAAAGCCAGTTTCCCTACGCACGTAGGGATGATCCGTTGGAGTTGCCTTTAAATCATCAAATGAGGCAAGTTTCCCTACGCACGTAGGGATGATCCAGCTGATAATTAATTTGTGCTTTAACTGCATGGAAGTTTCCCTACGCACGTAGGGATGATCCGTAGCTATTGATCTTGAAACATGAGATTTTTGCAGTTTCCCTACGCACGTAGGGATGATCCGTGATCGCTATCAACTTCTACTTCTATGGTGGCAGTTTCCCTACGCACGTAGGGATGATCCGTGATTAAGCTCTTGGATTCTCTCTTGTGTTTCAGTTTCCCTACGCACGTAGGTATGATCCGGAGGCTGTAGAGGGAGGACAATTCTTTAACCTAGTTTCCCTACGCACGTAGGGATGATCCGATGTTGTGAATTGCTAACACCGCCGACAGCATAGTTTCCCTACGCACGTAGGGATGATCCGTGAGTGAGCTTGTTAGTCCTAAAGATCAGCTAAGTTTCCCTACGCACGTAGGGATGATCCGAAACTTAAAAAGGGAGCAAAACAAAATGAAGAAGTTTCCCTACGCACGTAGGGATGATCCGATTGTAACGACTATCAAATCATTTTCTTGTAGAGTTTCCCTACGCACGTAGGGATGATCCGCTGTCAGGATTAAAATCATTAATAAAGATTCTAGTTTCCCTACGCACGTAGGGATGATCCGTCATCATCTGCTTTTTCACCGAGCAACGATTCAGTTTCCCTACGCACGTAGGGATGATCCGACTGCTTTCTAACCAATATTCTTTAGGGTGAAAGTTTCCCTACGCACGTAGGGATGATCCGAGGGAACTTAGAGAAATAGAAGACATAAATTCAGTTTCCCTACGCACGTAGGGATGATCCGTATTTGTCCCACCCAAGCCACCAGAGCCAGACAGTTTCCCTACGCACGTAGGGATGATCCGTTCTCCGTTTAGTGATATATCGGTAGAATCTCAGTTTCCCTACGCACGTAGGGATGATCCGTGGTAAACGATGCCGTAGTTGAATATTACAGCAGTTTCCCTACGCACGTAGGGATGATCCGAGATTTTCTTAAAAGAAATTATGGAACTTCACAGTTTCCCTACGCACGTAGGGATGATCCGTGCAATTGAAGTGGCAGAATTTTTTCAAAGGTAGTTTCCCTACGCACGTAGGGATGATCCGATTTAGGCACACAGAATCTAAACGTCAATTAGAGTTTCCCTACGCACGTAGGGATGATCCGGAATTCTTGGACGAAAACTACCGGATTATGCAGTTGTAATTAATGAAACTTTTTTATTCTTGAATTTTAAAAATTTGTTGCAAATAAAATTTTTTGCAGATATTATTAATCAATACTATTCCTTATTTATCGTTGACAAATAAGGATTAAAATTAAGGAAAATAAATTTTTTATTCCTATTTGTAAAAATAAAAAAGCGAGATTACGATGTTTGTTTCTGACATTGATTTACAAAATAAAGAAATATCTCGATTAAAAACTTTGAATACTTCGAATTTTATTCAATTAAATCAAGATAGTATTATTGATAGTGCCGTTTGTACAACATTATGTGTATTACTAGATGTTTATTTAAGAAAAAACGTACCATATTTTAATTGTGTACCTGTTTTTTTTTAATAATATTAAAAAAAACTTAGCCTTTATTAAAAATGCTCTTAAAAATCAAAAAATGTTATTATGGAAATACATAAAAAACAACAATCATCAACTTATTCGATTGACATCTCAGATATTGCAAATAATGAGGATTATTTTTGTAGAAAAACCTCTAATCTAATATCATTGTTTATAAAAAATATATACAATGATATCACAAAAAAACAAATAGAATTACTGGACTCTTATTACATTATATATCCACATAATAAATCTTTGAAAAATGTTTTTAATTATTTAAAAACTAACTCTAAAAAACCTAGATTTTTGTTTTTTCATTTACAAATAATATATCTGTTACTTCTAGAAGAACAAAAGATTATTTCATTCATGATGGAAAAACATGTTATATTGGAAATAAAAATTTATCGATAGATACTATATTTTCTTATTCTGAAATTAAGAATTCATGCTATTTAATCATTGATGAATTTGATTATCTTTTTTATGATCCAAACTATGGTATATTACAAGACAAAAAAAATAATATAGAAGATCTTTTCAGGTATTTAATATTAAGATATGACATGAATTTCTCTGATAACATTGCATTTATTTTTAATGAAATTAAATTATAAAATAGAGTGCAAAATGAGAGCATGCCCAATTTATCTTGATAGCAATCCCAACCCTCGGGTATACACAAGACTCTATACCCACCCCCCCCTTTTTTTCATTCATAATCAAAAAAATCGAATCATAAATACTTTAAAATAATTTAAGATAACCCAAAATCCTACCCAAATTATAATTTGCTATAATTTTAATCATTATAACAAAAATATCTTTTTGCAAATTTTTTGCTTTAAATCCATGTGAAGGTATCAAAATTATTTATAAATACTTTTAACCTTTCTTTTTCTATACCTAACCAAAAAATACACGATGTAATTCTTAATATCATTTTATATTCAATATTTTAAAGTGTTTTCGTTTTATATTAAGGACACTAAAAATATAATTAGAAAAATAATAGCTGAAAAAAAAAGTTAAAATAAAAGTCTTCCAACAGTTGTCCCATCAAAATTTTTTATGTAGTATTTTTGAAAGAGCCACTGAAGAGGGCTATGCGATTTTTTTAACATGCAGTTTAGTGAATGCTAGACATAGAAAGACTTAAGTTTACATGAACATTTTGCGACGTTTCGCTAAAAAAAGCATACTCTTCTTATTCCATAAAATAAAACAAATTAAAATTTTTTTATTTTCATTTGTTTTTCTAATTTTAAGCACGAATCATCCTTGTTTTAATTTAAATGAACAAATGTATTACATTGAATCTAATGAAACAGAAAAATCGAGTTCAAGCAAAACAACAAAAATAGAAAGAGCAAGTTCAAATTATTTTCCCATTTGCGGAACGAGCATAGATAACGAGCAATGCTGCAAAAATTTTATGAATGAATCGGCTCAATTTACTGTTCGAAATAGAAAAGAGCTGCAAAAAAATCAATATGTTCGACGAATAAATATCACCGCTCAATTTCATAATGATTTATTAAGACCGCCCATTACTTAATCCCATTATTTAAAATCAAATAACAATTCAATATCTAATATTCATCTTTAATAGGATTAAGACATGAAAAAACTTTATCAAAATGTAATGCATGCTGTTGGAAATGTACCTACTGTTCGCTTAAATAATATGAATGAAATATGTAAATTTCATAAATTATATTTAAAATTAGAGTCCTGTAATCCTGGTGGAAGCATTAAAGAAAAAAATGCTGTTTATTTAATTGAACAAGCAGAAAAAAAAGGTTTGCTTTCTAAAGACGGGATCATTGTTGAATCGAGCTCCGGAAATTTTGGAATTGGCCTTGCTATTGTTGGAGCTGCTAAAAATTACAAAGTATTTATCGTTGTAGATGCAAAAACGCCTTCAGCAACAAGAAGAATGCTTGAAGCCTATGGAGCAACTTTAATTGATGTTCCTTTATCCGAAGCAGATGCAAATGGATCTATGCAAGTTGCTCGAATGAAAAAAGCGGAAGAAATTGCAAATTCAACTTTAGGTGCATGGTATCCATGCCAACACAAAAACTCAGAAAATCCTACAGCACACAGCATTTATACAGCTCAAGAAATTTCAAATGATTTTGAAGGAGCTCCCGATGCGATTGTTATAGGGCTAAGTACTTCTGGACAACTAACAGGAATTGGATCTTTTTTTAAAAAGTTTTATCCAAATACAAAAATCATTGGAGTCGATGTTGCTGGTTCCTGTATTTTAGGAACACCTCCGCATCCTTATAAAATGACGGGACTAGGACTTTCTTTTATCCCACCACAATTTAATGAAAATTTGATAGATATTGCTTACAGTGTAAATGATAATTTAGCCTTTTCTGTTTGTCGTACTTTAGCTAAAAAAGAAGGTTTATTATTAGGAGGATCAACGGGTGCTATTGTTGCCGCTGGTCTTTCATACGCGCTCGATACAAAAAAAGAACAATCCATTTTAATGATAAATCCTGACAGAGGAGATCGTTACTTAGATACGATTTACAATAATGAATGGATTGAAAAACAAAATATAAAATTAAAATCAGATGAACTTCTTCATACTGAAATTACTAATTTAAAACCTGTTGAAAATTTTTATTATAGAAAACAAAGTAAAATATCATGAAAAATTTATTTATAAAAAAAATGTATACCTTATGGAAAGAGTTTTTACCGCTTTCTATTAGCGATGTTACCATGGCGATGGGTGATCCCATGGTTAATACGGCATTAGCGCATATGCCTAGGACTCAAGAAAATTTTGCGGCATTAGGTTTTATTAAATCAATTGTTGTTTTATTTGAAAGTCCTATTATTTCCATGCTTCATGCTTCTAATGCTTTATCTGGCAAAAAAGAATCACGTGAAGCTTTATGGCGTTTTTTATTCATTTCATGCGGTATTTTAACAACATGTTTATTGATTCTTGCAATACCAACTGTTTTTTATTGGTTATCTGTTAATTTATTTGGAATTTCAAATGAAATTTCTTCTATCGCCCATAAAATGTTTTTATGCCTTTTATTATGGCCATCCTCAATTGCAATTCGAAGATATTTCCAAGGCATTTTAATTATCAATGGAAAACAGAAGACATTAGCACACGCGGGTTTTTTTCGTTTTTTTGTCTTACTTATATCTCTATTTATTGGATTTTTATTAAATATCAATAGCGGTATTTTAGCTGGCGGATCTATGATGATTGGGGTTTTAGCAGAAACCATCTTTGTCATTTTTGCGGCTCAAAAATATAGAAATACATTTAAAGAAACAAAATCACAAAAAGAAGACATTCATCATTTAAACCCGAAAAGTGTAAAAGAGATTTGGATCTATTATTGGCCATTAGCTCATTCTATGGTTCTTGTTTGGGGTGGTAGAGCTCTCTTAATTTTATTTTTGGCACGCGCAGCAGATAGCTCAATCTCTCTAGCTATTTGGCCCGTTACTTGGGCTCTCGTTCTTGTTTTTGCAAATACAACAAGAATGATTCAACAAGTTATTATTCGCAACAAAGAAAAATATCATCCTTATGATTTTATTATTTTTGCTCTAAGTGTTGGATCCATTCTATCTTTCTTTATTTTATTTTTGGTTACAAGCACCTTAGGAAAAAATACTCTCATTTTATTTATTGGACAAAATGAAAATTTATTAAATGGGGTTCAAAAAATATTAACTATTTGTTTTTGTATTCCCATATTTGTAGCGATGCAAAATGTATTGCAAGGACTTTTAATGGGAGTGGGAAAAACAAAAGAAATTAATTTTGCGACCTTATCAGGAACCGCAATTCTTTTAATGATTTCTTTTTTGGGAATTTATTTAAATTTTTCAGGAGCTGTTGTTGCCGCTTATTCTATGATTATTTCATTTATTATAGAAATTTTAATTTTAAGCATAAAAGTTCCTTGGAATTATTACATTAATAAATATTTAAAAAGGTAAAAATATGAAATATACTGCTGTAGCGCCTGGTACATGTGGCGAACTTCTTCAAGGTTTTATCGACGACCAAGATTTTTTAATAAATAGTCCTATCCCATTTTTTGCAAAAGCAATTGTTACCATTAATAATAACTCTAATTTAATGGAACCATTAGAAGAATCAAAATATTCTAAAATTAATAATATTATTAAAAAAATTTTTTCTCACTTTAACATAGATGAAAAGGTATCATTAAATCTTGAGATTGATTCTAACATCCCTAGAGGAAAAGGACTTGCATCTAGCACTGCGGAACTCACTGCCGTATTATTAGCATTAAGCAAGGCTTTAAATAAAAATTTAAGCGATAATGAAATCACAAATTTATTGATTTCTGTAGATCACTCCTCTGATGGTGTTTTTTTACCAGGAATATCTTATATTAATCATTTAAAAGGAAATATTTATAAAAAATTTAAATATATTCCATCATTATCTTTTATTATTATAGACTCTGGTGGTGAAGTATCTACTCAAAAATTTGATAGAAATCTTGCAAGATATATTTCCATAAAAAATGAAAATTCTTTAAGAAGCGCTCTAAAAATGATAATAGATGGATTCAAAACAAAAAATCTCCATCTCATAGCTAAAGCAGCAACATTAAGTGCTAAAATAAACCAGAATGTATTATATAAAGATCCATTAGATACCTTAATTAATGGAACAAAAGATTTTGGTGGGCTTGGTGTCAATTGTGCACATACCGGAACCGTTTTGGGAGTCATGTTTGATCATAATACAACAGATCAAAATCGTTTACTTGATCGTGTACACTCTCTTATTCACCCCCTTCCTATCCTTGGTGTTTATCCATTAATTTCGGGTTCAAGAGTAATAAATTAATATACTATTTATATATTATATATTTTATTTTTTATTATTTTTTTAATTTATTTAAATACTTTTTCATTAAATTTAATATTGTTTCAACACATTTAATAAAAATATACTTATCAATTTCTTGTTTTTAAAACAAAAAAAGATATATTAAAAATAGGATTGAAAGATCTCAACTCCTACTGAGGATAGCTAGTTGATAGAGCAAGCTTTACTCTATAAAATTTAAATTTATTTGCCGTAATAAATAATCCAAAAAAAATTAAATAAAAAGATGGAGTTCAAAAATGGGAACGAAATTAATTAAAATTGGTACATTATTTTGTTTTGTTACTTTTCCAATATCAATATATGCATCAGAAGAATTCAATTGTATAATTGAATTTGAAAACAATTCATCTGTAAATTTTATCAATAAAAACAATTTAGATGAATGTTTTGATAAGTTAAATAACAAAGACATAAAAGCAGCAACTATCATTAGCTCTGCTAGTTTAACTGGAACAAAAAATCATAATTTCATTTTATCTAAAGAAAGATCAATAACCCTTGAAAGAATAGTTAAATTAAAGTATCCAGATATTTTAATTAAAAAAATTTCTATGGGAGAAAACAAAGATTTAGGAAGAAAAAATGAAATCGTTTTTATTATAAATGATGAATCTGATAAAAAAAGAATTTCAGAACTCAGTCAATCTTTGGAAGATTTAAAATTAAAAAATCAGCAATATGAAATAAATAAAGAAATTAATGAAAAACAAAGACTAGCATCTATTGATAATGAAATAGAGCAAAATAAAAAAAATGAGAAAAAAAATGCCTTTTTCAATGAAAATCCAAATTTTCGTGTCGCTATAAGAACTGGAATGGATACAGTCGTTGATGGAAGATATTTAAATTATTTATCTGGAGGTGCTGAATTTGCATGGATAAATAGAAATACATTTATTCGACCAGAAGTTGGTGTTAAATTTATGTCTTCCATAAGTGGCGTTAAAATAAATGAACAAGAAGTAACAAATATTATGAATGCTTATGGATTTTTAGGCGGCGGCATAGGCTTAAAAGGATTTGTAACTGGAGCTCGACTTCTCTTAGGTAATGAATGGATTGATATTAATAATAAAACAGAAAAAATAAATGAATTTGCTATTGGCGGTGAAGGCCGTGTTGGATATGAATGGGAAAAAGGAATATCCTTATTTGCAAGTTATGCCTTAACAAAAAGAATCCAAATGATCGGTGCTGATATTGGATATAGTTTTTAAACACATTCATTCTTTATATAAATATATTACAATTAAAGGAAAATTTTTATGACAAATTTATCTTCAACATTTATTGAAAAATTAAAAAATTCTACTAATGATCTTATTTCAATTCAAAAAGATATTGAAATTAAAATAATAGAAAAAAGAGAAATTGAAACAGAAAACTTAAATGACTTAAAAAAATCATTAGATAATATTCAAATTCAATTGCAAGAAAGTATAAAAAAACATGAAGCTTTTAGTGAAAACATACACTCAGAGAATTTTTTAGATTCTCTATTAAAAAAACTAGATGAAATTAAACCATTTTTTGAAGATGTACTTAATAAAATTAAAATGTATTCACATAATTTAAGTAGCGCTATAGATATTACAGCGTTAGAGCTTAAGTTATCTTATATCTATAAAGTAATTTTTCTCCGTGAAAAAAAAGAGCAAATCATAAATAAAGCGGAAGAAATAAAAGAAAAAATATTACCAAAAAATTGATTTGTTTTTAAATTTAAAAATATTTATAATTAAAAAATAAGGAATAAATTTATTATGAAGTGTAAAATTTTCATGTCTTTTATATTAATTTCATCAATATTTCATTTACAAGCCAAAGCAAAAATAGAAAATAATATGGAAGAATTACATAATAAAACCGCCGAAATAGATATTGGCCTCTCTTTTTTTAATAAGAAAAAAGCGAATATACATCTTCGTATTCCATCTCAACAGGCTTATGGTTTTGAAGGCAAATCCACAACCCCTGAACAAGAAGAGATAGTAAATCGTGTAATTGATCAATTTAAATCAGATATTTCAAATATTATTTTATTGGGTGAAAATTGCACTTACGAAGTTGGTGGTATAGAAAAATTTGCGAATGCAAGTGAAAGCTCTTATCAGTATAAAAAAGGAGAAACTAAAAAAATGAAAACGGATTATTTTGTTTTTGAATCCGATATACATATTACATGTAACAGAGATCTAAAAAATGAAAAAATTGGACTCAATTTTGAAAAATCATTTAAAGGCATAAGTAGAATATCGATAAGACTAAATGCAACTCATAAGAGAAATTTTGTAATTAATAATTCAAATGGCAATTTTAATTTTTGATAATTCATGTTCATTCTATTTCATAAAAAATAATTTTATATAAATTTTATGAAATTCTTATTCATTTCTTTTTAATACCTTTCTAAATAAAATAGTGCTTTCCTTAATTTGACATTTATTTTTTTTAAAATTATTATTTTAATCTTAAGTCCCATAACAATTTAATAGAAAGGTATTTTATGCTGCGTAGTTTAGCTTTATCCTTGGTATTTGCTATTCCTGTTTTAGCAAATGCAAAATCTATTTTAGAACCAGGTGAAACTCTTACTTCCGAAAGAGTTTTACAATCTCCTAACCTATGCTTTACTCTAAGTTTTAAAGACAAAGGAAATTTAGTTCTTTCCAATAGATCAGGTAAAATGATTTGGAGCACTGGCACATATAATACGAATGCAACACAACTTTATATTGATTATGGCAGCAATTTAAGGTTACAAACCTCACCAAATACTCCCATTGGTTGGCAGACAAATTCAAAAGGAGCTTTTGGATTTCTAAGGTTACAAAATGATGGAAATCTAGTTATTTACAGTGATTCTTTTGTTCCGCTATGGCACATAGGTACCGCTGGCGCTCCATGCGGCTAATCAAGCATTTTTATCTTGGGTAACAATATTTTAATTTATTGTTGTTACCCAAATTTTTTAAATATTTTAATTCCTTTTTCTTAAATACGATAGAATTCCGCCGATAAGCGCATGTATTCCTAAATTTATAAGGAGCATGAAATGACTAAAAGACTTTTAAGACCGTTTATTATACTAGCTTGTTTCTTTAATTTATCCTCTTATGCTGAAGACATTACTTTATTTTCTGATGATTTCCCTGGCGAAATAGAAAAAAGAGGTGAAAATGATCTTGGAGGCATTGGTGGTGATATTGTTATTCAAGCTCTTAAAGCAAAAAAGATCTCCTATAAATTAGAGATAAAACCTTGGAAAAGAGCGTTTACAGAAGCTTTAACAAATGAAGATAAAAAGTCTTTTATTATCCCTTTGACAAGAAATAAAGAAAGAGAAGAAAAATTTGTATGGGCTTCCAAAATTTATGAAGCAAAAACCATTTTTCTTACTATGTCAGGAGGCAAAAATATAGACAGTATGGCTGATGCGAAAGGCTCCAAAATTGGGGTCTTGGCTGGGTCATCTTACGAAAATATTTTATCAAACTCCGATAGTAAAATAGAAAAAAGCAGCATTGACGCCGTACCAAACGATATAACAAATTTTAAAAAACTAATCGGTAAAAAAATTGATGCTTGGTTTACAATAAATATAGTTGCTCTTACTATGATTAAGGCAAATTTAAAGGCCGAAAATTTAAATGAAAGTAACTTTCGCATAGGAAAAGCGATTGCCGTTCAAGAAAAATATATTGCAACGACATCAGCAACTTCTCCAGAGTTAATAAAAAAAGTAACAGACGCAATAGAAGCTTTTAAGAAAACTCCTGATTATAAAAAACTAACAGATAAAATTGG
This sequence comes from Silvanigrella paludirubra, assembly GCF_009208775.1. NCBI lineage: Bacteria > Pseudomonadati > Bdellovibrionota > Oligoflexia > Silvanigrellales > Silvanigrellaceae > Silvanigrella > Silvanigrella paludirubra. Next base: position 207,779 of record NZ_WFLM01000004.1, on the reverse strand, counting down.
TAAATAAAATCTTTATTTTATTCAAGTTTATTTAGTTCTATCCTTTTTTTAATTTCTTGAACCTCATTTGAGGATTCCACTAATATCCTTTTTTTTAAAGTAGAATCAATTAATAAACAAGATTCTACTTTATTAAAAAATTGATAGCGGTATTTTGCAAATAAATTATAGAAAAAGTTTAAAATAAATTTAGGAATAATATTCAATATATAAAATAAATTCCAAGGAAACTTTAATAATTGAAAAATTTTTAAAACAGCGACAGAACGTGTGTATACTTTATTTTGAAAAATTAAAATTACTGTATTTGGCGTATCATTAAAAAAATAACGAAATGCCGAAAATAAAAAAACTTCTTTTTTGTCTTGTCTGATAACAAATTGTATAAATTTATTACAAATGAGACATTGATCATCAATAATTATTACAGGTTTATCCATGACTTAACCTCACCAATGAGGTAGGATACCATTATTTTAGAATTTATTAAAGACAAATTTCAGATATAGAATAGGCTTATTTAACCTCAATCAACTCATTTAAATTTGTTGAAAATTTTTTAGACACAAACCCTCTTTTTGCAATCCATGCTTTTTTATCAAAAGAATCTGCAAAATTAATTGTAAACATTCCATTTAAGTCATTGATTTTATCTACAACACTCGTTATCGAATTTTCTTTTTGTATTTCTCTAAAATCAAATAAATTGGAAGGCAATATACTTCTTTTTTTTAAATCAAAAAGAACAATACCACATTTTTTGTAATCTTTATTTTCTTTAAATATTTTTATTAATGCTAATTTGGCATATTTTAAATAGTCTGGTGTGTAGCAAGAATAATAAGGCAAACGAATATTTATAGATTCACTATAAAAATCACCTTTATGATAACTTGTACTTAAGTAAACAGTAAAGTACTGCGCTTCTAATTGCTCTTGCCTTAATTTTTTACAGGCAATCACAATATGGTTGGCAAGGGCTCCAAAAATATCTTCTCTATTTCTTACTGAATTACCAAAACTTCTAGAGACTGTAATGCTTTTTTTAGGTTCACTAAACAGTTGCAACTCAATACAAGGCACTCCTTTTAACTCTCTAGCAATGTTTAAACCTTGAATTGTAAAATGCTTTCTTAAAAATAATTCATCAAGCTCAATAAATTGATTTGCAAAAGAAACACCAAATTCATTTAATTTTTTAGAATACTGATAGCCAATTCCCCAAATATCTTTTACTTCCGTTCTTTTTAAGGCTTCTTCAATATGTTTTTGCTCATATAAAGCCAATACTCCATTTGCTTTTAAAGATTTTTTAGCTATTTTATTTGCAACTTTTGCCAATTATTTTGTAAATGAAATGCCTACTCCACATTGAATTCCAGTATTTTGATATACAGTATTTTTTATTTTCCAACCTATTTCATTTAATTTTTGCTTAGGGATATGAGATAAATCAATAAAAGCTTCATCAATAGAATAAACTTCAACCTCTGGAGAAAAGGTTTCTAAACATTTCATAAGCCTTGCAGACATATCTCCATAAAGTTCGTAGTTAGAAGAAAAGTATTGAATATCATACTTTTTAATGAGATCTTTTATTTCAAAAAAAGCTTGCCCCATTTTAATTCCAAGAGCTTTTGCTTCATTACTACGACTAACGATAGCACCATCATTATTGGAAAGAACAACAACAGGCTTGTTACGTAATTTTGGATTAAATACACGTTCACAAGATACATAAAAATTATTTCCATCAATGAGGGCTATCATATTTCAACTAATTTAAATTATTTTCTTCTGCCAAACTTTTTGCAATAGCAGGGCGGTTTTTAAGATTTTCAAAATAAGCATTTATTTTAGGCCAAGCTTTACGTTCAACACCAATATGATCAAACCAAGTTAAAATAACAAACAAATAAGAATCTGCAAAAGTGTAATGATCCCCTACAAAAAAAGAATGTTGTGTTAGTTCTTTCTCAATATAATTGGTTAATTTATCAAGCCTTGGTCTTAATACAGAGTTTTTAATTTCTTTTGAAATTTCCGGGCTAAAAAAAATACCTACTGTTTTATGAAAATCAGAAGAAATAAAATTTAGCTTTTCGAGTACACGATAACGTGGCAAAGCCATTTCTCTTGGTATAAAATTTCCACCTTGTGAGTGGTTATCTGCTAAATATTGTAAAATAACAGATCCCTCTGTAAGAATTTCACCACTAGAAAGTTGCAATACAGGCACAGATCCCTTTGCATTTATTTTTGTGAAATCCATTCCACTTTCTGTAAGAGATGTTTTAAAATCTACTTTTTCATACTGGCAATCCAGACCAAGTTCATTAATAGCAATACGTGAAGCTAGAGAACAGGAACCTTTTGAAAAATAAAGTTTCATACATTACTCCTTTAAAAAAATATAAACAGCAGCATTGAGAGCAAAAAGAAATTAAACTGAATTGAGTTTACGATCAACACGATCTGTTTTATTATTTTTTTAAATAAAATATAGCTCACCAAATTTAATATAAATAAATATGATATTATTTTTATACGGAATGAATTACAGTTGTCACAACGCCCCAAATTTCAAAGTCCATTCCTTCTTTTATAAAAATATTTTCATAGGAATCATTCTCAGCTGCTAAAATAATTTTATGATGACGAATTAAAAATCGTTTTACCGTAAACTCACCATCAAGTATAGCAACTACAATATTTCCACTAATTACTTTTAATGATCTATCAACAACAAGAATATCTCCACTATGAATACCAGCACCGATCATAGAGTCTCCTTGACTTCGTACATAAAATGTTGATTCAGGATGTTTTACAATATAATCGTTTAAATCTATTTTTTTATCTATGTAGTCTGTTGCAGGAGAGGGAAATCCAGCACAAACAGTACTAAAAGCAAAAGGAATATAAATTTTTGTTTCAAAAGATGGTTTAAAATACATCACAACCTCCTTACCATATATTTGTATGGTGTTATGACATTTGTCAAAGGCTATTTTCGTTTTTCCCAACCTTTTTTTAATGGTCTATCAATTTCAATTGACATTTTAGGCTCCTGCCTATTACTGAGTAACTGAATAAAATTCTTTCCATCATTATTTTCACAATCAAACCAATTTTCAAAAGTTTTTAATTTTTGTTTTAAAAATATTGGGGATCTTTCATGCCCTATTTTCCTGACAAACTCACCAGGCTCTGATGTTAAAATAGAAAACGACGAAATCACTTCACCCGTCTCCTTATTCATCCAATAGTCAAAAATAGCAGGAACAAAAATACATTCCTCTAAGTTAAATTTAACCATATTTCCTGCAAATTTTCCTTCATAGATAGGCTCAATAAACGTAGTTATGGGAACAAGACAATGATTTTTTAAAAAAGGTTTTTTCCATGTTGGCTTTTCCAATACCGTTTCGAGGCGGGCATTATGTGTGGCAAACTTTGGTTTACGATCATGAGACCAAGAGGGAACTAAAGAAAAATAAAATAACTCAATAAAATATTCATTATTCTTATACTCAATAATAGGAGATTGTGAATGTGGTAAAATTCTATCTTTCCATTCTATCGTGTTTAAATGCAAACTAAATATAGACAATGATTTTTGAAAAAGAATTTTATCTACAAGAAATTGTGCACACATAAAAGAATCTCCGTTAGTTTAAAAATATAAAATAAGTTATTTCCTGAAAGGTATTATTTGTATAATAATTTAAAATTTAAAAAATAAATCTTTGATAAAAAACTCCTACTAAAATGATACAAAATATCAAGATACTCTTTTTTAGTTATCATATCATTCCTTAACCATTTTATATAAAGGAGAAAAAATGGAAAATAAGCAAATCTCTAATGAAATATTAATTGCAGGCATTGAAATAAGAACAACTTTTATAAATGGAAAACATTTTAAAGACATTGGAAAACTATGGCAAAAAGTCATGAGCCATAATGAGTTACAAAAAATACCCTGTACAAAAGACAAATCCTTATACTGTATTTATTATGACTATGAAAATGAAGATAAAGGAGAATACTCTGTCATGATTGGAATGGAGGTATCTAATATACAAGAAATGCCTCAAAATTTTAAAATTATGAGAATTATACCTGGAAAATACAGGACTTATCAGACAAAAACCCAAGACCCTACAGAAGTCCAAAAGATATGGCAAAATGTATGGAATACCCCAAAGACAGAATTACATAGAACCTTTAAAACCGATTTTGATCACTACACAGATAAACAAGTATTCGTTTTTATTGGTAATTTATAGGGATATTAAGGTTACAATAATTTAATTTTACACGTCATTAAAAATAAACTATATTAAAAATTATTTTATAATCCTTTTTTATTTGGGGATTTTTTATGGGTGCAAAAAATTTCTTACTAACCGCTGACATAGCGAAGGGAACCACAATACAAGGTGGAACCCTCATCCCTTTTGCCATGGGAATCATTAATGGTTCCTCTAATTGCTCAGATACGATGAGAACCGTTTGTGTTGAGGGAGATGAAAAAAATATTATATTTGCCCCTTGTGGCTATATGACCCCAGCATACCCCATCCCTGGAATGGTATTATGCAAAATCACAAAATTGCACTCAAGCCATATTTCCGAAATTGCTACAGATGATGGTAAAAAAATATTATATGTAGGTTCTGGATCCTTTGAAACAGAATATCAGGTTATAGCTCCAGCTCAGCAGCCTACCCCAACAGGACCTATTCCAGACACTAAACCTAAATACACAGGAACAGGCTCATTTACGGAAACAGGCCCTCATACATGTGAAGAAAAATAAATATTAAACCAGTAAATACATACAATTACATAAAAAATAACTAAAATAAAAATAAAATAAATAAATATTATTTTTACTTAACCGAATAAAAATAAATGTTCGTATTTATTAAGTTAAATCATAATTATAAAAGTAACTATTTTTTAATTTAAAAATAAATGCATCAATAAAAGATCATAAAGAATGAGGTTTTTTATGCAAAATTTTAATTATGATGAAGAAAATGATATATGGATCATTAAACACCCCATTAATGAAGGTGATATAATAGAAAAATATAATGATAAAACAGAACTCTGGGAAAGATATAAAGTCCAAAGAGATTCTAATGGCAACTGGCATTTACCCAATGGGGAAACATTTAGTAAAAGCTGGATTGTAAGACATCCTTAACTAAAACAAATTTTAAATCCCATAAAATTAAAATTCATCTGGCAAATATATTTCTTCCCCATTAGGCATAACGGTAATAGTTACGTTACCTTTTCTAAATACAGTTGTTCCTTCAGGCTTTATCTCAAGAAGAACCCTGTCTTGAGGGTCTTTTAACCACGCTACATACTCTTGTGGAGACATTTCTTTTATTTTTTTATTTGCTTCATTTTTTTCTTCATTTTCATTTACATTTTTGTCTGATTTAGTTGACTCTGTTTTTTCAGGAATTGATTTAGAATTTGGAATCTCATTTTTATTTTCTTCAGGATTTGATATTTTTGAAGCGTTTAAATCTGTGTCGTTTTTTCTTGTAATATAAAAAGAGATAAAAACTAAAACAAAAATAATTGAAAATATATAAAAAATTTGTTTTCTACTCATATCCCACCCACACCAAATGATTTAAAGTTTTATTTTTTCTTTTTAATTTTACTACCACAAAATTATTTGCAATATTATCTTGACTACATTTTTCATCTAAAAACAATAAATTATGAAAACATTTTTCATAAATTAATCTAGTAGATTTCATATAAGGAATCATTTTATAATGATCACTTAAACTTTCTTTAAAAGTATCAACATTACTATTTATAGACTCAATTAATAAATAAGATGTCTCTGTCTCATTAAAATATTTTTGTTTTGTCTTTGATAAGTTCATAAGGAAGGTATTTATAATTTCACTTGTTAAATAAGGATATCTAATTTGAGTCGAATCAAACCAATTCAAAAATTCATTAATGGACTCATTGCCCAATTTTTTTGACAGAGATTCAAACGATTTATCTAAAATATCACTATATTTAGGGTAGGAAATTCTATTATTTGCTTTATCAATTAAATACTGCTCTAAGTCATTTATAATAAAAGCGGTTGTAATATCTCCTAAAAAATTATCATTTTTACATGTCTCTATGTTACTATATGTAAAATTAGATAAATCATTAGATAAAAAATTAATTTCATCTTGAGTTAAATTATAAATACCATTTGGTTTTAAATGTTCAATTAAGTTTAGTCTTGTATTTGAATCTATTTTTTTAAACCAACTAAAAAAACATCCTTTAACAATTTTTGTTACCTCAGGCATAACATTAAAACTAATTGATAAATTATTATAATTATATTTAGAACCTTTTAATCTTTGTTTTAACCAAATATCAGCATAAGTCATTTCTTGTGGAGTTAAAATTTGCTCTTCAGAAGATACAAAAAATATTTTATCCATTTGTTTTGAAGCTCTTAAACTTCCTTTAATATTAATGATTGGTAAAGAATAAGAGCTAAAACTAAAAAATAATGTGAAAATAAAAACAAAATTTTTAAACATAAAAAACGCCTCAAAATAAAATCAGAAAGAACTTCTTAAAAAGAAGCTCTTTCTTTTTTTTTATTAAAGATCTTCAGGAAGAATGTTTCCTTCTTGAGAAACAGGAGCTCCTGTATTGCGATTTATTCCGCATTGAAGAGCGTCTTGAGTTACTTGGCAAGATTGGGATTGTTTAGCTGATTGAGTTGCATCTGCTAAAGGAACAGATTTTTCTTGCTCTCCTTCATTACATGCTCTATAGGCTCTTGATTTTACGTTCCAAACAAAACAAATTGCAGTAGGAACAGAAATTTCAATTTTACTTGAAACAGTTCCTGTTAATTCTTTATGAATTTTTAAACCAGTTAATGTTGTTAAATCTGTAGCACTTGTTTGCCAAAATGGGTTTGGACGTTTTGCTAAAGATTGTGCTGCCGTATTAGTCCAACCAGATTGCTGATATGCTTGGAATACATTTTGATAACCGTTATTTTGAGCTGTTCTATCTACAGTTTGATTTTGCTGCACTTGTTGCCAATATTGTCCTTTATTTATAGTAGACAAATTAGATTTTTGAACCTGAAGAGCCGCAATTTCTTTTTCAATTGCTTGGACTCCAGCCATTTGAGCCGCATTTGAGTCACCAGATAATACAGTTATGCGACAAGGACTTTGTTGTGCACCTTGTTGCTGAGCAATTAAATTACTAATTGAGTTATCATTAAATACAGCTACCTGTTTGTTAATAATTGAACGATCTTTAATAACTAATCCTGGGCCAAAATCACAATCTAAAGTAGCTCTGTATGCTGGTACTTGTTGTGTGATAACACCTTTTACAGCAATTGGTGGAATAAAGGGTGCTAAGTTTCTTGCAAAAGAAACTGCCCCATTTGTTGTTAAATCGAAGTTAAATGTTGCGCCTGTAAGAGTACCACCGCCTTTAAGAGAGGAGAAAATAGGAATGCCTGCTCTTTGGCTTTTTACTCCATTTGCATCATATTGAAGTTCAGTTAATGACTCAAAAGAAAGACTTGATAAAGGAATTACAGAAATTTTAACATTTTGTGCATAGTTTCCTTTATATGTTTTTATTTTAACTAATTCTTCTGCAGTAAATCCTGCATAAATATTTCCAGTAATTAATCCACCATTAGATGAATTCAAATCCACTAACTTTTGATTCAAACGGTTTTGTCTATCAGAAATGCTTTCATTGTTATAAATTGGAAAAACAACACCAGCACTAGAAAAAAATGTGGCTATATTATTATATAAAGAAGTTAAAACACCACCAGGAATACTTTTTTCAAAACTAGATGCATTTGTCTCAGCTAATTTTTTTCTTTCAAGAGCTTTATTTAAATAACTTTGATAAACTGGGATATTTGGATCATTTGGATTCCATTTTATAGCATTATCAATAATTGCTTGAAGATCTGTTACTACTTTTCTAATATTAAAATATTCTTCGGCTGTTAAGTTAGAAAGTTTTAAACTTAAATCTGCAATTTGAGAAGAACTTGAAACAGCGACTTCATTTTTTGTAAAAGTTGCAGAAACTCCATCAGCATTTACGGCTGCCTTTAATTTTGGAACATAATAATATTGCGTAGAATCAACATGATCCTGATAAACAGGCATACTTACAACAAAATCAATAGCAGATTTGTCACCTTGTTGCATTGATTGATTAACAGGTAAAGGTAGAGTTGTTGTTTGTGTTTTTGGGTAAGCAAACACAACAGCTGGCATCATACCAGCAACAATTGTTAACAAAGATTTGCATTGCATAAATAAACTCCTTAATTATAAAATTTTATAACAATGGGACCAGGGACAGAACGCTATTAAATTTAGATCATTAAAATATTAAAATTTGAATTTGTTTTTTAGATAACAAAATACCCAAACAAAATCAATAGTTATATTGAGAATTTTTGTTTGAATTTTAAATAAAGTTTATTTTATAATTCGTCATATATAAAAATTTAGAAAATGAATTCATTAAAAATTTAAATAAATTTTAAAGTTCAATACCAATTTTTACTTTTGTTAAAGCTTCCATATAAAAATCATAGTATTCATCAAATGTAAGTGATTTATCAAAAATTTCCATAAATTTATTATATAAGGGATCTGACTATTGAAGACCAGAACTTTTAATATGTTTCGCTTGGTCTATTTTAGAAGCTTTAAAAAATGCGACTGCACTATATTCTCCTACTTCCTCATCAGTACCTATAGTATAAGCCCTCATGTAATATAAAATTCTTTGTGCATCAAAAGTTTTTCCTCTAAAAGGAGTGTCAGCTATATCTTGTAATTTGCTTACTTTATCGTAAAAAACTTTTCCATATCTATCGGAAGCTTCACCAAAAGGAATCACTTTAGTTTGTGCCTAAGCATAACTATTTTCTAGATTCAAATTTATTTTATCTGATTTTAAAGAATTGTAATTTTATATAAAAAAATCTTTTTATTCATTCCCATTCCAATCAAATTTTAAATAAAGAATAAATATATATTTGTCTAAAACTCTGAATTATTTATTGACTTAAATGGATTTCCAAATGAATCTAGTCCAAATATTTCAAAAGTGAATGGAGTAGACCATTGATAATTTCCAACCCAACCAGGCAGACAGCTATCTGTTATAGAAGCAAATGCAAAATCATTTTTACCAATGGCTGCAAGGGATAAATTAGCATCACTTGCGTAAGAACCTATCTTTTTAACATTAATAATATCAATATTATTTGACTTAAGTTTACCTGAAACAAAGTAACCAGTATAATATCTTCTCATACAATCACCTTTTATAGCTCCAATAAAACCATGAATGGGCATCATATAATTTGTTGCATTTGGAACTTGTGATTCTGTATATTCTACTTTTAATAGACCAGATGATTTATTATAAGTTAATGAAGTTACACGAACTTGAGTTAAGTCAGATAAACCATCTAAAGTAGGAAAGTTTTTTGTATCAGGAGAAATTTTAAATAAACGGTAATTATCTCTTGTTATTAAAGAACCAATATATTTATCAGAAACAATTCCCATACTGAAATAAGAGTCTCCAGATGCTTTTGTTAATGGATTATCTAATGAATTAATATTCACACGTCCTGCTTGATAATTATCAGTACTAACAGATATTGTTTTGCCAGATTTATCTATGTAAGTAATGTTGGCTCCAATATCTAATTTTTGTCCTGATAAACTTGTTGTGAAAAAGAGTGCTTTTAATTCAGAATTTACGCTTGTACCATCCATACATTTTGAATATTTATCTGCTGTATATTTAACGGTATTAATATCTGTACTAATACCACCGTTAACAACTTGAACTTGTGTAGCAGCTATAATTTCATCCAATGATAAAGAAATAGTTCTTCCATTTTCATCCGTCGCACTAAATGTAGGAACCAAGGGAATATTATGAACACCATTACCGTAAATTTCTTTTTTATTGCATGGCGTATCTATTTGTATACTTGCAGAACTTACATTATATTGTGTTAAATTTAAAATATTATTAGAAATAGATTTAAAGCTTATTTTGGAAACTACTTTTTTGATATCAATTCCATCCATAAAAGAGATTTCAAAAAAATAATCTTTTTGATCTATTTTATTATCGCCCATTGGGTTAAAAATAACTTTAAATGTGCAAGAGTCCCCCGAGTCTAAGTCTTTAGTACAAGTGGTTCCTCCATTTGATAATGGTTTTATAAATGTTGGTAAAATAATATTCGTTGCTTTTGCTGAACCACTATTTTTAATTGTATAAATACGCTCAGACGTTTTATTTGCACTTGATAATAAAGCATCAGGTATGTTACTTATACTAATATCTGATTTTCCTATTGTAACATAAGATATTGGAACAATAACTGTTATTGGTGATACGTTGCTATTTTGATCTAAATCGTCATAGGTAATCATCAAATTTTTTACACCATTTATGACTGCAGTAGATGCAAAATTTATATCAATATTACAAGTACTACCTGGTTGTAATGAAGTTGAGCATTTTGAATCTGAAACTAAGGGAGCTTCTAGCTTTGAAATCTTTAACCCTGTAATTTCTTCTTCCCCTAAATTTTTAATTGTTAACGTTTTTGAGACTGGCTCTGTTAAAGATGTTTTCAACTGATCTACAGATGGAATAAAAAGATTTACTGAACCCTTTGATAAATAGTTAATATCAAATAGAATTGAAACATTTTTATTATCATTATCATTTGTGTAACTTAACGAAATACTTTTTTTTCCATTCATTATTTTTTTTGGTGAAAAAACAATTTTAAGTTCACATGATTCGTTATTATTTAAAACTTTATTTTCACAGCTATTGGTGTCATTTGAATTTGATAAGGAAATAGGTTCTTCAAATCCGCTAAAAACAATATGGCTTGCCGATTTAAAACCCTCGTTTTTAACTAATATCGTATATTCTTTATTTGTACCTGATAAAGCTAAAATTTGAGGAACAGGAATGATTACTTTCAAATTTGCTTGATTTTCATTTGGATTTTGTGCATTGGCATTTGAATTAGCAGAATCTGAGGAAGATGATGAAGAACCGCTTTTGCTACAAGAGTTAATTAACATTATTGAAAATAAAAAGAAAAACATAGATATAATTATTATATTTTTTTTAACTGCCATTTCTGTTACCTCTTAATTTTTCATAACTTATTCACACTCAGTAGGTAAATCAATACCTATTTCGTTTAATACATTGCTTGAATTTGTATTATTTTCAGACAAATTTGATGAGCCTTTATTATCACAAGATATTAAAAATATTGGAATAATTACTAGTGAAAAGTATCTTAATATTTTAAATAACCATAATTTATTTATAAATAGTAACATATACATCCCTTATTCATTTTAAAAACTTAATATAAATCGGATTTTATTATAAAAAATAAACGAAATTATTATATATAATGAATTCGTTTATTTTTTTATAGTGTGTTTATTTAAAATAAACCAACAATATCAAATGTATATAAAAATAAATTTTGAACTTTTCTGAAATAATTTGCAAAATGGACTAGTTAAGTAACATTAAAATAAGCTTTTTTATTTAAAACCAATAGAAAATCTTTTTATATTTAAAAATAATTGATAAAAAAACCAAGAAAAACAAACATATTATACAAATAAATGATTAAATTTGATAAAATTTAATCTACATTCCTAAAAAAGATGGACCATTTAAGTTTGAAAGACCTAGATCAGTACATCCAGATATATTTACTCCATTCAAAGAACAAGTATAAAGAGTATTTGTTCCAAAATTTGATATATAAATCTTTTGATTATAAATGAATGTAGAATATGGATTATTAAGATTTGATGCACCTGAACTTACACAGCCACTTAGAGAAGCTCCTGAAACAGAACAAACCGATACAGAGTTTCCAGAGTAATTCGTTATATAAGCATAGCCATTACTTATAATTATTCCTTTTGGAGCACTTAGACCCAAAGCACCAGAATTTACACAACCACTAAAGGTCGTTCCAGAAACCGTACAAGTGCTCACAGAATTTCCAGTTGCGTTTGTAATATAAGCTATATTATTAATTATTTTAATATCTAAAGGCCCGCTTAAACCTGACGCCCCCGTATTCACACATCCTGTCAAACTTTGTCCGCTTATACTGCATGAGTAAATTAAACCAGTATAGTTACTTGTTATATAAGCTAAATTATTTTGAATAATAATTTGAGCAGGCCCCGTATAGCCCGTTCCACCTGTATCAACACATCCTTGTAAATTTGGACCATTAATTTTGCATGAAATAATTTGGCTTGTTCCAAAATTAGTTATGAAAGCGATTCCATTATAAATAGCTATACCATTTGGATTATTTAATCCTGTTGCACCTGAATTTATACATTGATTTTTATTAATTTCGCTTGAAACATAACAACTTAAAATTGAATTATTATTTGTATTAACAATATAAATTAAAGAAGTAGAATTACCATTACTACTACTAAGTGAACCATCATTTAAATCCAATAATTTTGAACAAGATATTATTTGAAATGTTATAAAAAAAGCTAATAATTTATTTACAATTTCTATAAAAATTTTTCTTTTTCTCACAAAAACATTCCTATTGTAATATTGTAATTTAATATTTCATAAACTCCAGAATTAAATGAAGAACTATATTGAAATGAATCTGTATAATTTTGAGCTTCGATATATCCTCTTGAATAATAAAAAGATGGGCCAAAATAAAATGAATCATAATTAAATAAAGCTGAACAACCAATTCCATAAATAATATTTGTATTTATAGAAGCTGTTCCTGTAATACTAATACTACTATTAGAAAATGAAGTTGTTCTTTGCCAATTGTCGTAAATACTATAGTAACTATAAGGATTTATTTGAAAATCAACAAACTCTATTGAAAACTTATAGGCTAAGTCAATTCCTATAAAAATACTGGTTAAATTTTCTGAAATAGTACCTGCTGAACTTATATTTGATTGTTTTGAATTTGAAACAGATTCAAACTTACTTCCTAATCCAAAATATAAATCAGAGATAATAGGAAGAAAAAGTTTAATTGAAGCATTGTATCCCTTATAGTAATTATCATCGATTATTACATTTGAATAACCACCACTTGCTAAAATATTTACCTTCATATCTGAATCATTTGCATAAGAAAATGTACTAAAAAAAAATAAAAAAAGAATGCTAAAAAGTCTTTCCATGCTTAATACCTGATAAAGTTCCAATTTATTAACGTAAATCTAATTTCAATCGGGTTTTATTCAATTCGTTAAAGGCAAAAAAATGCTTATGTCATTAAAATTACAAAATCCAACCTACATTTTAAACATTTGTTATTTTTTTTGTTACTTCATAGGATTTATTCAAGTAAGAACAAAATATTATTGATCCACCGATAGATTAGAAACATTGGCATATGCTTTGTAAGAAGTATTTTTATATTTAAATAGAGATTAGTAAACAAAATTATATGGAGTATCTAAGCCAAATGGGAAGAACATTATTAATATAATTCATAAATTTCCATAATCCAACTCTGTGTTCTTCATTTCCAAAACTATCACATTTAAGCTCTGGAAAAGCTATTCCAAAACCAAATAAACCTGGCGCAATAATTCCCGTTTTTGGATTGTATTCAAAATCAGAAACACCTTCTAATATGATTTTTCTTCTTTGAAAACCTATTGCATAAACAACATGAGTACATTTATACAATTCATTTTTTAAATTTTCTTCATTTGCAAGAAAACGATTTAAATTTTCTGGTAAGTTTCCATGTAAATTTTCTTTAGCCCAATGTGCAGTTGTTCCTTTTAATCCTGTATTGTCATTTAAAATCGTATTACCACAATTTAAAGCGTAACAAAGAGGGGATTTATAAAAATTCAATATTTTTGTTTTAGGGCAATTTTCAAGTATATTTCGTATTACTAAAATTGCCGAATGAGATGAACCAAAAACAGATATAATATCATCAGAATGACAATACTCTTTTAATTTATGTTTATTTAACGCAATTTCTAAAGGAATTGTTTTTAAATCTGGGTAGGAAAGTATTTTTTCTTCAGCACCAATAGCCATGATTACATTTTTTGAAATAATGGCATTCTGATTATTAAATTCAAGCAACCAATAGCGATTTTTCATTTTCAAACTGCTAACAATATCTATATTAGAAACAACTTTTGACTTTAAAGTATTTGTAATACATTGCAAAGGCTGCACCATAAGATCAAGCTCACAGGTTTCATCTGCTGAAATTTTTTGAATATCAAATAATACATTTGATTTCAAAAATTCAAATGAATTGCAAGAATTTAAAAAATTTATAAATAAACTTACTTTTGTATTGCTTGGTACTTTACTCCATTTTTTACCAAAATCTCCGACTTTAAATTCAGGATCAATCCAAAGAATTTTTTTAGGATCAATATGATTGTCTATAAGTTTACCAACAGCTGCAATTCCAGCAGGTCCAGCTCCAATCACGGTCCACTCATATTCATTTTCAAAAGTCATTCCGCACTCCTTTTTGATATCCTCATAAAATACTGATTTTAACAAAATAGGCAAACATTTATATTTATTCATAAAATATTTTATAAATGAAGAAGGTGTTCGAGACAGAATTCTAAATTTAAGTGGATCAGAAGTATTGTTAAGCTTTACTATAAAAGTAAAAATAATTTTGCTTTAATGATTTGCATAGAGGGTAACAACATTTAGAAAAAAATATTGTTACCCTAACAAATATAAACTTTATTGATCTTGAAGTTGTTTTAATGTTTTTTCTATATCATTTTTATTAAATAGAATCCCATTAATCATAACAGAATCTATTTTTTTAGTATTTTCAATATGAATCAACGGATTTTCTGTTAATAAAACAAGATCAGCAGTTTTACCAATTTCAATACTACCATAATCTTTATCTATTCCTAAAAACTTGGCAGGATTTATTGTTGCCGTTTGTAATGCTTCTATTGGATTAAGTCCTGCTTTTACAAATAATTCCATTTCATCATGAATACTAAAACCATAAAAAACATTTGGAAGTGCTTCTAAAGTTGAGATATTAGCGTCTGTACCTGCTAAAAAGGGAACTTTTGCTTTATTCATTTTATTTGTAAGAATAAGGAATTTATCAAATACTTCACTACTCATTTTTTGCAATCTTTCAGAAGATTTTCTTTCAGCAATAGTATCTTCCCAGAACTTTTTAATATTTTTTGGAATATATTTGGATCTTTCATCTGTTGATGTTGCAAAATAACCACGCTGGACGGATAATGTTGGAGTCTGCCAGGTTTTATTTTTTGCAAAAGCATTTATAATATTATTTTCTTTATCATAATCAATACTATTTGCTGCTTTTAAATCTAAATAAAAAAGTTCCTCAATATTATTAGTTTTAGCTATATTGTTCCATACTTCATCTGCTAATTTTGAAGCTGCAACAAAGAATTCTGCAAAATGCTCAATGCTACTTTGGCCTAAATTGGATGCTTCCATTGGACTCATTTCGAATGGAACATGACCCGCAAATGGGATTTTTCTTATTTTGCACTCATCAACTAATGCATAATATATATTTTTTTCTAACCATGTGTATGGTTTTATAAAATCAACGCCTTTTTCTTGAAATAATCTTACTGCCTTTCTGGCTTCTTCTTCTGTTTTAATATTAAAGTGTGATTTTATTTTATTATCGAGAGCTGGTCCTGAATAAAATATTCTAGGAGTATAAATACTTTTTGAAGCTTCTTCTTTCCACATTTCAATTTGTTCGAATGAAGCTGACATGTCACGAACACCAACAACCCCATTGGCTATGAAACTTGGAAATGCTATTTTTTGACTATCTAAAATATGCACATGCATATCCCATAAACCAGGAATTAAATATTTTCCTTTCGTGTTTATTATTTTAGATTTTTTAGGAATTACAAGATTATTTTTTGAGCCTATATTAATTATTTTATTATCTTTAATTAAAACCCATGAGTTCGGTTTTAACTTTCCAGATTCTACATCAACTATAGTAACATCCAAAAAAATAGTAAAATGATCATTTGACTTTAATTTTGGCATGATTGCTGAATAAGAGGAAGTGTAAAAAGATAAGTTTAAAATAAAAACTAATAAATATAATATTATAAAAATGGGATTCTTATTTTGCATAAATACTCCAATTAATTGCAAAATTACTTAAAATTATTATTATTATTTATTTATTTTAAAGTCAATAAAATATTTCTTTATCTTACTTCATAGAAAACAATAATTAAAATAGTTTTAATTAACATTATAATATTATTTAAATTAAGAAAAATCATGATAAAATTAATAAAAAAATTAACCTAAAATTATTGCTACTAATTGAAATAAAATTAAAAAATAACTTATTGATCTTGAAGCTGTTTTAATATTTTTTCTATATCATTTTTATTAAAAAGGATTCCATTTATCATCACAGAATCTATTTTTTTTGTATTTTCAATATGAATTAATGGATTTTCATTTAATAAAACAAGGTCAGCTGTTTTACCAATTGCAATACTACCATAATCTTTTTCTATTCCTAAAAACTTGGCAGGATTTATTGTTGCCGATTGTAATGCTTCTATTGGCTTAAGCCCTGCTTTTACAAATAATTCCATTTCATCATGAATACTAAAACCAAAAAAAATATTAGGAAGTGCTATAGTAGCTTCTAAATTAGCGTCTGTTCCAGCTAAAAATGGAACTTTTGCTTTATTCATTTTATCTATAATATCAAGATTTTTTTCAAATAATTGACTTAATGTTTTTTGAAATATTTTAGAAGAATTCATTTCAATAATAAAATTTTCCCAGAACTTTTTTATATCTTTAGGAATATATTTGGATCTTTCATCTATTGATGTTGCAAATAATCCTCGCTGAACAGCCAATGTCGGTGTCTGCCAAGTTTTATTTTTTGAATATGTATTTATTATTTTATTTTCTTTATCATAGTCAATATTGTTTGCTGCTTTTAAATCTAAGAGAAAAAGTTCCTCAAGATTATTAGTTTTAGATTGATCGCTCCTAATTTCATCTTCTAATTTTGATGCTGCAACAAAGAATTCAAGATGCTCAACGCTACTTTGACCTAAATTAGATGCTTCTATTGGACTTAATTCTACAGGAAGATGACCTGCAAAAGGAATTTTTCTTATTTTACATTCATCAACTAATGCATTAAAAATATTCTTTTCAAGATCTGAGTATGTTTTTATAAAATCAACCCCTTTTTCTTGAAATAATCTTACTGCCTGCCTAGCTTCTTCTTCTGTTTTAACACTAAAGCTATAGTTTAATTTTAATTTATTATCAAAATATGGTCCTGAATAAAATATTCTAGGAGTATAAATACTTTTTGAAGCTTCTTCTTTCCACTTTTCAATTTGTTCAAATGAAGCTCCCATGTCACGAACACCAACAACTCCATTGGCAATTAAACTTGGAAATGCTATTTTTTGACTATCAAAAATATGCACATGCATATCCCATAAACCAGGAATTAAATATTTTCCTTTTGTGTTGATTATCTTAGCTTTTTTAGGAATTACAAGATTATTCTTTGAGCCTATATTAATTATTTTATTATCTTTAATTAAAACCCATGAGTTCGGTTTTAACTTTCCAGATTCTACATCAACTATAGTAACATCCAAAAAAATAGTAATATGATCATTTGAATTTAATTTTGGCATGATTGCTGAATAAGAAGAAGTGTAAAAAGATAAGTTTAAAATAAAAACTAATAAATATAATATTATAAAAATGGGATTCTTATTTTGCATAAATACTCCTTAATTAATTGCAAAAATTATATAGACTTATTTAATTTTATAAAATACAAACAAATTATATATAAAGTTTGTATAATTTAAAAAATTATTATTTATTTTTTTTAAAGTCAATAAATTAAATTTTTTTAATTTATTTAATAATTATAAAAATTTATTACCTATGGTAAAAAATAAGATAAAAATTAACTATTTTTCTCAAAAAAAAAATCTATTTATTAAATAAATATTTTTTAATGAATTCAAATAAAATGAGATCGTTTAATAGAAATTTTGTTTATAAAATTAAAATTATTTGAAAGCACTGCTAAAATTACAATAAATATAAAAATAACATTGCTTCAATGATTTAATAGGTAGGATCTAACTTTATTAAAGAAAAGTGTTAATAAAAATTTTAATTATTTATCTTGCATTAAAATTTCTTTTAAAGCTTTGGAACCTTCAGTTACTTGTTGAGTGCTGCAACTAAAAGCAAAACGAATCGCATTTGCACAGCTTATTCCAAAACTATCACCAGGAGCACTACCAATACCACGTTCTGCTAAAAAGTCAGAAAGTTGAGAAACAGATTTAATTTGCAATTTTTGCAATAATTGAGGTTCTACTTCACACCATAAGTAAAACGCACCCTGTGGTTTAAAAGGGATAATGCCAGGAATTTCTGAAGCAGCATTAAAAATAATTTCACGGCGAATTCTGTATTCAGATAACATATAATTTAAATGATCGCGAGGTCCTGTTACTGCGGCTAATGCACCCCATTGCGCGATACTATTAATTCCATTTACTGTACAACGTAACAACTTTGGAATTCTTTCTTTTAAAGATTTATTTGTTGTTACAATATAACCTACTCTTAATCCACTCATCGCATGTGATTTTGAAAATGAATATAAAGAAATTGCTTTATCATATCCTTCTAAACCACTTGCTGGTGAATAATGCTCTCCTTCATATACTAGATCTTCATAGGCTTCATCACAAACAAGCCATAATCCACGCTCTGCTGCTAAATTTGCAATACGTTGTAATTCTTCTTTTGGAACAATTGCACCTGATGGATTTTGAGGTGAATTTACAAAGATTGCCTTGGTACGAGAGGTGATTTTTTTAACTATATCTTCATATGAATATTGATAATTATTTTGTCTTGTTAAAGGAACAGATACAGTAACACCACCTGCTAAACGAATGTTTTCTCCAATTTCAGTCCATAGCGGTTCGGGAACTATAACTTCATCGCCTTGCTCTAGCATACATTGGAAAACAACATATAAAGCATGCATTGCACCATTAGTTACAAAAATATCATTTTCTGTTACTTTAATTTTATTTTGATTATAAAGTTTTTGGGAAAGAGCTTTTAAAAGTTCTGGTATTCCATTATTTGGAATATAATGAGTTTTTCCATCATGAAGTGCTTTTTCTATTGCTGCAGTAATGTGCGGTGCAATTGAAAAACTTGGATCACCTGACTCTAGGCGATAAACCTTTTTTCCTGTAGCTTGCAGCTTCAATAACTGCTCTCTAATTTGCACAATTTTGCCAAAACTAATCGAGTCAAGACGATTCATTACGATACCCCTAGTTTTTATGTAAAAAAACATTTTATAACCTATGAAAGAGAACCAGAAGTCGCCCTAAAAGTCAAGAAAATTGTGAGATATTTGTAAGTTATTGTAAAAATGGTTCTTTCTAAACCTCAATAATTTCGTATTAAAAGTAACAAATAGCCTAAAAAACAGATAAAATAACACTTTTATACAACATTATGATTTTATTAATTTAATTAATTATTTTTATATTTTCTATAATTTTTTCTAATTTACCAATTTATTTCCTCGATAAGAAAACATGGGTCACGGAAACACCATGGAACACAGGTGAATGACTCATAAGTTCGCAAAGTATCAAGGTTGGTACTGCGAACAGCCCCGCATTCCACTTATGCGGTTATCAGGCAATCAAGGAGGAAAAAGTTATGGGTCTTCGCATAAAAACCAACGTAGAATCTCTTACAGCCCAAAGGTTTTTATCAAATAATAATTCAGATTTAACCTCAAGCATGGAAAAATTATCTTCTGGACTTAGAATAAATAAATCTGCAGATGACGCTGCAGGACTTGCTATTTCTGAAGGTTTAAGAGCAAAAACAAGAAGCTTAATGCAAGCAAAACGAAATGCAAATGATGGTGTTTCTTTAGTCCAAGTAGCAGAAGGTGGGCTTAACGAAACAACAAATATTCTAATAAGAATGCGTGAATTAACTATGCAATCTGCTAGTGATACAGTTGGATCTCAAGAACGCCAATATATTGATAAAGAGTATCAACAATTAACACAAGAAATTGATCGTATTTCTGAAACAACAGAATTTAATGGTAGAAAATTATTATCAGGACAGACTTCTGAAAACCCAATAACGTTACAAGTTGGTTATAACGGAACAGAAAATGATATTTTAACGTTACAATTTGGAGAAGAGTCAACAGGAATTAACTCTGAATCTTTAGGATTAAAGGACACTTCTCTCGCTGGAGAAGACAGAGAACAAATTGCATCAAATTTAAATACGATTGATGAAAGTTTAAATATGATTGCATCAACAAGAGCAACTTTAGGTGCAACTCAATCCAGATTAAATTCAGCGATAAGTAATATTTCCATAAACACAGAAAATATGATGGCAGCAAATAGCCGTATTCGTGACACAGATTTTGCAGAAGAAACTGCAAAGTTATCACAAAGCAGAATTTTATCTCAAGGTGGACTTGCCATTCTATCACAAGCAAATCAACGACCAGAAATGGCTTTATCTTTGTTACGTTAAAAAAATTTAAGGAATATTTTTTATGGGAATTAGAATTAAATCTAATATTGATAGTTTAATGGCTCAAAGACAGTTAAGTGAAAGCCAAACAGAATTAACAGATAGTTTGCAAAGATTATCTTCTGGACTAAGAATTAATAAATCTTCAGATGATGCCGCTGGTCTTGCTATTTCAGAAACAATGAGAGCAAAAATTAGAAGCTTTGCTCAAGCAAAACGAAATGCTTCGGATGGTATTTCATTTTTACAAACCGGTGAAGGTGGTTTAAGTGAATTAAATAATATAGTAATTAGAATGAGAGAACTGACAACACAAGCGGCTAGCGATACGGTTGGTGAAACAGAAAGATCATTTTTGAATAAAGAATTTCAAGAACTTGGAAAAGAAGTGAATCGCATAAAAGACCAAACAGAATTTAATGGAAGAAAACTTCTATCTCCTGAAGAACAAACTGATATTAATATTCAAGTTGGAGTAAATTTTAGAAAATCAGATGGTGAAACAAATGAAGATAATGAAATAATTACTCTTAAATTTGATGATTTAACTGAGTTAAATGATTCTCTTACAAAACTTTCTGAATTGAGTATCGAAGGAGAAAATGGAAGAGAGCTTGGAGGAGGTCAAACAGAAGATATTTTTTCGGCACTTGATGACTCTATGCTTAAAGTGACTAAAACAAGAGCAGCACTTGGAGCATTGCAAAGCAGATTGAACTCAACTATCACCTCCATTGATATCGGAAGTGAGAATTTGAGTGCTGCTCAGTCTAGAATTCGGGACGCAGACTACGGAGCTGAATCTGCTAAATTTGCACAAAGTAAAATACTTGTTACCGCAGGGACATCTGTTTTAGCACAAGCAAATCAAATCCCAGAAACCGTTTTACATTTAATAAGATAGCTTGGAGAAACTTTGAATGGCTTTGGAAATAAAGCAAGGACTGAAAACTACCCAAAAAATTTCGCTTTCAGCTGAGCTAAAACATTCCATTACTATATTAACCCTAGGTCGTTTTGAACTAGAAAAGTTAATCATAGATGAGCTTGAAAAAAATCCTTGCCTTGTTGGTGTTGCAAAACAAGAAGAAAATAATCAGTTACATTATGAAGAATTAAAAAGAGCTCTTCAAAATTCTTATAATCAAAATGATTATACGGAAAGATACAATGACATAAAAAGCAATGAAGAAATATCTTCAAATGATCAAAAAAGAGAATTTGCAGATACTTCTTCAACCAACTCTATACATTCTCATATTGAAAATCAAATTGCTGTAATGAGACTTAGCTCCTATGAAAAAGAATGTATCTATACTATTTTGCAATACATAGATGATACTGGATTTTTAAATACAGATATAAAAACCATTTCAGAAAATCATGACATTCATTATGATGATGTAAAATTTGCAATTGAAACCATTCAAAAATGTGAACCAACAGGAATTGGTGCATGCAGCTTGCAAGAGTGTTTATTATTGCAATTTCATAAATTAAAGAAAAAGCCTAAATATATTGAAAAACTATTAACTGAATATTGGACAGAATTTCAAAAACAGAACTTTATTAAGGTAGCAAAATTAGAAAAAACCTCAGTAGAAGAAATAAAAAATGCTTTTCGTTTTATTAAATCAAATTTCGACCCAAGACCAGCAAGACAATTTGGACAGCAATCAAATCAAGTTATAATTCCTGATGTTTATGTTTTTAAAAGAGATGGTAAATGGATATGTAGTACAAATGATAATGGCTTACCTCGGTTAAAATTATCAAAAAAATATTCAAATTTAATTAAAAGCATTAAAAGCGATTTGAATGAAATTCATTCTAAAGAAACTTTTAAATATATTAATGAAAATATTAAATCTGCAAAATGGCTTGTAAAATCATTAAAAGATAGAGATAAAACAATTATTAAAGTTGTTGAATCAATTATTAAACATCAAGAAAATTTTTTTGAAAATGGTGTGGAACACTTAAATCCTTTAACATTAAAAATTGTTGCACAAGAACTCGATTTACATGAAAGCACAATTTCACGAGCAACAGCAGACAAGTATCTTTATTCACCAAGAGGAATATTTGAATTAAGGTATTTCTTTAATACTGCTGTAGAAAGTAACTCAGGAAAAGAACTTGCAAATGAGTCCATAAAACAATTTGTAGCTGAAATCATAAAATCAGAAAACAAAGAAAATCCATTATCGGATCAAGAAATATCAGAAAAAATCGAATCAAATAAAGGGATTAAAATAGCTCGAAGAACTGTTGCTAAATATAGAGAATCACTAGGCATAATGTCCTCATCAAAAAGAATACAACGCTTCTAATCATTTACCTAATTCAAGTTGACTCTTTAGCCAATTGGTGGTATTTTGAACTAAATATTGTATATTATTATACAATATTTAGTTTCATTTGTCCCCTTAATACAAATGAAAATCTTTGATTTGCTTTAGTTCTGTTACCTTTCTCAGGAGGCTACATGCAAGTAGAAGTACAATTCATTAATTTCCCAAAATCCAAACAAGTACGTGAACTTATTGAAAATAAAATAAGTGATTGTGTAGAGAAATTTTCAACTAATTCATCTGTTGTTAAGGCTTTTTTTAGTTTAGATGGTATTGAGCATCATGTTAAACTTGCGGTTAACTCTGGTAAAATAAACATTTGTGTAAATGCAAGTGCTAATGATGTAGCTCATTCTGTTGACAAAGCTGTAAATAAACTTGAGTCAGCACTTAGAAAAAATGTGAAACGCCGTATTCATAAAAGAATAGAGTTTTCATCTGTAAACAATGATTCCGATTATAACGTTATTAATTTAAGAAGAAACAAACGTTTTGCTAAGAATGATGAAAACATTTTTGATAAATATGAATCACACTACATTTCAAACTTTGAAGACCGTACTCGTAAAGTAAGTTAAAGTAACTTCTTATTTGCAAAGAGAGAGGTAGATATGAATTATCTACCTCTTTTTTTGATCTTCTTTTTCTCCTGGAATGAGAATGGTATAGTAATGATTGACAGAAAGTTTTTTTTTACCTATTAGAATACAGGTAAATAAACTTTTTACCATATAACGTTACTATTATAAAAGCGGCCAAATATAATGACAATTCAAATCATCCGCAATTTAATTAAAAACCAGTCAGCTAGCTTATTTCTAGAATCAGATTCAAAAGAAAACATTTTAAAAGAAATTGCTGAAAAAATTTCAGTTTCAAAAAAAAATCATGATAAAGTTGAAATCTTTACTGGTTTAAAAGAACGTGAGACAAAAGCGAGCACTGGTGTTGAATTTGGCATTGCGATACCGCATACATTTATTTCAAAAATTAATGAAACGGAGCTCTTTTTGTTTCTTTCCAAAAAGGGGGTAGAATTTGACTCTTTTGACCATGAACCAACAAAGTTATTTTTTGTTATCTTATCTCCAAAATATCCTAAAACCCCTAAAATTTCAAAATTAAATATTATGGCAAATATTTGCAGATCAATGCGAATAGAAACGTTACGTAAAAGAATTTTATCTGCAAATAATTTAGAAGAAATATTATTATATTTGGAGAATTCATGAAAAAATCCACTGAAAATAGTATCACTAATAAAAAAAATGTAATTATCGTATCTGGACTTGCGGGATCAGGAAAAACAATTGCAATACATGCCCTAGAGGACTTAGGTTACTATTGCATTGATAATTTGCCAGCTGTTTTATTAAAATCTTTTGCTGAGTCTGTAGAATCTAATAATTTAAAAGCAACTCATATTGCGCTTGCCCTAGATTCAAGAGATCCAGACAATCCTGTTACTTTTGAAAGCATCTATCCTGGATTAATGAAGTCATGTAATTTACAAATAATTTATATTAAAGCATCTAATGACGTTATTTTAAGGCGTTTTAGAGAAACAAGGAGGCAACATCCTTTAAGCGTTTTGCACCCATTATCAAGCTTACAGGATATCATCAAAATTGATGAAAGCACTTTAGAACCTATTAAAAATTTAGCACACCGCTCATTAGATACGTCACATATGCCAACTCAATATTTGAAAAGATTTATTCATAAACATTTTTCTATATCCGATTCAAACAGCCATTTTTTATTAAATATCACTTCCTTTGGATTTAAACATGGAACACCATCCGATCTTGACACCCTTTTTGACGTACGCTGCTTTAAAAACCCCCACTATGAGCCGCATTTAAAAGATTTGACGGGTCTTACTCAACATGTCAAAGATTATGTATTTAGCGATCCAAATGTCCCTATTTTTATCAAAAAAGTTAAGGATTTAATTGAGTTTTTCTACCCCCTATATCTTGAAGAAGGAAAACATTATTTTTCAATAGGGATTGGCTGCACGGGAGGAAAACACAGAAGTGTTGCCATTGCAGAAGAGCTCGCTAAAATCTTTAGAGAGAGTTTTCCATTAGTTACGGTTGAGCATAGGAACATTGAGGTAGATTAATCAAGAAGAACCTCTTGACCGATGCACATACCCGATACATCTTATAGCTTGGTTGAGATTCTCTTATGCATGAGAACTCACATTTTTATTTATGAAAGGGTAACTCATGTCAGATTTAGTATTTAAAATTACAGATCATAACTTTCAAACTGAAGTTTTAGAAAGTAAAATTCCTGTTTTAGTTGATTTTTGGGCAGATTGGTGCGGACCATGTAAATCTTTAGAACCTGTTCTTGAACAAATTGCAAAAGAACAAACAGGTAAAATCAAAGTTTGTAAAGTTAATGTGGAAGACAATCCTCAACTTGCAGCAAGCTTTAACATTCGTAATATTCCATTTTTAGCTTTTGTTAAAGATGGACAAAAAGTAGCTGAACTTGTTGGTAACCAACCAAAACAAGTGATATTAAATCAAATTAACGCTCTTCAATAAAGTTCATTTTAAATGAACTTAAAAAAAAATGCCTTTCAGAATGAGCAATTTCTTTTAGATACCATTACAAAGGAACAAAAGTTAAAAACCGATGTTCCTTTGATTATTTCTATTGATGAAGTTGGCAGAGGATGTGTTGCTGGTCCTGTGCTAAGTTGTGTTAGCCTTTGGACGCTCAAAGGTTATGATCCAAACTTTAAAACCAAAAATCAAAATTGGGTTTCTTTTATTGATGATAGTAAAAAACTTTCAGAAAAAAAAAGGGCTCAATGTTTCGATCTTATACTTAGCGATTATAATTTTAATTTATCAAGTATCCCATTTTCAAACATAAATCCAAATAACTTAAATCAGCTCGTCTCTTCTAAAACTAAATTACATTATAAATCTGATTTATTTATTAATAAAAAGCATTCAGATTATTCAAATGAATATGAGTGTATTTATTTTTCATTGGGTGAAGCATCTTCGCAAGAAGTAGATGAATTTAACATTTGGAATGCGGTTCAACTTGCTATTGCCAGAGCATTAAATAATCTCTATTATACATTTCAGTCTTCATCAAATTCGAATATTTATCCTAATTTAAATCAGGCTATTATTTTAATGGATGGCAAACATTTTATTAAAGTACCAATAGAATTTGAAAAAAATATTCAAGCAACAGTTACCCAAGCAGATGGATTATTTATTAGTGTAGGTTTTTCAAGTATTATTGCAAAAGTCTACCGTGATACTTTCATGATTAACCAAGACACTTTATACCCCTCTTTTGGTTTTTCAGGGCATAAGGGCTATGGCACTCCAAAACATTTAAATATCATTCAAAATATTGGAATTTGCCCATTACATCGTAAAAGTTTTTTAACAAATTATTATTCTAATTAATCTATTCCATCATCAAACATATAGCCACCGCCTCTTACCGTTTTAATAAATTTTTTATCAAATCCTTCGTCTAATTTTGATCTCAAACGATTAATTTGTACTTCAATAATATTTTTATCTGTAAGTTCAGTCATATTCCATATGCTTTCTAATAACTCATTTCTGGATACAGTAATTTTATTATTTCTTGCTAATAATTCTAATATTTGAAATTCTTTTTTTGATAAAAACAATTCTTTTCCTTCTCTAATTACTAATTGCTTATTTAGATCAATTTCAAGATCATCAAAAATTAAACTTTCTTTAACATTTACAGGTGATCTTCTTAACAATGCCTTAATTCTGGCAACTAATTCTGGAAATGTTATTGGTTTAACTAAATAATCATCTGCACCTAATTGAAGGCAATGAACAATTTCTGAAGTACTATCTTTTGCAGTTACCATAATTATAAAAGTATTATAATCTTTAATTTTTTTCAATTTTTCTAAAATTTCATGACCATCCATAGATGGAAGCATTACATCTAAAATAATGAGATCATAAATATTTGTTTGAGCTGTTATATATCCTTTCATTCCATCATTTTCAACATCAACAATATATCCTTTTTCTTTCAAACCTTTTTTTAAAAAGGAAGCGGTTTTTTCTGAATCTTCTATAATTAATATTCTCATTAAATTCTCCAAATTATAAAATATTTATATTCTTAAAAACAAAAAAGAAATATTTTTGTTACTTAATAGTTATTATTTAACGAATAATATTTAATTTAAAAGTTAATATTAAATTACAAAAAAGATATAATTAATAATTTATGAAATTAAATAACAGAAATTATTTTTAATTTTAATTATTTTGATATTTTATTTTTTATCAAATCTGTCATTTTTATACCCAAAAACAACTCTAAAGAAATTTATAGGAACTCCGATGATGTTTTCAGTGAATGGTTATGTTTCATACCCATTCCAGGTTCTGTCACAACATACTGATATAATTAAAGGATATTAGATGGTGCAGAGAAATCAAGCAAATCCATTGAAAGTAGATGTCTCTTACGAGCTTTATAAAGAGCTTGCTGGAGAAATTTGCTCTCCTCTTGATGATGCTGATTTAAATATAGATTTGAGATATGAGTTATATACTAGTAAACTAATTTATCTGTATAATATCCAAGAACAATGTTTTAAATGTATTAATACTGAAGTAACAGAAAATTCTTATACGCCTGAAGACCTCGTTGTCATTCAAAACGCCATTGAAGTAACAAAGGAGTTCATTCGTCAGACAATTCGTGAAGCACTCTTAAAAGGCTTAACAATAGCAGAAAAGAAGGCTCTAGATGCTTCCCGAAATCAATACAATACTTGAATTATTTGAACGTATGACACTTGATGAAAAGGTATATTTTAGCTTCAATAATGAAGAAGATATACAAATCTGCATTATGTTTACAAAAAAACCAGACAAAAGAAATTGGAGTATTTGGCTTGCTTTAAATGAACAAGCTTCAAAACAAACAGTAACAATTAATCATTTGCGTCAAGTATTAAAAGCATTTAAAATTAGTGAAAAGGTATTTATAAAAGAAATTGCCGATGTATTATTACTTCAAACAGCCTATGCAGATGAGTTTATTAGACAAATCACCGAAGTATTAGGAAAAGAAGCTGTGCAAAAATCAATTTTACAAACTCAAAATTTTATGGATGAACTCGCTTCAAAAATTAAAAATCTGATTCATGAAAATGAGATGCAAGATCAAGAAAAGATCAAGGCAACAAAAGAAAAAGCAAAAAATAAACAAAAATTTAAAATTATAAAGTAAAAAAAATTATGGATACAGAAAACAAGTCTGATAAATATAATAAAATTGATCTATGGGAAACCAAAGATATTTTGGAATCTATTTTAGAATCACAATTAAATGCCGTTGCTTCTATAAAAAAATTAATAGAAGAATTAAATACGGCTGTTAGCAAATGTCTGCCTTTACTAGAAAACGGAGGAAGAATTATTTTTGCTGGAGCAGGAACTTCCGGAAGAATGGCTGCTCAAGAAAGCTCGGAACTTTACCCAACCTTTTCATGGCCCAAAAATAAATCTCTTTTTTTAATTGCGGGTGGTCACAAGACTTTAACGGAAGCTGTAGAAAATGCGGAAGATAATTTATCGCAAGGTGAATTAGACGCTAAAAAATTAAAACCAACACAAAAGGACATTTTTATTTGTATTGCTGCTAGCGGAAGAACTCCTTATACTTTAGGGGTCTTAAGAACTGCTAATTTAGCCGGATCACTTACTATTGGAATTTCATCCTCTTCAAATTCCCCTTTATTAAATGAATCTAAAATCAAGTTATTTTCTAATACAGGTGCCGAAGTTATTGCGGGTTCCACAAGAATGAAAGCGGGAACAGCTCAAAAAGTGATTTTGAATATGCTAACGACCACCTTGATGATTCGTTTAAATAGAACATATGACTCTTATATGGTTGACTTAGTTGCAACAAATGAAAAATTGAATAAAAGAGCAGCATATATTGTCTCGGGTATTAGCAATGTTAATTTAGAAACAGCGCATGAAGCCTTAAATTTTTGTCAAGGCAAAGTGAAATTGGCTTGTGTTTATTTAAAATACCAAGATTTAAAAAAAGCTGAAGAAATATTAATCGAAAATAATGGAAATTTAAGACTTTGTCTGGATTCTAATAAATCATAAAAAGCCTAACCCCAAAAAATGTATCCAAAGCCTTCAATAATATGATAAGCCTATATTGGGCGTTTTTAGGAGAAAATGACAATGCAAGAACATTCTTTATTTGATCTTTTAGTGCTTTCTTTAGGGAACGCAGCTCTAGTTGGTCTTGGAATTGTTCCAGAACCAGGGAGCAATGCACATCACAAAGATATTGAATCTGCTAAGTACAATATTGAACTGCTCGAAACCCTTCAAAAGAAAACAAAGGGAAATCTTTCTCAATCTGAAGAAGAAATGCTTTCAAGTTTGCTTTACGACCTAAGATTAAAGTATGTTGAAGCGAGAAAGTAACCATGCTATCCTATTGATGTGTCATTGAACACATGTAATGATACGGGCATGTAATAAGAGAATGCGGGCTGAAGGTTCAACTTTCAGCCCGCAGGCTAATTTTACAAGCTTCTTCCTTTGAAGGAAAAGGGAGGTTCACAACACAGTGAACTAAAACTAGTTTGTAGGCATTTTGCCTAAAAAACTTCTGGCGAATCGATCTTTGTTATCAAGATAATTGGTGAAAAGTTCGGTTTGTTTCTTTTTTTATCCAAATTATAAAAGGTAATTTTTATGTCAATTGAATCTAATTCTCCAATTCCAATAACCTCGGTTGGACATGAAAAACTGAAAGAAGAGCTAAAAAGACTAAAAACAATTGATAGACCTAAAGTGATTTCTGAAATAGCAGAAGCCCGCGCTCTTGGTGATTTATCTGAAAATGCAGAATATCACGCAGCACGTGAAAAACAGGGATTTATTGAAGGTCGTATTATGGAACTCGAAGACAAATTGGGTCGAGTTCAAATTATTAATGTAGGCAAAGGCAAAACAGATAGAGTTGTATTTGGAGCTATGGTTTCCTTGGTTGACGTTAGCGACGATACAAAAGGCGAAGAAAAGTCTTATAGAATTGTTGGTGATCTTGAAGCAGATATTAAAAATAATGCTATTTCTATTTCAAGCCCCCTTGCAAAATCATTAATTAATAAAGCAGTTGGTGATATCGTAACAGTTAACTTACCTCGCGGCGAAAAATACTACGAAGTAAAAGATATTCAATTTACTGAATAATTAAAAACTTGTATTTGGTAATACTGAATTAATTGCTTGATTAATATCACCAATTTGAAATACAACACCAATTTGTGCAAAGTAACTATTATTTTCAATAGATAAAGTATTTAAATATGTATTAGATGAACCATTATTTAAGTTCATCACATTTTGCCTTCTCCATCCCATTTGAAATAATAGCGATTTATCTCTAGCAATAAAATAATCAAATCCACCGTAAACGGAATACATATCTGGAACGGGTGCAATCACTTTTGCAACTCCCATATCCGTAGTAATTGACATTTCTGGATACCAAATTGCTCCGTATTCAGCCCCAGAAAAAATACGAAATTTCTGTCCTATATTTAATGCTAAACCTGCCATAATTGTAGGAAAAGCCACTCCATATCCTTGCCTTAATTGCCCATACGAGGTCATATCAATTAACAAGCCAGCAGTTGTTCCTACAAAAAAACCAAAGTTTGAAATAATATTTATATGATAAGAGTATCTTATAAATAATCCTGAATTCACTGCTGTTTGGGATAATGCTTTTATTTTTTCCGTTTCAACTGAAGTTGAGTTTTGATTCAAAGTCCAATTAGAATATTCCGCAGAATAGAATAAAGCTAAATTATGCCCAGCTCGAAAGTCAGGAACATATGTATTTTCAGAGACCACATCTTCTTGAGCAAGAAGAACATTAGTAAAAAAAATAGATTGTGTTATAATAGAAAAGTATATGATTATTTTTAAAAAAGGACTTCGTAAAAAATGTCTCTCTTTAGCCAGAAAAATATGATTTCTATTTTTATTTTTTTGTTTCTTATTATAATTATAAACTGTGCGTCGCATCCTTTATATGTTTCCTTAATTGGCTGCTTTGTTTCTTTAGGATTTTTAATTCTTACTTACATAATTCAAAAATACCATATTCAAAAACTATATTTTGTAGCATTTCATCTTATTTCAATTATATTTGCGCTCATTTTTCAAACTCCAGAAGTTTTTGCACTTGCCTTACTTACCCTTCTTTTAAGAGAATCTATTTTACTTGCTAAAAATAGAGCTGAAAAAGGCTCTCGCATACGCCTATTAATGGATCTTGGAATGATAAAACCAAAAAGGCAACTTTCTTTGGTTTTCAAATACACCATGCCATTTGTTATAGCTTCTTTTGCCTGTTCCTTCCTTTCAAATTTATTTACCTTTCCTCCAATAGCTCTTGCTTACTTCGCTCTTTTCCTATTTGCTATAGGTTTTGGAAGCCTTATTGTAGAAGAGCTTTCCTTTGCCGCAACAGAATAGGAGCAAAACATGAGTAATCATAATTTTTCTTTTGATTGGAAAAAAATTCAAGAAACATTATCTGATGCTGCAAAAATTAGTACTAGAGAGATAAAACGCGGTGTCGATGAAGCTAAAAAACAAATTGGAAAAGTACAATTAGTTCAAAAAAGAAAAGAGCTTTTCGCAGAATTAGGAAGAAATTTATACGAAGCATATGAAGATGGACTTCCTGAAGAACTTGAAAAATTATTGAAAGACACAGAGTTATACGAAATCATTCAAGACATTCAGAATACAGATAAAGAACTTATAAAACTTAGAGGCGTAGATAAGGGATAAAATGAAAAGTTACAGAGGAAAAATATTTTTTTTATGTTTCTTTTTAATCACACTCTGTCTTTTTTTATTTTTAAATATTGTCATTGGACCATTAATTATATCATTTGTGGCTGCCTATCTTATTAATCCATTGTTTGAATTTTTAGAAAATAAAGGGATTAAAAGGTCTTTCATTTCCTTTGCAACACTTATTATTCTTACTGTTTTATCCTTACTTGCCATCTGGATATTTTTACCTATTTTATTTGAACAGCTTCAAGGTTTAATTAAACTTCTACCTGGATTTAAAACTTACTTAGAAGGTTCTCTTTTCCCAAAAATTCAAGGATTAATTGCAGAATTAACAGGACAAAAATCGTACAACGTAATTCATTTATATGATTTGTTACCTATTAATGTTGAAAAAGTAAGTGAAACATTAATATCTCGCATAGGAGCGAGTACAAGATTTATTGCATCAATTTTAATTATGGTTATTTTCACACCGTTTTTTTCTTATTTTTTAATGCGTGATTTCAATAAAATTCATAATAAAATATTTGAATTAGTTCCCATTGATATCAAACCTGTTTTTATAGAGTTTATTGAAGAAGTAGATAAAAAATTAAGATCTGTTTTACGTGGTCAGTCTATTGTCATTCTAACATTATGTGTCCTTTATCCAAGTGCATTACTTATAGCTGGTTTACCAACAGCAATTGCCGTTGGCGTTTTAACCGGCTGCGCCCGATTAGTACCCTATATGGATATTCTTGTTGGAAGTTTTCTATGTTTTTTTGTATTAGTTACAAACTCAGCGGATGGACATCTTATTTTAACTGTATCTCTGGCTTTTTTAACGGTACAATGTTTAGATGGATTATTCATCACTCCAAGGATCATGGGAAGATTCTCAGGATTACACCCTTCTCTGGTAATTCTGTCTGTGCTTTGTTTTGGTGATTGGTTTGGGTTTTATGGTATTTTATTAGCTGTGCCTTTAGCAGCAGTTGGAAAAGTATCATTTACTATGATTATAAAGTCATACAAGGAGTCCCAGTTTTACAAAAATGGCAACAATGGATAATACTAAATACGTTGAATCAGTTGTAGAAATTGAATTAAACTGGAACACACAATTTGTATCCCAATCAAAGAAATATTGGGATGCTATGTTTCGTTTTAGTTTCAGTCTTTGTAACAATAAAACCAAAGCGGAAGACATACATCAGACATCATTGCTTAAGTCTTTAAAAGCATTTCAAAAGTTTGTATTAAATTACAATGCTCAAGCAAACTCGAATGAAGAAGTCGATTCCCTGTTTCAAAGTCCTGATATTCAGTATCATTTTAAAAATTGGCTTTTTAGAATTGTCAAAAACACATATATTGATGATAGAGAAGTAAATAAAAAATGGAAGTTTGACTCTTCGGAAGATACTTTAAATACAATTTCTATTGAGTATGCCGAGCCTCTCCAAAATGATTTGTATAATAATACAGATGACTTAAAAAAATCTGAAAAAGAATTTTATCGCCTTGCCCTAGATGACAATTGGAAAAAACGGCTTGATCAGCTCAATGATAGGCAAAGAAGTATCTTATTTCTTGCGGCTGAAGACTATTCCTATAAAGATATCTCAGCTATTCTTGGCATCCCAATAGGTACCGTCATGAGTACGCTATCTCGCACTCTCCAAAAACTAAAGTCAAACTGACAAGATTTGGAATAAAAAAACCTTTTTAATCGTATATACTAAAGAAGGAAGAATTATACTTTGAGGTGTTTTTAAAATGTTACCAAATGATCCAAAATTTGAAAATTTAAAAGAAAATTGGAAGGATCAGGTTAAAAACCATTACAATCAAGTTTCTTTATCTTCAGATCAAAAGCGTATGCTAGAACATTTGCTTTCAAATAAAGCTCAAAAAGAAAAAAATCAGTATTTCAGTAATTTAATTCAAAAATTTAAGAATGTATATCATAAAAACGAAAAAAAAGTATTTTCGCATTTTATCACAGCAGCCGTAGCAGCATCTGTTACATTTGGCCTTTTACATGTTTTTGAAAATTCAAATTATGACTTTATTTCTGAAATGGTTTCTTCCATGCAAGACGCAAATGCAATGCCACCTGACTTTGATCTTGTTGGAGACTCTAATGCTCTCCCACAACTTTCTATGGACTCATTACCAGATCAATCTTTTGAGCCTGTTATTCCAAAACAACTCGCTCAAAGTTATTCGGCTTATGAAGGACGTTTCTTTTTATACAAAGGCCAACAAGGCGTTAGTATTACAATGGAACCCAACCAAAATATACAAAAAACAAAGTTACAACAGTCTAAACCAAGCGTACTTTATATTGTAAAATTAACCAAAAAAAATGAAAACTCATTTCCTAAACAAAAAATACTGAAAAAAATTCAAGCTGCTTCTAGTAAAATTAAGCGCGTTTATGCTTGGCGAGATGGAGCCTACGGCTATGCTATGGTCCAACCACAAGGCATTCAAGAAAATAATTTAGAAGAAAACGTCTTATCCAATGAAGAACAACCTAACGTTACAGCAAATTAAAATTATCATTTATTTATAAAAATCAAATTTAAAAACTTATCTTAAAAATGTCGCTTATCTTTTAAATCTAACTTAAATTATAATATAATTTTAAAAAGTTTAATTTTATTTGCTGATTTCAAGGATTCAGAAAATGGAGCCTATCAAAGAAACCATTTCAGAAAAGAAAACAGTTATATTACTTGTGGAAAGTGAACCCAATGCCCGAAATTATTTAAGTACTGCTATAAAATCTAGTGAAAACTTTGAAGTATTAAACAGTGGATCTATTAGAGATACCATGGAAATACTAAAAGAAAACTATGAAAAAATAGATTTCATATTATTTAATTGGAATTCAATTGAAATACCAGGAAGTACGTTTTCACAAAACATAAGAAAAATATTTAACTATGATCATATTGAACTGATTGCAATTTCACATAATTTAACTCCTGATGATACTTTTTTAATTGCTGAACTTGATATTCATTACACTCTTCCTAAAGTAATAAATAGAGCAGATTTAATTAAAAAACTTGAAGAAGTCAGAAAAGACTATCATTTCACAAAACCTGAATTACAAAAAATAAATGAATTAAAGCATTTTATAAATATAGAAAACCTAGAAAAATGTGAAGAAATTGTTAAAGATGAAAAAGTACTTTATAAGATAAAAAATAATCATAAATTTTTATATTTAAAAGGCGAGCTTCTTATTTTACGCAGACATTACGAAGAAGCAATTCAGTTTTTTAATTCAATGCTAAAAGACAAATCTAAATTGAACACATTTGAAACTCTAAAAACCATGAATACTCTAGGAAAAGCATACTGTTTAGCTGGAAAAAATAAAGAAGCATTAATGATTTTTGAAAAGTTAGAGGCAAAAAGTCCAAAAAATTTAAATCATAAAGTGATGGTTGGAGAAGCTCTTTTAGGATTAGATAAAACATACGAAGCAGAAACTAAATTTCATGAAGTGCTTGAAAAAAATAAAAAAGATAAATCTGCATTAACAGGTCTCATAAAATCAAAATCAATTTCGGGAAATTACGAAGAGGCAAAGTTATTCTATCATCAAATTGAAGGAGATTTTGAAAGTAAATCACTTGCAAGTTATTTTAATAACAGAGGTGTTGTCCTTGTTAAAAGTGATAAGTTTGATGAAGCAATTTCATTTTATAAAAATGCTTTATATTTTTTCAAAAAATATAAAGATCACATTAATTTTAACTTAGGAATGGCATATTATAGATCAAATAGAATTGAAGAAGCAGTAGATTATTTTCAAGAAGTATTAAAGTCTGATGAATTTGAGTCTTTCTCAGATAAAACTTTATTAAAGCTTTTAAAAGAAGAAGGAGCTGATAAATTTATTGAAAAATTCAAAAAATCGACTACACAAATCCCATAATGAATATTTCTTTGAAATTGGTTTTTAATAAATAATTATTTTAAATTTTTAAATAATTATTCTTTTTATGAATTGAAGGAATAAAAATGAAGCCTCACAAAGAGCCCATTTTAGAAAAAAAACTTGTAATATTACTAATAGAAAATTCAGTAGAATTAAGGGCATTTTTTTCTGGGGCTATTAAAAAAAGTCTCAATTTTAATGTTTTAACAGCGGGCACAGCAAACGATGCAAGACAAATATTAATGGATAATTATGAAAGCATAAATTTTATTCTATTTAATTGGATTTCACCTAATATTGCAGGCTCTATTTTTGCTCAAAATATTAGAAAAAATTTTAAATATGATCACATTGAATTAATTACATTTTCCCAGAACTTAAGCGATGAAGATTCTTTTTTATTTTCTGAGCTTGACATTCATTATACAATACCAAAAATTATTAATGGCGCCCAGTTAATAAAAAAACTTGAAGAAATTCGTTCAGACTATCATTTACTAAATCCGGTTTTAAAAAAAATAAATGAACTAAAGCATTATGTAAACGTTGAGGATCTTGAAAATTGTGAAGAAATAATAAAAGATGAAAAAATTCTTCACAAGATACAAAACAATCATAAATACCTATATATATATGGAGAAATATTAATACTAAGAAAAGATTATGATAATGCTATTAAATATTTTGAAGATCTTCTAAAAGATAGATCAAAACTAAACGGAATAGAAACTCTTAAAACGATGAGTACTTTAGGCAAAGCTTACTGCCTAGCTGGACGAAATAAAGAAGCATTAATGATATTTGAAAAACTTGAGTCAAAAAGCCCTAAAAATTTAAATCATAAATTAATGGCTGGAGAAGCACTATTAGGGCTTAATGAACATTATAAAGCCGAATCAAAATTTCATGAAATCCTAGAAAAAAATCCAAAAGATAAGGGAGCTTTGACTGGAATGGTAAAATCAAATTCTATTTCAGGTAAATACGATGTTGCTAAATCTTTTTTTCACCAGATTGAGGGTGAGTTTGAAAGCAAGTCTCTTGCTAGTTACTTTAATAATAGAGGGGTAATGCTAGTAAAGGAAACTAAATTATCTGAAGCAATTTCATTTTACAAAAATGCTCTTTATTTTTTTAAAAAATATAAGGGACATATTAGTTTTAACTTAGGTATGGCTTATTATAGATCTAATAAAATTGAAGAAGCGGCTGAATATTTTAACGAAACATTAAACTCCTCTGATTATGAACTATTATCCGATAAAACTTTGCTTAAAATATTTAAAACAGAAGGCATGCAAAAATTTATTGAAAAATTTAAAAAATCCAATACAGATAAAATTGATGAATAGCATTTAAAATATTAATATTTTTCTTAATTGAAGGATATAAATGAAGCTCCAAAAAGAAACGAAATTAGAAAAAAAACTTGCTGTCTTACTAATAGAAAGTACTGTAGAGCAAAGAACTTTTTTTGCTGCCGCAATAAGATCTAGCGAAAATTTTAGTGTCATAACATGCGGTAATTTTAAAGATGCATTTGAAATTCTTATAAATGATCATGAAAATATAAATTTTATATTATTTAATTGGTCATCATCAGGTATTTCAGGGAATATCTTTGCACAAAAAATAAGAAGTAATTATAAATATGATCATATAGAACTTATTACTTTTGCTCAGAACATGAGCGATGAAGATGCTTATTTATTATCAGAGTTAGATATTCATTATAAAATCCCAAAAATTATCAATGGCAATCAACTCATTAAAAAACTAGAAGAAATTCGTTCTGATTATCATTTAATCAACCCTATTTTAAAAAAAATAAATGAACTTAAACATTATATTCATATGGAAAATCTTGAAAAATGTGAAGAAATTCTAAAAGATGAAAAAATATTACATAAAATAAAAACAAATCACAAGTATCTTTATTTAAAGGGTGAAATTTTAATTTTAAGAGAAAAATATAATGAAGCTATAAATTATTTTCATGAACTTTTAAAAGAAAATCACAAAATGAATAATATAGAGACATTAAAGACTCTAAGTACTATGGGAAAAGCTTACTGTTTAGCAGGAAGGCATAAAGAAGCATTAATGATTTTTCAAAAATTAGAAGCAAAAAGTCCTAAAAATCTCAATCATAAGTTAATGACAGGTGATGCTTATTTAGGGCTTGAAGAAAGTTATGAAGCAGAAACAAAGTATCATGAAGTTTTGGATAAAAGTCCAAAACACAAAGGTGCTCTAACAGGAATGGTTAAAGCTAATGCAATTGCTGGTAAATTTGATGTTGCAAAATCATTTTTTGATCAAATAGAAGGTGAGTTTGAAAGTAGATCTTTAGCAAGTTACTTTAATAATAGAGGTGTTATTCTAATAAAAGAAAACAAAGTAACTGAAGCGATTGCTTTTTATAAAAATGCATTACCTTTTTTTAAAAAATATAGAGGCCAAATACATTTTAATATTGGAATGGCTTTTGCTAGATGTAATAAAATGAATGAAGCGGCAAAATACTTCAATGAAGCTCTAAATTCAGACGGAAGTGAGTTCATTGAAGATAAAACGTTAATTAAGATTTTTAAAGAATATGGGGTTGAGAAGTTTATTGAAAATTTTAAAATATTAAATCCTATCGCTATGGAAAATTTAAATAGGGATGAATGCGAAAATGGATTTCAAACTTCTGGATTCGATGCTAAAAAAGATTGAACTGGAATTTGTCCCGAACCAAAATCAACATAAACTATATTTCTTCCATTTTCTTTGGCATGATACAAACATTCATCCGCTCTCTTTACAGCACTCTCTTTAGAATCTTCAACGGATTTTATCAAAGTAACACCAACGCTTGTCGTAACAGGAATTCGTGTTCCATTAAATACATATTCATTATTTTGTATCGCAAGTCTAAACTTTTCTGCTGCAACAGCAGCCCCTCTTTCAGAGGTTTCAAAAATTAAAACGAGCAACTCTTCACCACCGTAACGCCCTAAAACATCAGAACGCCGACTGTGTGTCTTAAGAATACGTGCCGTCTCAGCAAGAACAAAGTCACCAGCTTGGTGACCATAAGTATCATTCACCGTTTTAAATTTATCTAAGTCAAACATAATAACGGAAAGCCTAGGCGGTACATTTCCTGTCTTACAACGCTCAAATTCTTTATCAATTTGCTCTTCAAAGTAACGGCGCGTATATAAACCCGTTAACGGATCTGTAATAGACTGAATAGATTTGTCTTTATACTTAGACTGTAAGTTTGTTTCTGCAGTAACATCTCTTAATAACAAACAAGCACCAAGCATTTTTCCATCCGATTCATAATACGGATAACTGCTAATAATTAGAGTCAGATTTTTTCTATTTGTTACATTAACTGCTGGCACTTCGTCGATACGAGTAGGTGAGTTCGATTCAAGCAATTGATCTATGGCGCTTTTATCACTACCCGGTAACGAGGTTAAAAGCATTTCTTTTAAATTATCAATTCTTCTTATATCTATCGATCTCAATTCAACAATTTGACAAAAAGCCGCATTAAATTTTAAAACTTTATGCTCTTTGTTAATTAAAACAAACGCATCTAGAAATACACGTGTAAAATCACGATGTATTTCAAATTTTTCAATTAATCTTGAGTCGAGTACGTTTTGATTCTCCAAAATGGCACCTCAACGCATTAAAAATACAAAATATTCATCCTCAAGTTCTTCAGTCTGCATAGCACAATCATCGTTATCGCATTTCGGTGCTGGAGGATATGTCTTTGGAGGAAGACTTGCTGTTTCAAATAATTTTTTGTCTTCTTTATTACAGACTTCACAAATATAATTTACATAAAAACTAGAAACAGACGCTTTTCCTAAAAAACTAGGAATCATGTTAATTTGCATAATTATATCTGTTGTACATTCACTAAATAATATTTTTTTGCCTTCCTCTAATGACCTCAAAAAACTTACCCAAGCCCTCACTCCAAGAGAGTTAATGCTTTTTACCTGTGAAAAGTTAAAAACGATCTTTTTCGTATCTTTTAATTCCGAAAACAGATTTTTAAATGAGATCTCAGAATCCTCATTAATAACCCCTACCAGGCTTACGTTTTTTCCATCATCTTGTTGTACGATGGAGTATTCCACTGTTTCCCCTCCGCTAAAAGTCTATATGTAAGTTCTCGTATTATCTTACCAAGATTTTAACACAATAAGATTTTATAGAGAAATTCTTGACATTCGAGGCAACGATTACTAAGCAAGTAGGGTTGCTCTTGTGGCGGAACTGGTAGACGCGCGCGACTCAAAATCGCGTTTCCTCCGGAAGTGGGAGTTCGATTCTCCCCGGGAGCACCATAATAATAAGACCTGTATCCACTTATTTAATATCTTTAAATTTCCAGTTTCTTATTTTTTCCAAACTAAACAAATAAAAGTTTAAGCTTTTTAATAAAAATTTTCTATCCTAAATCTTATTTTACATATCGTAAAATAAATACAACAAATTGATTATTTTTTATATAGTCTCTCATGAAAACTGTTACCATAAATATACTAAAAATAATTCAAGGAGAAATAATGTTTCTTTTTTATAATCTAAAAAAAATACTCCTATTTATAACAATTTTTCTAAATTTTTTCTTTTTAACAACTGCATGTAGTAAGAACAAAGATAAAAAAAATTCAGATAATATTTTAAATACAAAAATAGAATCTGGATATATTGAAGTATCAAAAGGAAATAATTTATTTTATTATTTAGTAAAATCAAAAAAAGAAAAAGCACCATTAATTATTCACTTTTCTGGCGGCCCGGGCGCATCTTCCATGGCCCCTGCTTTTAACTCTTATGGGCCATTTCTTATAAATGAACCATTTAGTCATGATTTAGATTATAAACTAAAAATAAATCCTTATTCTTGGAATCAGTTTTCAAATGTTGTTTTTTTAGAACAAACTCGTTATGTGGGTTATTCCTATGGAACGGGTAGTTATGTTACTTCATTAAATACTTCTGGAAAAGAATTTATTTCTTGGATAATAGAGTTTTATAAAAAATATCCTGAATTTCAAAGTCGCCCTCTTTATTTATCAGGAGAATCTGCAGGTGGTGAGTTTATTGCGCAATTTTCTCATCAAATAATAGAATATAATAAATTAAATAAAGATAATAAAATTCCTCTAACAGGTCTTTTTGCACAATCAGCTGTCATTGGAAACGCGGATGAAACTCCAGCAACATCTAAATTGTTTTTTCTTTGTAATGAAGGCTTTTTATCAAAAGAATCGTGCACGATAGACAAAGCTGGAAGTGTAAAAAATATTATGAATGATTGTATTCAAAAAATTTCAAAAAAACAGGGAATCCCAATTGAAAAAGTTAAAATTAAAGATATTTCCAATGAAGTTGATTCAGAAAAAGGAGATCTTAAAAAGGTTTGTTCACAATATGAAAATGAAATAAAATTTCATGCATTAAAAACCAAAAAGTTTATAGTTCCAAATGATCCTATTTACCCTATTGAATTAAGAAATCAATTAATCCATATGCCCATTTTATCTTTTATATTTACTGCAAATTCACAGATAAGTAAACATTTTAATTATTCTCCAAATCCTTATAATATGAAAAAAAATTGCCAACAAAGCAATTTCTTTCCTCCGTGGTGTTACGATGGTTATAAATTATCTCACTTTTTTAATGACCCAGAAATTAAAAATTGGATAGGAAATGGAAAGATTCCAAAAAACTTAGAGTGGAAATTTGCTAGTTTTCCAATAAATCTTGTCCTATCTTCCTTTGATGAAGAGTATAGAAATACCGATTTATATTATTCAGAAGCTTTAAAAAATAATATTAAAGTATTTATAGTAAATGCCAAAAATGATTATGATGTGAATTACGTTTCTGCTCAGGCAATTGTAAGCAAAATTTCTTTAAATGCCTTCGGAAAAGATATTTTTAACTCATTTCCTGCAAGTTCTAATGAATTCGAAAAACAATATGTGATATCAAATGACAAGAAACAAGAAGTGGCTGAATTTAAAACTTTTAAAAATTTGATGTTTATTCAAATAAACAATTCGGGTCATATGGTTGGATTTGACCAACCTGAATCCGTATTTCAAATTACTAAAAATATTTTAGGTGTAAAATGAATAAAGTACAGCGAATCATTAAACTAGTTCAATATTTATGTCTACTTCTTTCACTTTATCGAACATCAAAACCCTTTTTTTAGTTTTAAGCTGTAGACAAGGTCTCTAAATTTCCTTGTCAAACGGAAAAAAATGAGGCATGGTTGCAATTTCTATGGATGATCTTTAATTTAGTTTCATTCGTTTTTAATTTAATCAATATTATTAAGAGGTTAAAATGACTTCACCTACGGACAAAACAAATCGCTGCCGCGATGCGAAAAAAGTAAAAATGGGTAAAAAAGCGAAGAACAAGCTTCGTAAAACAGGAACAACTCCAAAGTTGTTTACTCTTAACAAACCAACTCAAAATGAGCTTAAAAATTAATTTTCCTACAAATGCTTATTTTATAAGAGAAGAAAATCCATACCCATTCGTGCATATGAAGTTAAATTTTGCACGCTACAGTTGAGAATTTTCTTCTCTTTTTTTATTTTTTATAGAAGACATGGTAAATTCTGAATGTTCATCAAAAGAAGACTATTCTTCACTGTTTATACCACTTTCAAAGGAGATTGCACACAATATGCGTCCAATGGGAAACCAACAAACTCGTAACCCCGCACAAGATGGTCCAAGAATTAATGATCGCATCAAAGCAACTGAGGTTCGTCTTATTTCCGATACTGGCGAACAAGTAGGAGTATTACCCATCCGTGAAGCTCTTTCTAGAGCAGAAGAGTTAGGGCTCGACTTAGTTGAAGTTTCACCTGACGCAAAACCTCCTGTGTGTCGTCTTATTGACTACGGCAAGTTCAAATATCAGCAAAGCAAAAAAGCTCAAGAAGCTAAGAAAAAACAAGTTGTTATTGAAGTTAAAGAAATCAATTTAACCCCAAATACAGACAAACATGACATTGAGACAAAACAAAATCATATTAAAAGATGGATTGCCGAAAAAGCTCGTGTTCGTGTTGGAGTTAAATTTAGAGGGCGTGAAATGTCGCACATTGATTTAGGGTACAAAGCACTTCAAGAACTTATGACTGGTTTAGAAGAAATTGTTATTCAGGAGTCATCACCACGCATGGAAGGACGTAGATTGGTCGTCACCCTTCTTCCAAAAAGCGAAAAAGTATGACATCTCCCCCCAATTGTTATCAATTGGCGATTTTGGAAACTTCTGACTTGCATTGTTATATCGTTCCTTACGATTACTACAATGACAAAAAGTCAGAGGTTTTTGGGTTAGCTAAAACAGCTACCTTAATAAAAAAATTTCAAAAAATTTATAAAAATAATATTTTGGTTGATAATGGGGATTTAATCCAAGGCAATGCCTTATCAGATTATGTTAGCAGATATAAGCCGCTCGAAAAAGATAAAAATCATCCCATATTTAAAGTTATGAATTATTTAAATTATGATATCGCAACGGTTGGAAATCATGATTTTAATTATGGGCTCGAATTTTTAAAAAGAGTAACAAATCAAGCAAAGTTTCCATATATTTGTTCAAATATTTATTTATTTGATGAAAACAAAGAAAATAATATGGGAGAGTCATTATATCCTGAAAGTTATATCATTGAAAAAAAATTTGAGGATAATGCATCCATTAAAATTGGATTTATTGGAGTTGCACCACCTCAAATTTTAATTTGGGATAAACATATTCTCGATAATAAAATCATTATAAAAGATATTGTTGAATCTTCAAAAAAACAAGCTATTCAATTAAAAAAAAATGGCGCCGATCTTGTTATAGCTCTTGCACATAGTGGAATTTTGCCGCTTAAATATATAAAAAACACTGAGAATGCCGTTTATGAATTAACAAAAATCAAACAAATTGATGCTGTTTTTTCTGGTCATGCTCATAATATTTTCCCAGGCGGAAAAGTTTTTCAAAATCTTGATAAATATAAAATAGATAATACTATTGGAAAAATAAATAATATTCCTGTCGTTATGCCTGGCGCTCTTGGAAGCCATTTAGGAATAATACGTTTTAATTTAGAAAAGAAAAAAAATGTTTGGAAAATCAATCAAAGTTTTTCTGAAATACATAGCGTCAAAGATGTTGAACCCGATTCAAAAGTAATTTCACTAGTTGAAGAAGAAAATAAAAATGTTTTAAATTACATACGCTCTTACGTTGGCAAAAGTAATATTCATTTTTATTCTTGGTTTTCTTCATTAGGAAACTCTTATACTTCGCAATTTATTCAAAAGACAGCCATAGAATTTGCCTCAAATAAATTTAAGAATACTAAATGGGAAAACCTCCCATTTTTATGCTCCTTTGCACCTTTAAATACCGGAACACATGGAAGTTCTTTTATTAATATTCCTAAAGGCCCATTAGCAATTAAAGATATCTCAAATTTATA
The DNA here is from genome assembly GCF_009208775.1 of Silvanigrella paludirubra. Lineage (NCBI taxonomy): Bacteria > Pseudomonadati > Bdellovibrionota > Oligoflexia > Silvanigrellales > Silvanigrellaceae > Silvanigrella > Silvanigrella paludirubra. Next base: position 163,246 of record NZ_WFLM01000004.1, on the reverse strand, counting down.
CCCCTATGATAATGAAATAAAAGTTTTACTTGTTAATGGTGAACAAATAAAAGACTGGCTTGAATTTTCTGCTCAAACTTTTAACCAAATTAATGTTACCTCTAGCGAAGAAATTTTTTTATTAAATCCTTTATTTCCAACATTTAACTTTGACTGTATTTTTGGAATTACTTATGAGATAGATTTAACAAAACCATTGGGTAATCGTATTTTAAATATTCAATTTAATAAAAGAAAAATCAAACCAAAACAATTATTTGGTGTTGTAACAAATAACTATCGTGCAGCTGGTGGTGGCAACTTTCCCAATATAAATAAATTTAAAACAATTTTAGATAGCACTGAATTATATAGAAATATTTTAATTGAAAAAGTAAAAAATACAAAAGTAATCGATTTCACACTCGAAGAAAATTGGAAAATTTTACCAATAATTACTCCAAATAAACAAACCGTTTATTTTGAAAGTTCTTTAGATTCAATTCCATATCATCCTCCCTTTTTAGTTTTACACTCCAAAGATGAATCTCTTAAAAAAGCAAAATACCGTATCGATGTGACAAAATTTTGATAGTACTCTCAAAATCCCAATAATATAATATTAATAAATAGATTCTATTCTAGATTTCGATCTCAGCTGAAAGAAAACATTATGATTTCAAGACTTAGTATTAAACAAAAAATGATTTTTTGGAATATATTATTAGTCATTATATTTACGTTAACATTGATCTATCTTGGAAATGAATCTATGGATAGATTAATGGAAGAAAAAAAAACACAAATAAGAAATTTAACAGACTCTGCTGCTGGCATTGTTTATAGATATATAAATCTTGAAAAAGATGGAAAAATATCACACGAAGAAGCTGTCGATGGAATTAAGATAGCAATAAACGCTGCTCGTTATGATGGTGATAATTACTTTTTTATTGGTGACCATGAAAGAAAACAAATTGTAAACCCTAAGCGCCCTAAAGATGACAATGTCATTCAAAATTCAACACAATATAAAAAGTTTGTTGAAATATTAGAAAGAAACAAAGGGCCAGATTATTTAACCTATTTTACAACAAAACCAGGAACTACAGATGAATTTCCTAAGTTAACTTATTTAAAACCTATACCTGAATGGAAATGGTATATAGGCACTGGAATTTATATTGATGACCTTGATAGGCAAAAACGAAAAAATATTTATGTAGAAGGTAGTATTTGTATTTTTTTAAGTATTTTTCTAATTTCTGGCGGCCTTATTTTAGCAAATTACATTGCAGTTCCTTTATCAAAATTAACAAATCTTCTAAAAACATCTTCAAAAAATATGGAAGAAAAATGCGATTATTTGACTAAAATGAGTGAAAATGTAGGAAGCTCTTCAAAAAGCCAAGCAAACTCAATTCAAGAAACCGCTGCTGCCATTGAAGAAGTAACAAGTATGATTGCAAGGACATCTACTTTGACAAATAATTCAGAGAATTTATCTAAAACAATTAGCGAACAAACTGTTGCAGGAAATGAAGCCGTTAAAGAAATGGTTGCTTCAATGGCAGCTATCCAGGAAGCAAGTCAAAAGCTATCCGAAATTGAAGAAATTATCATTCAAATTGAAAATAAAGCTATGGTAATTAATGATATTGTTTCAAAAACCGAATTGCTTTCATTAAATGCCTCCATTGAATCCGCAAGGGCGGGTGAATATGGAAAAGGGTTTGCAGTGGTAGCAGAAGAAGTTGGAAACCTAGCAAAAACGAGTGGAAAATCTTCAAATGAAATAAGAGAATTATTGGATAAAAGTAGAGTAAATGTAAAAAACATTTTGGAATTAACTGTTTCACGAGTTTCTGAAGGACAAAATAAAACACATGAAGTTTCAAATATATTTAGTAAAATTATTACAGATGTAAATGAAATTCAAACTCAAATGACACAAATTACAGAAGCTACAAAAGAACAAGAAATCGGTGTAAAACATATTTCAAATGCTATGTCTAAAATAGATGTTTCAGCAATAAAAAACTTAGAAAGCGCAGAAAAATCAATTGAAGCTTCAAAAGATATTCTTGATATTAGCAAAGATTTAAAAGAAATCACATTTAAAACAGAAAATATCGTTTATGGAGTTAAAATTGCTTAAAAATAAAAGCATAATTAAAATAATTTTAATTTTTATTTTAACGTCTTTTAATATATTAAAGGCTTTTTCCCAAGAGGAAGAAGTTGGAAAAATTGACAATATTATTGGAAAAGCAGAAGTTTTTAAAGGTAAAGAAACAGTAGAATTAAAAAAAGGAGATCTTGTTCATCCTTCTGATACAATAAGAACAAAAGAAAATGCCCTTGTCAAAATTATATTTTTTGATGGAGCAGATATCATTTTATATGAAAATTCAGAATTAAATATAAAAGAATATAAAGTTGATTTAGAATCGGATCAAAAAAGTTTAAAAAGTATTTTTGAAAATATAAAAGGAAAAATTAGATTTTTTGTAAAACCAGATAAAAATATCAATAATGATGTTAAATATAAAACTTCAAATGCCGTAATGGGTGTTCGAGGTACAGGCGGATTTATTGTAGCCCCAGAAAATGCAACAGAAACTCAATTGGTAGTAACTACTGGAAAAGTAGAACTGAGCAATCCTTCAACCCCCGAAGTTGTGCAAGAAGTAAAAGAGAATCAATGGGGAAAAATAGAAGGTGACAAACCGCCTCCACCACCTGAACCTGTTACTCCTGAATTAATAGCAGCCTTAAAAGTTACTTTACCAGAAGGTTTTGATAATCCTCAACCAGCAGTTGATGAGGAAAAAGAAGAAGAAAATGAATCTAAATCATCTACTCCAGATCCTATTGTTCCTGTTGAAGGAAAAAATGAAGAAAGCGAATATTTTCGAATAGGCCCCATGGCTAGTTTTGGATTTTTTCAGTTTTTTTCAATTGGAGCAGAAGCACGTCTCTTTCATTTTTTAGGAATAAGTGCAAGTTATGGTGGAATTAGCAATTTTAATTTAAAAAATTATCCCAGTTTAGAGGATAGAATAAATCACAATAATAATAACACTCCAATTCAAGACACTTCTGGAAATATCCAACATTTAGAAGGGAGAGTCGTTATTTATCCCTTTTTCGGTTCACTATTTATAGGCACAGCATTTGGCTTTAGACATTTACAAGCAACTGTTGATGGATGTGAATATATTAGCCAGTTTGGTAATGACAACTCTTGTGTTCCTTTAAGAGCACATTTAACAGTAGATACTGTTTATTTTGCGCCTCAAATTGGTTGGATGGCTGTTTTTGACAACGGCTTTACACTAGGAACGGAACTTGGAGTTCAAATCCCTGTGACTTCAGGAAATGAAAATTTTTGGAGTGAAATTTTAACGACAGACCAAAAACAATATTCTCTTGTAGCAAACTCTTATGCTTACCAAGACTTTCAAAGACAAATAAGAGATAATTTTGGTGATTATTTTAGATCTAAAACACTTCCATTTTGGAATATTATAAAAATTGGCTGGATGTTTTAAGACTTACTAATTTCAATTAGCATTCTTTTTTCTTCTATTTTTTTAATAAAATATATAGATATTTCAGTCATAAAATACATCGGTAAAGCAATTAAACATAAACTTAAAACTTCAGGAGGGGATAGAATAGCACCAATGATAAAACATAATATAAAAGTTATTTTTCTATTCTTTTTTAATAAGTCAGATGAAATAAGTCCTGCCATTCCTAATAAAGACAAAATGACTGGAATTTCAAAAACAATTCCAAATATAAATATTAATATTATTAATGAATTGAAGTAATTCTCATAAGTAATCATAACATGAGCATATTGACTTGACCAAGTAAGAGCATTAGAAAAGAAATAGGGAATTACCAAATAAAAACCAAATGCAATACCCGTGTAAAATAAAATGACACTTGCTACAATAAATACTTGTGCGATCTTTTTTTCATTTTCATAAAGAGCCGGAACTATAAATTTCCAAAGTTCTCTTAAAATAAAAGGTAAACTGATGGAAAGTCCGATTAAAAAACAAATTTTAAAGTTAACCGTAATTACTTCGAAAATACTTATAGAAGATAAATTTTGTGTTAACAGATTATTTTTATATAATTTAATAGAATTATTGTATGGTTTTTCTAAGAAATTTATAATAGGATTCATAAAAACAAAAGAAATTGAAGAAAAAAAAGCAAGCCAAATTATAGAGTAAATGCAATGTTTTCTGAGCTCTTGAATATGCCAAAACAAAGATAATTCATCTTCATTATTATTAACTTCAGACTTTCTTTTAGAAAATTTTTTTATATTATTATGAAAAATAGTTGAAATATATAATACTGGATTAAATTTTAAGCGTTTCATTTTAAAAATCCCTAATAAAAAATAACTTTTATGTTACTCTTTAAGTTTTGAATTAATTTCTTTAACATTTCTATTAATAATAGAAAAATCATCATTTAAAGAGATTTTATGAATATCTTTTTGAACTTCTTTCCATGAAATTTCAATATCTGAAATAACTTTTTTTGACTTATTTATTCCACGAGCTGCTTTTTTTAAATTTTCAGGAGTTTTTCATTACCAAATAAAATAAGCATTAAAAATGAAATAAATATAATTTCACCGATACTTAAACCAAACATGAAAGCACTCCTAAATTTTAAAATTAATAATAAAGATATAAAAATCCAATTAATACCTCTTCAAACATAAAGATATTAATTTTTATTTAAAATGTCCACTTTTATTACATATAAATTCGCGTTGACTTATTTTATTAACTAACTTACCAATTATTTTGTAAGCATATTTTATTTAAGATGTTATCATTGTAAAAACTGAATATATTGAGGTTAATTATGCATTCTTTTAGCTTTGGAGAACTTGCTCTAATTTTTGGAATTGTAATTGTTCTTTTTGGAGGAAATCGCCTTTCTTCCATTGGAAAATCATTAGGAGAAGGAATTTCTAATTTTAAAAAAGGCTTAAATAGCCATAATGAAAATGAAGAAAATTCAATAATTTCAGCTAAATTAACAGATAATAAAAAATAATTTTTTTGTTTAAATTTTTATATTTAATTAATTTCTAATATAAGAGATAAAAAAATGACAAATTTTCCTGAAACAAACAAATTGTTACCTAATGATTTTAACAAGACATCAAACTCATCAAAAAAACGCCGATTATTATTAAAAAGCTCTGCAATTGCTATAGCTAGTTGTATGATAATTCATAAAAGAACATTCGCTAACTCATTTATAAATTCTAATCAAATTTCAAAAAATACATATCTAGATATAGATCAAAATGATCTTTTAAATGATCTTAGAGCAACAATTCTTTTTGGTATTGGCGAGATTCCTGAAATTGGTGGTTTTATATCACTTTTAATAGGTTTCTTTTGGCCAGAATCATCAAAAGATGTTTGGGATGAAATAAAGGAAAAAGTTGAAAAATTAGTGGATCAAAAAATTGATGAAGAGGTATATCAGCTTGTAAAAGAGGATCTAACAGGTCTTGGAAATATATTAAAGGCATATAACAATGCTATTAAAATTAGTGATGACCCTGCATTTATTTCTGAAAATTTTGTATCTTGTGATATCCAATTTAGAGCTCAACTTCCTCATTTTTCAAGTAAGGGTCACGAAGAATCACTCCTCCCTCTTTATTCAATTTATGCTATATTACACTTAACATTATTAAGAGATGGCATTCTAAACTCAGATAAAATGGCCTGGAAACCTAATACAAAACAATTATACATTGATGACATATCAAATTTTATAAAAGAATATTGTGATTATATTGATTCAACTTATAAAGCAATTCAAGCCAAAGCGAATGCTCAAGCTGAAACCGAAGCTCAAAATGACTTTTATGGTGTTAAATATTTTCGCATCAAGAATGATTGTTATCGTAAATATCAGCTAGCAGCTCTCGATTTCCGAGAAATTTATCCCTATTTTGATCCTATAAAATACCCAAGTAAAGTTACTGTTAACTTAACTCGAGTTCTTTATTGTGGTCCTTTTGGAGGGAATGATAATGGATTTAAAATTGAAGAAATTCCTCAAGGCAGAAGTGATCATTTGGTACCACCTTCAAGTTTTAGTCTTTATTCAGGTGGAAACAAATGGAGTGATGATGATGGTTATGACGGCGGTGTAACTGGTTATACAAGACGTACTCCTGGTTTTGACGACGATTATTTCGGTACTTATAATCCAGCTGGTGGAAATATTTACATTGATTGCTCAATAGAAAATGGAGGCCCTATTACAGAGTTTTGGGCACGTAATGACACATCTATTTATTCTTTGCGTTTAGTTCATAAGAGTGGCAAAAAAGAGCCTTTAGCTGGCGGCTGCAGTGCAACAAGACCAATTAATGCGATGTGTAGTATTCCCGGACATTTGCTTGTCGATATGTATGGCACTTCAATGAGTAATGATAATCGTGGAATGGTAGGATGCATCGTACCAGGTTTTCAATTAGAAAATATGGGACATTCAAATGACCCTTCCTTTCTTTTGCCTAAAATTTATTTAAGTTCAATTAAAGAACCCTCTGTAGATGATTTAATACAAGCAGTGAGCCATATTCCTTTGAAAGAACAACAATATTCATTAGCTCTTAAAAATCATTCCACAGATATTTATAATTTTATTTCTTCAAATATTTCTATTTGGCAACAAAATAGATCTCAATTTTGGAAAAGCTGTGAGCAAGCTTATATAAGAAAAAATTTAAATAATTCGCAATAAAATAAATCAATCTATTTAAGGCATTCACTATTTCATTGACATTTTTATAATTTCGTATTAGAAAAAAGAGTCAATTAAAAATAATGAATTAAAAATAAATAGAGGTTAATATGAAAAAAACAATTTGCTTTATTCTATTAGCATTAAATTTAGTAGGCTTTACTAGTTATGCATCTAATGTATATACTAAATGCAAAAATAAAAATATTAAAGTCTGCAGCATTTATCAACCACCTCCTTATCTTTCCATTCATAATTATTATCATTTTTTTTGATATTGGAAAAATAAATATATTTATATATTGAGGTATTAAAATATGAATATACTAAAAATATTTTCATTAGTATCTTTAATTTCTTATACAAATATTTCTTATTCGCAAACAAAAACAAATGTTGCCTGTACAAGTTCACAAAATTATAAAATATGGCGCTGGGCAAAAGATCCTTCTGGAAAAAGAGTTGAAGTAACTGGTTATTGGAAATTACATAAAGAAAAAAAAATTGATTACGCTCCAAAGTATTTTTTTATAACAACAGAAGAAGAAATTGAAAGAATAAAACAGTTTTGTGGACCTAATGATTATATTCAAGCAGCAGATTCTTGGTATTCTAATTGGTATCGTTTCGCATATGTCATAAACGATAAACCGTTTGAAATTGAGATTGAGCCAGGATTTTGGGGTTGGCATGATAAAGGGATATTACAAGAAAAATATTTTGATTAATTTAAATTTTTTATATTAAATTTCTTTCTGCATAAATACACTCTCTTTTTCCAGAAAATCCCTTTTTTTTATGAATAAGAAACTTATTTAATTTTAGGATTTTTTTTAATATATTTTTAGATGCATAAGTTGCAAATATACATTTATTTTCTGCGTTTTTTGTACTCAAAATATTCTGAATTAAATTTTCTTCCCAAAGTTCAGGAGATGAATTTGAACTAAAGGCATCAAAAAAAATTCCATAGACTGGTATTTTAAGAATTGTTGAATTTAAAAACTTTTGATTGAAATTAATTTTGTTTGCCATAATAAGATTTTTAATTTCCAACTTTAATATATTTTTATCAAGCTCAAAATAATTACTGCTCAATTCAAGAATATTTTCATAACAATTTTTGAATGGTAAAGGAATTTCTTTTTCTAAAAAATAAGACCTAAAAAAATGAATTAATCTGGCTTCACCCTCAAAAGATTCTATGCAAAATTCATTTATATTATTTTTTAAATATAAATTTTTCATTAAATAAGCAACAATCATAATTTCTATATAACCAGCACCAAGTCCTATAGATAAAAAAATGGGCTTTAAGTTATTTTTTACTATGCTTTCAAGAACTGGTAGGTAAATATATATGGTCTCTGAAAAAGCCCCACTTTCACTGTGCATCAACTCAGATTGATTTTCATTTTTACCTATTTTAATACTTATAGAATTATCTAAGGTTTTTATAAAATCTGCAGAAAAATCTTTACCCTCATTATAATGAGAAATTAAATTAATTACTTTTTTCAATACAACAACTCACTTTTCATTTAAAGAAAATATTATTTTTTGAATATTATCTCTTTTTTGTTCTATAAAATTTTGGATATCTTTACTCTTAACATTTATATTTATAATATGATTATCTTTTGAAAAATATAACCAATTTAAATTGGTAAATAATTTATCTATAATATTATTATAAAACTTTATTTTTTCGGGAGATGATTTTGAATTAATATAAATAATTCGATAATTCATTAAACAATTAGAAATACCTAATTCTTTAAATGTAGGAGCATTAGGACATTCTTTTAAGCGTTTATCAGAACAAATTGCTAAAATTTTAATTTTTTTATCTACAATATTTTTTATATTTTCAGAAAAACTTGTACTTAATATCCCGTTTTCATCTTGCAAAAATTTATCGAACGCCTTTCCCCCTCCATTAGATTCAACATATTGAACTTCAGAAGATTTCAAATCATACTTTTTTGCCGTTAACAAAAAATTTATATGATCGATTCCTTTTTCTTTAGACCCCCCGTAGACTTTAAACTTGTCTTTATTTTTTTTAAATTCTTGCATTAATTCTTCTTCATTTTTAAATGAACTACTTCTATTTACTGCTATAATGGGATAATCTTCAGATATGATTGCAAGTGGAGTCAATTTTTTTAACAAATCTTTATCCTGAGACAAATTTCCTTGAAGATCATTTACATGAGCACCCAAAGAAGCAATTAAAAAACCATTTTCATTCGCATTCATTTTTAAAAATTCTTCAATACCTTTACTAGCTCCTATGCCTGAAATATTTTCATACTGAATTTTTTTTATTATTTTTTCATCGTTTAAAAACTCTCCTATCTTTCTTGCTATATAGTCATTTCCTCCATTTTTTTCAGCAGGAATTATTATTTTTAAGTTATTTTCAATAGCAAAAGAATTTAAAGAATAAACTCCAAAAACAGGATATCCAATATAGCAAATAAATAATTTATAAAAATTTTTTATCTTAAATTTTTTTATCATTTTATTATCCCCTTTTTATCCATTTACTTTTGGATCAAATGTTTTTCTCAAAGCCTGACCAATTAAACTAACTGAAATTAAAATAAGAAGAATTGTAACTACAGGTGAAATTAAAAGCCATGGAGCATTTTGAATATTATCCCTTCCTTGAGACATAAGCTCCCCTAAACTTGGTGTTGGAGGCGGTAATCCAAAACCTAAATAATCTAAGGCAGCGAGTAAAGAAACGCCTCCCTCAATTGCAAATGGGCTTAATGTTATTAAAGGAGTTAATGAATTGGGCAAAATATGTTTTAATAAAACTCGAAAGTGTGAACCGCCTAAAGCAATTGATGCCTCACAAAATTCACGTTTACGAATAGATAAAACATTTGCTCTAATTTGACTTGCAATTCCCATCCATCCAAATATCAAAACTAAAAAAAGAATAATCCAAAAAGATTGGCTTTTTGTAATTGCTGTTACCAGAATTACTAATGTTAACATAGGAATAATTGCTGTTAACTCTTTAAATCGCTCTAAAACAAAATCAAAAATTCCCAAAAAATATCCTTGTAAAGCGCCAATACATGTTCCTAAAAAATAAGAAATAATCCATAAAACAATAGAAAATCCTAATGAAATTCGAACTCCATAAATTAGTCTTGCAAAAATATCCCTACCCAAATTATCTGTGCCAAGCCAATGAATAGCTGATGGAGGACTTAAACTTGAATCGGATTGTTCTTCTGCATCCCATTTATTCAAAGGATAAATAGAAAATGTTTTTATATTATTTTTTTTATCATTATCCTCTAAAATTTTGTAATCAACAATAAAGGAATCTAAAATATGAAAGTCCTGAGGCTGATAATTTATGAAAACAGGAAAATATAATTTGCTTCTAAAAATATTTATTTTATGATTTTCATTATTTATTTCAGACCGAATTAATAATATAGGTTTATTATTTGATATAAAATTTGCAAAAATAGCTGCAAATAATATAATTATAAAGACAATCAATCCAAGAATTGCTTTTTTTTGAGAGAAAAATGTTTTCCATTTTCTTTTCATAATTGATGTCATAAAATTCCATTTTTATTTATATTCAATACGTGGATCAACTATTACATATACAATATCATTTAATATTTGACCAAATAAAATAGCCAAAGATTGCAATACAACTATAGCCATAACAACATTAAAATCTCGTGAAGCGAGAGATTGCAGACTTAAAACTCCAATGCCGGGAAGTCCAAATATAGGTTCTATAATAATAGAACCACCTAAAAAAGTACCCAAAACAGCGCCAAAACCAACCATAAGAGGCAATAAAGCATTACGTAATGCGTGTTTAAATACAATCACATTATCGCTTAAACCTTTTGCTTTTGCAGTTCGAATATAATCCGATCGAATAACTTCAAGCATACTATCTTTTTGCAACATCGCAAAAATTGTAAAATTACCAATGACAGATGCCAGAACAGGAAGAAACATATGTTTTATTAAATCAACAAATTTTAATATAAAAGATAAATCTTCATAATTATCTGATCTCCATCCCCCCAGAGGAAACAGAGCTCCAAATGGTAAAAATCGGTCTGTACAAAATATAAGTAAAAAAATTACAGCAAAAACAAGAGCTGGAATACTATAAGTAATAAATAAAATAAAAGATGAAATGGTGTCAAATTTAGAGCCTTCTTTTAAGGCCATAACGACGCCCAATGGAATTGCAATTAAATAAGTTAAAAAAAATCCCGGTATTCCAAATGACAAAGAAATAGGAAGTCGTTCGATAATTTGATCTATTGCGGGAGCTCTTGTAGTAAGTGAATCACCAAAATTTAAAGATAAAATATTTTTAACCCAAATAAAGTAACGTGTTAATGCTGGTTTATCTAACCCATATTGTACTTCTAATTCATGAGTGAGTTTTTTAATATCTTCTGGTCCCATACTTGTACTTTTTGTAGAACCTCCTTCACCACCCATTCCTCGAATACGTGCTATTGCCTCTTGAACAGGACCCCCAGGTAAATAATTTTGAATACAAAAATACGATGCTGTCATTAAAAAAAACATAGGAATAATTGCAAGAAATCTTCGAATAAAGTATTTTCTCATATTTCCCAACTTATTTAACTAAATAAAACAAATCACTAGCAGCACCTGATTCATAGGTAGATATCCATCTTGGAGAATTAATTTTACTATTTAATCCTTCTAAAATAAAGTTTACTTCTGACAAAAAAGTATAAGGTTGATCTTGATAAATTATTCTATTTATTTCTTGCATAATTTTATTTCTTTTACTTTGATTAAATTCAATATTTGATTTTTTAATTAATTCATCAACTTTTGGATTATTGTAACTAATAAAGTTTGAACCCTCATTTTTTTCTGAACTAGAATCCCAAATTTGTTTTGCGTTTGGAAATAAGGTTCCAGACCATCCTAGAATAAGGGATTCAAAATTACGTTTATTTAAATTATCTAAAAAAGAATTCCATTCAGTTGTTCGAATATTGACTTTAATTCCTGCTGTTTTATAAGTTTCTTTTACAATTTGTGCAATTTTAAGCCGCGCAGGATTATTTGCATTGGTATCTAAAGTAAATTCAAAATTCACTTTTTTACCGTTTATTTCTTTAAATAAAACCCCTGATCCATCATTCATCCAGCCATCTTCTTTTAATAATGATAAAGCTTTAGTTTTATCAAAAGTTATAATTTTATCTTTTTTTCTTAATTCAGGATCTGAATTGTCAGTAAAGGAACCAAATGGAGAAGTACTTTGAGTATATAAATTATAATAAACTGTATCATTTATTTTTTTGTAATCAACTAAGTAAGACAAAGCAGTTCTTGTTTTTACATTTTGAAACAAAGGGTTTTTTAAATTCCAAGCTATAAACGTGTAAGGTTTAGGAAACTTATTTTTTTCTTTTAACGACCACACTTTCTTTTGTTGAGGAGTGGTGCCGAATTTTTCTTTATCTATTCCAGTTACTTTATTGTTCCATTGTTCCGCATTGAATGAAATTTGATCAATATCACCTTTTAAAAATTTCTCATATGCTAAATTTGGATCAGGAATAATGTCTAAAATAATTTCATCTATATTAAATCTGTTTTTATAGTCTGGCAAATCCTTTGCCCACCAATTTTTATTTCTCTTAAAAATAATCTTTTGACTTCTTAAGTATTTTTCCATTACATAAGCAGAATTTCCAATTGGATTCATAATTCCTTTATCATTATTAAAATCTTTTGAAAGCTCGAATTGTTTTTTTTGTATTGGGATAAAAGCGGTAAGAAAATTCAATGTATCAAACTTTGGTTCCTCAACGTGAAAGGTAAAATGAAGATTATCTATCACCTTTAAAGAAACACCCTCAAAAAAACTCCTCAGCGCTGCCGCATGAGTTTTAGGATTCATAAGGGTATCAAAGGTAAATTTTATATCCTCCGATGTCACAGGAGTACCATCTTGCCATTTTGCAAGTTCATTTAATTTAAAAGTGTAACTTTTTTTATCGCCAGATATCACGTACTCTGTTGCTAATGCAGGTATAAAATTTAGTGTTTCGGGATCTAAATTAAATAATGACATCCATAAATAGCCTTCAACTGAATTAGATTCTGAATCTTCACTTAATAAAGGATTCATTACTTTAGGATCATTTGATAATTGAAAATGTAATACTCCTCCCTTATTTAATTTTGGCATTCTTTCGTAGTATGTCTGCTTTTTTTCAAATTTAACCTGATCTGTGCTAGATGCAAAACTGAATGAACAAAAGAAAATATTAAAAATGCTTAAAATAATATTCTTTTTGATGAACATAGATTTTCCGCCTTTTAAGAGAGATTATAATGAATATATTATAACCCCCTTAAATGGCTGTTCTCAACTAATTTTAATATTTTTTAATTATAAAAAAAGGTACCTGTATTTAAACAAGTACCTCATTCGGTAAAAATATACGTTTTCTAGTTGGAAACACTTTTTGATTTATCTGAAACAAATGCCATTTTAGATAGATTTTGATAAAAAGCGATTTGACTAGCTAAAGATGGCGTTTGCATTCCCACCTTCATTTTATTATTGCCACTTGCAGGCAAATACGCAAGAGGATTATAAGCTACACCTGAAATACGTGTCTCATAATGTAAATTAGCTCCTGTGACCCTACCTGATTTACCAACAAAGCCTATAAGCTGGCCACTTCGCACAAATTGACCATCATTAACTACAATTTTACTCATGTGTGCATAAAGTGTTTCGTGCTCTGCATTGTGACCAATAATAACAGATTCTCCGTAGCCATTTTTATTTCCAGAAAACAAGACAACACCATCATAAGAAGAGTGAATTGGCGTTCCTACGGGAGCGCTAATATCAATTCCTGAGTGCATTCGAGTTTTTGAAACTAACTTACTGCTACTCTTTCGAGTTTTTTTAGAGCGAAATCCTAAGGTGCGCATTCCAAAAAGACTGGATAATTTACCATTTACAGGCCAAAGGATCTCAAGTCCTCCAAACTTACCCACTTTTGAGTCTAATGAAACCTTAGTATCTTCGCTAATATATTCATCAATTTCATCTTCATTCATTACTATATGATCATTATTAAGATGATTGTGTTGTGCTCCGGAAAAACCAAAAAAACTCCGCTCAGCCAATTCTTGGCGGTGAATAAAAGCGGGGTCAAGCACGACAGTTTCCTTTAATTCAGCAACGGAACCTTTTAAAACTAAGTTTTGATTTGCACTGTTGTTATTTGAATTAAGGCATCCTGTTAAAGCAATAGTAAGTGGAATGATGATAGAAAAAGATAATTTGTTCTTTAATCTTTCCATATTCAGCATTCAACTCTCTCCTAGGTTTAAAAGAAGCGGTCTAAACAGTATATTAAATATGTAACTATGACAAGCTCTCAGAAATTTTGTGCTAATTTCTATGTTATCGCTTATTCCATTTTATTTTTTAGAAAGCCGTCAAAATCATGACCTTTTCTACACTTTTTTGCATTTCTTCCTTTGTAGGAAGCTCTAAACGCTGTAAAACTTCGCCAAGATTTCCTATTACCCAAACTGTTGGAATTTTAGGATTTTTTAAAGCATCTAAAAAATTTCGGGAAGCAAATTCATTCATAAACAAGGGATTATTTTTTTTTCTCCAATTGGCAACAGACTCCTTTGTGTCATTGGAGTACAAAGCAATAACTCCAACATTTCTTTGGGTAAAAACTTTATAATTTTTATTAAGAATATCTGCGATTTCATTCGACTTTACATTCCATGAAGCCAGGATAGCAACATACCAAAATCTCATTTTTGTAATATTCAATTCGGTTTCACCTTCAATGGAAGCCTCTTTCCCATAGGTGATAGGTGGAAATTCTACATGACGTGGCAAGGGGGGAATATAAATAGGAACAGGAGGACCTGCTGGGGTTGCGGCGGGTTTATCATCTTTTTTTTTGTCATCCGCCGCAAGTACATGATTAAAAATGAATAAACTAATTAAAAGACCAAATAAGGCAAAAAGAAAATGGTGCGTCTTTTCTCTTTTCATATTTTTTTTACGAATCAAATGCGCCTCCTTTCCTTTTTCTTAAATAACTGACAAATATAGAATAGCCATTCTAGACCAAGAGTTGTAAACGTCTGGATTTTGTCGGTTTTGGGGGTTTATAATTGAAAGAAATCCAAAGGCATCATGAAAATAAGAACCATTCTGAGCCATTTATGTCGTCATTTCATTCCCCATGGAATATTCCTTGGCAAGAATTTGAAGTTATCCTTGGCATTAAAAATTCATTTTCTCAAAGAAATTTAAATTTTAAAACAGAAGCTCAAGCAGAGATTTTTTTAAAAAACTGCGGCTTCGATTTAACAAACCAAATGCACATTAAACAATTTGAGCAATTTTTTGGTGAAGCTCTATTTTTTATCAGACACATATTATTTACACATACAGAAAGAGATAAATTCATTGTTCCTTCCCAATTACTTCATATGACAAATCCATGTGATTTATTAATTCACGCAAGTTCTTTTCACCCCCGTAAACGTTACCTTAGATTATGGTGTTGTTCTATTTTAAAGGTAATGTATGCTATTTCAAATTTACAATATAGTGGAAGACTTCATATCATTGATGATGCTCGCGAGCAGATATTTTCACGCATTCGAAATATTTTACATCAAAATAATAACGAAACTCTAGATTGCCGATTTAAAGATCTTATTATTAGACTTAATAAAGTGGAATGGAAAGAAGCAAAAACAAGGACTAGTATTGTTTTAAAACTTTTGCATAAACCAGATAGTATTGTTGATGAAGTATTTGATTATTTAGGTGTGCGTTTTGTAGTTCAAAATCCAAATGAAATTCCGTTACTTTTAAAATTATTAATAGAAGCGGACATTATTATACCTCATCAAGTAGTTTCTATAAGAACCCGTAATTCATTATTAAATATAAAACATCCCAAAAAAGTTTATAATTTTCTTAAAGAGCTAAACTCTTGTGGTACTTTAACAGATAAAGAATTTGAAGAAATGTGTAAAAACATGAGCTGGTCAGGTGCAAACCTAGATGAAATACCTAAAAGAGCAAATTCATTTACAAGTCAGCACTATAAATCCCTTCAATTTACCGTCAGGCATTTAGTTCGTACACCAAATCCGGCTTTTCTTGTGCTAGAATCTATGACAAATCAACTTCGAAGATATACAGGAATTTTAAGACAAGAACCTTGGATGGAAAGTGTGATACCACAATATTTTGCCCATTATTTTCCAATTGAAATACAAATGATGGATCAAGAAAGTTATGAAATGGCTAAATTTGGACCTGCTTCTCATGAACAATACAAAGCAAATCAATTAAAGGCTGTTAGAGAAAGAGTTCTCGGTAACCTTATGACGTTTCATGAAGAAAAATTAACTACACAAGAACTATAAGATAAAGGATCTCAAAATGAATACGGCGGAACTTGATAATTGGCTAGACCTTGCTGGACTGATGCCTCCTATGCCGAGTGATGCTGCAAAAAAAGTTTATGATAAATTAGGAATTGATACTTCAGGAAAACATACATTTCTTCCCAGCATTATTACAAGAGATGAATTTGATAATCATATATTTCCTATCTTAAATAAAGAACTCGAACCTGACTTATGTCAATTTATAACAAAACGTGTACAAAAAACGTTTGAAATTCGAAATAAATTAAAAAATTTAAAAAATAGAATAATAGACATTGTAGGTGAAGGAAACTTTTCAGCTCTTTGGCTAGATCGTGAAGCTTTTTCTGCAGACAGCATGGAACACCGTGCTTTAATAACAGAAGCTGTAATTCATGTTTATTCTTGTAAAGCACTTCAATCAATTGTTACTTTATTATATAAAAATGATATTCCTATGATCCCATACGGCGAAGGTGGCGGCTACAATATGGGTGTAACTCCCATGGCACCTGCTGTTACGATAAGTGTTCGAGGAATTGATCATATTTCAGAAATAAAACCAAGTAGAAGATCTCAAGATAAATTTGAAATTTCTGTTGGCTCTGGTGTTCCCTTTAAAGATCTTGTTTCCTATTTAGCAAAAAGAGGCTTTGTCTTAAGGTGTGACCCAAATACCCCTAGAGCTGCGACAGGTGGAATTGCTGCGACAGGAAGTAATGGAGGCCGAAAAGCTTTTGAAGTTATATTACATGGCAGAGCCGTTACCTTAGATGGTACCGCATTGTGCTTTTCTGCAGATAAAGAAGAATCCGATTGTATTAATAATGAACCCTTTTTATTGGCAAGAAAATTTTTTAGCATTGAAAATACAAATAAATTTAAATCAAATTTAGATGAAATAAAAAATAAAAGATTATTAGCTTGTATAACACCTAACTCGCAAGGCATTGTTGTTCCCTTACAAGGAATGAAAGCGGCAGCAAACATGATTGCGCAACGCGCTGAACAATTGCAAAAAGGCGAATTAAATATTGATACCATGAAAAACGCTCCCACTTTACCAATATCTGCATTTGTTGGAGCTGAAGGATCAACTGGTTTTATTTATGAAGTCACTTTTGAAATTGAAAAACCTTTGGAGTGGCTTCAAGCTTCGCGTTGGCACTTTAATAATGTCGACGCTGCTATGGCCGCAACACGCGCTATAAAAAAATTATCTAAAACAGTACAACCTGAATATTTTGAATTTATTTCAGGCCAAAGTATTCGCCGTTACTTAATGCAAGATTTTCCAAGTGTTTTTTCAAAAGATGATGAAGCTGTTATTATTTTAGCAGTAGAAGGAAACAGCAAAGAAAACTGCCTTGAAAAGCATTTATTAAATGAACAAACAGCTCATAAAGCAATTCAAGAATTAAATTTAAAAATTGAAGATGTCGTTTTAAAAGTAGATAAAACAAATCCTTTACTACAAAGTAACAATATTGAAGAATTTGAGATCCTTAGAAAACCAAGAGAAGAACTTCCTAAAAAACTTCGCACAAAATGTAAAACAGATATGGAAATTCGTACTGAATATTTAGGTGAAGTTTTAAAAATTGTTGCAAATACAAAGCCCAGAGAGAATTCAGAACAAAAACAAGACGTACTATTTGGACATTTAACCCCAAATCATACAGCAATTATCCATTGGAATATTGGTGGTTTTGATTTATATGACGAAGAACAAGCCGATATCGCATGGGATTATCTTGAAAATGTAATTGGAAAAGCGCAAAATTTAGCGCCATCTTCAGATAAAAATGGGAGCGCTCGTTTTACAGGAGAACATGGTGTTGCTGGAAAAGCACCTTTTTTATGGTTAAATTATATTCCTCAAGATGATTTTAAGCGTATGTGCGCAATTAAAGATATTTTAGACCCAAAAGATTTATTTAATCCAGATACTTTATTTTTAAGAACAAGTCACGCACGCTCTTTAAGAGCTCGTTTACTAAATACAAGTGCTAAATGTATAAAAGATTCCTTAATAAAATCAAAGTTAATTGCCAAACGACCAGATGAAATATTAAGCGCTGAAACTCAAATTACAATAGCTGAAAATTTTGCAATACAAGAAGGACAGCGTTGTACACGTTGCAATAGTTGTAAAATTTGTCCAGTCATAGATGCAGAACACGAACTTGAAAGAGAAAAAAAACGTAACAGCAAAACTTCAGTGTTACCTAGCAAAAGAAATGTTCTTATGTTTATGGAACGTATTTCACATTTAAGAAGAGGCGCAGAACAAACAGGGGATACTCATTTAGTAGAAAAAATATTAACAACGACATCACTCATGATGAAAGAAAGCGCAGCTCTTCTTTCAAAATGTTTTTACTGCCGTAAGTGCGATAAAGCCTGCCCTGTTGATATTGAAATTCACCCATTAATGAGAGCTTATCACAAAATGGGGAAACTCCCTTCTATGGGATCTAAAATATGGGGATTTATTTATGAACGCCTTATGGGTGAAGATTTTTTTAAATCTTTAACATATAAATTAGTCGCTTTTTTTATTTTATTAGGTGCACCTTTTTTAACTTTTTTTCGTAAACTAAAATCAGTTCCAGATTGGATTAAATCTTATACTGTTCCACCAACACTTTCATTAACTCATTATCAAGCAATTCAAAACGGAACAAAAATAGTTCCAAATGATAATTTTGTTCTTATTAAAAAAGAAGATAGTAACGAAAAATTCGTTGCTCATGATAAACTTGAAAATAATACCGTATTTATTCGATATCGCGGTTGCATGGATACTTATGGCAATCCAAATGCAACTACAAGTGTAGATGAATATTTTAAAAATATTTTAAATGCTCGTATTGTTGATCTAGAAAAAAAAATGTGTTGCGGTTTTCCTTTTGAAGCAGATGGTCTTCATGAACGTGCAAAACAAAGTCAAATTTTAAGTTTAATCGAAATTACAAAATGTATTTATCGCTTAGTAGAAGAGTGCCATTCTAGTTTGATTGAAATTCCAAAATTTATTGTATTTTCAAATTGTCCAACTTGTTGTGAAGCAATTAAAGAAATGCGATTATTAATGAAAGATGATGTTATTCGAGAGCAAGTTCGTTTGAAAGCAAAACTTCCCGAAGATTTTGATATTTTAAAAATAGATTTTGAAGTAAAAGATACTGCTGAATTAGCAATGAATTTATTAAAAAAATCACAACAAAATAAGGAATTAAGTAACACACAGTCTTATTCTCTTAAAAAATCAAATAAAACTGTGGGCCTTAAAGTACCATGCCATAATACAAAGTTGGCAACTCAAGCTCAAATTGAACTTTTAAAAATGTATTTTACTGGAGTTGCAGCCTACGATAAATGTTGTGGCCTTTCAGGTACAGGAAGATTAAAACACCCTAAAATAGGCACAAAAATTTCAGAAAAATTATTCGAACAAATTCGTGAAGAACCACCGCAAGCTGTTGTAAGCGGTTGTCCAAGCTGTCGTGATGGCGTAAAAATGCAACGAGATATTTTAGCTGCAAAAAAAGATTCCATTGCTGAATTTGAAATTTCTGGCATATTTGAACAAATTCTTAAAGACTGTAAAGTTAATTAATTTATTTTAAATACCCCTCTATTACAGCACTAAACTATTACAAATTCGTCAAAAATTGAACGTTTGCTCAAATAAAATATTAAGCATATATAAAAAAAAGTTTATATGCCTAATATTTTATTTGGGAGAATCTCATGAATAAATTAACTGTTATTTTATTTTCAAACCTTATATCTTACAGTTGTTTTGCACATGGAACAATGGAATATCCAAAAAGCCGAGTCTACAATTGTTTTTTAGAAAATCCTGAACATCCAAAATCAGATGCTTGCAAAAACCTAGTAAATACTTATGGCAGTGAAGCATTATACAATTGGAATGGAATCAATCAGGCAAATGCAAATGATAATCATAGAATTGTAATACCTGATGGAAAATTATGTAGTGGCAATAATTTAAAATTTATTGGCTTAGATATACCAAGAAATGATTGGATAGCGACAGACTTAAAAAATACAAATAATGAAATAAATTTTATATTTTTTGCCTCTGCAAAACATTCTACAAAATACTTTGAATTTTATATCACAAATAAAAATTATGATTCTTTAAATTTATTAAAATGGTCAGATTTAGAATTAAAACCATTTTGTAAGATTACGAAGCCAAATACAAATGGAAACAGATATCAAATGAATTGCCCTTTTCCTAAGGTAAATCCTGGTAAATATGTAATTTATAATATTTGGCAAAGAGATGATAGTCCAGAGGCTTTTTACACTTGTATTGATGTAAATATTCTAAAATAAAAAATTTATTTTTTTAATGTTATTTTTTGGCAACTATCATCTGTATTGCAAATTTTATTAAACTTCATTGCCTCTAAATAAGATATTACTAAATTAATTTCATTTACGGTTAAAAAATGCTGTGGAGGCATTTTTGCATTTGCTCTATATGATGATGGTGATTTTGAGTAACTTATAATAAATTTTTTTGATAAATATTCAGTAAAGTTTTTAGGAACATTCATTTCAAGACCTAATGTTCCTCCCACTAAATTAACAGAATGGCACCCTGAACAACTTGATTGATATATTTGAAAACCTTGCATTATTTTTTTATTACTTGTATTTTCAGGAATACTTTCTCCATATGTTTCTTTAAATGATTGAAATAATATTTTAACAACACCAAAAGCCCAATAATTCTCAGGAACTTTATATTTTTTTAAATCCCACATTAAATAATAAGGTCCCCCATCTATGATACGGCCTCCATCTTTGACTTCTTCCCAATTTTTACCATTTGCTAATGAAGTATCTCGAATAGATAAAAAAGGATTATTTTCATTTATAAAAGAAGCGGGTATAGATATTTTAAAGCCATCTTTTGCTTCAAAAGTGACAACATCTAATTTTAAAATATCAATATTTTTAAATTTAAAAATATCTTTTAAATAATAACCATCATAATTTTTCTTTATTTTATAAAGAGGTGAAATGGCTTCAAATCGCTCTATTTTTAACTTTTTACTATTTTCGGTAAAGTAAGAATCTTCTAATATAATACTGTCTCTTGTGAGAGCTGAAATGTGGCTTGTAAAAAATAAAAAAATAATAATACATAGAAGTTTATTAAAATTTTTAAGTAATAACATTTTTTCCCCCTAAATTTCCATTTTAAAATGTCTATAAATTAAATTTTAGCGAAATTAGAAAAATTCTCAATTTTTATTTAGTTTATTACAATAAATAATTTGCAAAAATAAGAATTTAAGCTACCAATAACTATGTTCGTTTTCTTGATTTTAATTTCTAAGGAAGACAAAATGCAAATAGAGATTCAGAGAGAAGGTAAATGCCACTGCGGCGCGATTTCTTACATAACAGAAGGAAAAGAAGTCTATCATTCACTCTGCCACTGCACAGATTGTAGGCGCTGGTCAGGTGCTCCAATGGTCGGTTGGATTGCGTTTAAAAAAAATCAAATCAAAATTTCGGGAAAACCTCTATCTTATGCTTCTTCCAAAAATGGAACAAGAGAGTTTTGTGGTAACTGCGGAACAGGGTTATTTTATAGAAATGAAGTTCTTTTACCAGGTCTTATCGATGTGCATTCTGGAACCTTAAATGATCTTTCTTCAAATCCACCCGATTCCCAAGTTATGGTCAAAGAACGAGTTTCTTGGCTTGACCATTTTGAAAAACTCCCAAAATTTAATTCCTATCCAGGAAAAGATTAATTTTTTAAAATATTATTATATATTTCTTAGATTCTTTTATTTATTTTTCAATTGAATTTAATTTACCTAAACTTCTTAATTTTCGAATAGCAATATCCATTTTATTTAAAAAATCTTTCTTTTTTAAAAACTTCGAATAAGCAAAATAATTTGGGTCATAACTGAAAGGTTTTTTTTAAATTCTGAAGTTATTTTTATTTTTTATAAGATTTTGATTTTTACTATTTTATATCACATTTTCTAAAGCTGCTTTAGTAGAAATATTTTCACCAGAACTATAAATAATAGCATCAATTTTTTTTGCTAAAAGCATTTCTAATTCGATTTCAAGATTATAATTTTCAATTCGGGTAAAATGATTTTCTTTTTCATTTCATTTGCCACCAAATTCATTGCATCAATAAGAGGTCCTTTTGGTTGTTTACTTGTATCTAGATAAATTTTTGGATATCGAGATTCATTTCCTGTAATGGGTATAACATTATCATTTGAAAATGCTAAGCGGAAAGGAATGACAAGAATACAAAAAAAATGAAGTGTTTTTTAAGCATTTTTATTACAACCATTTGAAACAGTTTGAAAATCATTATTTTAGTGAATCACCAGCTAATTTAATTTTATCTTTTATTTCTTTTGAAGTATTTTTATTAATTGCCGCATATAAAGCACTATCTAAGTTTTTTAATGAAAAAACATTTTCAATTAAATTGAACTCATATTTAAGATTTTTCAATTTATTTTGAATTCCAATTTCGGTAGAAATAATCAAATCACAACGACCTTCAATAAATTTTTTAACATTTAGTGTCGAGTTAGTTGCTAATTCAATATATTCAAATTTATTTAATTTTAAGTAATCAGCACGATAGTCATCACGAACAGCGCAAACTCGATACTTTTTAGCCTCATTTAAATTTTTTACTTTTATATCAGCTCTACTTTTTAATTTATATAAAAAAACAGTTGAATCGAGCAATTTAATTATAAAATCAAGATTTTCTTGTCTCTCCTTTGTCTTGACAATTGGATAAATAATCACATTTGGTTTTGTCGTCGCATTAAAATAGGCTCGTGCCCAAGGTACACTTTCAATTGTTGATTTTGGAAGATTGAGTTTATTTAAAATTTTATAAATGACTTCTGTTGCTATTCCACCATCTATAATACCCTCTTTGTTTATTGTGACGTATGGGATATCTTCATCTGAATAAATAACTATATTTTTTAAATCATCAGAATAAGCTTTGAAGCAAAGAAATAATATTAAGCACACTATTATTGATTTCATAATTAGGTTCTCTTATAAAATATCTTTAAAATTTAATAAATACAAAATTCATATGAATTATATTATAAAAATTCAAAGAAGAAAAGAATATCAATTGACAGTTTTAAAAATTTGATATCAATATTTAGCGATTGATTTTTTTACAATAGTATTTATTATTAAAAACCAAATTAATACAGATAAAATTCCTGAAAGTGAAAATGTAATTAAATTTTTTATAAAAATATGGTTTTCATTTAAAAAAAATGAATTACTAGCAGCTGTGACAAAATAAACAGGATATATACATGTAAAAACGATTATTCCATAGATATTATTAATAATTATTTGAAGAGGTTTTATATAAAGTCTTGCAGCTATATTACCATATGAAATTGGTGTTGCTGAATTAAAATAAGCTTGAATAATAAAAAAAGCGCTGCTTAATATACAGTGGCAAATAATACCAAAAATTGTAAATATACTATAATAAATAATTAGAATTGGATTATAAAATGTATTTATCATATTAATTGCAATAAAAAAACTAGTTAATCCAAAAATAACCATAGGAAAATCAAATCTAAATAACAAAACTTTTAAAGCAGATATTCCTGGTAAGGAATATAAATGTATACAGTTTCCTTTTCTCAAATGAAATAAATACTCTCCTAATCCTTTGAAGATAATTGCATCTCCTATTGCATCAGCAGTAATCATACTAAGAGTAAATAGAATTAAGTCTGTATTTGAAATTTTGTGTCCATTTATATCTTTAAATAATGTAATAATAATAAAATAATTTCCCAAATAAAATATCGTTTGAGGTATAAGCTCTAATAAGCTTAATTTAAATCTTTTTCTTGAGCCATAAAAACTTACTATAATAAAAGCTTTAAATTGTCTTCTTGCAATTATAAAATTATCTATAAAATGACTCACGTCTTTTTCCCTCAATAATAATAGCAAAAATAAATAGTATCAATGACCAGCATAACGAATAAATAATATTTACAATAAAATTATTTAATAATTTATCTTGAATATTATCTTGAAAAATTAAATTTACTAAGTTTTCAACTGGTAATGATACTGCAATATAAGTTGGATTAAATAAAGATAAATTATTAATATCAAAAAAGAATCCAAGAGGAAAAAAAGCTCCTGATAAAAAAGATAATAAACTATATAATATTGAGCTAAAAATAAATATATATGCTTTTGGAGAAAGGTATTTTCCTAATATTTGAATTAAATTAATGTTTACACAACCTATAAAAAAGCATGAAAGCCCTAAAAATGAAATTATAATATTTTTTGAAAAATAATAAATTGTTATAAAATATATACATAGACAAATTTTTAATGAAAAACTTTTAAAAGTAATTCCTAGTGAATTAAATAAAATGAATACTGTAGTATTTATAGGTAGAGTATTTATAACAAACCATCTTCCGCTTGTAATTAAATCGCCTTGCTCTACTGATAACCCTTTAATACCTATTTGCATCCAAATTGGATAAGAAAATATTGAATAAACAATTAACTTTTTCCAGCTTATACCTGCAAGATGATTTGAAGAATACCAAATTAAACAATCTGTAAGAATAATATAAACAATCATATAAATAAGTATAAAAAGGCCAAAATTAAATTTGGGTGATTGATTATATATTTTTAAATATTTTTTTACATCATGAATATAATTCAACATATTTTTTCTCAATTTCTGACAGACTCATTTCATTTTTATTGAAGAAATTTATAATGTTTCCGTTTTTTAAATAACCAAAAAAATTAGTCATTTCATTTATATCTTTTAAATTATGAGAAGTTAATATCCCACAAGCCTTATACTGCTGAACATAATTAGTTAATATTTCTCGAACCTGCTGAATTGCGATTGTATCTAAGCCAACTGTAGGTTCATCTAGTATTAAAATTTTTGGAAAATAGGATAATGTTAATGCAATTTCATATTTTATTCTTTCACCAAAAGAAATACTGGCAGCTCTCTTATTTAGGATGTGCCTAATATTGAAAAAATCTATATAATTATTAAAAGAATCAATACAAAATTTTGCATAAAGTATTTCAAAATATTTTACTTGCTCAAATAAGAACATTGAGTTAAAAATTTTAGAGGTGGCTCCTGATATAATTCCGATAGATTCTTTCCAATTATTTTTACCATTATATGGATCGCCGAAGTAATCTATAGTAACACTTCCTTGTTCAGGTTTGAAAACGCCCATTAATATTTTTGTTAATGTTGTTTTTCCGCTTCCATTTTCTCCAATGAGGCCAAATAAACAAGATTCAGGAATTTCTAAAGAAAAATTATTTAGAATATTTTTCCGAGTCGGTTTTGAAAAAAGACCTCTCTTTTCAAAATATGAAAAATGTAAATCTTTTATCCTAATCAATTTAAACTCCATCTTTAGCTAAACGAAACCCAATGACATATATTTCACCTGGAAAATAGCCGTGTCTTCTTTTACTGCGGGCTAAATCACAACTCCTCGTAAAACTTCCACCTCGTGTCATTGGGTAAGGCGAATTTGTTATTTTATAGAGATCATCAAGAATTAGTTTTCCATTTGGATAGACAAAATAAGAATTAGAGACATATTCCTCAACATTACCAGCTAAATCACATATTCCAAATTCATTATTTCCTTCGGTAAAAACACCTACAGGTGTGGTAGAATAATATTTAGCTTCTAAAGTGTTACAGTAATTTTTATTAAATTGATTACCCCATGGAAATTCAAACATTTTTCCATTTGACGCTAAATATTCCCATTCATATTCCGATAGAAGTCTATACTTTTCATTTGTTTTTGTGTTAAGCCATTTTATATATTCATATGCGCTATTTAATGAAATTGTATACACAGGATGGTTGCTTTTATGTATAGGATATAATCCTAAATCCCATGATGTGGGTAATTCAGCTAATGGATTTTCTTTTAAAAAACAAAGATACTCAAAGTTTGTTACTAAGTATTTCCCGGCAAAAAATGTATCTATTTCAATACTATGTTTAGGACACTCCTTTTCAATCCATTCTTTTTCAACTCCCAAATATTTATAATTTTCATATACATCATTTAAACTCTCATAATTTAATCCAATGTTGATTGTTGCACTTGGTATTTTTTCCATTTTTGGATTCATTGTTTGAATTCTTGGATCTCCAAGCAAAGATAAAATGGAAGCAAATTTTATTCTTTCATTTAAAGAAATTTCTATATTCTCTGAATATTCTAAAAATATTTGAATTTTATTTGGAAAAAATTCTTTATAGTTTTCATAGCATTCTAAATATTTATCACTGACAAATATATTTTCAATATCCATATTTTTTCTAGCAGAATTTAAATTAATTTTTGATAATTCATTATTGTTTAATTTCATATAAATTTCCATCATACGAACTTGCTATAAAAGTATTTGATGAGTCTCTAAAAGTCAGGGAAGAAATTCCATATTTAGTAGGATTATATTTCCTAATTAATTCATTATTAATTATATTATAAATTTGAATTTCTCCAGAATAACTCCCTATTGCAATAGTCTCATTATTTGAACTTTTTGCAATACACTTAAGTGAATTTTTTTGCTGTGTTAAATGACTAGAAAGAAGATTAATACCATCCCATATTTTATATTTTAAGTCTCTTCCAATCGTAATAAATAAATTATCTTTTAAATGGATACATGCATTTATAATTTTATCATGCGCATTTGATATTTTTTGAATCGTTTTAAATTGTGTGTAATCAGATAAGGCTATTTCTTTATTTGCTGAAGCAGAGAAAAGGTAATTTCCATTATTACATATTCCTTTTATTGCATTGCTATGAATTTTTAAAATTTCTAAAATTGAAATATGATTGTCTTTTTCTTTCAATAAAATAGCTTCACCAGTATAAGCTCCAACTGCAATTAAATTATATTCATTGCCTTTAATAAAGGTAGCACAGTTTAATGGTGAGTGATGTTTATAAATGATATCACCACTAATTGCATTGTAAACTTCTCCTAATTGCCCACCTGTAAGAATAAAAAATTCTGTTTTTACAATAAAATTACACAAACTATGCATAGACTTTATAAATTGACCATCCTGGTAAAATTCACCAGCATCACCAATATGAAATAATTGATTATTACTCTCTATTACAGAATTAATTCCAAATGTTTTCACAATGTTTGAAGTATTCCATTCATTTGTTTCAATTTTAAAAGTTGCATATGAGGAACCAAAAGTTGAAAAAACAATTACATTTTTATTGGACATGGAAATACTTCTTGGCCAAATAATGGAAGGAAATTCAGATTCTCTATATAGCTCTAATATATTTTCTTCATTTAGTTTCCAAACCTTTAATTTGCGATCATAACTAGTACTAATTAATATATTTCCATCTTTATTATAATACAATCTTTTTATTCCTGACTGATGTGCTCTTGTATAAGTAATATTATTATTTATTGTTATTATGTCCCCATTATCATTTCCAGCAAAAAACAAATTCTCATTCACTAGAGCAATGGTGTCAGTTTCAATAGATTCAAAATTATAAATAGAGTGGCTACCGTTGCTTATATTCCATACCCTTACTGTTCCATCATCACTACTAGAAATCAAGGATTCATCATTTAACCAAGATATAGAAATAACATCCGCATTGTGACCGCTGAGTTTAGAGAGATAATTCCCATCCATATCATATAAATTTATGCTGTGGTCACGAGATGCTGTCGCAATGCATGTATTACTGTTATTAATTGCCGCCATTTCTATATCATCTGTATGCCCTAATAGAGTTGCTATTTTTTCCATGGAAGGAATTTTCCATACCATAGCACTATAATCACTGCTTGCAGAAACAAGAAAATTTCCGCATTCACTAAATTTACACGCATTTGCTAAGTGATTATGCTCCCCACTTGCGATCGCTTTTTTATTTTTTGAGTCCCAAAGAATTACTTTATTATCGTAACCTGCTGTAGCTATATATTTATCTTTAAAACAATCAACTCCGCTAATAGGACTTGTATGAAGGTTCATCTTTTCTTCCTGACTTTAATTAAAAATGTTTACTCCATTATCTGACTCATTATGTGTAATTGCATAATATCATTTTTTGCTTTTATATTTTTTATATCAATTACTTTTAGAAAATTTTCGAATAATAAAGATGATATTTCTTGAGATGAAAAAAAATGATGATATCTACCTTCATGATCAATATTATATTCACAAAATTGCTCATTCCAAACAACAAGACTATAAATAGAATGTTTGTCATTCATTAAATTTCTAACTTTTTTTAGATAATTATTAAAATACAATGGTGACTGGTGATGTAAGCAACCATTATCTAAAATAAGATCATATTTATAATTATCTTTAGCATTGAACTCTAAAAAAGATGTCATTATAAAATTAATTTTTTTATTTTTACTAAGTATACTCCAGTTATCATTATATACTAAGTCTATTCCTGTGTAATTTAAATTATTAAAATATTTAGCATGTCTTCCATTACCACAACCAATATCTAGAATGTTAATATTTTTATTTTTTAAATTATTTGTCAATTTATTAAAGGCAAATACAGTTGTATAGTCTAATGACTCATCATGAGTCCATGGAGTATGCTGACTATTGTACCTATTTGTAAATATTTCTTTGAGCTTTTCTGTATAATTATTCATTTTTTTCTACTAAATTTTTAAAGTTTTTAAACCACAAATTTTTTTGTTCCCTTGGATCTTCTTTTAATATTGAATTAATTTTTATTATAATATCTTTATTTCCATTTATCAAGTACTCAATAGCACAAATAGAAGACCAAAATGCTCCTATTAAATAAGAATTGAATAAGTTATCTTCTAAAAAAATAGTTTTTTCTAAATACCAAAATGATTTTTTGTTATTTAATTTCCTCCATAATTTATTTGCCTGTTTTAGAGAATTACATTTTTTTACCTTATTTTTAAAAAGAAAAAACTTCAAATAGACCTTTAATTGTTTATGAATAAAAGTGAAAAAATATTCTTTATCTAAATGAAAAATAAAAACAAGTTCCATAAACATGGGAAAAACTTCTACACTGGTATAATTTGGAATCTCTATTGCATTGTTTTTGTCTTTATAAGAATAAAAATGTATACAATGAGATATTTCATGAATACAACCTCTTAATGAATTAAAATTTTTAACAGAATGAATGAAACATAGAGGAGTATGATTTTTACCCATAGGAATGGCATAGGCAGCTTGTAGTCTAAATTCAGAGCTGTCAGTGTTTATGTCCATAAAGTTTTTTTCTTTTAATTGCAAATATATTAAATGCCATTCTTCATACATTTTCTTTAATATATTTTCATAAATATTTATATAAATATATATATTTTTATTAATATTTGGTGGGTTTTTTAACAATTTTTTAGGAATTATTTTGTTTAAATTATTATAAATAAAATCAATTTCAATATCTTTAAAAATAATATTATCTTTTAATTCATTGAAAATTATTTTTTTGTCATACCTAAATACTTTTTTAGCCTCATTAATTACTAGCTTTTTTAATTTTAAACTTTTTGAATTCATAGCATTAAATAATGTCTGATTCTTAAACTTTTTACTTACCAATAAATCATAGCAATGATTCCACGTTGGATTTGCATCATTCTCTATTTCATCTGTAAAAGTATTCATATCTTGGTGATCATTCAGCAAGTCATCAACTTTTTCTAATACTTCAGACCAAATTGATTTTGTATTTAATGAATAAATAGCATAGCTATAATTCCATATAAATTTTAGCAAATTATAACTAAATAAGCTTTTATTTTTTTCTATTCTATAAAGAATTGATTTAAAATCACTCTGATATAAGTTTAGAATTTTTTTTTCTAACTGATCGTTAACTTTCCACATGAATATATCCAATATTATAAATAAAATTCATTAATTTTGACTAGCTCATTATTACTAAATATTCTAAAAAAAGTAACATAATTTCCACGCCCAGCAACAATTAAATAGGATGATTGCTTCCCTTTAAATATTTGTAATGATTTTGGAAAATCGATTAGTAAGTTGTCTAAGGTTTCATGATCACAGAATTGATGACTATAATTCTTAATATCCATATTATATGTAACTATATTAAGACGATCATTTTCTTCATCAAGAATAACGTCTTCACAAGTCGTATTTAATCCTTCTTTCCATTTTCTTACTTCTTTGAGACGATCTTGATTGATTTCAAATTCTTTAATATATCCATTGCCATTTAGCAGAATATTATTATTGTGAAGAACTTTTAGGCCTTTTTGATTGCCAAAATGTTCAAGACAATCTAAATAATCATTCTTTAAATCTTTAAATAAATAAAGATAATTTCTTCTTGTTCCTGCTATTAAATAACCAGCAGGATGATATGCAAGCGCCCAAACAGGATGATCAAATTTTCTTTGATGAATAATTTCTCCTGATTGTGAAGATATTTCATAAATAAAATTTGCTTCAGTAGCTACGTATATACTTCCATTCTCTGTATTAATAGATACGTCTCGACAAATTCCCTCTAGTTTGGATTTCCAAACGATTTCATTTGTTTCCTTCTGAAGAGCTATTAAATATCCTTCTGTTGTAATTCCATAATATTGATATTTATCTGTAGAAACTCTTCTTACTCTTCCACTCTTTAAATTAATTTTATTTTCCAATGAAAGATGGATAGAATTAAATTCAGATTCATGAATATTATAAATAGCAAGATCGCCGCTTTCATGACCACAGTATAGTTTTTTATTTTCTTCTAAAAAGGTGTCCCAAATACAGTCGCCTTCAAAATTTAGTTTATTTAGTATGTAACCTTGTTCATCTAGTCTGTAAATTTCGCCAGACTCTAACACAACATATATTTTGTCATCTATGACTTTTACAAAGTTAAGCTGGAATTTAAATGGGCCGAATTTATTAATAAACTCTGGAATTATTTCATTATTAAAACAATATAAATAGTGATCAAAACATGCTACGTAAGATTTATTAAAATCTTGTGAGAAATCAATCCATTCAATGTCATCGTTGGTAAATGCGTTAGTTTCTAAAATTTCTTTATTGTCATTAAATATCTTTATCTTAAAAGAATCATCCGTAGTCGCCCAGTAGCGATTATATTTTTTATCATAAATTGTACAATGAACTGTGCCTGTATCTAATTTTAAAAAATGTTGAAAATTCTTTTGTTCTAGGTTTCCTTGCCAAATATTCCCGCTGAAGTCTGAAAGATAATGTAAGTTTCCTTTTGTATTTATACATTCAACATAAGAATTTTCAACATAATTATTTATACTTTCTACATTCATTGATGTAGGATCAATAGTAATAAAATTGCCCGTACCTGAAACTAAATAAATTTTATTATTAAATACTTCTATTCCATGAGAAGAGGATTTTACATTTTCTTCTATCCCTTCTTCTAAGTCACTACATATCTCAGATGAATTTAAATATGAAATTAATTTTAAACTTGCAATGTCATATTTTAAAAGATCTCCATTTATATTTCTTGCAAATATATCATTTTTATAGCATAATAAATTTATAATTGGTGAATTATAAAATTGGCTTTCAGAATAGTCTAAGACATCAAGTTCTTTAGAAATCTTATAAATACCGCCTGTAACTCCACCTGCAAATAAACAATCAAACTTATCGCTATAAGTTATACACTTAATTCTTTCATTTATTTTTTTATGCATGTTTTGCCCTTTTAAATGAAGCTAGCTATTTTTTAAATAGCTAGCCATTATAACGTATTGTTATTGAGGTCCACTTTTACCAGAAATACGAGTATTCTTTCTTTTTACTCTTTTCATAATTTCCTCCTTTCTCATGTTACAATTATGTAGTTTCTGGTTCACAAAATTAAGTACTTACTTTTTTTTAATTCTGTAAACAATTAATCCAAATTTAAACGATGTTTAGTTATATTCTTTTTTGCTGTTAAGTATTTTACATTGAGCGGATTTACATAAGTTTGGGTTTGAATTGTTTCTTTAATTTCAATTTCATTGTTTTTTAATTGTTTTATTTTTTCAGGATTGTTAGTAATAAGTTTTATATTTTTTACGTTTATTTGTTTTAAAATATCTGCAGCGATTTTGAAATCTCTATTTTCTTCAGGGAAACCTAAATGAGCATTTGCCTTGTAGGTATCGTACCCTTGTTCTTTTTGTAAATGATAGGCGTCTAGCTTATTATAGAGCCCAATTCCTCTTCCTTCTTGACGCAAATAGAGCAAAATACCACCATTTTTATCAAGTAAATGGATAGTCTCATTAAGTTGTTCTCCACAATCGCATAATAAAGAATAAAATAAATCTCCAGTTAAGCATTCAGAATGAATTCTAACCAAAGGAATTTCAATTTGTCTCCAATTACCAAAGCATAAAGCAATATGCTCTTTTTTATCTGGTAAATTGTTAAATGTTAAAAATTCTATCGATTTAATACAATTTTTTAAAGGAATATTTACCTTTTTTCTTATGCTGATCATAAAATTCCATTTTATTTAATATGTTTTATATTCCATAACGATAGTGTGGTTATTTTTAAATGTCAACCTTGTGTGAGTAATTCATCCAAAACCGACTACTCATATCAGATGAATTCGACGGTTCTTTTGCAAAAAAAAATGCTTGTTTAACTCTTTTAAATGAAGCTAGCTATTTTTAAAATAACTAGCCATCATACCAAAATTTATCCTGGTATATCTTTACCTGAAATACGAGTATTCTTTCTTTTTACTCTTTTCATGATTTCCTCCTTTCTCATTTTACAATTATGTAGTTTTTGGTTTACAAAATTAAGTAATTAATTTTTTTTAATTCTGCAAACAATTAATCCAAATTTAAACGATGTTTAGTTATATTTTTTTTTGCTGTTAAGTATTTTATATTGTGTTGATTTACATAAGTTTGGGTTTGAATTGTTTCTTTAATTTCAATATCATTATCTTTTAATTGTTTTACTTTTTCAGGATTATTTGTAATTAGTTTTATATTTGTTACGTTTATTTGTTTTAAAATATCTGCAGCGATTTTGAAATTTCTGTTTTCTTCAGGGAAACCTAAATGAGCATTAGCCTTATAAGTATCGTATCCTTGTTCTTTTTGTAAATGATAGGCGTCTAACTTATTATAGAGCCCAATTCCTCTGCCTTCTTGACGCATGTAGAGCAAAATACCACCATTTTTATCAAGTAAATTAATACTCTCATGAAGTTGTTCTCCGCAATCGCATAATAAAGAATAAAATAAATCCCCAGTTAAACATTCAGAATGAATTCTAACTAAAGGAATTTCAATTTGTCTCCAATTACCAAAGCATAAAGCAATATGCTCTTTTTTATCTGGTAAATTGTTAAATGTTAAAAATTCTATCGAATTAATACAATTTTTTAAAGGAATATATACCTTGTTTCTTATGCTGATCATAAAATTCCATTTTATTTAATATGTTTTATATTTCATAACGATAGTGTTACTATTTTTAATTGTCAATCTGGTTTTTAAATTTTTAAATTGGATTGCAAAAAAATTTTTGTTTTGAAGGAGGGCTACATTTGCTAATCTTATTTTTTTAATTTTGTATAAAAAATTCTTTAAAAATCAAATACAATAACCGATTCTATTCCATTTTTTAATATAGGTAGGATATACTCTGCCGATACTTTTTTATGATCTTCATGATTAATATATATATCTCTTTCAGAGACATTTTCAAATTCCATTACAAAAGCATAATTAAATCCACGTTCCAGTCCTTCTATGCTACAGCTTTTACCATAGGATATTTTTTTAATTTCTGGAATACTGGTATTTTTTAATTCAATAAGTTTATTTACCATCTTTTCAATTTCGTTTGGTTTTATATGGTCTGCAATTTCTAGAAGGACAAAATGTTTTATCATAATAATTTATCTTTCAAAAATAGATTATAGTTTTTAGCAAAATTTTATTATATGACGCAAATTAAAGTTTCTATAGAAAATATTTTTATTCTCTATTTTGAAAGCCATGGTGTTTCTGTTGCCCAAAATATTATATTTGTTCCCAAATACTCTTCTGCAAATTTAATAAACTCTTCTTTTGCAAATGGCTTTTTCGTATTTGGATTTATATAAGTCAAAGTGGGTTCTTGGACAGCCATAGCGACTAATGGAAGCTTACCTTTATATTTATTAAAAAATGGATATGAGTTTTTCATTTGTGCTTTTTTATAAGGAACAATATCGGGCCCACCAAGACCGATTCTTTCTTTTTGAGCAATTGCAAATAATCTCGACATATATTTATGATCATTGTTCCATTCGCATGGCCAAAAGTTAATATATTGAACAACAAATGATTTTTTGAAAGCTTTTTTTGCAAAAATCATATTATTTACTGTAGAAGAAAAATATTTATCACATGAAAATCCTTTTTTTTCAGCATTTTTCTTATTGATATCAATTGAAGTTTCAGGAAGATTTATACCAGCAACTCTCCCATCAAATTTTTTAGCCAATTCTTGTATAAGATTCTGATATCTTTTTTGTAAAGAAACATTCCATTGCATAGCAACCCATCCCTGAGCAGGCGCTTTCCCTTCCCCTGGATTATCAGTTTGAGCAATAAGACCACCTTTATACTCAGGTTCTTCTTGCAAATATAGGGGTATATTTTTTTGATTTGGTTCAAAAAATCTATCTTGAATTTGAATAAATAATTTTTTGTTCTTTTTTTGAAGTTTTGCAAGGTCACTTTCTATTTCCGAGAAATCATAAACTCCTTTTGATTTTTCAAGTTGTTTCCACGAATAAACAATTTGAACACCTTCGATATCCTCTCGATTAAGTATAGAATTTAATTTTTCAAGATCAGAAGAAGATGTATAAAGATAATGAACTGGCGGAGCTGCCATTGCCTCATAAAAAGTGAGTGATGAAAAAACCGTAACAACGCTTAATAATTTTGCTTTTAAGAATTTTATTTTATTTTGTGTTTTCAAATTTATATATTTCCTAATATTGATAATTATTAATAAAAATCCTTATAACAAAGGAAGAATAACTTAAAAATATTCTTAAATCAATAAAATAAATATATTTATAATGAATTAAATATTTAATTACATGAGGAAAAAAGATATAAATAATTTAATTAAATTTTACATTTAGAAAATACTTTTCATAAGCAAATTATAATGCTAATAAGATTTTGCTGAATCTTTTTGATTTATTGCGTAAAGAAAAAATAGGACAAATCATATAAAAATGATTCATTTTAATTTTTATAACATCTAATTAAAGGAATAAAAACTGTGAAATTTTTAAATTTTATATTGTTTGGTTCATTCTTAGCTAATTTTTACAATAGTGCTTATTCACAAGTACGACCTACCCTTAATTTTGAATCAAAAATTAATGACATTCCTGAAGATATTCAAAAAATAATGCAAAAATACACTTGGAAACCAGAATGTCCTGTTCCGTTAAACGATTTAAAATATTTAAGCCTATCTTTTTATGGTTTTGATAATAATATTCATACAGGACATTTAATTGTTCACAAAGATGTAGCCACTGAAGTTGTTAACATATTTGAAGAACTATTTGAAAAAAAATTCTTAATCGAAAAAATGCAGTTAATAGATGATTTTAAAGGTGATGATGATTTGTCTATGACAGAAAACAATACTTCTGCCTTTAATTGCCGTTCTGTTACAGGAAAGCCAGGTATTTTTTCTGTTCATAGTTATGGAAGAGCGATAGACATTAACCCCAAAATAAATCCCTATATAAAAGGAAATTTAGTTTTACCTGAAAATGGAAGACCATATACTGATCGTACTTTGACTTCACCTGGAATAATAAAATTAAATGATTTTACTTATAATTCATTTATCAAAAAGGGCTGGAAGTGGGGAGGCTCTTGGGTATCTTTAAAGGATTATCAACACTTTGAAAAACCAATCCCTAAAAATAATTAAAATGAATAAAAAACTTTCTGTTTATATAAATTAAGTATCTAATATTTTACTCATCTATTTAAATTTTTAAAATAAATAAAAGATTTCTAATTCAACTTGCCAAAATTATAAGAGTCCAATATCAAATTTGATCTATTTTCACGAAAATAGCAGGAATAATGATTCAAACAATATTTAAAAAATCCAGAATATAAAATACCTCCCTTTACACCAAAAACATACCATTGATCTGCAAAACTATTTGCTGGTTGAGCATAAATATAAGAATCTCCAAATCGATCTTTACATTTTTCCTGTAATATTTCGGCTGAAGCAACATTATCTAATTCAAAGTATTGATATACAAAACCTTTTAAGGCCATAATTTTCCACTCACCACTTACAGATACATATTCAGAATCACTATTTAACCAACGCCACTGCTTATTTCGATTGGCACAAAAAACATATGTGGTAGCTCCATAAGTACTGTTAATAATAAATCCGCTTAAAAAGATATAAATTAATTTTTTAAACATTCCTATATTTTAACCTCAATAATAATTTGAATACTTTTAATTGCCTAAAGGAACTTCCGATTTATCAGAATCTTTGATAACTAAATCTAAAAAATTTCTTGCCTTGAAATTATCTAAATCAAAAATCAATTTCAATTAAAACTTACTACTATCCATTTTATTTGTAAAATGGACTTACTAGGATGGCACGAAAGCAAAATTGAATCTTTGATTTCTTAAAATACTTTGCATTTAAATTAATTATAAAAATCAATAAAATATCTATTTAATATAACTAAAATAGATATTTGCTTTATTGAAATATTTACGTATTATATAAAAGTGTTTTATGTTAATTAAGATGTTTTGAATTTATAATTATTTATTAAAAATATAATTAAAGGGAATCAAATTATGTATAAATATAATTATTTAACTTTTGGTATTTATTTTACATTTTTATCATTACAAGCTCATGCACAGAAAGGAGAACTTAATTATTTAGAACAAGTTGAATTTGTCTCGAAAAAGAAACTGGATTTGAATTTAAAGTTATTGCTTCTTATTCAAGCGACTCTCTATCATATGAAATACAAGATAAAATATATCCAATAAACCGCAATGAATTCATAAATTATAAATTATTTTATATGACTCGCTCACCAGATCCAAAAAAAGGGATAATAAAATTTGCTAATGAACACTTAAATAAATGCAGACAAGCTAAATACCATTATCTTCAAGTAAACGTGAAAAGTTCATTAAATAAACAAGACAACTATGAGTTTCTTCTTTTAAATGCAGCGCAAGAAATACAAGGTATTGCCACATCAGAGAAAGAATATGGAATTAATATAGTAAAGAATAAACCTACTTTTTATTTTGAAAGTAGTAAGTATCTAAAGTATTCAAAATATTTTAATAGTGGTATGGTTACTCAAATTAAAACAGATAATACAACACAAATTGATTTTCTTTATAATAAAGCACCGCATGATTCCGTTTATCAATATGAAATTACAACTGGAAAACCTTTACTCCTAAATTACAGAATTAATGGAATGGATTACAAATTTTATAATATAGGTTTTGTAAATTTCGAGAAAGATGAATTTGGCAATGATAGAGTATATAGACAATTCTACCATTACATTGAAGAGTTTTAAGATTAATAATTATTCATAAAAAAATATATTTTTAAAAATATACCTCTAAATGATTGCTTCTTTGAGAGTCCAACCTACTAAGGAGTAAGAATATATTTTGAGATGTAGTCAAAAGTTCTGCGCGATTTAGACTTATTTTTTTTGTGATATTTATATATATATTTTCAATTGTCTGATAATTAAAAGAAAGATTATATTTATTTGCTATAAAAATAAGATCATTTAATAAATTTTTGTCTGCAAGAAATCCATTTGAATTGATTTGACTGGACTGAACTAAAGCTTGTTGAATAATTGAAAGGTTTTTAATCATTAAATTTTCAGATTTTATTATTATCTCTCTACAAAATTCAGGAAAAAATAATTTTTTACTTCTTGTAACCTGAGCCGATTTTATAAATGCAGCTTTAATCTGTTCATCCCTAAGTTTTGCATGATGTATTATGTATATTTTAAATGCTGTTTCTTTATCTATTTTTTGTTCTTCATGAATATTTCTTACTAAATTGTGACTAGATAATTGATAGTTTGAATTTAGTCCAAATGAAATATCAAATATTTCTTGTATTTCTTTAGATGATAAATTATCAAATAGATTTTCATCCAATATTTTTTTAATATTAATTGAATTTAATAAATTTAAATTTCTTTTATTTGATTCAGCAATTAATAAATTTTTAAGGGTTTCAAATAAATTTCTTTTATGCAATACTTTAGCTAGAGGTATTTCAGTTGGTAATTTTTCATTTTCAGTTTTTAGCATAATAACAGAATAATCTACTCTTTCATCAAAAGGTGATTCTGAAAAAGCAGAAGATATAAAAGTTTTTTCAATTTGATCTTTACTAAGTTTATTTAATAATATTTTGTCTTTAAGAATACTATAAACTATTAAATTATCTATTGGAGAACTTTTTATTAAGTTGTGTACATTAGAAAAAGGAACAATATAATTATAACCTTCTTGTATTTGTTGAGCAGGAATAACAGTACCTTTTTTTTGTAAAACAGCGCTTGCTGCCCCAGGATCAAAAGAATTTGATTCTATATCAAAAGCATCATTTTCGTATTGAATAGAATTAATATATTCACTTGGTCTTATAAGAGCAAGAAATAAATATCCAGCTTTTTCATTTGGAATTTGATCGACGCCTTTTGATATTTTATCATCTAGATCAATAATTTGACTTCTTATTTTACGCTTTTGCTTAGGGTTATTATCTAATGTCTTTAATTTTTCATTTAACATTTGAACATATACAATTGAGTTCAAGTATATAGTAATTATATCATTTTTATTATTAGGATCATATCCTAATTTTTTTATAATTTCATTGCGATTACTTCCATAAGGATTGGAATAAAAAATGCTCTTATTTTTATTTTCAATATAATTTGTTTTAATATTTGACTTAATCATTTTTGTCTTTTTCTTTCTTGAATTTTAATAATAAAAAGTTAAAAAATAAATCTATCTTTTTATAAGAGACCACGATAATGATTTCATCATCATAAACATATTCAGCATAAAAATATAATTTTTAAAAGAAAAGTATAATATAAAATCAGAACTGTAATGAATTTTTATTTTTATGACAATTTTTCAAAATAATTAATATATTTATATAAATAATTTATCTATAAAGACTATAAAAACAGTATGCTCTTGAAAAAATCAAGGATTGGGAAGTACTTGTCGAACAATACCTTATGACACCTGAAGATAAATTTATCTCATCGGATCCAAACAAATTCCAATCTGTCGATGTATCATCTGCTGGTTGTGCAAAGATATAAGACTCACCAAATTGTTTCACACATTTTTTTTGTAAGTTGCTAATATTTGTATTATCTGTAATTTTAAAATAATTAAATCGATAAGATCCTATTTGCCCACTTTTCCACTCACCACTTACAAAAACATAATCTCCCATCTCTTTTAACCAATTCCAATTCATATTTGGAGTTGCACAATATATATAAGCTATATCTGCATGTGTATTAGTCGCAATAAATATACTGCCAATAATAAAAAATAATTTTTTAAACATTTAATTATCCTCCTTAAAATTTCATTTATTTTGTAATTTAATTCATTAGAAGAAGCAATTTATTTTTAATATTATTCAAAATTAAGATTTTATTGCTTATTGAAAAAACATGAATGTTGAATAATTCCATTATTTAAAAATTTAGTCTTCTTTCTCCATCATTAAATTTGCAAAATATAATTTTTTATCTTGAATTTCTACTATTTTTCCATTTGGTGAGATAAATGTATTTAAATTTATTTTTCTTAATGAATAATCTTCAAAAAAAGGGCATCCTTCTTTAATATAAAATCGATAATTTCTATTTTGACCATAACCTTTTAAAACATAAACGCCTTCATAAGAATTTGAATTTATAGAGTCCTTTGAATTGCATGTTTTTATAGACGAATTTAAAAACCAAATAAAACCATCAGTTTCTCTTTGTAACGAAGGAACACCTGTAGGACCTTTTGCTTCAAATATAAAATAATCTCTTAGTTCATTAGAATAAAATTTATTTTTACCTATATAATTTAAAATTAAATCTACTTTTTTAATACTATTTCCAAAAGAACCATAGTTTATATCCCCAATTAAATGAATTGAATTTTTTTCTACCGATTTTTGAATTTTTAAATTTGACATAGAAGAAATATAATCACCATAAACCATTTTTTGGATCTCTTGAAATTCATTATTTTTTCTTTTCTCTAAAATTTTATCTATTATTTTATGTGAAATTTCAAAATCAATATTTTTTTGATCATATTTATTAGTAAAAACAATAATTCCTATATTACTTTCAGGATACCATTCTAAATTATTAACAAAGCCAAATCCTCTTCCAGTATGAGAAAAATAGAGATCATGATTCCGAATACCTCTCCATAATCCAAGAGCATAACCTTCTTTTTGATTTTGAATAGGAAATGGAATTGTTTCCATTTCATTTAATATGTTTTCATTTAATATCTTTTTATTTTTAAAAACCCCTTTATTCAGTACAAATTGTAAAAAATGCGCCATGTCATGAACACTTGAATACATTCCTCCCGATGGAATAAAAGAATAATTTATGATTGGTTCTTTTATTCCATCAATAAGTCCTTCAGCATGATTTTTGTTTTGCAAATATTGTTTAACACTAAATGTTGAATTTGTCATTTCTAATGGAATAAAGAGTTTTTGTTTTACAGCATCATCAAAATTCATTTTACTTTTTAACTGTAAAATATATCCTGCTAAATCGATACCTACGTTAGAATAACTTACAGAACTTTCTGGTTTAAACTGAAGCCATGTTCCCTTTAAAATACTTTCCATATGTTCGCTAAAAGAAAAATTGCTATTATTATTGTTTCCAACAGGAGCATCATGTGCAAAACCGGAGGTGTGGCTTAATAAATGTTTTAAAGTAATTATTTTTAAAGGCTCTCCTCCATT
Source organism: Silvanigrella paludirubra (assembly GCF_009208775.1). NCBI lineage: Bacteria > Pseudomonadati > Bdellovibrionota > Oligoflexia > Silvanigrellales > Silvanigrellaceae > Silvanigrella > Silvanigrella paludirubra. Next base: position 121,680 of record NZ_WFLM01000004.1, on the reverse strand, counting down.
GGGATCTGAAATTTTCATATCTGGTAAATAGCTTATGATAGGAAGATTTAGCGACAACTTTTCTTCTTGAACTAAACTTAAAACAGCCAAAGTTGTAAATATTTTAGATTGAGACTGGTTGCTAAATAGGGTTTGTATGTTTACTTTTTTTCTTGAATGTTGAGAAGTAAACCCAAATCCCTGTGCCCAAATTGTTCCATTTTTATCTACTAAAGCAACAGCGGCTCCTGGAATTTTATTTTCTTTTAAAATTTTATTTATTTCATTTTGAAAGGAAGTAATATCTTCAGAGAAATTTTTCTTATAATCTTCTCTTAAAATAAAATTCTCATTTGAGTATGATTTATCAAAGGAATATAGGATCAGAGTTAGAATGCCCAATTTTAAAAGTAATATTTTCAAAATAATTTACCTTATGATAGATGATTCATGAAAGTTGAAAATCTTGATAAACAGTCAATTTTTTAAATGAATGAAAATATAAAATCAATAAATATATTTTAATTTTTTATTAAAAATAGGGTGGTTTATATCTATAAAAAATGTTTTTGAATTTAAAATTTAATAAATAGAATATTTTTCTTAACTAATGCAGTTACTATGAAATTCAGAATAAATGGTTCAATCAGAAAAATCTCTTGAATTCCTATAATTAGGATCTAATTATAAGAATATAAAAGCAAAATTATTAATTATTTGAAAAAGAAAAATTCTAAAGTAATACAAAAATGTCTGAGCAATAACTAAGATTCATAAACAATGGCTACAACTCCTCTAAATAACTTACCAATAAACATTTTTTGTATAATTTTATGACATCCCTGCTGATTTTAATCCTCGGAAAGCCGAAAAAGAAAAATGAATGCAATTTATTTAAAAAGGAGATGAAATGATTCGAATGAATCTAAAAACAATTTTAATATTTATAATATTTAATTTTAACAGTACAGCAAATGCATTTACATCAACTGGCATAGTATTTAGCCCTATGATTGGATACTATAACTATAACGATGATTATAAAGAAACAAATGTTAGTCCAGCACAAGACCAAAGATCTCATTTTCTTTATGATATAAGATTAGGCTATCTTTTTAACACTAAAGTAAAATTTTACTTAGGATTAATTTATTCCGCAATGAAAAGAGACTACACTCCTGGAACGATTCAAAGAGTATCAGCAGGAGCATCAGCAGGTTTTGCAGCAAATAATTTTGCAATTTTGCTACACTTCTTCCCATGGTCACAATATAATCATCCAAATTTTAGAGCCTCAGATGGTGTAGGTTTTCAACTTGATGCGGGATATTATGCTCCATTATCTAAAACATTCTCTTTAGGAATGCAATTTACTTATCGCAATATTACTTACAATAGTTTTACTCCAGTAGGAACAACAACAGGACAATCTAAAATAATTACTGAAGAAGAGTACCTTCCAATGATTGGATGCGCAGTTGTTTTTTAAGAAGGCTTTTTAAATACGCTTGCATCATATAAATTAAATATAGTAAATAGAATCAAAGAAGGATGACCTATCGAGTCAAATAAGAAGATATATTGCTTAAAATTATTGCTTTAATGATTAACCCTTAATTATAATTATTTTTAAAAGGTAACAAAAATGCTTAAAATTAAATATATGTCTGCGTTATCTTCATTTTTTATATTGACAGCAAATTCACAAGAAAAATCTTATGTCGTATGTTCTCGTAAGAATGATTCTCTTATTTGGAAGTGGGCAACTCATAAAAGTGGAAAATATATTGAAGTAACAGGTTACCATCTTTATGGACGATGCGATGACCCTAATTATAGTTTAAAAAGCATGAAAATAAACGATCAGATTATGTTTTTTGTACTAGATACACAAAGTGTTTCTTTAGCCAAAAATGCTTGCCCTTCTGGTTATCATTTTCAACCAGCTCAATCCATAAGAGATGGATGGTATCGTTTTGCGGAAGGTTATCAAAATAAAATTGAAAAAGTATATGATGGACATATGAAATGCCTCACAAAAACAGGAGAATATGAAAAAGAAGTAAACATTTATTGTACTAACAGTGCAAATCGATCTGATTGGCATTGGGCTATTAGAAAAGATAAATTTGGATTTTTTAACGTACGTGTTTTAGGTGAATGGCTCAATACCAAAGATGAATTAAATATTTTTCCTTCAACAGCAAATTGTAAGAATGAAAATATTTTTGTCATTCATGAAAAAGATTATGTAAAAATACTTGAAGCCTGTCCCGATAATTTTTATCCGCAGCCTGCAAGTTATACAAATAGCCCCCGCTGGTACAGGTTTGGATTAAAAAACAATATGGGAATTTCAATTTTACCTGGTTATTCAGATACTACTTGTAAGGCAACACCTGTACTCAGAATAGGATGAGTGATAAATAAACGATTTTATTTAAAGGTAATAAATAACTTCTTTTTCTAAATTAAAATATTAAGGAACAATTTCCATTTTTACAAAACTATTATAATGATCTTTTGTATACCACCAATTTTTAGTATATTTTTGTATTACTATTCTCTTTCTATCACGAACTTCTTGCCCTGGAAATGGAACGTCATATTCTAAAAGATCCCCGTAGATTATGTTTCCATTTGTATCTTTTATAAGTCCTTCTCTATTTTGAAATACACGAGGAGAAGGATAGTATTTATTTCTCTGATAAAAATCTTGAATTTCATTATATCTTGTTTTAACTCTATCTGGAATTCCAGTTCTTTTTGTTACAGTGATCCATTCATTACTACTTTCTAATTCCGATTGACTATTTTCAATTTCTGTAATGACAGGAGTTTCTGTAGTTTGTGGATGAAGATTATGATTTACATTATTATTTTGAGTTTGAATTAAATTATTATTGATTTCATTTGTACTGTTAGAGATTTTTTTAGGAAGTTCGTTACTAGAAATTGAAATATGAGAATTATTGAAAGGCTTTGTAGATGAAATAGATATTTTATCCAAAGCATTTATTTTTTCTTCTGGACCACCTGCCACAATATCAACAGCTATTTGTCCAATCATTCCTTGAAGGGAATAACCGGATTCGGAGTGTAATACTAAACCCTTTGGAATATTCTAATTTGGGCATACTTGATTATCTGCAACAATATATCCCCAATCAGTCCTTGCAAGTGCGTGGCCTGCTGCTCCTACATGTGTATAATTTTCTCCAAATTCTTTAACACAAGTCTGAACTAATGTCTGACAAACAGAATTGAGCACAAATGGTGTTTGGATTTTATTATCTTCACTTATGGCATGTCTTTTTACACGATTTGAATTTGAATGAAGAGGCATTCCTTCTAAGTTAACAGAAAGCGTACTATGTTCATTAAATTCTGAGGTATTTAATACCCATACAGATCCTTTAATCCAAAAACCTTCATTATCAGCAGGTGCCCATAAAATATTTTGAAGTTTATTAGAATTAGCCCATTTCCAATCCCAAGAATTATTTTGATTGACACAAAATAAATAGGATCCTAATGCTTGTGCATCTAATTTAACAAAAATTAAGGTTACATAGAAAGTTAGTAAAAAGACACGGAAAAATAATTTCATTATAAACATCCTTATTAAATAATGAATAGGTTAAAGATTGTCTAATTTATATTTAATAAATATAACTATAATTAAACAAGAAAATTTTTTTATTGATTATATTTTATATCAATTTTAAATTATTTAAAAATTTAACAACTGATAAATTTCATTCTTTTGATAATATGCACTTTAAATTTAAGCAAGGATCTAATTTTCATAGTTATAAGACAAATTAAAATATTATTTTTAAAATTATTACATATTATAATATTTATATAGTCTTTTTGTTTATTATAAAATATTGAGAGTCAAAAAAATTTTTTAGAGATCCCCTTGAATTTTTTTATTGAATTTGAGAAACATTATCAATAGAAAAATTAAACAAGAAAGAATCAAAATGTACCAAACAAATGGAAATCAGAATTCTGTTTTGATGCCTAAAAGTAAAACTCTATGGCTAGTTATTCTTTTAGGAGTATTAACAGCATTTGATCCCTTAACAATTGATATGTATTTACCTGCATTTAATTCTATTCAAAAAGATATGAATACTCATATTTCATTTGTTGAGTTGTCTGTTTCTACATTTTTCATAGGTATGGCATTAGGACAACTTATTTATGGTCCTTTGTCAGATAGATTTGGAAGAAAAAAACCATTACTCGGAGGAATGTTACTTTATTTCTTAGCTTCTATTGGATGTGCATTTTCACAGAACATATTTTTATTTATACTTTTTAGAGTTTTACAAGCATTTGGTGGCTCTGCAAGTATGGTAATTAGTAGAGCTATCGTCCGTGATCTTTTTGATAAAAAACATGTTGCACTATTTTTATCTAATATTGCTCTAGTATTAGGAATAGCACCTATTATTGCGCCTTCTATTGGAGCTTTTTTAAATGCCCTATTAGGCTGGAGATATATATTTCTTACTTTAGCATTATCATGTTTAATTTGTATATTTATTGTCTCAATATTTCTTCCTGAAACAAATACAAAAAAACATGAGTCTATAAAAATAAAATCAGTCCTTCATTCTTATCAAGATTTACTTAAAGATAAGCATTTTATAGGATATCTAATACCAGACATTGCTATTCGAGCAGGAATGTTTGCTTATATTGCTGGTTCCCCATTTGTTTTTATAGAACTTTTTAAAATGACACCGCAACAGTATGGACTTGTTTTTGGCATGAATGGTCTTGGAATTTTAATTGCTTCTCAAATTAATAAAAAACTTCTGCAAAAATGGAAGCCCGAAACAATTTGCTCAACTTCTGTCATAGTTTCATTTTTGGCTGCTGTATTTATTTTCGCATTTTCATTTTATTCAAACTTGGTTTTCCCATTTCTAATTTCAATTTTCTTTTTTCTAGGAATGTTGAACTTAATTAGTCCAAACTCAATCGCTATTGCTTTATCACCTTATGGAGAAAAAGCGGGAACAGCTTCTGCTTTATATGGCTCTTTACAGTGGAGTATGGCTTTTTTCTCATCTCTATTTGTAAGCTTTTTCCATAATGGCTCTGCACTGCCAATGGCAGGTTCTATGTTTATCTGTGGGATTATCTCATTATTAGGATATATTTTATTAATAAGACCACAATTAAATTTAAGAAAAACAAACACAAGTTAATAAAACTCTAAACTCAATAAATTTAATATTTCATTTACAATAATTGAATAACTTTTCATAAAGGTGGATTTTGATATGAAAAATTTTGGACAGTCTGAATTAAATATGTATTTAAATAATGAATTATTCCCAGGAAAAACAATTCAATTTTCAACCGAATTAGAAAAACCAACACCTTATTATTTTGGGTACAAAATTGAAGATACTATTATAAAAGAGCTAGAAAATATTGAATTTGACAAATTATTCTTTTTAACTGAAAATTCCATATTTAAAATTTATGGGGAATCTTTATATAATAAAATAAAAGAAATTTTTCCAAATACATATTTAAATATCCTACAATCTGGTGAACAAAATAAATATTTTAAAAACCTTGAAGAATTATGCGAACAATTAATTGAACAAAATATTTCAAAAAAATCAATATTAATTGCATTTGGAGGAGGTGGAGTTGGAAACTTAGTTGGTTTAACTGCAGGACTCATATATAGAGGCGTTCGCTTCATTGAAATTCCAACTACATTTACGGGTCAAACAGATAGCACGCTAAGTAATAAACAAGCTGTAAATGGAAAAAAAGGGAAAAATCATTTTGGCCTTTATCATGCTCCCATATTTATATTTGGAGATACACACTATCTTCATACAGAACCCAAAAATGCAAGAAGAGCAGGAATTATTGAAGGAATAAAAAATGGATTTATTTCAAATAAAAACTTTTTTGAATATTTATATGAAAATTTACCATACGATAATCCTGAAAATTCATATAAAACAAACGAGCTTGCATTAAAAATAATTCAATCAAAACTTGATATATTAAGAGAAGATCCCTCTGAAAAACATTATGGAATTATATTAGAATATGGACATACTTTTGGCCATGGCATTGAATGGCTCATGAAAGGAAAAATCTTACATGGTGATGCTGTTTCTTTTGGAATGAGGATTGCAGCAGAATTATCAAAAGAAATAGGGCTACTATCACATGAAGAAGTTAAATTACATTATGATATAATAGAAAACAAATTAGGCTATAAAGAACCTTTTCCTCATGAAATTACATCGGATATCTTAATTGATGCTATGATTAATGACAATAAAAAAACAGGAAGAGAATTACGATTTGTTTTATTAGAAAAAATTGGAAAATGCTATAATCCAGAAGGTGATTATCTTGTTACAGTAGAGTTAAATATTGTTAAAAAAGTGTTAGATAATTATATTATAAGAAACAAAACCATTTAAATCAAATATACTTATTAAATAAAAGAGAAAAAACATGTATTCCGTACTTAATATTACAAAAGATTATGATGCTAATAACAGTAAAATGAGTTCCACAATAGGACATGAGGAAGAAGATTTTTTAGAGTCCTGTAAACTTGCTTATAAATATAAATATAAAGGAATTAATTTAGATTTAGAAAAGCCTAAATATTCAATTTTAGAAATAAAAGATATTTTAAATGATTATGGTCTAATTGCAACTTCATTTCATTTTACAGTCAAACTTTCAGGAAACGATGATGAATTTAAGAATAGTTTAAAAATATTTTCAAAACAAGCTGAAGATGCATCCAAAATTGGTTGTAAAATTGCTTTAAATTATCTACCACCATTTTCAAATAACTTAAATTTTGATTCCTTATTTAAATTATATGTAAAAAGATTAAATTTAACAAAAAATATTTTAATAGAGAATAATATAAAAATTGCGTTTGAATTTATTGGTCCAACTGAAACAAGAGTTCACTCAAAATATGATTTTATTCATACAATTGATGGAGTAAGATGCTTAATTAGCGCTGCTGATTTATATCAAAATGCTGGATTTAAATTGGATATACATCATTGGCAACATAGCGGAGCATCGATTCTAGACCTTAAACATTTGGATTTAGAAAATATTATTTATTTAGAATTAAACGATGGTCTTATTGGTTATAATCAATTTACGATGCCAGAATTTAAAAGAACCTTGCCATTAAAAACAGGTGTGAATCAAGTAAAAGAATTTTTAACAACTCTTTATGATAAAGGTTTTAGAGGCCCAGTAGCAGTAGAACCCTGGAATGAAGAACTGGCCTCAATGCCTTTGGAAGAAGCAATAAGAGAGTCAAAACAATCTTTAGATGACTGCTTTAAATTAATAAATTTGATTTCATAAATTTAAAATTATTTTTGTAGAAATAAGAAAGAAACATAGAATATTCTAAGATTTATTCAATACTATTTTCTTTATTATTTTCTTTTTTCACAGCTATAGAAGCGTCTTTTTTCTCAACCTTAGTTAACTTAAGTTTTCCGTCAATTGCATTAACAACCAAGGAAACAGATTCGCCCCATTCTGTTGAAAAATTTTCAAATTCTGCTGGAAGCTTTGTTGTATTTTTTGTAGTACAATTCCAGTTTCCTGCATTTAACCACAAACCATCATTATAATAATTATCACCCCAATCAAAAACCTCAGTTTTACTTGGTTTAATTGATCTTGATACCATTGCTATATTTGAATCTTTTTCAGATATATTTTTACAACTTAGAATTAATGATTCTTTTGAATTATTTTTAATTGTCCATTTTGTTGATAGATCAGAAGCAAATGCTATCATGCTAGTACTAAATAACCCAACTGCAAAAACTTTAACTGAAAATTTCATAAAATCTCCTAAATTAAAAAGATATTCAATAAAGTTCAAAATGATATTACTAACACTATTATCAAGAATGACTATGAGATTGATTCACATATTCTGGAGTTTTAGTTAAATTCCCTAAATATGGCTCATCAATAGCTGGTAACATTGTCATTGCAGCTTCTATTGAAGTCAATTCATCTGTGCCAAATCCTTGAAAAACAACAGTTCGATGAGGCTTTACTAAGGAAAGCTCATAAAGTTTTTTGTATGAATTAAAAAGTTCAGGATTATGTGATAAATTTTCATATGCTCTGCTAATACATAAACTATATTGTCCTTTAGCCTCAGCTATTAATGAAGCTACTTTAGAAGAGGTTTCCGCTTCTAATAATTGTGCATCAAGTCTGCCTTTTTCCTCAATATCTGCTTTTGTCTTTTCTAATTTTGCTGCTACCGTTTCAAAAAGTTGTTTAGAAACTTCAGGCAAAAGACTTAATCTGCTAATGAAAATAAGTTCAATATGAATACCCCAGCGTTCTAATTCTTTAGCTATATCAGTCTTTAATACTTCATTTAATTCATGGCGATTGGCTAAAATATAATTAAACTCATATGTCCCTAATACGGATGTAGCTGAACTTGAAAGAATGCTTTCTAAAAATTTTTCTAAATTTTCAACCTGAAAAACAGCTTTGATAGGGTCATGAATATGAAACTCAAACCATATATCTATAATTAAAGTGGTACCTCTACAATCATTAATATGTATTTCTTCAAAACATCTAAAATCTTTTTTTAAAGAAACAATAATTACTTGTGTCCATGGCATTACTTTATCTAGCCAAAAATGAAATCCAGGTTTTTTAATTATTTTTTTTAATTTACCAAATCTACAAATTAAAGCATTATTTTCATTTTCCAATTGAATAACTATAGATTTAAAAATTAAATAAATCGTTGGAATTAAAAGAACTCCAGCAATAATTCCTAAAAAATAATTTAATATATATGTATTCATAATGGCCTCTTAATATATGAAAATTTTGAATCTGAAAATACTTCACAGCTTCTTCTTTCTAAATATAAACCTAAAGTCCCATTCATCTGTAGTGTTTCTAAAATCTCTGTAATTTTCTTAATATCTTCTTCAGTTGCTTTTGCTTTAGCTTTGGCAATTGATATTCCTTTTTGTGCAGAAAGAATTTTTTGTTCGCACTCTGCTTCTGTTAAAGCAAATAATCTTTGCGCTTCACTTTGAGCATTAATCACTGCATTTAAGGCGTCAGCTAGTTCATCAGGAGGAAGAATATCTGTGATATCTACTCCATTAAATTGAATTCCATAATTATCTGTTATTTTATTTTTACAATAATCAAGAATTTGTTTGTTAAGAACTCCTCTATCACTTCTAATTGAAGCGTATGAACTTATTTGATTATTTAATTTTATAGTATTGATTTCAGTTTTTGGCTTACTGCTTTCAAAAGAACCAATTTCTTTATGTAATAAGCATACAAATAAGCCTTTAATATGTTCTAATGGTTTTTCCAATGAAAATAAAAACGAATAAATATTTGATTTAAGTGGTGTAAATCTTAATTTTGAATCAATTCTAAGTAAAGTACCATCTGAAGCCATAGTCATGGTACCACCTTCTTCACCAGATAATTCAATCATTTGTTCCATTGTTGAAATCATCTTAATTTTGTGCCAAGGAAATTTTAAATGTAAACCTGGTTCATAGATTTTTATATTTTCAGAAGCATTTTTATATAATAATGCTTTTCCAAAACTAGTTAATATCGCAATAGATCCTTCATTCACTTGAAAAAAGCTATTTTTAATCATAAATATAAAATAAATAATTAGACCTATAGAAAAACCAATAAAAATTTGTAAAATCATAAGTATTCTCCATTTTAAAATTTATCATTGACCGTGATTAATTTTCTTAATCCACCATAAGTGAATTTTTTTGAATTTATATTTTGTCCATTATGAGTTTTATAGGCAGCAACAAGACCTTTATTGACATCAACAACGTCTTCATTAAAATTTAAATGAGCATCTGTTACTAAAGGAAGTTTTTCAACTTTATCTAAACTATCGACAACAATTCCATGAGGAACATAACGTCCATCGGGAATTTCTACTCCTACAACTATAGCTCCAATACCAATGTAACAATGAGAACCTATAACGGAATCATGTACAATTGCTTGAAATCCAATAAATGATTTATTTCCAATAAAACAGGGGCCATGAACCAATGCCTGATGTGCTACAGAAACATTTTCTCCGATGTACACAGCCCAGTCATTGCCACCGACAGAAACCCATTTTTCCTTTAAGGCATGAATAACAACACCATCTTGAATATTAGAATTTGAGCCAATATAAAAAGGAGAGCCTTCATCTGCCCTAATTGAACTTTCTGCCGCAATATGCACATGGTCACCTAAAACAACTTTTCCAATAATAGAAGCTTTATGATGAACAAATGAAGAAGCTGCTATAGAAGCTTTATCGCGAATTTGACTGAGCCAACTTGTTTTTTCGCTTTCTAATTCAAAATGGGTTGGTCTTTTTAATTTACTTTCTTTATAAATATTAGGTAAAATCGCTCTTCGATTTATTTTGTTTGGAACCTTAATTTCTGGTACTTTTTCTTTTTTATTTATCCATTTTTCAATGAAATAAATAATACAACCTATAGTAAGTCCAGACAATAAATGTCCTGTTACAGTTCCAATTCCAGCAGATAAAAATGCAAGTGTTTCAAATTTACTTGTTTTTAAGAAGTGAATAAAAACTTTTACTTCAATTAATCTTAATCCTACAACACACAATAAACCAGCTAAAGCCGCTAAGGGAACAGAAGACATGATTTCACTAAAATATAGAATTGATAATATAAGTAAAACAGCATGTAATAAGGCTGATAATCTTGTTTTTGCACCACTTTGTACATTGACTGTGGAACGCACAATCACTCCTGAAACAGGCATCCCACCAACAAAACCAGCTCCTATATTTCCTAATCCTTGTCCAAAAAGCTCTAAATTTGAATTGTGAGGTTTTTTTGCATTTGAAATTTTATCGACAGCTTGTGCAGATAATAATGATTCAATGGATGCTAAAAATGCTAATGGTAAAGTAGCAATAAATAAGCTTAATATTTTATCAGAAGAAATCATTGGAAAACTAGGATAAGGTAACACTGATGGCACTGATCCTACTCTTTCAATATTCCAATTTAAATGAATGGAAAGAGCAGTAACAATTACAATTCCTATAAAAGATGCAGGAAATCTTTTAAATTGTTTACATGAAGTAACTAATAAAGCAACAAAGAGACCACAAACAACTGCGAGCCATGAAACTTCAGTTAGCCATGTTGGATGATTTAGCATTTTAATAAGCTGCAAAACAGTATAATCAAATCCAAACATTTCTGGGATTTGGTTATCCAATAATTTAATTCCAACGCCTGTAGTAAAACCAGCTAATACTGCTTCAGGTACATATTTTATAAACTTACCTGCTGAAATAAAAGATAATAAAAGCTGAATTAAACCTATTATTATACAGGCAAAACATATTCCTACGGGTCCATAATCTTTTGTTATGACAAGAACCATTACATTTAATGCCGCAGCTGGTCCTGTTACTTGTAAAGAAGATCCGCCAAAAATAGCGGCCAAACCTCCTCCAATTGCTCCGGCAAGGAGTCCTGCACTTGCTGGCAATCCACAAGCTACAGCTAAAGCAATATTTAATGGTAAAGCAACAGATGCAACTGTTATAGCTGACAATGTATCTTGTAATATATTTTTACTTTTTATAACTCCAAACCAATTTTCTTTTAATTCAGTAGCAAACCCTTTTAATTGATTTTCTGAAGTTTTTTTATCTAATTTTTTTTGGGAAAATAAAACCTGGCTATTTTTCTTATATATATTTAATTTATTCATAGAAATTTTTTTTCTTTCTTGATTTAATATATTTAAATAAACCATTTATTTATAAAATTAATTTAATATTTTGACATAATTTGAACATCTTGAAGAATCCCAGCATAAAATCATATTATTTTGTTTGACTTTTATTTTGAAAAATAACAAATAATTTAAGTGATTTAATTTTACCTCGAGATCATAAATAACCCAGTCATTTTGGAAAGAAGTATTTTTTAATTTGTAGCTACCTTGTGTTTGAATATCATTATAACCTGTCCTTGTTTTGCAAGATAAATCTGTATAATACTCAATATAAGATTCTAATTTGCCATTTCCCTTAAATCGGTAATTATATGTTCCCTGAAATAATCCATCGCCATAACTGCTGCAATAGGTTCCACGCCAATCATTATTCTCAAATAAATTTACACTACTATCTAAAGCTTGAACTGGTAATGTTAATGACAGGAATGCAATCATTCCCATAAATTTAAATTTCATATGTTCCCTCATTTTTTTTTAAATAAACGCTTGAAAAAAAATAATCACATTTTTTAAATATGTCAATACATTAATTATATTTAATATTTAACAATTTATTTTAATTTTTTCATTATTTTTAAAAAATAGTATAATATAATTTTTTTTGAAAAAATAATATTTAATATATTTATGGGAAGAATACTAAATATGATAAAAAAAATCGAAGACAAAAATGACTTCGATTTATAAAAAATAAATATTTAAAAGGGCTTTAAATGCTCAAATATTTTAAAATTTTTACTATGTACTATTTCGCTAATTTAATTAACTTTAGTTTGCCAGAAGCTTCATTTACATCTAAGGAAAGAGACTCACCCCATTCTGTTGAAAAGTTTTCAAATTCAGAAGGAAGTTTTGTTTTATTTTTAATGGTACAATTCCAAATACCGCTATTTAGCTCTAAGCCATCATTATAATAATTATCACCCCAATCAAAAACTTCAGACTGATTTGGCTTAATTGTTGCCGTTTTCATAACAATATTCATATCTTTATAAGTTATGTTTTTGCATAAAAGAGCCAATTCTTCAGAAGTATTATTTTTTATAGTCCATTTTGTTGATGACTCAGAAGCTAAAACGATCAAGTGAGTACTAAATAAACCTAACACAAATGATTTCAATAAAAATCTCATAAAATCTCCTAAAATTTAAATTATCTAATTAAAATATTAACTTAAATAGCAATATCATAGAGATTGATAATGGTATTAAATTAGATATTTGAAAATTTTATTGACATTAACCAAATATGGCCGATCAATAACTGTCAATATAGTTATTACATATTCTATATAAGTCAATTCATTTTTATCGATATATTGAAAAATTTTGCTCTAATTGAGTTTTTAAAGGAATAAATTAACGTATTTATAAAAGTGAAGTAAAAAATTGCTTTGTAACCATTTTTACCAAAATCTTTTATAACATATGATAAATTAAAGAAATTAATCTTAAATTTAAGAAGATTATAAAATTTAATAAAATATTATATAATAAAATCAGTCTATCCCTTTTAAGCTACTTGCTTATCCCTGTTTTATGTGAAAAAATAAAATATATCACTTTTAAATAATTTTAAGAAAACAATGAATAATTCATTTTTTAAAGGGTATTTATGTCAATTTTTAATAAAATTTATATATTATTTATTCTATTATTTATTAATATTAATAATTCAGCATATGCTATAGAAGACAAACTTATTGTCGTAACAAGACTTTATCCTCCTTATATTTATCCAGAAGGGGATGATGTAAAAGGAATTTCAGCTGAATTAGTAAAATACGTGTTTAATAAAATGAATCAAAAATATCAAATTATCATTCAACCATGGAATCGTTCACATGGCGAAATTGAATCAGGAAAAGCAGATATTATTTTTACAGTAAATAGATCTCCCGAAAGAGATAAAATTATGACTTATAATAATGAACCTCTTGTTCATCAAAATATGTCCTTTTATAAAAAAAAGACAAATGATGCTATATTTAATGGTGACTATAAAAACTTAAAAAATAAAACAATTGGATATGTAAGAGCTGCTTACTATGGTGATACGTTTATGAAAGGAATTAAAGACAACAATATTGTAACAGAAGAAAGCTGGGATTATGAAAAATGCATATTAAAACTTCAATCAGACAGGTATGATGTAATTGTAGGAAGTGAAAAGGTAGTTGAATATTTAATGAAAAATTTAAATATAGACCGAAAGGAATATGTAAAGTTACAACCAAAAGTGGAAACAATTACAAGTTTTCTAGGATTTAGTAAAAAGAAAGACTATACAAAAATAAAGGCAAAATTTGATGAAATTTTATTAAAAATAAAAAATTCTGGTGAATATGAAAAAATCGTAAAAAGAAGTGTTAATTTAGAATAAATTAATCTAATTTTAAATTGATAAAAGTAGGATATATATTACTATCTTCACCCCAACCAACATTTGAGAATTTAATATATACTTGGTTTTTTGAATCTTTGAAATATTCTAATTGAGCATGTAGAGCTGGATCAAGCATGGTTTTTTTAAATGCACAAATAGTTCCCATTTCTTTTCCATTTACTTTTATTGTTAAACCAGATCCTTTTATAAAAATTGTTCCTAAAATATTCATTTCAGAACAAGATTTAAAATTTTCAATAAAAGAAAATTTTTTATTATCAATTAAAATCTCTTCATTATCGCAAATATCCATTTTCTTTTTATTGTCTAAGTTATATTTGTTTCCTAAAGAATAATCAGAATTTTGAGAAGTAAAAAGGGAATATGAAATTGTTTGACCTGTTGCGTTAATAACATCAACTTGAAAGTAGGCATATGTTTGAAAACTATAAAATAATAGTGGGACAGAAATTATTAATTTTTTAAAAAAGAAGCTCATAAGCACCTCAGAATATAATAGACTTTAATAGTCAAGTTTAAAGTCTATTGAATTTGGTAATAATTCACTATTTTGCCACCATCCTATATTATAAAATTTACCTTCTATTTTATTATCATCTCCTCTATAAAACTCAATTTTAGAATTTGTACTTTTATCAATTAAAAATTTTTTATTTGCGCAAATGGTACCAATTTCAATATCATTGATAATCAAAGACAAGCCCCATCCATGAGGATACTTTCCTCCAAAAATTTGTACCCAAGAACAGGGAGTGTTCGTATCTATAAAATTTATTTTATGCTTAAATTGAAGCAATAAATAATCATAGTCACTAAAACTATTTACTTCACCTTGATTCAATATAAATGCAGAAGTTTTATTTTTATCTGCTAAATTTACTTTCTGAATTACAACGATATTATTATCATAATTATTTAAAAATTGAACATAATATGATGAAAAGCAATTTAACGGATAGAAAAAAAACGAAGAATAAATTAATTTTTTTAATACTAATTTCATAAAATCTCCAAAATTATTAAATTTTAAAAACTATTATTAAACTTTAATTTGAATTCAAACACTTTTTTTTTTAAATATTTATCCTTAGCAAGAGTATAAAAATATTTATAATATTATACTTTAATTCCTGATTTATCAAGAGTTTTTATATTTATTTAAATAAAATTAAAGCACTAAAAAAAAGCAAACAAATCTTATTAAATTTTATATTTATTTTTCTATTTATGTCAAATTTTAATTCATTCAATTTCTTCAAAATATTTAAGAAATTTGATATTTAAAAATAAATATCATAAGAACAATGCGCGGATGAAAAAGGTTCGCTTTTCACTTCTAAAAAAAGGATATTATTATGATTTATAAAAATATTAAAGTTTATTTCTCTTCTTTATGCTGTATTTTTTTTACATCTGAGTCATTTTCTGCTGAACTTTCCCTCAAACATTTAAAGGGCCCTTTATATGTTGTTGAGGATGATTATTTTTATAAAGAAAACTCAATGGTCTATGTTGGAGAAAAATATATAACTATCATAGGTGCTACATGGACATCGGATACAGCCTTACTTTTGGACAAAGAATTAAAAAAAATAAGTAAAAAACCTATTAAAGAAGTGATTAATACAAATTATCATCCAGACCGCGCTGGTGGTAATGATTATTGGAAAAAAATAGGTGCTAAAATTATTTCAACCCAAATGACATATGATTTAATGAAATCAGATTGGGATAATTCGGTTGAATTTACCAAAAAATCGATCCCAGATTATCCAAGAATGCCTTTAAGTTTACCCGATAAAGTCTATAAAAATGATATTGTTTTGCAAAATGGTGCTATAAAATCAATTTACACGGGACCATCTCATACACATGATGGTATTTTTGTTTATTTTCCTAAAGAAGAGGTACTTTATGGAAATTGCATCATAAAAGAAAAACTTGGGAACTTATCTTTTGCTGATGTAAAAGAGTATCCTAAAACTATTGAGAAATTGAAAAATTTAAATCTTAAAATAACCCAAGTTATTGGTGGTCATGATGGAGCAATTCATGGACCTGAATTGATTGATAGTTATAAAAAACTAATTGACGATCATAATAAAAATAACAAAGAGTAGCGCAAAACTCATTTGCGCTACTCTTTAAATAATTTCTAAACTTGAGGTCCTGCCTGAGAAATAGAAGAGTTATTTTGTATTTTTTTAAAGTTATCAATAAACATTTGAGCAATTTTTTTACGCGAAATATCAAATTGTTCTTTGTTACTCCAGCAATTTCTTGGATCTAAAATTTCACTAGGTACCTGATTTATTTTCAAAGGTATCATTAAATTAAAAATATCAAAGTTTTTAAATGTTTCATCTTTTAAAGAACCATCATGAATCGCATCAATAATAGATCTTGTATGTTTTAACGAAATTCTTTGGCCAACTCCATAAGAACCTCCAGTCCATCCTGTATTGACAAGCCAAGTTTTTATTTTGGGATTCTTTTTAAGTTTTTCATGAAGTAATTCAGCATATTTTAAAGGTGGAAAAACCATAAAAGGGGCTCCAAAACAAGCTGAAAAAGTAGCCACAGGTTCTTTAATACCAACTTCCGTTCCAGAAACTTTTGCAGTATAACCACTCATAAAATAATACAAAGCTTGTTCCGAGGTTAATAAACTCACAGGCGGAAAAACACCAAAGGCATCACAAGTTAAAAATATAATGTTAGATGCATGAGATGTAACACAAGGAACTTTTGCATTTTTAATATAATTTATTTTATATGAAGCTCTCGTATTTTCTGTAATAGTTAAATCATTATAATCAGGTTCTCTAGTTAATGGATCTAAAACAACGTTTTCTAACAAACTTCCAAAACGAATTGCTTCAAATATTTCTGGTTCTTTTTCAGCGGATAAATGATCACATTTAGCGTAGCAACCACCTTCAATATTAAAAATACCATCATCATGCCAACAATGTTCATCATCACCAATTAGCTTGCGATTTGGATCTGCAGATAGCGTTGTTTTACCAGTACCAGATAACCCTAATAAAACAGTTACATCTCCTTTAGCGCCTTCATTAACGGAACAATGCATGGAAAGAACATTCTTCTTAGGCATTAAATAATTCATTATCGTAAAAATACCTTTTTTCATTTCACCAGCATATTCAGTACCTAAAATAACTATTTCTTTTGCTTCTAAATTTAAACAGACACTCGCTTTTGAGGTGACTCCAAATACAGAATCATCTGCAGATTGCGCACCTGCATTAAAAATAATGCAATCGGGTTCACCAAAATTTTCAAGTTCCATTTTAGTTGGTAAAATAAACATATTTGAAACAAATAACGCGTGATAAGGTCTTGAACAAATGACTCTAACTTTAAGTTGACAGGATTTTTCCCATCCAGCAAATACATCTAAAACATAAAGTTGTTTTTGTTTTTTAAAATATTCAAGAGCAATTTTTTTATTTTCCTGAAATGCTTCATCTGTCAGAGGAATGTTTACATCACCCCAATTTACATCTTTTTCGCTTTCAGGATGCTTAACAATACGTTTATCTTTAGGGCTTCTTCCGGTTTTTTCACCAGAACTAGCAGAAAGAGCGCCCGTTGAAGTAATTACAGAACCTTTTTCAAATTTAATCGCATGTTCATACAAAACAGCAGGCAACGCATTGTGAAATATTTCTGCATTATTAATTCCAAACTCATTAAGCATTTAATCACCATCCTTATAAAATTATTATATTTTGGTATTTAAAATAAACTCGAAATTATTAAAAAAACACCATTAAATTTTAATAATCTAATGTAAAAAACATGTTTTAGTTTTTTATATTTTAATTATTATCAAAATTTATATAATGCATATAAATTTTAATAATAAGTTCCTCTAAAATAAAATGAAGAAAACCAAAACAATAGTCAAAATTACAATACGAATAAATTAGAGCTAACACTTCGAGATGTCAAGTTAGAATAATGATTGATAAATTAACAGGAGAGTTACTTTAATATCTATATTATATTTATTTTTTATCGAGAGCTTCCATAATATATTTTGCTACTGCCTGTTTTTGTTCAGAAGAAAGACTCGATCTATAATCAGGCATCATATCCTTTTTACCTGCATTTAATACATCAATAATTTGCTTTTCAGAAGATTTTTTTAAAGGCTGTAGTTTTTTTGATAAATTTTCCCCAACAGGCCCATCTCCTTTTCCAGTACTACCATGACATGATAAACATTTATCATTATAAACTGTTTTTCCTTGAGAAAGGATTTGATCATTTTTATCTGCATTTGCATTTAAATTCATAAAAAAGGAAAAGATGATTATAATTCCAACTCTCATTTTATTTCCTTTCTAAATTCATTAAAATTTTAAAAACCCAGTATCTTATCCTGTAAGTTTTTAGGTAACACTTCATAATGCGAAAAGTGCATAGAGCTACTCGCGCGCCCTTGAGATAAAGAGCGTATATCCGTTTCATAACCAAATAAACCAGATAATGGAATATTTGCGTGGACAACTTGCAAATGCCCTCTTGTGTCTAATCCTAAAACTTGTCCACGACGGCTATTAATATCTGAAACGATAGTTCCACTATAGTCCGATGGAACAACAACTTCAACCTTCATAACAGGTTCCATCATGACAGGTTTTGCTAATGTCAAAGCATTTCGAAGGGCATTACTTGCAGCTACTTTATAAACAACATCATCAATAGCCTGAGCATCAAAAGAATAATCCGTTACAGTAACTTTTAAGTTCACTAAGGGGTAACCACATAATGTACCGCTTCCTACAGAGCCTACCAAAGCTTCTTTTATTGCTGCAACAATATTTGCAGGAACCATAGATTTATTTGGTACATTCACTTCAACATTTGTTTTATCATTTGGTTCTATGGATAAAGATACTTTTGCGGTAAATGTTTTATTTTGAACTGTTCTTGAAAAACTATCACTTGCTTTAGCAGGAACAGATATGCATTCACGATAAGACACTTGAGGATTTCCAACATTCGCATTTACTTTAAATTCCCGAAGAAGTCTGTCTGCTATAATTTGAAGATGTAATTCACCCATACCTGAAATAAGGACCTGACCTGTTTCTTCACTTGTAGATACTTTTAAAGAAGGATCTTCTTGTGCCAATTTATTTAAACTCTGTTGAAGTTTATCTAAATCACCACTACTTTTAGGTTCTATAGCTAAAGAAATAACAGGATCTGGAAATTTCATAGATTCATAAGCGATAGGATCTTTAATATCACAAAGAGTATCTCCTGTGGTTGCAAATTTTAAACCGACCACAGCAACTATTTCACCTGCAGATGCAAACTGTAATTCTTCTCTATCATTTGCATGCATACGAAGAATTTTTGTAATTCTCTCTTTTTTATTTTTAAGCGTATTTAAAACCGCATCACCTGTTTTAATTGTCCCTGAATAGATACGCATAAAGAAAAGTGCTCCAACAAAAGGATCACTCATAATTTTAAATACAATTCCTGAAAAAGACTCTTCTGGTGTTGGTGAACGTTTTCCAGCGGCAACAATTCCTTCAACCTCAGTTCCTTCCACTGGAGGAATATCTAGGGGAGAAGGTAAAAAATGGATAACAGCATCAAGTAAAGGCTGAATACCTTTATTTCGAAAAGACGAACCTAAAAATATAGGAATAATTTTAATTTCTATGACCGATTTACGAAGAGCATTTTTAATTTGATCTGCAGTTACTTTAGAATCTGATAATACGGCTTCTGCTAAAGTATCATCAAAATCGGCTAAATTTTCGATAAGTTCTTGCCTATAAATATGAGCATCATCGAGATATTGTTTTGGAATTTCTGTAACCTTTGGAGCAGCGTCTTTGTCTTCAGTTAACCAGACGTAAGCCTGCATTTCGATCAGATCAATAACTCCTGTAAAAGCACTTTCCACACCCATGGGTATTTGTGCAAAAGCAACATTTGCATTTAATTTTTCACGCATTGAATTGATGCACATTTCGGGATCGGCACCAACTTTATCCATTTTATTTAAAAAAGCGATTCTTGGGACATGGTATCTGTCTGCTTGTCGCCAAACAGTTTCAGACTGAGGCTCTACTCCATTTGCAGCATCAAAAACAGCAATAGCTCCATCAAGAACACGAAGAGACCTTTCAACTTCAACTGTAAAATCCACATGGCCAGGAGTATCAATTAAATTTATCCGATAATCCTTCCAAAAAGTTGTTGTTGCTGCTGAAGTTATTGTGATCCCACGCTCTTGTTCTTGAACCATCCAGTCCATTGTGGCTGTTCCTTCGTGAACTTCGCCAAGCTTATGACTTCGTCCTGTGTAATATAGGATTCTTTCTGAAGTTGTTGTTTTACCTGCATCAATATGAGCCATAATCCCAATATTACGATATTTACTAAGATCTTGTGGAGCTGATGACATAGCTTATGGTCTTTCAAATAAAATTTTAAACTTAGATTTAATGAATATAGAAAGCAATTTCAATATTCTTGCATGGGATTAGGTATACAATTTATCAATAAAAATCAATAACTCTGTTTTAAGGGTATGTATTTCAAAATGTGAAATTATGTTAAATTTTAATATATAATATAGCCATAAAAAATAATGAATTTAAATTTTATTAATTTATAAAAATAAGGTTTAAATTCTTAAAAAACATATATTGAAATCTAAATTTTTGACATTGTAGTCACAAGACAACAAAAAATGGATACAATTAGTTTAGTTAATAAAACAGGAGTCAAAATATGCTATATAAATCTAAACGCCATTATTCTATGCTTTTTCTTGTTCCGTATTTTTTTATAAGCTTAAATTCATATGCTGGCACATGCACGTTGCATATAACAAGGACAGCATGTCCAGGCATGGAAAAAGATAGTTATGCAAAATGTGGTGGCAATGCAAGCTGTGATGAAAATAAAAAAACAGGAAGTGCGGATTCCTGTGCAAAAGCGGCTCTTGAAGCATGTGATAATGTGGCTGCAAGGCAAAAACAAACAAAATCAAAAGAAATTAAAGCCGATTTTGATGGCAAACCGCTAGAAGGTGGCAAAAATTTTTGTGATCCAAATCGCCCCGATTTTAACAAATGCTAAACTAATAAAATAAAATTTGTTTATTTTAAATTGGAAAAAAAATGAAATTATTTAACAAGCTTTCCCTTAAAGCAAAGCTCTTCTTTTTTAATGGAATATTAGTCTTTTTTCTAATAACAGTAAGTATTGTTGCTCAAGTTGGAATACATTCTAGTAATATCACTATTGAAGAATTGGCATCAAATGAATCATCACATTGGTTAAATCAATCATTAATTGTGAAATCGGATATTCAAGCTTTATTAAGACTTGCGTTTGAACCCTATGCTATTTCAAAAGGAGTAACAGGTGCACCAATTAAAGATGTTACAGATTCCTTAAACACTTTTAATCAAAATTTAAATAAATTTGCAGCAGAAAGTAAATTCACACCTGAAGAACAAGAAAAATATAAAAAGTTAGTAACAAGCTGGCAAGCACTGCGTGAAGAAGCAAATAAAACTTTAGAAAATATGCAAAAAGGAATTTTAAAAAGAGAAGAAATAAATGCCCAAATTATTAAAATTGAAGATGCTTTTTTAAATATAAATGATATTTTGAGCGATATTTTGGCAGGATTACGAAAAAAAACATTAACATTACATACTTCAGCTCAAATTAAAGAAAAAATATATCTTGTTGGGCTTATTTTATTATTTGTTTTGACATTATTAATTTCTGCATTTAGTTTTATTTTTTCAATAAGACTAAATAAAAAATTTAAAAATATAAGCAAAGAACTGTTTGAGAGATCAAATGAAATTACAACAGTAGTTACTTCTTTAAAAAAAAGCTCTGATTCCCTTGGTCATGCAATCACTGAGCAATCTCATTCTATTCACGACACAACAGCAGCAATTAATCAAATGACCTCTACAGTTAATAACACCACAGGAAATACGAAAGAACTATATGAGGTTTCAAAATCATCTTCTGAAAAAGCAGAAAATGGAAAAATGATCATGACTCATCTTGTTACTTCTGTGGAAACAATTCAAAAATCAAACGAACAATTACAAGATATAAGTGAAATTATTGTACAGATAAACTCAAAAACAACTGTAATAAATGATATAGTTGCAAAAACAGAATTACTCTCTTTAAATGCTTCAATTGAATCGGCACGGGCAGGAGAGCAAGGAAAAGGTTTCGCCGTAGTTGCTGAAGAAGTAGGTAATTTAGCAAAGATTAGTGGTAAATCGGCTAAAGACATTCAAGATCTAATAACTAAAAGTGAAGAACAAGTAAATAAAATATTAGAAATTACAAAAACAAGAGTAATTGAAGTTAAAGGTGTGACAAATAATGCTCAAAAATCTTTTGATGACATATCACAAAATGTAGATTCTTTATCCTCTTTTATTGAAAAAATTACCATGGCAACACAAGAACAAGAAATTGGAATTAAACAAATTTCTTCAGCAATGGAACAAATTGAAAAATCAACTCAAAATATTCAGTCTTCGATTCAAGTTACTTCAGAATGCACAGAAAGTTTAGTTAAACAAGGAATTAAATTAGATTCTTCTTCAAAAGAAATTGAAATTTTAATTAATGGAACTCATTAAAATAACGATGCATATTTTCCAGTTTGTATTTGAAATTTTTTGAATTTTGTATAAATTCTTTCAAAAAAAGAACCTAATTTCCCATTTGAAGATTCTACTAAAGCATTTTTTATATCTTGTGGTTCATAAACAATACCATATAAATATCTATAAAAAGTTCCATCATTTTTTATAAAAAATAAAGCGGCACCGTGAGAATACTCACCTGTATGAGGATCTAATTCATAGTAAAAATTAAGATCTTTTAAAAACACATTAATGTTTTTACTATCGCCAACAAGAAAGTCCCATTTTGCATCTTTTTGACCTGTTTTAGGAACCCAAACTTTTTGTTTTTCTTTTGCTATTTCATAAGTATCGTAAGGATCAAAACTTATTGTTGCAATCCTAAAACCACTACCAATAGGCCAATCCATTTTTTTTAATGTAGTTGCTAAGTTTACAAATTGAAATGCGCACATTGTTGTGCATTTAAAATAATTCAAAGTAAAAATAACAACCTCTTCGTTTACAAATAAATCTTTTAATTTTATTTTTTTGCCATCTTGATTTGTAAAAGTAAGATTTAAATCAATCTTTTGGTTTAATTTTTCAAAAATTTCACCATTAGGTATATTTTTATTTATCGTAACTTCTTTAGAAAAAGCAGAAACACCTAAAATCAATTGAAAAAACGAAATTAATATAACCTTTAAAAATTTATATTTAAAATCATCCTTTTTAATTATATTCATTTACTTTGTTTCCTTTTATGATTTATAGAATCAATATGCAAACCAATTAAGCATTGCCAGAAAAATACAATTTATCGAATCCTTAATTTATTACAAGGGAATATATATAATTCATTCTTATTTATATGCAACAATATGTTGCTCTAAGCTGTTTCAAAAGATAGAATCTTCAAGTATTTGAATAGGGGGATAATATTTGTGAATAAAATACTTTCTGGAAAAATTGTGGTTATTGGGTTTGGTAATATTGGCAAAGCACTTGTGCGTGGTTTACAACTAACTGCTCAAGATGTCGAAATATTTGTATGCGATAGAGGAGAGCTCAACCCCAATGAAGGATACCCAGAAGGTTTAGATTTCAATAAACTGAATTATTTAAACTATGAAAGTATTCCTAACTTAAAAAATGATTTATTTCTTACTGAGAAAGACACCATTATTTTTTGTGTTAAACCTCAAAATTTTATGGAAGCTGTAGACCGCTGGAAACCTGTATTTCTTAATAATCAAGATTTCCCTTTAATTATTTCTATATTAGCAGGAACACCAACAGAACTCATTCATAAATATTTTTCTGAAGACTGCCCTGTAGTACGCTGTATGCCAAATATTGCGGCTACTATTGATTATTCAGCAAGTGTTTTATGCGCCAGTAAAAAAACTCCAAAGCATTATTTAAATAGAGCTAAAATTATTTTTGATGCTGTTGGAAAAACATGGATCGCTCAAGAAGAACAACTCGATGCCGTAACAGGTTTAAGCGGAAGTGGTCCAGCCTACATTTATATGGTGATTGAAGCCATGGCAGATGGAGGAGTAAAAATGGGATTACCTAGACAACTCTCTATTGAACTTGCCACTCAAACTGTATTAGGTGCAGCAAAACTTGTCCAAGACACACGAATCCACCCTGCCGTCTTAAGAGATCAGGTAACAACTCCAGGTGGAACTACTATTAGTGCAATTCATGAGCTTGAAAAATTTGGTTTAAGACCCATGCTCATTTCTGCAGTAGTAACTGCTTCTGAAAGAAGCGCAGAGTTAGCAAAAATTGTAGAAGAAAAAATAAAAGATCAAAAATAAACTTATATTAGAGCATAATTTATTTTATTTGATTAAAACAAAAATTTGACTAGAAAAAAATTTATCAATAAAAAAATAGATTAATACTTCTCTTTCCTTTAAACCATATAAATAAGATGAAAAAGGTTTGCTTGCATTCCTTAAAAAAATCATTTTATTTTTAATACATAAAAATATGGACTTGGGGGTAAACAAATCAAATGAATATACTCGTTATCAATAGTGGAAGTTCTTCCCTTAAATTTCAAATTATTGAAACTGATCAAAATAATATTGATTCGTCTACCGATAAAATAAAAGTAAAAGGCTTAATTGATCGTATTGGAACACAAGCACTTGCTAAGATAACAGTTCCAAATGGAGTTGAGATTAAAGAATCCATTGCCATTCGCGATCATTCAGCAGCACTTGATTATATTTTTCGCAAAATCACTTCTGGAACATTAAATATTGATGGCATTTTTTCTTTGTCTGATATTAATGCCGTTGGTCACCGTGTTGTTCATGGTGGAGAAAAATTTTCTAAATCTGTTCTTGTTGATAAATCTGTTTTAAAAGAAATTGAAGATTGCATAGATCTCGCACCTCTTCATAATCCTGCAAATTTAAAAGGAATTCAAGCAACACTCGCTTTATTTGGCGAAAAAATGCCTCACGCCGTTGTATTTGATACGGCATTTCATTCAACCATACCAGAAACTAATTATTTATATGCGTTACCTTATCAATATTATAGACGTTATCGTATTCGTAAATATGGGTTTCATGGACTTTCTCACCGTTACGTTAGCTATCGTTACAGAAAACTTGTTAACTTAGAAAGAAATCAACTCAACTTAATAACAATTCATCTAGGCAATGGCTGTTCTATTTGTGCCATCAAAGAAGGAAAATCTTATAATACATCTATGGGCTTTACACCACTTGCAGGCTTAATTATGGGAACGCGCGCTGGAGACATTGATGCCTCCATACCAGAGTTTTTAGCTCATAAAGAAGGTATTACTTTATCAGACATAGATATTTTATTAAATAAAGCTTCTGGCCTTCTAGGTATTTCAGGATTAACAAATGATATGCGTGAACTTTTAGATGAAGAAAGAGAACATCACGATAGAAGAGCAACTCTTGCCATTGATATGTTTACCATGAGAATTAAGCATTACATTGGTGCTTATCTTGCCGAAATGGGCGGTGCCGATGCCATTCTTTTCACTGGTGGTATTGGTGAAAACTCAGCAGAAATTAGAAAAAGAATTTGTGAAGGATTGCAATTTTTAGGTATTGAACTAAATGAAAATTTAAATAAAGAAAAATGCTTTGGCGCTGAAGGAAATATATCATCAGACACAAGTAAAATTAAAACATGGGTAATCCCAACCAACGAAGAACTTATGATTGCTCGTGATACTTTTCGTTGCGTAACAGGATTACCCGCATTTTAATAAATTTAAAATGTTATTTTATATTTATTATTAAATACTAAATATAAAGTTTAAACTTGAGTTTACATCAACATAATTTACAGTTTGGTCTAGACCTAAATCTTTTTTGTTAGAGATATTCATAGAGTGAACTGTTGCACCCAATCCTAAGCCCATGCTAAAAGTTTCATTAAATTTATAGGCAGCAATACCATTTACACCATATGAAATATGATTATCAATTGTAAGTGTATTTTTTTGCTCATTAGATGAGTTTAGAGTTACAGAAGTAAGATCAGCTTTATTAAATACACCATATCCAACATTTGCTAAAGCATAAACGTCTAAACGTTTTGCAGGAGTAAATTTGTAACCACCGGAAGCTTTCACAGATAAGGAATACATATTTATTTTTGCATTGGATTCGTAATTATTTAACTTTACAATATTTTTATATTGCATCATATAATTATCTATTCCGCCACCAATTACAAAAGATCCGAAATCCGATTTATTTAAAGAATAAAGTGCAACTCCTTGAAGAGCTGCTGTTCTTAATTGATCTTTGTATTTTACCTTTAAATCTGACATTTCAAAACTCGTATATGCTGAGTTTTCTAAATTGATTAAAAAGTCAACTCCTACTTTTTGCTCTTCTTTTTTATTATTATCAGCATGTTCATGTCCTTCATGAGCCATTGCATTTGAAACTAAAAAAAACGAAGCCATTGAAATTAAAGAATTTTTTAACAACATATCATTCTCTCCCTTTAATAATACTCTTTATGAGCAAATAAATAAATAGCAAAAAATCTGAATTTATGAAAATAAAAGGGAGATATTAATTTTTAAAATAATAATTTATTAATGTTTTTATAGGATTATATTTATTTAAAATTTCAACTTAATGCTAAAGTTAAAGCCACCGCGTGAGCAATATCTTCTGCCGATGCTCCTCTTGATAAATCAGAAAAAGGTTTTGCAGCACCTAACAAAATAGGCCCCCAGGCTTCA
This sequence comes from Silvanigrella paludirubra, assembly GCF_009208775.1. NCBI lineage: Bacteria > Pseudomonadati > Bdellovibrionota > Oligoflexia > Silvanigrellales > Silvanigrellaceae > Silvanigrella > Silvanigrella paludirubra. The sequence continues at coordinate 94,476 of NZ_WFLM01000004.1, read as the reverse complement.
GCTCCACCAATTCGTTGTGTGATTTTATAACCAATATTACCTGAATCTAAGTCGGGAAAAATAAAAACATTCGTTTTACCTTGGACTTTACCGTCTGGATTTTTTCTTTTTGCTACAGAAGGAACACAAGCCGTATCAAATTGAACTTCACCTTCAGCAATAATAGAAGGATATTTTTCAGAAAAAACCTTGTAGGCATTTCGCACTTTTTCTACATCGGGGTGTTCTGCACTTCCCACAGTTGAAAAACTTAAAAAAGAAACACATGGTGTTTTCCCACTCCAAAAGGCAAAAGCTTCTTGTGATAAATAAGCTATGTCAACAAGCTCAGCACTACTTGGCTGCGGAATAACACCACAATCAGCAAATAAAACCAAACTTTCACCACCTGGAGTCGCTTTAGGAAGGGCAAGCAAAAACCCGCTTGTAATTACTTTTGTTTGAGGTTTTAAACCTACTGTGCTTAAAGCCGCCCTTATTACATGAGCTGTAGAATTAACACAACCTGAAACAACGGCGTCGACTTCCCCTAAAAACAATTTTGCTCCGCCTTCAAAAGTAGGATCCGAAGCCAATGGCTCTATTTTTGAGGACAAGGGCTTTCCTTTTTTTTCAGCAATTTTTTGCATAACATCTAATGTCTTTTGCTTATTATTTTCAGCTTCATTTTTATTTCCTAAAAAACATTTTATATTTAATTCATTTTTAAGTATTTCTGCTGCTTTTATAACTCTTTCATCCTCTCCTTCGGGAAGCGAAATTCTTTTATTTTTAGCACGTGTAAAAATATTTTCTTTAGCTGAATCAGACAATGTTTGAAACAACATAATATTCTCCTTAATTTTCTATTAAATATAAAAATAGGAAAGACTTGATATTGTTTTGAGCCATATCTAGTCTAAACTTTAAATACTATATCACTAAATTTAAATATTTATATACATTAAAATTTCTTTGCGAATGAATTGAATTATGTTACTTTTAGTCTTTGAATCCTTTATTTATTTTAAAACACAGGAAAGATTATGAATTTTATAAAATTAATTATATTTATTTTAGTTAATTTCATACATTTTCAAATTTTCGCAGAAAAATTTATTATAAATACTCAAGATTGGCCACCATATCAAACAATAGCAAATAACATTGTAGGAGGTTCTGCCACAAAAACCTTAGAGTGTGTTTTAAAGCAAATGAAATTAGATTATCAAATAAATGTTTTGCCATGGAAAAGAGCACAAGAAGATGTAAAGTTAGGCAAAGCCCAAGCTTTTTACGCTGCGGGAATTACAAATGAAAGAAATGACTTTGCCGTACCTACAGAAAAAATAGCAAACTATAAATGGATTTGGATATTCAATAAAGGCGAAAACTTAGACCCAACAAAAAAAGAATTTAAAAAAAAGGCTCTTCTTGCTGCAAAATTTGGAACAGGCCCTGAAACATTTTTAGCTGAAAATAATTATAAACTTGTCGCCTCTCCTAAAGAAATTCATAATCTTTTTGAAATGCTTCAAGGAAAACGGTTTGATGCTTTTCTTTCACCAGAAGAACCTGCTTTAGAATTCATGAAAAAAAATCAAATGAACAAAAATAATTTTAAATTTATTTTTCATTCAAATAATCCTTTGGTTTTTTATTTTTCAAAAAAATACGTTGAGAAAAATCAAAATTCTGTAAAAATTTTTAATTCTTATTTAAAAAATTGCAATATTGCTGATTAATTATTCTTTATCTATATGAATAATATCTAATGCTTTTGGTGATTGGTTTTTTGCTCTTTTTTTCTTAGAAATACAAATAACAACACCAACATCTGTTACTTTACCTTGTGATATAAAGACAGAAAGAATATTTGCTCTTTGTAAGATCATATACATACCTAATCCAGCACTAACATCTCTTTCACCTAATTGATGAGATTCTTGCGTCCCTGTTTTAAATATAAATTTAACATATTTAGACATTATTTTAGGGTTTAGTCTACCAAAATTATCTCTTACGGAAATAGCAAGATCTTTTCCATTAAATCCCCATTCTAATCTCACTTTTTCACTATCATCTAATTCAATAGGGATTGTTCTAGAACTTTTTTCGTGTTTTGGATTTGCATCCCAAATTGCATTCATTAAAAGCTCTTCTTGAATTTCAACAGCGTACTGAGCGAATGTAGGATTTTGTTGCCCAATAAAAGGCTCTAACTGCTCAAAGAATTTTTCCATTTCTTCTGCTAGTTTATTTCTCTCCCGTGAACTTTTTACATCAAATGTTTTAAAAATAGGTAATTTAACACCAGAACTGTGTTCGGATTCTTCCATATTAATTAAGGCACGAACTCCTGTTAATTCTTTAGTAGAATTAACAGCTCCTTTTTTTAAAATCCATTGGCGTTGTATGGCTTGATGGACTCTATCCACTAAAAAATCATTTTCATTATAAACAACATAGTGATTAAAACCATCAATATCAGCTTGCCCTTTAAACTCGGGTATTTTTACAACACTTGAAATTAATATATTTATTGCTGATTTTGACTTTTTAGAATGCTCATCTGTTAAATATAAATCACAATCATCTTCTTTTTCAGATAATTTGAAATTTTTATCGATCATATCCTTAAGAGGGCTCTTAATATTTTCATCTGTTACGTTTAGATAAACTTTAAAGTTCTCCAAGGGGATCTCCTCATAAAACACACATCATGCTATGTTTCGATTTTATATAAAAAATCTTAACTTTGTTGGTGTCAAAATGATGTGCTAAAGGGAGATATCTTTTACTTTATGAATTTCTTTTTAAAACGACGCCAAAAAAACCGTCTATGTCGTCTGGGTTACCAGAATAGATAAGAAGTTCATTTTCGCGTGTAACATACTTTTTGTAAAAATCGTGAATGCGATCAAGTGGGCACACTTTTTCATATTCAGGATGTTTTTCTAAGAAACTGTTTATTTGATGAATTGTTTCCTCTAACTCAAAACTACAAACAATATAAATAAGTTCCCCGCCAATCGCTACATTTTTCGAAAGGCCATCTAAAAGACGAGCCTGTTCAATCGCACAGTTTTGAATATCACTTGGAGTTCTTAACCATTTTATTTCAGGATGTCTTCGAATCACTCCCATGGCTGAACAAGGGGCATCCAATAAAATCTTTTGAAAAACTTTGCCTTGGCACTGCTCAACAACGTCACCATGTAAAATGGTTGTTCCTTGTAGGCCAACACGTTCAAAGTTTTCGCGTAATATTTTTAATCTTTTTTGAGCAAAATCACAGACGGTTAAATTTTCAGAGGCAACACCACTTTCCCAAAGATAAATGGATTTGCCTCCTGGCGCTGCACAGGCGTCAAGAACAGTGTCTGATTGAGAAGCTTGAACTAAACTAGCCGAAAGTTGAGCGGCTTCATCTTGGACAATGTAACAACCTTTTTTAAAAGCTTCACATTCATTAAATTTAGGCAAAGATTCTATCCGCAATGCTCCTGGTAAAGGTTGCCAAGAACTTTCTACAGATTGTGTTTTTAATAAATAGGTAGCAAGATCGTACTCATTATCAGGTAATGGATTTTTTGTTATTAATTTTAAAGTATTTTTGGGAATACGATTATTATTAGATAAAAGATATTCAAATCTTTCTAAGGATAATTGTTTATGCCAACGTTCTACCATCCATTGAGAAAAAGAATGATGCATAGAATAATATTCTACAGGCTGTGTTACTTTGTCTGGCTTAGGGAAATATTCTGATTTTTTAGCGACTCTTCTTAAAATAGCATTTACTAAAGAAGCAGCATTAGGAACACCAACTTGTTTAACTGCTTCAACAGTTTCTGAAACAGCAGCGCGCTCGGGAACTCGATCCATATAATATATTTGATATGTTCCAATTCTTAATGCATTTGCAACTCTAGGATCCAAACTAGAAAAAGATCTATCCAACATATGGGACATAATCCAATCCATTTTAGCAAGCCATCTTAAAGAACCAAAAACCATCTCATAAATAAACGCTTTATCTAGAGTGCGAAGATTGGGGTGACTTGCAAATAGTTTTTCAAGAGCAACATCAGAATGGATATTACGGGTCAAAACGTGTGTTAAGGCATCAATGGCAATTGCCCGAGTGAGCGAGCCAGTGCGTGTTGACATAGTTTAAACTCCAAAAAATTAGTCTTTGACTTCACATTCTTGCCTAGGAATGCTCAAAGTTTGGCATTATTATTAGTTTGAGAGTCTCTTCAGCGTTGCAGTGCAAACACTTCCAGGCAAATGAAGAAAAAAATGAGCCACATTTCCCACATTTATGAGAAGAATATCCAATTCTAGCTGCTTCATCTTGTCTAAAAACAAAATCAAAATAGCTTTGGCTTTCTCCTAATATAGCAAGTACATCTCCTAAAAACCTGCTCTTTTTCAACTCAGGTGAGTTCTGTATCAGAAGAGCGGCATGAAAGATAGATGCCCAAAGGTATTTTTGTGTATTTAGATCAATTTTATCCTTATTTAGAACTCTTTTAAATTCGTTTTGTACTATTGCATAACTTTCTATAGCTTCTTTTTCATTACTCATTTTTGAAATGATAATGGATAAATAATTTGCTCCTGCTGCTGGTGATATATTTGTGTTCTTATAAATTTCAATTAATGCTTCTAAATCTGAAGCTAATGCAGTCCACATCATTTTAGGATCGTGTGAAATTTTTTGCCAAAGTTCATAGCTTGTTACCTGCCATAATAACATCATTGCTCTTGCCGAATTACGTTCCCAGCGTAAGGCCATGCGTGCTAATTCAATTGCTTTTTCTAACTTTTCGTTTTCACGAAATTGCATTTCACCTATTTTACATAATGAATGTGCTATATTTAATTTTAATTTTGTATCAAGAAACCCCTTATAAATTGACAAAGCTGTATACAATTTTTCTGGAAAATACCCAGTGGAACAAACTTTTAAAATATGCTCTAATACTTCACTATTTTTAGGAACTCTTCTAAACAATTCAATTGCAGTATCAAAAGCTCTTACTTGTAAACCAATGGAAGCATAAACTTGAGATAATTCAAAAAGAGCCCGATGCGTTTCTTGTTTTGAAACATTTTCATTTGTTAATATATCTATATAAATTCGAATGGATTCTCGAGCATTGCCAATTTGAAAATAGTTTCTTGCTAAAACAAAGGCTTCTGCCAAAATGATAAAACTATTTTTATCATGTTTAAAGGTTCCTAATTCATGTTCTTCATTATTTAATAAAATGGACTCTTGATTTTCTGTTAATATTTGTAGATTTACAGATAAATTATTTTCTAATTTTTTATCATTAGGGGCATAATGAGAACTTTTACGAAATCTTCTGCGAAAGGTTCTCCATAAAGAAGGAAATAAAATACCAAGAACAATCCCAACAGAAAGGCCTGCTCCTACAAAGAAGCTTGCTTCAAAAGTGTCCCACATTGGCAGCCCATCATTGCCTGTAGAGGTAATTTGTCTTGCCACTCATGATCTCCTTAGTTGAGCTTTAAAAAACGATAGCATATGTTTAAACCTTTGTCGTCTCATCATTAGCCTTAAAGATTAATATTATGTAGTTTATTTTTTGCAATGATCGAATCAAATCAGGTTGAGATAGCTTGATTTATCTCAAACCAAAGGAGACATCGATGAATTCTAAAGTTTCAAATCAAGAGAACAATTCCATATATATCGTAATACCTGCAAGATTCGCATCAAGCCGCTTGCCTGGAAAACCTCTGCTTAAAATTTCTTCTAAATGTATTATTTCACACGTTGCATCAAGAGCAAAAATACTTGCAGAGAAACTAAAAAAAAATAATCATGTAGATAAAATACATCTTATTGTTGCAACTGATCATCAAGGTATTTTTGATGAAGTAACCTCTCAAAATATAAATTGTATTATGACATCTCCAGATTTAATCAATGGCACAGAACGCGTTTATGCTGCGGTTGAAAATTTAAATCAAAAAAACAAATTAAATGAAAATGATATTATCATCAATATACAAGGTGATGAACCTTTTTTTTCAATTGAAGACGTTGAAAATCTTGCAATTACAATGCTAAAAAACAAGGATGTCCCATTAGGAACTCTCGCTTTTAAAAGAAATGAAGCTGAATTATTTTTTAGCAGCTCTGTAGTTAAAGTAACAAAAGATGCAAATCAACTTGCTCTTTATTTTTCAAGAGCACCTATTCCATATCCAAAAGAGCTCCTTGGAGCAACAGGGTTAGATTGGGTAAATGAAATTAATAATTTAAAAGAAGTATCCTTTTTACATCATGTAGGAGTTTATGCATTTCGTTACCACTCCTTATGTAAATTTGCTAAAATAATGACGAGTAGTAATTTAGAAATATGTGAAAGTCTTGAACAATTAAGAGCTCTTGAAGCAGGATGGAAAATATTAGTTACTGAAGCTACAAAAGAACCTTTTGGCATAGACACACCTGAAGATTTAAAAAAAGCTGAAATTCATTTTCAAAAAATCAAAGACACCCTATTATGAAAAAATTAACATTATTAAAATATTTTCAATATATTATTATAAGTTTTTTTTTAGCTTTTATTTCTAATAATTCCTATTCTGTTCCGACTAGTTTTTTAAAAACAAATACAGGAAATATGAGAGATACTGAGTGGGAAAGATTAGAATCATCTCATTTTTCTATTTATTATCCCAAAGAAGCTAAAAATATTGGTAAATATTCACTTTATTCGGCCGAAATAAGTTATCCTTATCTTTCTTTATTACTTGGTGTAAAATTAAACAATCATTCTTATAAAATATTAGATAGCCAAAAAGATCGGACCTTAACTTCAAAATTTGAAAGAGTCCCTTATATTTTAGGAAATATTTCCGATGGAGCTGGATTTGCAAACCCTGTTTCTTTAAATATCGAAGCACAAATATTACATTCAAGAACAGCATCGTTCTTTCAACATGAGCTTGTTCATAGATTGATGTATGAACATAATGATTTTCATATTGGACCTGCTGGAAGAATATTTAGTTTAGCTATGTTTCCTTCTTGGTGGATTGAAGGATTGGCAGAACATTTAACAGAAAGCATTGGCAAAGATCTTACAGATAACGTAACAAGATACATGGCTATTCAAAATTATTGGCCCTCTTGGGATCGAATTCATGCTCTTTATAATGCAGATGGAGACACTAATACCAGAGGATATGTAGCTTCTGGAAGATTTTTAGGCTGGATATTTCAAAAAGCAAAAGAAAAAGATCTCTATAAAATTCATGAACAAATATCAAAAGACACTATCATTCCTCCCTTTTATAATGCGAGTGATGCATGGCTTCAAGAAAACATAGGAAAAAGCGGTGACGATCTTTATGAAGATTTTAAAAAAGATCAGAAATTATTTTGGGAAGACTATTTAAAGGGAATGCCTTCTTTAGTTAATCAAAAAATAATAGAAAATAATGAAAATAAATTTTATTATCCAAATTATAATTTTGAAAATTATTCTATTTATTCAAAATTAGTTTCAGACTCATCTCCTTATGAAAGTTCACTATATTTTAAATATTTTAATATTAAAAAAGAAATAAGAATACCTCTTAGTATAAATGGGTCCCCAGTTTTTGATATCAGTAATCAAAATAACGGGACTTTTTTAACAACAAATTTAAAGAAATTTTCAAATGGAAAAATGGGACATGAACTTTTCCTATTTTCATTTAAAGAAGAATTAGCTAAAATATCAAATGAAAATATATTTAATAAAAAACATGTTGCTTTTTCTAAAGATCAAAATCCTATTTATATTGATCAAATTCAATATTTAGGAATGAATTATTTTGCAATATCTGCAAGTAAAAATGGAGATCCTAATATATATTTATTTAATTTATTAACTAATGAATTAAAATACATAACACAATATAATTTTCCAGCTACCATTAAATTTATAAAAAATTATCAATCAGAAAAAACAAACTGTATTTATGTATTAATAGACAATGATTTAAAAGGAACATCTATAGATAAAGTTTGTGAAAATGGTGAAAAAAAAGAATTCATATCAAAAAACATTCTACATATGAAAGATGCCTTTATTTTAAAAGATGGTACTTTAAGAGCTTTGGTCTCCTGGGACAGAGTCATGTCATTTGTGGATTATTCTCCAAATAAACAAATTAAACCAATTGCTGCCTTTCCTGACTTGATCGAATCTATTGGAACCTTCTCTCAAAACACTGAAAAATATATAACGGCCTGGGTTTATAAAGAAGGAAAATATGATTTACAAAAAATAGATTTAGATATAGCAAAAGAAAATTTCAAAAATTGGCAATTAAAACAAGATAAAAATTCGAATTTTTTAAATTTTCCGAAATTTGAAAATTATCTGCCACCCTATTTAACTATTTTTAACAAACAAAAAGAAAAATTATTGGCAAATGACCTTAATTTATTTGAAAATCATATTAACGAAGAATTACCTAAAATAGAAAAAATAATAAGTGAACAAAATAATAATATCACTTCATCTGAATTCACCGAAACTCCTGCAACTTACCGTTCTCAGTTTTTATTTGCATATCCTTATGCCTTACCCGATTTTTTAGGAGGGCCAAGTATTGGCTTATTTGCTTTTCCCTTATCCGATGAAATGGAAAGATACCGAGTACAAATTTTTGGAGGTTATAATTTTTTCTTAAATGCGCCCAGTGGAGCAATTACATATATAAATAATAGATTTTTAGATAGTTTTTCTTTATCCTTATTTGCAACCCCATTTTTTAATGGATACTATGAAACATTCTCAAATAATATAAAAACAAGATACTATAATTATCTTCAGCAAACAGGATTAAGTACATCGGGAAACTGGATTTTTAGACCTTTTCAATCATCTTTTCAAAGCACAATTTCTATATATAATCTTTCAACCTATTCAAATTTGACAACTGCACCCAAAAGTATTGGGGCACAAAATACTTACATGACAAGTGCAACAGGTCTGTTTACTTTTAATTTATTTAATACTGGATTTTATTTAGCAAGAAAAACAAGCACGAATGCAGAATGGCTAAATTGGTTTACCGATATCTCTTTTGGCGGAGGAAAATACAATGGTTTAGGAGATGGCACAGATTCAGCTGGAAATAATACAGGAACGTTAGATTATTATAATTTAAATTCTTCCATAAATAGTACGTTTAAATTTTACAAACAAAATTTATCTTTACTAGGAAAAATATCAACAACACAAGGTGAGAATCTTTTAAATATCAAAGAAATATATTCTCCCTATCAAACCTATATTTTAGGAAGCACAACCTCTCTTAACTATGTAAGTTATCCTATAATTGGATCGGGTTCTTTATTTGAATTAAAATCAGGATATTGGAGTTATTCAGGAACAATTAGTTATGATTTTCCAATATACCCGTCTTTTGAAAAAAAGTTTTTAATTACTTTTTTAGACAATTTACGTGGTTTTGTTTCTTTAACAAGAGGTGGTGTTTCTAGTAATAAAGATTTTTCAACTTATGATTCCTTAACAAGCGCAAGTATTGGAAGCTCTATGGATATTGATATAAAAGGATTTCAATTATATCCCGCTTTATCATATGGATGGATTGTTGGACAAGAAAACAATTGGTATATGCTTTTACAAATCAAATTTATGGATTTATTATAAAATAAAATTTTATTTATTTTTTTGTTTTCTTGTATCTAATTCAATAATATAATAACTCATATTTAAATTATATAATTCATCTTGACAACAAATAAATATATCAATAAGCAAAACTTATTCCACAAATTATTGCGGAATAAAAAAAATATAAATTATTATTTATTATTTATTACCAAAAATAAAATCATTGTGAGTATTATGAAAAAAACAAAAAAAGTTGTGATAGTTTTAATTAATCTTCTTTTAACATCATGTATAACTAATTTTCAAGATAAAATAATTACTTGTCATAGTGAAATAAGAGGAGGGTTTGATATTGGTTCAGGATCTACAAAACTTCAAATTTCAAAAGTTAGAATTTGCAATAATGATAAAATTAATATTGAAAAAGTTTATTATAAATCAAGCATAGCAGTGAAATATTCACAAGATCTAAACGATTCAAATTCAAAAGTATTTTCACAAAAAATAATAAATAAAGGCTTAGATGCCATGAAGCTTATGACAATAGAAGCCCTTCAAAAATTAGAAGAAGAATGTGGCATAAATTGTAAAGTAACCGCATGGCGAGGAATCATGACAGAAGCTTTTCGAAAAGCAAAAAATTGGGATGAAGCAAAAGCACAACTTACAACAGCAGTAGACGGATTAATCATTAAAAGACTAAACCAAAAAGAAGAAGCCTTATATGGCTTTTATCCAATTATTAAATTAAACGGATTCGATCAAAAAAATGCTGTTGTTTGGGACATAGGTGGAGGCTCAACACAACTTACAGCATTTGATACAAATTTTAAAAGTAATCAATTTTCATCTGAAGGTGTTTATGTAATAGGAACATCATTAGGATCAGCAACATTTGCTAATTTTTTGAAATCAAAAATCAATTCAATTAATAATCCTAATTCATTTAACCCAATTCAAGATTATGATTTTTTAGAAAATGATAGTGAATTACATATAAATAAAAAAATATTAAATTCTCTTTCTGACAATAATTATATTAAAGAAAATTTTAACTCTTTATTTATTCAAAACAAGAATTTTTATGTTATTGGTGGATTATTATCTATTTCAATACCAGAGACTCTTTCAAAAGATAATCAAAATTTCAAAGTTTACAACTATTCTGATGTGAAAAATACAAACGAAATTCGTTCTATTTCAAAAAAAGAACTAGATGATAAATACCATTATATAAAAAAACTAAACGATAGTGAACTATTATCTTATGCAATTGAAACAAAATCTAATATAAACTTTTCTCAAACTATCGCATCAAATATATTAATGGTCAGAAAATACATGGAAAGCCCTTTAAATATAAAAGAAATATACCCTATACAAATTGACGGAACCGATACGATCATGATCAATCCAGAATTTAAAAATCTATCCTACTGGAAAAAAGATAGCGTAAGTTAAAATTAAATAAATCCTAAGAAAAATTTTTTAATCTAATTAGAATCACTTTGATAATTGGAATAAGATTTTCCATATGTTGGAGTCCAATACTCTCTTTTTAATTTCATCATAAGCAATCTAGAATTAATGATGACTCCAAATTCGGAATGATTATTATAGTATAAATTTTCAGAACCTATATACGCCATTTGATCATCTACCATAATAAGTTTAACATGATTCTTAGCTGTACCATATTTATATCCTGTGTAGTTAAACCAGCGAGCCACTCTTAATATATTTAAATTTCCTAAAGCGCCTCTTACATCTAAATTATAAAAATCCTTCGCATTTCGAATAATACATTTTTCTGTACTAGAATCACTTAAAGAAGACTCAGCATATCCTAAAAAAGGGACTCCCTGACCGCTGTAAGATGAAAGAATAATATTTACTTTAACCCCCTTCATTAAAGCCCTTCCTAATGCAGCACAAGTAGCATGCTGAATATCTGTACTTGCTGGTGCTATATTACGAATACTTTGTTGTGAAATATTAATTTCATACCTTGCACTGTCCATTAGAGAAATAATAGAATCCGTAGAGACTTCTGCATCACCATATTCTTTCGCATTCATCATTTTACCAGCGCCTAAAATATAATCTGTATTATAACTTTGAAGAATAGAATTTATATTAAAAATATTAAAAGCCGGGTTACTTAATTCATACCAACGGTCTGAGACATTACAATTTATTTTTTCTGTGTTTGTACAAGCAATGCTATTTATACTGAACTCATCTCCAATTTTAGTTTCGAGAGCTAGTTTACTTAAATAAATTCTTCCAAGATCTGCAATGTAAGGAAGATTAAATTCAATCGACAAATCATTCACAGGATTCTCTAAATCATCATAGTCTTTATCAGGAAAATTCATGCCACCTGTTATCAATTGATTAGAATCTACTGCAATTATTTTAGAATGATTAAATGCAATTGGGTTACGGTAACAGATAACACTAAGATCAAGATAAGGAGAAATTTCGTCAGGTATTAAATAATCAATCACTTTTTGAGTTGCATTTTTAGTTGGTATAGGAGAAGCATTAAACATACTAAAAATAATACGTACTCTAATAGGCTGCTGCTTTTGATAAGATTTTTGATTTAAATAGGAAATCGCCCTTTTTAAAGCCTCTTCCATTGAATTTCCTGGTGTAAACCATAATGTAGAAATATAGACAACAGATTCAGCACGGGCAATAGAGTTTTCAACATAATCTACAAAACTTCTTGTAGGATAATTTTTATCTAATGGAGTTCGCCAAATATTAATAGAATTGTCATTGATATTTCTACTCCAATTATTTAGAGGTATCATACCAATTAATCCTGGCCAATTAGGACTATCATTATAAAACTTATATTTTAAGTTATTAATAAAGTCATAAGATAAAATGTGTTCACCGCCACTTGTTTCAGGATTTATTCTTCCTACATTTGGGCTTACTCTTCGTGTTTGTGAAAAAAGAAAGGTATTAAATAATAAGCATATTAAAATAAAGATAAGTTTTAGTTTCATTATTTTTTTCCTTATCATAATGGATTAGGATAATTTTGTTTTTTAATTTTATTAAGAAATTTATTTAATTTTTATGTAGGATTCCTGCACAATAAATTGTTTATTACATAACGCAAAAAAAATAAAGTAAATAATAAATTAATTTAAGTTATAAGACTCTATTTTGCTATTTAAAATAGCAAAAAATTAATTTTATCATTAATTCCTAATATTCAGTATATAAAAAAAGAGCTCACATTTATTTAAAATGTGAGCTCCATTATTGATATTAGTCCTTTATTTATTTGGAAAAACGCTAACTGCAAATCCATGAAGTTTAGAGCCATTTCCAGCAGGAGGAGTATCTTGCAAGGATCTTACACAATTAGATAAAGTACCAGTTTGAATATTAACTTCACAACTTGATAAAGTACCTAAATTTCTACTCATAACATACAATTTACCATTAAAATATTTTACTTGGTAAGGGTTAGATATGCCCGCTTCGGAGTCTTTGCAATCTGATAAGTCACCATTTGCAGCAATTACACAGCGAGAAAGATATTTATCTTCATTTGGAATATAAATGTAAGAAGGGCCATTTGTGATATTAATAATATCAATTAAAGTTGGAGACCATCCAGAGCCAAAAGCTGTAGATCTAACACAACCGCTAATGTTACCTGTAGTAGGATCTACATTACATACAGAAGCACCATGACGCCCATCTCCCATTGAAATGTAAGCTTTGGAGCCTTTAAATTCAATTGAATCTGGGTGTACAATATCATCACCAGTTGTCACACAACCAGAAATAGAACCATCAACATCGTTGAATACACACTTTCCAATTTTATTATTAAAGTAACTTGTTAAGTATAAATATTTACCAACAATTTTTATATCATGGCTATCACTGTATCCAGCATTTGTTGAAAGAACATTACATCCTGATAAATTGTAATCAGCACCAATTAAACATTTTGTAATATTACCATTATTTTTATTTCCAATGTAAAGATTATTTCCATTAATAAGTAATGCAGAAGGAGAATTAAAACCGCTTCCTGCTTCTTTACAACCACTTAGAGCATTTGTAGCTAAATTAACGTTGCAATAAAATATTTTATTTAAGCTATTAGCAGAAACATATGCATATGCTGCTTTTACTGTACTAGAAGTAGCTATTACATAAGAAGCAGAGCCTTCTTGAAAATTACCAAAGCTTTCATCTCTAAATTGATTACAATCATTTAAATTGTTATCAGAACTTTTTACTTTACAAATTGTAACTTTACCAGATGAAATACTTGTAATATAAGCAAATCCATTAATTAAATTAATTGATCTTGGTGAAAAATAATTATCTGCACCAGTTGCACTACAATTGTCAAATTCTCCATCTGGCGTAACATTACATTTATAAACTTTGCTATCACCTTCTGAAGCAACATAAACAATGTTATTACTAAAATAAATACCATTTGGTTTTAAAAAAGAAAATTTGTTTGCAGAACATGTTCCAATAGAACCATCTGCATCATTGATAATGCATTTATTTACAATATTATTATCATAATTTGTAACATAAGCTAATTTATTTGCAATTGCTATACCAATTGATTTAACACCTGTATTAACAACTTTACAAGAATTATAACTACCATTACTACTTAATGCACATTTAGTTATAGCACCATTGTAATTAGTAACATACAAATAATTGTTATAATTTGTAACTCCAGCTACATTATTAAATGTTGTTTTATCTGGATTATCTTCTGTACAGTTGTTTAAAGTAGCATCTGTTTTGTCAATTTGGCATACACTAATTGTACCACCAGTACTCCATTTTTTATTATTTGCAATATAAGCAAAATCATTATTTACAGAAATACCTATAGGATCATTTAATCCATTTCCAGTAGTAATACATTGGTTTAATCCACCATTACTTGGATCCATAACACATCTACTTACTGTACTTTTATCTCTATTAACTAAATAAACATAAGTTCTTTTTTGAATATCTAAAGGAGTAGGTTGTTGATTACTAGAAATAACATCCCCACTTGAATTTGATCCCCCCCCAGAACCGCCACTTTTACTACAACCAACAACAAATCCTAAAAGTAGAATTGTTGCTAAACGAGCATTCATCACGATCTTCTCCTTTTCTAAAAAAGATATAACAAAACGAACTCCTTATTATTCGGAAAATTTAAATATAAATTTATAAATAAATAAAAATATTATTATTAATCAATTATTACAAAATATTATAGTTTAATACACTAGAATAGAAATTTAATAAACATAAAAAAGCCTTGCAAAATAAGCTTGCAAGGCGCATTAAACAACTATTATAAGTTATTTATTAAACAATCCAACAGTTATACCATGTAGAATTGGATTTGAACTAGAACCTGTTACGTTTTTAGCTGAAACATTACATTCTGTAATCAATCCATTTGAAGAATCAATATTACAAGCATAAACAGTATCGTTTTGTCTTGTCAAAACGAATAATTTATTATTAAAATATCTTGTAATAAAAGGATTTTTTATTCCCGCTTGAGCATCTCTACAGTCTACAAGTTGTCCATTATTTCCAATCGCACAACGTACTACATAGTCTTGTTCATTAGGTATATAAATATAAGAATTATTTGGTGTAGTAATAATATCAATCATTGAAGGACGTTTTCCACCTGGTTGGAAATCTTCTGATTTCACACATTTATTAATAATTCCTTGTTGTGAATTATCAACATCACAAATTGATACTCTGTTTGGATAAACACCATTATCACCAGTCATTGTGATATATACTTTTGCATCTTTAAATTCAATTGCCGCTGGGTAACTAATATTGTCACCTGTTTCTACGCATTTTGAAATGTTACCATTTGTAGAATCATAATCACATTTACCTATTTTACTTTGACCATAGCTTGCAAAGTATAAACGATTTTTATAAATTTTAAGGTCGTGAACAGCATTAAATTTTGAATCTGTTGCCATTTTTACGCAACCAGATAATAATCCATCTTTATTTACGTTACATTTAGTAATATTACCACTACCATCACCGCTACCTACAAAAATAAAATTATCTTTAATAATTGCTGTTGTTGGTTTTGCAAAATTACTACCTGACTCTCTGCAATTGCTTAATGCACTTGTTCCTAAATCAATATTACAGAGAAAAACTTTATTTAAATCTCTTGCTGTAATATATGTTGCTGCCAATAAATTTTCTGATGAAGTTATTGTATAAGAAGAAGTACCATCTAAATTAGCAAAAAGAGGATCTGTTACTTGATTACAAGATTCAAAATTTGAATTGTTAACTTGACAAATTGTTAATTTATTAGAACTAACACTAGTTATATATGCATTATTATTAATAATATTAATTGATATTGGAGACATTGAATAAAGAGCTTGATTTTTATCATAAGCCGTTACACCGCAACCATCAAAATCACCATCTGATTTAATATTACATTTATATATTTTATTATCACCAGCTGAGGCAATATATGCATTGGATCCTGAAATAAAAATACCATTAGGTTTATTAAAATTAATAGAAACTAATGAACATTTAGACATGGAACCATCATCCATGTTTACTTCACATTTATTAATAGTGTTATTATTGAAATTTGTGGTATATGAATATTTATTAGAAAATTTAATTACTATCGATCCTGATTTATCAGCAACCTTAGCACATCCGCTTAAAGTACCACTTGTACTATTAATTGCACATTTTGTAACACCACCTGGACCATAATGAGCTATATAAAGATAGCCATTTTTTGCAGTTGGACCATGAGCATCGGCAAATGTAGTTCCCACTGGAGTTTCAAGACAATCAGTTAAAACACCATTTAATTTATTAATTTGACATACTGTAACCGTACCAGAATTACTTGCAGATTTATTATTCACAACATAAGCAAAATTATTGTAAACGCTTATCCCAATTGGATCTTGAAACTTTGAACCTGTATCTACACAGTCCGATATAGATCCATCATTTTGATCAACTAAGCATTTAGTTACTTTACTTGTATTTCTGTTTACTAAATACATATAAGTAGTTTGTTTTACTTTGATTGCATCAGGTTGTTGATTACTGACTATCACATCACCAGAAGAGTTCGCACCCGAACCACTTCCTCCTCCACCCTTACTACAACCGACAACTAAAATAGCTGAAATAGCTAAATAAAATAAAAAATTACGATACATCATGGCACCCTCCCGAATCACAAAGTGAAATAAGATGACCAATTTTGTATCGGATTGGGTAAGAATAAATTAAGAATTCACAAATTTTCAAAAATTAATACTTAAATTTTAATGAGATAGTGTATTTTATGATAAAAATAATGTAAAATGGCTAAATATCCATAAAAAAAAACTTGAAAATATAAAATTTTCAAGCTTTTTTTATACAGTAAAAATTAGCGGCGGATGCTTAACTCAGCGATGAGTTTTTGGTATCCAGATTCGTTTTTACGTTTTAAGTAATCAAGAAGACTACGGCGTTGGCTAACTAATGCTAACAAGCCACGACGACCTGCATAATCTTTAGCATGTACGCGAAAGTGTTCTGTTAACTGATTGATGCGAGCTGTTAGAAGAGCTATTTGAACTTCTGTAGAGCCTGTATCTGATTCATGTGTACGAAATTTTGCTATGATTTCTGCGCGTTGTTCAACAGTAATTTGCATGGTAAATCCTTTCTGGGCATTATCCCAAGTATTTAATTATACAGGAAGAACCAGTATTAGCACCCATGCGAAGTATGCTTAAAACCGATTGTTTCCTAAAAAAGCAATTAAGCTCAGCATGCTCACTAACATTTCAACAAAAGGAAGGCAATTAAAAATGTCTTTTAGCCTAAAAAAAGGATTTACATTTGGGGGATGGCTTCCTCATTTATTCCCAAATATGGAAAATATTTATCCCCCTTTGGACACAACTATTTCTCATAGTGATGAATATTGGCTATTTCGTACTTTTCTTGAAAGCATGAAAAATGCAAGTATTTCAAATCCAAATCCTTCTGTAGGCTGCCTCATCGTTAAAAATAACAATATAATTTCATCTGGTTGCACAGAATCTTGGGGTAATAGACATGCAGAACGTGTGGCTTTCCAAAATATATCTGCTGAAGACCTAAAAAATAGCAGTGTTTATATCACTTTAGAACCCTGCACTCACCAGGGAAGACAACCACCCTGCAGCGAACTTTTTAAAAATAAAGATATTGGAAAAGTAGTCGTGGGCTGCATAGACCCCAATCCCGTTGTTTCCAATCAAGGAATTCAATCCTTAATAAATTTAGGGATTGGACAAACTAATTTTTTTCTTTCAAATGAAATAAAAGCTTGGAATTATCCTTTTTTTATTCAGCAGCAAAAAAATAAATTATTTATTGCTTTAAAATGGGCTCAATCACTTGATGGTTGCCTAGCCGATGACAATGACGGCTGGCAGTGGATTTCAGGTGAGCAGTCTCGCACCTATGCTCATTGGCTTAGACAAAAATATGATGCCATTATGGTTGGAATTGGTACAGTTTTAAATGATTTTCCTTCATTAGATATAAGAAATCTAAATCATATAAATCAAAGAAATCCTCTTAAAATGATTTATGATCCTGAAGGAAAAATATTTTCATGCAATGAAGAGCAACAAAAAAAGCTCCTCCAAAAAACATTACAGAAAGGATCTCACAAAATTTTTATTGTGGATAAAAATATTTTTGAAAAATTTCGAAATTCAAAACAGATTTCTATTTGGCAAAAAAATCTTTTAGAGAATAATGAAATTGAATTTATTAACTATCAAGGAGAAAATAAACTTAATACAGCAGAGTATATTATAGAATGTTTAAACGAAAATAACTCTAAAATACTAAATTTTCTAGGAAGACCTTTACAAAGTATCATGATAGAAGGTGGCCATAGATTATTAAGTTCGTTTATCCAAGAAAATCATTTTGATATCATGCATATTTTTACTGCGCCCTTTTTTTTGGGTGGAGAAAAACATAAACTTTTTTCAAAAGTAAAACGATCTTATCAAGACTATTCCATAAAAGAAGTTAAAAATGAAACTAGGTATCATATTGCAGCACAGGCTCTTTTAGGTGAAGATAATTTATTAGAGATCATAAAAAAATAATTTACTAATTAAAAAAGTGAATAACTTGTATTTATAAGTCTGTAACATTTTGCTGGCCTGTGAAAAATTATAGGAGCAATTAAATCGGTTGCTATTACTTTATTTAATAATTTATTTCCTTCAATACGAACTTTATTATTCGATATTTTAGAACAAACTCTAACACAAATTCCTTCGCTAAGCTCTATGGCACAGACCACTTTATTTAGACTATCAATTTGCGACAATTTACGCCAAATAAAACCAACATAATCTCCATAATTATAAAAAGGACTATTCATATTATCTTCAATAGTAATTATTTCAGAATCTTTATATCTTGCTTTAAATAATAAAACATCGGAACAAGCTTTAGACTCTTGATCATCAAATTCATAAAATATTTTAGAACAAATTTCCTCACTAATTGGAAAATCACCGATACCATCAAAAAACCAAGTCTCTGGAACATTCACCCCTTCAGAAATAAAAGCTTCATATATTTTTTGACCTGTTACTTTTGATTTGATAACAGGACTTTCTTCATATTGTTTAATTGAATTCGATAAAATATTATATTTAGTTGAAAAGTATTTTTTTGTTTTATTTAAAATACCTACTCTAATAGAATAAGCACGTAGACCAGCGGATTGTGTTAATAACCTTTTAATATCGGACATTTTATATTCCCTTTGTTATTAGCAATATCAATTAGATATTTCTTTACAACATCAAGAAGAGCAAATTCAAATAATTGAAACCATTGCCCCTGTTTTGTATGAGGATTAAAATCAACATCAAAAATAAAATCTCTTTTTTCTACCCCATAAACGCAAACAAAACAATAATTTCTGTTAATTTGGATTGTTCGATACATCCCATTATGGACATTAAAATTTTTACTTCTTTCTTCGTTAAGCAACACACCAACTCTTACGTTACTATTAAACATTTTTATTTGGCTTAACTCAATTTCTTTAAAGTGAAATGTTTGTTTTCTTGTGTACTTAAATTGATTGATAAAAGGATCTATTTTAAAAATATCTAACAAAAGATAGTGATCTGTTAAACCTGTTAAGTCGCTACCCAAGTTTATGCACTGAGTGGTAAAAAGGTCTATTATATTTGCATCAATGTAATTAAAAAACCTATTTGCTTTATATATTCGAATTACTTTTTTTAATTCAGACTTTAGATATTCATTTCTAAGGTGAATATATATTCTATTTGAATTTTCCATGGATAAGCCTCAGGAGAAAATCTAAACTAATTTATTCTAGCGTTCAAAGAACAATGATACTGGTAATTTATGTAAATACCTTTTTATACTCTTATAGCAAACCAAATAGTAACAGCATAGAGTACTATAATGATTTTGATGTTCTCCAATACATTTCGAATTATTATGGCAATTTGTTACGTCTCTAGAAAAAACACCAAAGTGATTAAAAATGCTCAAAAATAGAGAATTTAATTTTTCTTTAATAAGAAAAAAAACTTTAAAAATTACATGATCTAGAAAAAATACTTTCAACTGGTGCTCTTCAAAGAAACAAATTTTTTTTATTCGATCTATTGAAAACAATTTATCGTTCAAAAAATGATTACCATAATTTATTTTAAAAAACAGATTAAATTTTAAACAACCATTTTTTAAATTTTCATAAAATCTATTTTTTTCTTTACCCATATGAATATCTTTTAATATCCTTTCATTACCAAAAAAATAAAAAGAAAGGTCTTTATAATACAAGTTGATACAAATTTACAATCAATCACATCTAAAAAACATGAAAGTGCAGAGGATATCTTACATTTATATAAGCACATGTAAATAAAGTAATTTTTAATTTAAATTATTTTAATATACTGTAATTATTTTATTATTTTTTTTGATGCCATACTCATTGAGTGTATTGATAAAAGGGATTAGGTTTATAGCAACGAATTTAAAGCTCTTGCATATAGATGCTTTCATTCAATAAAAATGGTTTTTTTGAGGAGATTTTCATGGACGGAAATTTTGTCAACCATCAGTCTGTTGTGTCTGAGATTATTAACAAAGATTTTTTTTATCCGGAAACTTTTGCATTTTCTAAGTTATCACCACTACTGATTAGATTTTTAAATCAATTAAAAAAATCTGGCAAATCGATAAACACAATTAGCGCATATAGAAATGACTTATCATTATTTTGTGAGTTTTTAATAGAGAAACAAATTAGTCCTGATAATTATTCTTATCCTGCTCAAGAAAATTGGCTTCATTTTTTAAAAGAAAATGGAAGACATTCTCAATCTAGCATGCGCCGCGCACAAATGAGTGTGCGCACTTTTATTCACTTTTTAGTTTCTGAAAAAATAATAACCAATTCACCTTTTTTAGATATTAAATCACCAAAACAACCAGCTCCTGCATTATTAACAGTGACTCATGAAAAATATTTAAGCCTTTGTCGAACACTAAAGCAACTTGCCATAAACAAAGATGAAAAAGCAATTCGTGATTGGACACTGATCTTAATTTTAGGTGAGTGTGGCTTAAAGGCATCGGAAGCTTCTAACTTAACATGGGGAGACGTTTGGCCTGAATTAGAAGAACCAACATCAGAAAATTCTATTGCAGGATGTTTAAAAGTTACTGGAAATAATGAAAGACTTGTTCCTTATAACCTTGAAGTTTCAAGAGCACTAAATATGCTTAAAGAAACTAGAGAACAAATGTCCTTATCCACATCTCTCGATTCAAAATTATTTTTTGGTTACTTAAATGTAAGTAGAAAAACAAGAACTAATTTTCTTCACAGACATGGAATTAAATTTGTTATTTATGAAGTGTGCACAGAAATTCTAGGAATTCCTTACAACTCAGAAAGTTTAAGAAATCATGCCATTCTTAGATGGTTATCAAAAGGAATGGATAATGAAAAAGTAGCAAATTTAGCAGGCTACTCTTCTTTAAACTCACTTGAACGTTTTTTAAATAGTAAAGAAAGAAAAAAAGTAAGTACAAGAAAAACAAAATCCACTAAATAATTTCTTAGTAGATTTTCATTCTAAAAAAGATTAAAGTTTTTCGCAAGAATAAGGATATAAAATTGCGGTTAACTTTAATTTTTTTATTTGAAGGTCTCAAATGACAAAATCATTGCGCATTGTTTCTTTAGTGCCAAGTTTAACAGAAAGCCTTTGCGATCTTGGTCTTCAAAAATATATTGTAGGATGCACAAATTATTGTATTTCTCCAAAAAGTTTGCGAAAAACATCAACCGCAATAGGGGGAACAAAAGATCCCAATATTCAAAAAATTATTTCTTTAAAACCAACTCACATTGTCATAAATGAAGAAGAAAATACTTCTCAAATAAGAAAAGAAATTTATGAAAATGAGCATTTTAAAAACTGCCAAATCATAGACTCTTTTCCTAAAACTGGTGCTGACTCCATTGCGCTTGTAAAAGAACTTGGAAACATCTTTGAATGCCAATCTATAGTAGAACCATGGGCAAAAGAAACAGAAGAATTATTATTAAAATGTAAGTCTGAAGAAAACAATATTATAGAA
Source organism: Silvanigrella paludirubra (assembly GCF_009208775.1). Lineage (NCBI taxonomy): Bacteria > Pseudomonadati > Bdellovibrionota > Oligoflexia > Silvanigrellales > Silvanigrellaceae > Silvanigrella > Silvanigrella paludirubra. The sequence goes on along the minus strand of NZ_WFLM01000004.1, from coordinate 72,064 downwards.
TGTATTTATTTTATCTGGCGGAACCCATGGATGGTTGCTGGGGATAAAACATATATCTCTGAAATGTTAAAACTTGTAGGTTTTCAAAATTTAATTTTAACCTCAAACGAGTTAAATAAACGCTACCCAATATTAAATGAAACCGATCCCATTTTAAAAACCTGTAAAATTTTATTTTTCAGTACCGAACCTTATCCCTTTAAAAAAAGACATATTGACGATTTTCTCCAAAAAGCTAATTTAGTAAATGTCCATTATTTAATAGCAGATGGTCAAAATTTAAGTTGGTATGGTACAAGAACTTTAAATGCGTTAAGTTACTTAATTAGCTTAAAACAACAAGCTTCTCGTTTATTATTATAGTTTTAAAGGTGAAAAGAATGATAACTCCACAAATCAAAAATATATTTCGTAACATGTTAGTATTAAATACAATTCTATTTTCACAAGCAGCCTTTGCCGATACGGAATTGAAATACAAAGTTTTAAAATGCCATGATGGGGATACCTGCCAAGTATTAAGTACAGACAATATGAAACTGAAAATTCGACTCATAGGAATTGATGCCCCAGAAGTATCCAATAGAAAAAATAAAGTAAATCAGCCTTACGGTGTAGAGAGTAAAGATTTTATAAATAATTTAATCAAAGGAAAATCAGTTACGTTAAAAAACTATGCTACCGATCCTTTTGGACGCTCCCTCTCTGAAATTTTTCTAGAAAAATTAAATGTCAATTTAAAAATGGTAGATTCCGGTATGGCAGAAGTTTATAAAGGAAAAATGGATAAAAATTTCGATGTCACTCCTTATCTTGAAGCCGAAAAAAAAGCAAAAAAAGAAAAAATAGGAATATGGTCTTTGCCTAATTACCAAAGCCCAAAAGACTTTAGAGTTACTCATAAAAACTGAAATAAAATTAAAGTTAATTAAAATGAATATCCAAAAAAAATTAGAAAATATCATTTACAAAGAAGGAAAATTATTTGGTGCTACTGGATTGTCCTTTACAATTCAATCGCCACTTCTTAATAAAGGAAAACCACAAACTTATAATGTAGGTTTACAAAGTTTAGAAGGCTCTCCTGTTACTAATGACAGTTTATTTCAAATAGGAAGTGCTTCAAAAACTTTTTTATCTGTAGTCATGCTACAACTTGAATCCGAAGAAAAAATATCTTTAGAAGACCCCGTTTCAAAATTTTTTCCTAACAATTATCCTTTATGGCATGAAATTAAAATTAAACATTTATTAAATATGACCTCTGGTATTCCCAATTTTACGAATGACGGAACAGAAATTTCAATTAAAAATATTCATAATTTAGACCTAGAAATCTCAGCAGATGAAATATTAAATTCCATTCAAAATAACTCTCTTTTATTTACAACAGGATCTTATTTTTATTATTCTAATACAAATTATGTTTTAGCAAAAAAAATTATTGAACATGTCACTCAAAACACCTTATCCCATGAAATTAGTAAACGAATTATTGAAAAATTAAATTTAAAGAATACTTTCTACATAAATCACTTGCCAAAAAATGAAATCCATATAAATAAACATAACCATATTATGAATGGATATAATTATTACGATAAAGAGTTTTTAGGAAAAGAAACCATAAATAACTCCTTATCTGTCGCAAGTGGACCAGGATCCTTAGTTTCGAATTCATCTAATTTAAATACTTTTATAAGAAGTTTATTTTCTGAAGACAATCATTTGCTATTATCACCTTTTCAAATAAAACAAATGTTAAATTTTAATTTTTATGAAAAGGAAATAGACTCATCAATTACAATGCCTCAAAAAATAACCGATCATTTTATTGAAGATGGTTATGGTTTGGGTATATATACAAATTCTTTAAACGAATTCAGCCATTCTGGTATGACCGATGGTTTTTTATCCGAAATGAAATATTTAAAAGAGACGAATACTTCGTATGTTTATTTAATGAATGCCTCTAATGAAAAACAAGAAAAAGAATTAATTTCTGTAATTGAGGAATTATTAGCCCTGCTGCACTAAGAATAAAACATTTCTGATTTGAATACTTGCCTTTCATCAAACAATTCTCTAAAGTTTGATACTACTTAGGTTCTAATCCAGCAAACTTGTTAAATAAATTAAATAAGATTCTACATCAAAAGTTATGGTTTCATTAAATAAAATATTTTTAAAATATATGGAGGTTTTATGAAAAAATGCATTATAACTTTATTATCCACTTCTGTATTAGCGACTTCTTTAAATTCTTTTGCTTTTCCAAATAACTATTCTCAAAGTTTAGTTAATAAAGAAGACATCAAAATACCAGGAGAGAATGATCTTGCTTATGTAAGGTGGGGAAAACAGTTTTACATGAATTTTATTCTTCAAAATGAAGCTGGCGTAAAAAAAATACTAGGTAATCTTTATGACTTGCTCGCTGAAAAATCCGTTATTATGAAAAATGAAGGTTTTTTTCCTGAAAATAATTCTGCTTATAGAGAATCCATTATTAGAAGACAAGCACCTTTTTTTATAGATTACTTCAATGGTAATTTAACTCAAGAAACTGTAAATGATATTGCAGCGCTACATTTTAAATTTAATATTACAGCAGAAATGTTTGATGAAATGAAATACATTATTGTTGAATCTTTTAGAGAAAGTTTTGGTGATTTTATTACTTACTATATTGTAGATCCTGGAAGTACAATGGAAGAATTTCGTTCGATGGTTGTTAATGCGAACTGAAAATGTAATATTAGTTAATCATTTTTCATAAATTTAATCATATTAAACGCTGAACGAAATAATACAACATTAAAAATAATTATTTCCAGTTCTGACTTTATAAATCAAAATAATCTATGATGTCTAATTTACTATAAAAAACAAATAATATTATAAAAATGACTCACAAAATAAAAATTAATTTTTTTTAAAAATAATTGACAATTATTTTATATTAAAATAATTTACCTTTGTCTACCATAAAAAATAATATTTAAAATACGGTGAGGTTTTTATGCTTCCTAAAATCAAAATTATCAGTTTTCTTTTTCTTATTTCAATTTATTCAAATGCCGCTTTAGCAAATAAATATTTTTGTCAATGCAAGGCAAAACCAACCACTATATGCACAAAGACAAAATAGAAAAATTTATTCTTAATTTCATAAAATAGAAAACATTAAAAATTTCTATATTGGATTATTTTATTTCTTAAATTAAGAATTTTGATCTTTTATCTTTTTAACAATTTCTTGAATTATATTTAAAGGAATATTCGTTTTTTCAGAAACTTCAATTAATGGATATTGCAGAATATCTTTTAAGTTAGGATAGATATCTATTAATTTTTTTCTTCTTTTTAGTCCCAACCCTTTTATTTCTAATAATACGGATTTCATAGAAGATTTATCTCTTCTTTGTCTATGAAACGTAATGGCAAAACGATGCGCTTCATCTCTCAATTGAGTCACAAGTTTAAATTCAAAAGACCCTTGTTTTAATATTTTTGTTTCGGGCTCTTCTTCAGGTAAGACATCTCCATCCGAATTTCTCTTTGGAACAACTAAACGTTCAAAAGAATTTACAATTTGTGAAGATGTAAAGTTAGACTCTCCCCTTGATTTAGCAATCCCAATAAACGGCAAATGCCCTAAACCTAACGATTTTAAGACCCAACCAACTTCACGAACTTGAGGAGTGCCTCCATCTAAAATTAAAAGATCTGGGTAAATCACTTTTTCCTTATCTTTAAAACGACGGCGTATCACTTCTCTAAGACTGGCGAAATCATCTGCTTTTCCAACTGTTTCTTTAATAATATATTTTTTATAACCGCTTTTAAAAGGTTTAGCATTTTTAAATACAACTTGAGAAGCAACGGTTTCTGCACCTTGAAAGGTTGAAATATCGTAACACTCAATTAATGAAGGAATGGAATCTAACTTTAAAAAATTTTGTAAAGCCATTGTCATTTGGTTACTATTTTCATCCATTTTATTTTGTTCAATAAATTTATTCTCTGCATTTTGATTTGAATGATAAATAAGATCTTTAATTTTATTTGTTAAGTTTTTATTTTCATGCTTGATTGATTTAACATAAACATCTCTTTTTAAATAAAATAAAGTTTTTTTAATATTTAAATTTTCTTGCTTTTTGTTTATTAAAAAAGAATTTATCATTTCATAAGTTGAATTTGAAATAATATTTATTGCATTTTCAAATAAAACACTTTCTGGGACAGATTTATTTTCATAAAATTGACAAATAAATGAAGTAAAAATTCTTTCTTGTTCTACTTTTTTATTATCTAAAATCCCCTCTTCTGAAGGCTCCTCAGTTAAATGTCGTATTAAATAGGAATTTCCTCCAACCACTTTTCCATCTCGAATATTCGTCACGTAAAAAGTAACAATCTCTTCATTCCAATATGAACCAAAAATATCTAATTCAATATCAGCATCTAACGTTACTGATTGATTCGAAGTTAAAGATTCAAGTGCTTTAATTTGATCCCTTAATAAGGCCGCTTTTTCAAATTTCATATCTTCAGCAGCTTTTAGCATTTCTTCTTTTATTTTTTTTGAAATATCTTTGTATTTTGAATTTAAAATGGCGATTACACTATTTAAATGCTCATGATATTCTTCTTTCTTAACGTCTAGCTTACAAGGAGCAAGACATCTTTTAATATCATAATAATTGCAAGGCCTGCTCACCGTTTTAAAAACAGTCGAACTGCATTTTACCAATGGAAAAAACCGATTTATTACATTCATAAGCTGCTGAACTTGGCCACTAATCGTAAATGGACCAAAATAAAGTGCTCCATCTTTTTTTCTTCTTCTTACTATTGTAACTCTCGGCCACTTTTCATTTATATCTATTTTTATATAGGGATATGTTTTATCATCACGCAATAAAATATTATAATTTGGTTGATTGTATTTTATTAAATTATTCTCAAGTAATAACGATTCATACTCATTTTCTGTAACAATCACTTCAAAGTCATATATCTTAGCTACCAATGCTCTCGTTTTCGGGGTATGATTTTCAAGACCCGTAAAATAACTTTTTAAGCGTGAAATCAAATTCTTCGCTTTTCCAACATAAAGAATTTCGCCATCATATCCTTTATGTAAATAGACCCCTGGCTTTTGAGGGACTTGAGATAGTTTTTCGCGAAGAAACTTCAAACGAGCCGCAGTGTTCCTTTTTTGATGGGTATCCAAATTCATTAGTGACTTTTCTTTCGTTAAGGTTTATCCCTTTCGATAAGGATGTAGTCCTACTTTCGCAAGACCGCTATACTATTCCAATTGGAAGGCGATTACTTGCCTTTCACTTAACTCTATATAGGACTTTTTACTGTGACTGAACTTACTAAACTATCTATTAACCCTGATGCTTTTATCTATGCAGTGAATCAAGCATTTGAAGCGCGTTCGAAAGCCAATGGCGAGTTCAATTCTCATTTAAGATTTGAACCATTCTTAACAAAAACCTGGACTACTCCAAAAAACCTTGATTTTTCATCATTTAAAACACTTCTTAGCGAAATTATAGTGCATCATTTCCATATTTTGCCTAACTTTCAACGCAATGAAAATGTAGATATCGAAAATATTTCATGGTTTTCACATTCCATTGCTGCCCTTTTTGCTGATCTTGACTATTTATTACTTGAATTCACTGGTCATAAGCTTCCTAATTTATCTGGAAATACTCTTCCAAAAGCAGTGAGTAGCAAAAATATATTGACAGCTATACAAAAGTACGAAGCTTATTTAAATAATAATGACGAAAATAAAGAGCCTTATTCTTTGTTTCCATTATTGTCTGAAGCTAATGAAACAATAGACGCACAATATATCCAAGAAATTTGGAGTTTAATTTCATCGTTCACAAAAAAAACATTTGGTTCTTATTTTAATTTAATTCAATCTTACGTTTTGTGGAAGTACACAACTAAAGAAACAACTCAAGAAGCCATTGACTGGAATGTCAGACCTCCTTGTGGCGCCGCTTATCACAAACAATTTAAAGAACTATTTGATCGTGAGCGTGAAGAGCGTTTTGCAAAACGTAACGAAAGAAATAATAAATCAAAAAATGATAAAGATAAAAAACCATCTCATTCAACATCAAATATAAAATTTTCTCACAAAGAAAAAAATCACAAAGAAGAATCTCATTCCAAACCAGTGCATAAAGAAAAAGTGGCAACAGAAGATGCTGCTCCTAAAATGATACATAAAGAAAAAAGTCATAAAGAAAATACAGCGCCTTCTTTTAATGGAAATTCATTTCAATTAAATTCATCTGCCGCTGATCAAAAACAGCAGCAACATCTTGAAGAAGCTCTTGAAGAAGCACGTACAGCTATTCAAAAAATGATTAAAAATAAGAATATTCCTGAGCTAAGTTTAGCTCCCCAAAACTCCTTTATAAGACGTCATCAACATTCACTTATTACTGAATCTGGTTTTGAAACAGAAAGCCTTGGAGAATCACGTAGTCGCCATGTTTGCATAAAACGGAAACATTAAATAAACAGAAATAAATCGTCTGAATTGCATACCAAGAATCTTTCACCTAATTGACACCCTATCTAGAATTAGTAATCTCATTCTGACTTAGTGGTGTTTTTTTTATTTGATTAACAATCAATCCTTCTCCGGAGGACTAAAATGAAAATTCTTGTGCTTGCAAAACACGTTCCAGATACCGAAACAGTGGTTAAAATTGCTGCTGGTGGAAAATCGATCGATGAATCTGATTTTAAATATATGGTAAACCCTTGTGATGAATACGCCATGGAAGAAGCCATTCGCACGCAAGAAAAATTTAAAGGTGAAAGTATTGTTGTCAGCGTTGGCCCAGCGCGCGCTCAAGAAACCATCCGTAAAGCACTCGCTATGGGAATCGATCGTGGTGTTTGGATAAACACAGAGGGATATACTGGAGTTCTTGACTCCTATTCCGTTGCTCTAGCAATTTCAAAAGTTGTTGCCGAAGAAAAACCTGATCTCGTTTTTGCTGGGTTAAATACAACGGATGAAGGCGCAGGAAATGTAGGACCTATGGTTGCAGAATTTTCAGGCATGCCAAGTTTAGTAAATATTTCCAAAATAGAATGGCAAAATGAAGGCAAATCCTTTCGTGGCGCACGCGATGTTGAAGGCGGCGTTGTCGAAGTATATGAAGCACAACTTCCTATCCTAATTGCACCACACCAAAATTTAAATGACCCTCGTTTTCCTTCTTTACCTGGAATTATGAAAGCGAAGAAAAAACCAATTGCAGAAAAAAAAGCTTCTGAACTTATAACTGAAAAAGCAAAAGTAGAAGTTCGTAATTATAAGCTCCCTCCTGAAAAAGCACCTGGAAAAATCTTTAAAGGTAAACCTGTTGAAGAAATGGTTGTTGAAGTGGCAAAGTTATTACGTTCTGAAGCAAAAGTTTTATAAAAATATAAGAGGTTAATAATATGTCTCATAAAGTTCTTGTGTATGCAGAAGTTAGAAATGGGAAATTAAAATCTACTTCTGGCGAAACTCTCGCAGAAGCGAGAAAAATGATGGGTGGCAAAACAGAAAACATTCACGCTGTTTTGTTGGGCGAAGGGTGTGAACAACACGCTAAAACTCTTGCTACTTTTGGAGCATCTAAAATTTATGTCGTAGACGCTCCAGAAACAAACACATATCAAGGTGAGCCTACTATTCAAGCTATTGATCAAATTATAAAAAAGAACGGCTATACAGTTGTTATTGGCCCTGGTTCTCCAACAGGAAGAGACTTTTTCCCACGTCTCGCCATCCGCAATAATGGAGCTATGTTAACAGACGTTGTCGGTTTTCAACTAGAAGGGGAAACAATTGTTGCTGATATTCCAATGTATCTTGGCAAATGTTCGAAACAAGCTGTTTCTAATGCACCCACAACTTTTATCACCCTACGTCCTAATGTACGGCCATCTGAAGTTGCCGATGCCAACGCACAACCTTCAGTAGAAAAATTCTCTTGTAGTTTTGATGCTTCAAAAATTACAGCTAAAGTGGTAGAAGTTCGTAAAGGATCCAGTGAACGTCCCGATCTCACAGAAGCAAGTATTATTGTTTCTGGCGGAAGAGCGATTGCTAATAAAGACAACTTTAAAATTCTTTTTGAATGTGCTGATGTTGTTCATGGTTCTGTAGGAGCTTCTCGCGCCGCAGTCGATTCTGGGTACGCGCCTTACGACATGCAAGTGGGTCAAACAGGTAAAACGGTAAATCCTAATTTATATGTTGCTTGTGGAATTTCTGGATCCATTCAACACTTATCTGGTATGCGTACATCAAAATGTATCGTAGCGATAAACACCGATGCCGATGCTCCTATTTTTCAAAAAGCAGATTACGGCATTGTGGCCGATCTTTTTCAAGCGGTTCCTATCTTGACAAGGGAATTTAAGAAGATGACTGAATAAGGCAAAAGCGCCTATTTCCTTCCTTTTTCCTTGCAAGTCCTAAAATTATGTATTATCGGTTTGCATTCACGCCCAAAGCGCACCTTTTTTTGGGCTGATTGCTATATTATATGAGGAAAGTACAATGGCTAAAAAAATCACAGGGCTTATTAAGCTCCAGATCAAAGGCGCTCAAGCGACTGCTGCGCCTCCCGTTGGTCCAGCTCTTGGACAACGTGGTGTAAACATTGCGATGTTTGTAAAAGAATTCAACGCTCGTACACAAAAACAAGCTGGTGAAGTTCTTCCTACAGTAATCACTGTTTACTCTGATAAATCATTTACATTTATCACAAAAACTTCCCCTGCAAGTAACTTACTTAAAAAGGCTGCAAAAATTGAGTCAGCAAGTAAAACTCCAGGTAAAGCAATTGCTGGTTCTGTAACAGAAAAACAAGTTGAAGAAATTGCGAAAATCAAACTTCCAGACTTGAACTGCTACGATATTGAAGCTGCTAAGAAACTTATCAAAGGTTCTGCACGCTCCATGGGTCTAGAAATCAAAGGTTAAATTTTTTAGAGGGAGGCCTTTATAAGCCGATTTACCTCAAAGGAAAATCATTATGGCAAGAAAAATTAGTAAGAAATTAAAGGCTGCTAGCGCTAAAGTAAATCCTAGCAAGTCTTATAATCTGAACGAAGCAAGCCAGCTTCTTAAAGATATTTCATATGCAAAATTCGACGAAACAGTTGAAGTTGCTATGAATCTCGGCGTTGACCCACGTCACGCTGACCAAAACGTTCGTGGCGCTGTCGTTCTTCCTCATGGCCTTGGCAAAAAGGTGCGCGTTTTAGTATTTGCTAAGGGCGAAAAAATCCGCGAAGCAGAAGAAGCTGGTGCTGATTTTGTTGGTGGTGACGATCTTGCTCAAAAAATTCAAGGTGGCTGGCTCGATTTCGAAGCAGCTATTGCAACTCCAGACATGATGGGTGTTGTGGGACGTCTTGGACGTATCCTTGCTCCTCGTGGACTTATGCCAAACCCAAAAGTTGGTACAGTTACACAAGATCTTAAAAATGCAGTTAAAGAAGCAAAAGCAGGCCGCGTAGAATTCAAGGTAAATAAAGCCGGAATTATTCAAGCACCTGTTGGAAAAGTTTCTTTTGACTCTAAAAAAATCGAAGAAAATACAAAAGCATTTATTGATGCTATTGTTAAAGCAAAACCTGCTGCAGCAAAAGGAACATACATTAAATCTGTGTATGTAAGCTCCACAATGAGCCCTTCTGTTTGCGTAGATCCAGCTGAATATAAAGTTTAATTTCGTTTCGTAAGGGTCTAAGACTGCTGGTAATATTGCGATTGTGCAATCATATAAATCCCGCATAGACTTTGACCCCTGCGGTTTATCAACCTCGTAATTCCATTTTGCCTGTGGGAATACGAATAACTTAGGGGAGGCACTCTCTTGGATCGTAACGCTAAACTCCAGTGGCGCGAAAGTGTTGTTCAAGCACTCGACAAATCTGGTGCTGTGTTCCTAGCTAATTACTCAGGGATGACAGTTGAAGAGCTTACGGCAATGCGTCGTGAACTCAAAGCAGTCCAAGCAGATTTTCACGTAGTAAAAAATACAATTGCTCAAAAAGCTGTTGAAGGTAGAGACGAAAATGTAATCTCTGAACTTTTCAAAGGCCAAACAGGCGTTGTTTTTGCTTATGGTGATGCTGCTGCCGCTGCTAAAGTATTTTCTGAATCCGCAAAGAAATTTGAGAAACTCAAAATCGTTGGCGGTTATATGGAGAAATCCTTATTAACTCCAGCTTCTGTTGAAAAACTCGCTTCTTTACCTTCACGCGAAGTACTTCTTGGCCAACTTATCGGTACTATGGTTGCTCCACACCGTGGACTTCTCAACGTACTCAATGGTGTTCCTAGAAACTTGGTTCAAGTTCTTAACGCCATTAAAGAGAAAAAAGCCGGTTAATAACGATTGCCCGATTGCGTATTTATTTTGTGTTTAATCTAATAGTTTCGCTATGAAACTTAATTTTTTAAAGGACTGACAATGTCTACTATTACTAAAGAACAATTTATTTCTTACATCGAAAACCTTACTCTTATTCAAGCTGCTGAGCTTGTTAAAGAATTAGAAGACAAATTTGGCGTATCCGCTGCTGCTCCAGTTGCTATGATGGCAGCTGCTCCTGCTGCTGCTGCTGCTGAACAAACAGAATTCGAAGTAATTCTTAAAGCTTCTGGCGACAAAAAACTTGACGTAATTAAGGAAGTTCGTGCTATTACTGGTCTTGGTCTTAAAGAAGCTAAAGATCTAGTTGAAGGCGCTCCTAAATCCCTTAAAGCTGGCGTTACTAAAGCTGAATCTGAAGAAATCAAGAAAAAGCTTACAGCTGTTGGCGCAACAATCGAAGTTAAGTAATTTTAACTTTGCTGTTTTCCCAGTCTTATTAGCTTAAGAGTCAAGCTATTGAACAGTACGTTCTATGGCTTGACTTTTGCTGTTGTGCAAATATTGTGTGCTGTGCTCACGTATGGTATGCCATTTGATGCACACCACACAATTTAGCAATCTTATATTTGTATCCTTTCTTTCTTACGCAGAGGACTCAATATGGCCAATCTGGCATCAAGCTTCGTCCGTCACCGTCGTACTTTTGCTAAAGTTAAACCAATCATTGGAATGCCAAATCTAATTGACATTCAAAAGAAGTCGTACGCTGAATTCTTGCAAGGAACAGATTCCGCAGATGCTCGTATAGAAGCGGGCTTACAGGGCGTTTTTAAGAGCGTATTTCCTGTACAAGATTTTGATGCAACAGCTTCTGTTGAATTCGTCAGTTATTCCCTAGATGAACCAAAATATACTGTTGAAGAATGCCGCTCAAAAGGCATGACTTATGCAGCGCCTGTAAAGGTTTTGATTCGTCTCATTATTTGGGATGTCGATCATGATACAGGTGTAAAATCTATTCGTGGGTTCAAGGAGCAGGAAGTTTACTTTGGTGAAATTCCTCTTATGACTCAAAATGGTACATTTATCATAAATGGTACAGAGCGCGTTGTGGTTTCACAGCTTCACCGTTCTCCTGGCGTCTTTTTTGATCACGACAAAGGCAAAACACTATCCTCAGGTAAATTTCTATACAATGCACGCGTAATTCCTTACCGTGGTTCTTGGTTAGATTTTGAATTTGACACAAAAGATATCCTTTATTGCCGTATTGACCGTCGCAGAAAAATGCCTGCTACCGTTTTACTAAAGGCTCTTGGTTATACAACAGAAGAATTGCTTGGCACTTTTTATGAGTGCGAAACCATCCTCAATCGTGATGGACAATTTTTCCGTAAAGTAGACCTCGATCGTTTACGCGGACAACGTGCTTCTACAGATATTATGGATCCAAAAAATCCAAGCAATACTCTTGTAAAACGCAACCGTAAAATTTCTGCTTTACATATTAAACAATTAAAAGCTGCTGGGGTTGTAGAACTTCACTTCCCACAAGAAGAACTTATTGGAAAAGTGATTGGCCAAGACATTATCGATGACGATACTGGCGAAGTTTTATTTCCAATAAACACAGACATCTCTGAAAAAATCTTGGAAGCAATTATGCTAAGAGGCATAACATCATTCCAAATTTTATTTATTGATGATCTTAACGTGGACTCTTCTTTCCGTGACACACTTATGGTTGATAAAACCCTAAACACAGAAGAAGCTCTTCTTGAAATTTACCGCAGAATGCGTCCGGGAGATCCACCCACACTCGAAAACGCAAGTAACCTCTTTCAAAATTTATTTTTTGAAAAAGACAGATATGACTTATCAAGAGTGGGTCGTTTAAAATTAAATGAAAAACTCGATCTTACTATCGACATTGATTATCGCACATTAACTCGCGAAGATATCATTGGGACAGTTAAACGTCTTCTCGATGTCCGTAGCGGAAAAATCAAAGTGGATGACATTGACCACCTTGGCAACCGTCGTGTACGTGCCGTTGGTGAGTTACTTGAAAATCAATATCGTATTGGTTTAACTCGTATTGAAAGAGCAATTAAAGAGCGCTTACAACTTCAAGATCTCGACAGTTTAATGCCTCACGATCTCGTGAATGCAAAACCTGTTACTGCAGTTGTTAAAGAATTTTTTGGTTCTTCTCAGTTGAGTCAGTTTATGGATCAAACAAACCCATTAGCGGAAGTTTATCATAAACGTCGTCTTTCAGCCCTCGGGCCTGGTGGTCTTTCCCGTGAAAGAGCTGGCTTCGAAGTCCGTGACGTTCACCCAACACATTACGGTCGTATTTGTCCAATTGAAACGCCGGAAGGTCCAAACATTGGTCTTATCGTTTCTCTTGCTTCTTTTGCACAAGTTAACAAATATGGATTTATCGAAACTCCATACCGTACCGTTACCGATCGTCTTCCTATGGATGAAGTTCGTTATTACTCATCTACAGACGAATGGCGTGACCATGTTATTGCGCAAGCGCGTATATATCCTGACCACGAAAATAAAATTAATTCAAACGACCTATTAAACGCGCGTAGTTCTGGCGAAACCAACATCTACACAGCGGAAGAAGTAGACTTAATGGACGTGGCAACCAACCAAGCGGTTTCTGTTGCAGCTTCCTTAATTCCATTCCTTCAAAATGACGATGCCCACCGTGCCCTCATGGGTGCCAATATGCAACGCCAAGGCCTGCCTTTGCTTCGCACAAAAGCGCCGCTTATTGGTACAGGCATGGAACGTACGGTTGCTGCCGATTCTGGCGTAACTGTGGTTTCTCGTCGTGCTGGTACTGTTATTTCTGTGGATGCAGAACGCGTTGTGATTAAAGCAAACGAAGTTTCTTCGGATGTAACTGAAGTGGCATCGGAAGTGGATATCTACACTCTTGTTAAATTTACAAGATCAAACGTGGATACCTGCGTTAACCAAAAACCAATTGTAAAAGTTGGCGATAAGGTTGAAAAAGGCGACATCATTGCAGACGGTTTTGCTACAGAAATGGGCGAACTAGCTCTTGGCCAAAACGTGGTCGTGGCATTCCTTCCTTGGAATGGTTACAACTACGAAGATGGTATCGTTGTTTCAGAACGTATTGTTCGTGAAGATCTCTACACATCTGTTTACATCCAAGAATTTGAATGTATTAGCCGTGATACAAAACTAGGAAAAGAAGAAATTACTTCTGATATTCCAAACGTCAGCGATGAATCCTTAAAAGATCTCGACGACGCTGGTGTTGTTCGCATTGGAGCCGAAGTAAAACCGGGAGACATCCTCGTTGGTAAACTAACTCCAAAAGCAGAAACACAACTTACACCTGAAGAAAAACTTCTCCGCGCAATTTTCGGTGAAAAAGCGGCCGATGTTCGTGATACCTCCCTTCGTGTTCCACCAGGAGTTCAAGGAACGGTTATTGGAGCTAAAGTATTCTCTCGTGAAGGTGCAGAACTTGATAGCCGTATGATCCAAGTTCAAGAACAAGAAATTTCTAAACTCAAAAAAGATGAGCGCGATCGTATTCAAATCATCCGCAAATCTACTGTTGAAAAATTAGAAACACTTTTTGTAGATGAAACTGCTGCTGTTAGTTTTGAAACAAAACATGAAGGACATGTTTATAAAGTTTCCTCTGGTGAAAAAATTCACAAAGAAGCTTTTGCTGGCATGACAATTGAGCAAATTAAATCACTTGAAGTAATTAGCTCAGATAAAAGTGCGCTATTAGCTAAAATCAAAAAATCCATGAACGAAAAAATCGCTCTCGTTCGTGAAATGACAGAATCCCAAATAGCTCGTGCAAAACGTGGTGATGAACTTCCACCAGGCGTTATCAAAATGGTGAAAGTATATGTTGCGATTAAACGTCGTCTTCAAGTTGGTGATAAACTAGCGGGTCGTCACGGTAACAAAGGGGTTATTTCTAAAATTGTTCCAATCGAAGATATGCCTTACCTCGAAAATGGTCAGCCTGTTGATATCGTATTGAGCCCTCTTGGGGTTCCTTCACGTATGAACATCGGCCAAATTATGGAAACGCACTTTGGCTGGGCAGCACGCGGAATTGGTCTTAAAATCAATGAAATGTTGGACAAAGCAGCTCCTCGTAAAGAACTTGAAGAATATATTTGCAAAGTATGGGATGATCCTTCTGTACACGAATTTGTAAAATCTTGTTCAAACGAAGAACTACGTCAGTTTGTTCGTAAGTATAAAGAAGGTGTTACGTTATCAAACCCCGTGTTTGATGGCGCCGAAGAAGAAGAAATCTTCAAATACCTTGAACTTGCCGATCTCGATCGTTCTGGACAAGTTACTTTATACGACGGCCGTACAGGTGAAAAATTCAACCGCCAAGTAACAGTTGGTGTCATGTATGTCCTTCGTCTACATCACTTAGTTGATGAAAAAATCCATGCTCGTTCTATTGGGCCTTACAGTCTCGTTACGCAACAACCTCTTGGTGGTAAAGCACAATTTGGTGGTCAGCGTCTTGGAGAAATGGAAGTGTGGGCGATGGAAGCCTATGGAGCAGCTTATACGCTTCAAGAGTTCTTAACTGTGAAATCAGATGACATCGCAGGTCGTACAAAAATGTACGAAGCAGTTGTAAAAGGCGAAAACATGATGCTCCCTGGATTACCAGAGTCCTTCAACGTTCTTGTCAAAGAAATGCAATCGCTTGCTTTGGATGTCAGCCTTATTCGTGATGAAAGTGAAATCAGTCTTGATGATCTTCAACGCGATGTGCGTGAAATCCAATAATAACGAAGGAGTTTAAGCATGAATATGAATGAAGGTTCCAAAGATGTTTACAGTTTCTTCGAAAAACCTGTAGATCCTTTGAGTTTTAGTGCAGTTAAAATTGGTCTAGCTTCTCCTGAACGCATCAGAAGCTGGTCCTATGGTGAAGTTAAAAAACCAGAAACAATCAACTACAGAACGTTTAAACCAGAACGTGATGGCCTTTTCTGCGGAAAAATCTTTGGCCCCGTTCGTGATTTCGAATGTATTTGTGGAAAATATAAACGTAAAAAACACCGTGGAACGGTTTGTGAAAAATGCGGTGTTGAAGTTATTGAAAGCAAAGTGCGTCGTGAACGCCTTGGTCACATTAACTTAGCAAGCCCAGTGGCACACATCTGGTTCTTAAAAAGTTTACCTTCCCGTATTGGTTGCGTTGTAGACATTTCGCTTAAAGATCTTGAAAAAGTTCTTTATTGCGAATCCTACATCGTTCTTGATCCAGGTACTTCTGATCTTAAAAAGCATGAGCTTATTTCAGAAGATCGCTTTGCGGCAAAAGTACGTGAGCTTGGAAACAACGCATTCCGCGTAGGAATCGGTGCCGATGCCATGCTCGAAATGTTGCAATCTGTTGACGTATTTGAACTCTCTGAACAACTCAAAGAATCTTTGTTAAATACGACTTCCGATGCTCAAAGCAAAAAGTTAATCAAAAGACTTAAAGTCGTTGGTGCCTTTACAATGAGTGACAACCGTCCTGAGTGGATGATGTTGTCCGTTATTCCTGTATTGCCACCAGACCTTCGTCCGCTTGTTCCTTTGGACGGTGGCCGTTTTGCTACGTCTGACTTAAACGACCTTTACCGTCGTGTGATCAACCGTAACAATCGTTTACTTAGACTTATCGAATTAAATGCGCCTGAAATCATTGTGCGTAATGAAAAACGAATGCTCCAAGAAGCGATCGATGCGTTATTTGATAACGGACGTCGTGGAAAAGTATTTACAGGTCCAAATAAACGCCCTCTTCGCTCTCTTTCCGACATGTTAAAAGGGAAAAGTGGTCGTTTCCGTCAAAACTTGCTTGGTAAACGTGTGGACTATTCTGGTCGTTCCGTAATTGTTGCGGGTCCAGAACTCCGTCTTCACCAATGCGGTTTGCCAAAATTAATGGCTCTCGAAATGTTTAAACCATTTCTCTTCAATAAACTTGAAGAAAGAGGCTATGTTTCTACAATTAAAAGTGCGAAAAAAATGGTGGAAAAAGAACGTCCTGAAGTTTGGGACCTTCTTGAAGAATGCACAAAAGAACACCCTGTTCTTTTAAACCGTGCGCCAACATTGCACCGTTTAGGTATTCAAGCGTTTGAACCTGTATTAATCGAAGGCAAAGCAATTCAGCTTCACCCATTGGTTTGTCAGGCATTTAACGCGGACTTTGACGGCGATACCATGTGTGTTCACGTTCCATTAAGCCTTGAAGCACAAATAGAAGCTCGTGTTCTTATGATGTCGACAAATAACATTTTGTCACCTCAGCACGGTACGCCTATTATTGAGCCTCGTAAGGATATCGTTCTTGGACTTTACTATTTAACACGTGAAAATATTACTTTACGTGGCGACAGCATGAAATTCTCAAGCCTTGATGAAGTTCGTGTTGCTTATGACCATGATTTTGTAGAATTGCACACACGCGTTTTTGTTCGTTTGAATCCAGGTGATAAAGAACTTGTTCAAACCACAGTAGGTCGTTGTATTTTAAAAGAAGTGATTCCAGATAACGTTCCGTTCTTCAAAAAATACAATAAAGCTCTCGATCAAAAAGCACTTGCCGTTCTTGTAAACGATACCTACCGTCTTTGCGGTGCAAAAGAGACAGTTCTTTTAGCAGATGCTTTACGTGAATTAGGTTATCGTTATGCTACAGAATCTGGTATTTCTATTGCAATTAAAGACATGATGATTCCAAAAGAAAAAACAAAACTCTTGGAAGAAGCATATAACGAAGTAAAAGAAGTTCGTGAACAATACGCGGAAGGTCTTATTACAGAAGGCGAACGCCACAATAAAGTAATTGATATTTGGTCCCGTGTTCAGGACGAAATTACTGTAAAAATGTTGAAACAACTTGAAACTCAAAAAGCAGTTAACCAAAAAGGGGAAGCTGTTCAAATTCAATCATTCAACTCTCTTTACATGATGGCTGACTCCGGAGCCCGTGGTTCAAAACAACAGATGCGTCAGCTTGCAGGAATGAAAGGCCTCGTGGCAAAAGCTACAGGTGAAATTATTGAAACTCCTGTGACTTCAAACTTACGCGAAGGTTTCACAATTCTTCAATACTTTATTAACACTCACGGTGCTCGTAAAGGTCTTGCCGATACTGCTCTTAAAACAGCATCTTCTGGTTACCTTACACGTCAGTTAGTGGACGTTGCGCAAGATACCATCATTTCTGAAACAGATTGCGGTACTCTTGATGGTGTGGAAATCACATCTGTAGTTGAAGGCGGCGAAGTCATTCAACGCGTTGGAAACCGAACTCTAGGAAGAACATCTCTTTACGATATTAAAAACCGTGCAACTGGTGAGGTTATTGTAAAAGCAAACGAAGAAATCAACGAGGAAGCTGTTCTCCGGATGGATACAGCAAAAATTGACCGCGTTTATGTTCGCTCTGTATTAACATGCCGTACTCGACGTGGTGTTTGTGCAAAATGCTACGGTCGTGACCTTGCAACTGGTAACCTTGTTAACGTTGGGGAAGCCGTAGGCGTTATTGCTGCTCAATCCATCGGGGAACCAGGAACACAGTTAACAATGCGTACATTCCACTCTGGTGGTACAGCGACAACTCAATCTCAAGCGTCTTCTCACGAAGCAAAAGCGGAAGGTACAGTTCAACTTTCCAATGTAAGCTTAGTAAAAGGCCGTAGTGATTGGGACACAGCAATGGGTAGAAACGGGGAAGTGATCGTTTATGACCTTGATGGTATTGAACGTGACCGCCACTCTATTCCATACGGATCGAAAGTATTTGTTAAAGATGGAGCCAGCGTAAAAGTAGGAACCATGTTAATTGAATGGGATCCGCACTCTGTTGTAATTGTATCCGAGGTTTCTGGTAAAATTAAATTCCAAGACCTTTTTGAAGGTGTTTCCGTTGAAGAACGTACTGACGAAGTAACAGGTTTAACTCGTCGTGTTGTGATCGAAAACAAAGATACAAAAATTAAACCCGCAATTGTTGTTACAGACTCTTCTGGAACGGCAATTCGAATTACAGAAACTCGTGATGCCCGTTACCCACTTCCTAGTGGTGCGACAATCATGTTTGCAGACAATGACAATGTTTATCCTGGTGATGTTCTTGCTAAAATTCCAAGAGAACAAGCAAAAACAAAGGATATTACAGGTGGTCTACCACGTGTTGCTGAGCTATTCCTTGCTCAAAAACGCAGAACATTTGCAATCATTTCTGAAATTGACGGTTTTGTTTCTTTCGGAGCAGATATCAAAGGTAAAAGACGCGTGGTTGTTACTCCAGAAATGGGTGGTGGCGACAGTCGTGAATATCTTATTCCAAAAGGACGCCACGTGGTTGTTACCGAAGGAGACTTTATCCGTGCCGGCGAACCACTCGTGGATGGACCATTAAACCCACATGATATTTTAAAAGTTTTAGGTGAAAAAGCTCTAGCTAGTTACCTTGTTTCTGAAATTCAGGCGGTTTACAAACTTCAAGGTGTGAATATCGATGATAAGCACATTGAGATTATTGTAAAACAAATGCTTCGCCGTGTAAGAATTAAAGATCCAGGAGACACCGAGTTTCTACCTGCGGCTCAGGTTGAAAAATGGACATTTGAAGAGCAAAACGAATTTGCTATGCAAAGAGGAGCTCGTCCAGCTACGGCTGAGCCTTTGCTTCTAGGTATAGCAAGAGCAGCGTCATCTACAGAGTCCTTTATTTCGGCGGCATCTTTCCAAGAAACAACCCGCGTTCTTACAGAAGCTGCCCTTGCTGGTCGTAAAGATCTATTACGTGGACTTAAAGAAAACGTTATTATGGGTCGCTTAATTCCGGCTGGTACTGGCGTAAACTTCTATAATAACTTAGAAATGTTTGTTGAAGGCCAAAGCCTCGATGCAGAAGCAATAATCGAAGCCTCAATTCCACAAGTGGTTGCCCGCTTAGGAACAGGTTCTCATCATCAAATGAGATAAGCACATTGCTTATCTCTTATGCTTACTTATTGCTCTAATTTTACAATTTTTGCTTGACAATGGGCGTCATTCTACGTTACGAATCGACGCCCAACGGTTTGGAGTGTAATTCAATGGAAAGCCAAAAAATCCGTATTCGTCTCAAGGGCTATGATGTTTCTCTGGTTGACCAGAGCGTAGCTCAGATTATTAACAAGGCAAAAGGAACGGGAGCAAAAATTGCTGGCCCAGTACCAATGCCAACGATCATTAACCGTTATACAGTGTTGAGATCACCTCACGTTGACAAAAAGTCACGCGAGCAATTTGAAATCCGCACTCACCGCCGTTTAATCGATCTTCTTGAGCCAAAACAACAAACTGTTGATGGACTCATGAAACTCGACTTAGCAGCTGGTGTTGATGTAGAAATCAATCTCTACTAAAAAACTGGTTATTATTTTTTAATCACACTTCTTAAATTATTTTAAGAAGTTTTAACAAAAAGCTGGCGCTGTAATCTATTGCATCCAGCAGGAGTTAAAGTCATATGGTACGTTATGCTTTTAGCAAAGTTGGCATGACTAGTGCTTTTACGCAAAGTGGCACAGCCCAAGGCGTAACTGTTCTAAAAATGCAGCCAGCTAAAGTTCTTAGACACGAAACTTTGGAAAATGGCAAAGTTGTTGTTGTTGTTGAATACGATACAGGTCATAAAAATAAACTTGTACGTGGATGGGTTGTCGAAAATCCTGCTGAATACGAAGTAGGCTCACCTCTTAAAGCTCCTTCTCTCTCTGTCGGACAAAAATTAAAAATTACTGGCTTTTCTAAAGGTCGCGGTTTTCAAGACGCTATGACTCGTCACGGTTTTGGTGGCGGTCCTGCAAGCCATGGTAGCCGTTTTCATAGATCCCCTGGATCTGTAGGTATGCGTGCTGAACCTGGTCGCGTTATGAAAGGCAAAAAAATGCCTGGTCAAGACGGTAATGTACAAGTAACTCTCCGCAATGTTCAGGTTGCTTACTGGTCTCATGAAGAGTCAATTATGGCTATCGTAGGCGGTGTACCTGGTGCACGCGGCGGTATGGTATTTGTTTAAATTTAAGTTTTGGGAAGGGATAGCATATGTTGTCTAAAATTGAAACCCTTCCAGAGAGTTTGGTAAGCTATGCTGACCGTAACAAAGGCACTCTCTGGCAGGTTATTAAGGCTTACAGAGCCAACCAAAGACAAGGAACTGTTGGCGTAAAAACACGCGCAATGGTTAGATCTACTGGTAAAAAGCCTTACAAACAAAAGAAAACAGGAAGCGCTCGTCGTGGTTCTTTCGTAGCTCCTCTCCATGTTGGTGGTGGTGTTGCTCACGGACCTAAAGCGCGCGATTACCGTCAAGCGATTCCCGTAAAAATGAGTCGTGTTGCTCTCGGTATTGCAATTTCTGAGCGTATTAAGTCTGGCAAAATTTTTGTTGGTTCACTTGATTTTCCAAGTGGAAAAACAAAAGATGCGGCGTCTGCACTAAAGAATGTTGCTGATTTGTCTGGAAACACTTTGGTTTGCTTAAGCAATCCAAACGAAAGCACAATTCGTGCACTTCGCAATATCCGCGGAGTTCACCTTGTGAGTCCAGAACAAGTAAATGCATTTACTATTCTTCAAGCACGCAGTCTTATTGCAAGTCCAGAAGCGTTCAAAGTTCTTGAATCTAGGATAGCAGACTGATTTTTGAAGAAAGGAAATGAACATGCGTTCGGATTATGTTATCAAAGGCTCAGTTTTAAGTGAAAAATCTTTTAGTCTTTTAGAGAATAAAGTTTACACACTTAAAGTTGATCTCAAAGCTACAAAAACAGACATCAAAGCAGCTGTTAAAGATGTTTTTGGTGTTGATGTTATCAATGTAAATACTTCTATTCTACGTGGAAGAATTGTACGTAAAGCGCGTTCTAAAAAAGGTGGCGCTGTTGAAGTTAAACTTCCTAACATCAAAAAAGCGTTTATTCGCTTAAAAGATGGGCAAGAGCTTCCTGCACCAGTTATGAACACGCAAGCAGAAACTGTAACGGAATAATTTTTCTGTTTTTTTGTATTTTATAGTTTTAATGCGCGGAAAAATCCTCGAATTATCGCGCAAGGATGAGGAAAATGGGAATCAGACAATTAAGGCCTTATACGGCTACAACAAGAACACAAAGTTACATCAACTACAGAGAAGTTCTTACTACTGATACTCCTTACAAGCCGCTCTTGGCTCCAAACCCAAGAAAAGCGGGTCGTAATAATACTGGTCGCATTACTGTTCGCCATCAAGGCGGCGGAAATAAGATCAAATATCGTATTATTGATTGGAAGAGAAGTCGTAAAGACGTTGAAGGTGTTGTTACTTCTGTTGAATATGATCCAAATCGTACAGCTTTTATCTCTCTCGTGAAATTTATCGATGGAGATCGTCGTTATGTACTTGCTACAAACGGTGTTAAGGTTGGTACAAAAATTATCGCTTCTCACGAAGCTGATATCAAGGCTGGCAATAGCCTCCCACTCAAGAAGATCCCTGCTGGTACAATTATCCACAGTGTTGAAATGCGTCCGGGAGCTGGTGCAAAGTTAGTTCGTAGTGCTGGTGCATCTGCAACGTTAGTTGGTCGTATTGAAAAATACGCTCAAATTCGTATGCCATCAGGTGAACTTCGTCTTATCCCTGAAGATTGCTATGCAACCATCGGTACTGTATCCAATGCGGACCATATGAATGTTTCTATTGGTAAAGCTGGCCGTAATCGTTGGAAGGGCGTTCGCCCAACTGTTCGTGGTGTTGCTATGAACCCTGTTGACCATCCAATGGGTGGTGGTGAAGGTCGTACAAGTGGTGGCCGTCATCCATGCTCACCATGGGGTCAATTGTCTAAAGGTTACAAAACTCGCAAGGTAAAACCTAGCGATAAGTTTATCGTAAGCCGTCGTAAAAAATAATTTCGAATTGCTTAAGGGGTAAAGCATGTCACGTTCGTTGAAAAAGGGTCCTTTTGTTGACACCCATTTGCTCAAAGCAGCAGATAAAAACAAGGGTGCCGCTAAAGTAATTAAAACCTGGAGCCGCCGTTCCACAATTATTCCAGATTTCGTTGGACTCACATTTGCAGTTCACAATGGAAAAAAGTTCGTTCCCGTTTATGTGAACGAAAATATGGTTGGACACAAGCTTGGTGAATTTTCGCCAACTCGTACTTTCCATGGTCATGGTGCGGATAAAAAAGCCGCTAAGAAAAAGTAAGAGGTAATTTATGGACGCAAAAGCAACACACTATGCTGCAAAGTGTACCGCACGTAAGGCAAGATTGTTAAGACCGCTAATCATTGGCAAAACTGTTTCTCAAGCAATTGCTGTGCTTTCTGTCGAAAGACGCTCTGGTTCTGTAGCGACAGTAAAGCTTATCCGCTCTGCGCTTGCACAGCTTCCTGAGAATAGTGCTGTAAACACTGTAATTAGTGACTTTGTAGTGAATGAAGGTCCCCGCCGTCGCATGTTTATGCCACGCGCACAAGGACGTGCTACGCCTATATTAAAAAAGACGTCGCACTTAACTATTCGTCTTAAACTTAATTAACAGAGGGTACAACAGTGGGTCAGAAAGTACATCCAATTGGTTTGAGACTTGGGATTAACAAGACTTGGGATTCTCGTTGGTTTAGTAAACGTGAATTTGCAAAAAATCTTAATGAAGACTTGAATGTTCGCAAGTTCATATCAAAAAAATACGCAGAAGCTGGCGTTGCACGCGTTGAAATCGAACGCGCTGCAAAACAAGTTGTAGTTAAAGTTTACACAGCTAAGCCTGGTAAACTTATTGGTAAACAAGGTAAAGGGATTGAATTACTTCGTGATGAAGTTAAAACAGTTCTTAAATCTAATGACAAATCCATCAAAGTTGATGTTTTTGAAGTTAAGAATCCTGATACAAATGCTCAATTAGCGGCATTCAACGTTGCACAACAACTTGAAAAACGTATTTCCTTCAGAAGAGCTATGAAGAAGGTTATGCAACAAGCTATGAAAGCAGGCGGAAAAGGAATCAAAATCCGTGTTGCTGGCCGTTTAAACGGTGCAGAAATGGCTCGTACAGAATGGTATATGGAAGGACGCGTTCCTCTTCATACTCTTCGTGCAGACATTGACTATGGAACTTCCGAAGCTTTAACAACTTACGGACTCATTGGTGTTAAGGTTTGGTTATTTAAGGGTGAAGTTTTTGGGAAAACAGCTGGTAGCGTTGCTCCTAGTTCCAAAAATGCACGCAATGAGGAGTAATTAGAAAATGCTAGCTCCAAAAAAAGTTAAATTCCGTAAATCTCACAAAGGCCGCATTAAAGGCGTTGCAGATCGTTGCAACAGTGTTGACTTTGGAGATTTCGCTCTTCAGGCTCTTGAACCTGGAAAACTAGAAGCTCGTCAAATTGAAGCAAGTCGAATTGCCTTGACCCGCCATATAAAACGTGGTGGAAAGGTTTGGATTCGTGTGTTTCCAGACAAACCTATTACAAAGAAACCAGCTGAAACACGTATGGGTTCCGGTAAAGGTGGTTTGGATCGTTGGGTTTGTCCAATTCGCTCAGGTCGCGTAATTTTTGAAATTCAAGGTGTACCAGCAAATCTTGCTAAAGAAGCATTTGATCTTGCTGCTGCTAAACTTCCTTTCAAAACTCGCATGATGAGCAGAAGTGATAAGGTTTGGGAAAATCAATGAAAAAACAAAAAAAGTTTTCTGATTTAAGCTCTAGTGATGCATCTACTAAACAAGACACTCTTATTAAAGAGCTTGTAAAGTTTAGGGTTTCCATGGATCCAGCTCTCATCAGTAATGCGGGCGGTGTGGCAGGTCTGAGAAGAGATTTAAAAATCGTTTCTCGCAGAAAAGCACAATCTGCTAAATAATTGAGGGTAAATAGACATGGAAAACAATAAAATCACTAAGAATCCTATTAGAGGCCGTGTAGTAGCGATCTCAAAAGATACAAAGACTGTAAAAGTAGAAGTTCCTCGTGTTGTTCCTAATAAGACATACGGCAAACGTCTTCACCTTCATACTTCTTTGTTAGCTGACACTTTTGGTGTTCAAAATATCGTGGTTGGTAAAGATGTTGATATCTTGCCTTGCCGCCGTATTTCCAAAAACAAGTCATGGAAAGTTGTTTCTGTTGTTGCTCACTAATGTAGGCAACACTTTAAAATAGTTTCTTTTTTCTTCTCATTTAATGGGGTGTATCGTGATTCAGCCAGAATCAATCCTGGTAGCAGCCGACAATAGCGGTGCGAGAAGTCTCAACGTCATTCGTGTTATGGGCGGTTCTTTCCGTCGTTATGCACGTGTTGGCGATTTGATCGTCGTATCCGTAAGAGATGCTGTGCCTGGTGGGCGTGTTAAAAAAGGCGAAGTACACAAAGCAATTGTAGTTCGTTGTAAGAAAGAAGTTTCGAGAACAGATGGTTCTCGTATTCGTTTTGATGAAAATGCTGCTGTTCTTGTAAAAATTGTCAAAAATGAAAAAGAGCCAGTTGGAACCCGTATTTTTGGACCAATTGCTCGTGAATTAAGACAACGTAATTGTGGCAAGATTATCAGCTTGGCTCCGGAGGTTCTATAATCCATGGCAAGCGAAAAAAATCAGTCCGGTAAAAAACCTACTGGCAAAAAAGGCGCAGATTATGGCGCAGTAGTCGTTCGTGGTGAGCACACTAAAGGTGTTAAACCAAGATACATGGCAAAGTTCAGCGACAAAGTTTTACCTGAACTTAAAAAGCTTCATACAGAAAAAAATGTGATGGAGCTTCCTAAGATCGTAAAAATCGTTGTTAATACTTGCCAAGGCGAAGCTACTCAAAACATTAAGGCACTTGAAGCAGCTGCAGCTGAGCTTGAGTTGATTACTGGTCAAAAAGCAGTTATTACTCGTGCAAAGAAATCAATTGCAACCTTTAAGTTACGCGCAGGAATGCCAATTGGCGCTTCTGTAACTCTTCGTAAAGAACGCATGTTTGAATTTTACGATAAACTCGTTTCGGTAGCACTACCTCGCGTACGTGACTTCCGTGGAGTTTCATCTAATAGTTTCGACGGTCGTGGCAATTATTCTCTTGGAATCCGTGAACAGATCATATTTCCTGAAATCGAAGCGGATAAAGTAGATAAAACACGTGGCTTGAGTATCACTATCGTGACATCTGCAAAAACAGATGAGGAAGCTCGTGAGCTTCTTACTCTCCTCGATATGCCGTTTAGAAAGTAAAGGGGATAGATGTGGCTCGTTTAGCAATGATTAATAAGGCAAATAAAAAAGCCAAGTTTTCTACGCGTCAGCACAACCGCTGTAACCAATGCGGTCGTCCTCGCGCTTACTATAGAGACTTTGGTCTATGTCGTATTTGCTTACGTAAAAATGCCCTTTCAGGACAAATTCCTGGAATGGTCAAGGCAAGTTGGTGAGGTGAATAAATATGTACGCTACTGATCCAATCGCTGATATGTTAACACGTATCCGTAATGCTTCTAGTGCAGGTCTTAAATATACAACAATTCCTGCAAGCATTATTAAAATTGAAATTACAAAAATCTTAGAAACAGAAGGCCTCATTCGTGGGTTCCGTCTAATCAAAGATAATGGTCAAGGCAAAATTAAAATTGCCATGAAATATAGTGAAGTTGGTCAACCGGTGATCCGTGGAATTACACGTGTATCTAAACCTGGTTGCCGCGTTTACAAAGGTGTTGAGGATCTTCCAAAGATCCGTGGTGGTCTTGGTTTCGCAATACTTACTACGCCAAAAGGTGTTCTTACAAGCAAAACAGCTCGTAAAGAACGCGTTGGTGGAGAAGTTTTAGCTTATATTTGGTAACTTTCGAGGTTTTTAGGAGGCTTCTATGTCAAGAGTTGGTAAGCAGCCAATTAAAATTCCTTCGGGAGTAACCGTAAAATTAAGCGGAACTATTCTCGAAGTGAATGGATCAAAAGGCACGATGAAACGTGATACCTTTGGTCGTATTGCTATTGCACAAGAAAATAACGAAGTTGTTGTATCTGCGAATAACGGAGAAAACAGCTCTGCGTATTGGGGTCTTTACAGAACCCTTCTTTCTAACATGGTTCAAGGTGTATCTGCTGGTTTCAGCAAATCTCTTGAAATCCAAGGTACAGGATACCGTGCAGCTATGGCAGGCAAGGTTTTAAACCTTACTGTTGGTTTTTCACATCCTGTAAATATTGAGCCACCAACAGGCATCACTTTTGAAGTTGATAAAGCTGGTAAAGTAAATATTTCTGGTGTTGATAAAGAGCTCGTGGGCCAAATGGCTGCTAAAGTTCGTTCCGTACGTCCTGCTGAACCTTACCAAGGTAAAGGCATTCGTTACGCTGGCGAAGTTATTGTAACTAAAGTTGGTAAATCTGCAGGTAAGAAATAATTTCTTCCTGCTTATTATAAATCGTGTTTTCTGTATGTTAGCAGGAAACCAGGAGATGTTATGTATCGTATAATCAATCGTAAAAAGATCAGGCAATTGCGTAAAATGCGTTTTTGGCGCCGCCGTTCTTCTGATTTAACAAAACCACGTCTTTGCGTATTCAAGAGCAGCCGCCATATTCAGGCTCAAGTTATTGATGATGCAAAAGGCATAGTTATTGCATGCGCTAGTTCTATTGAAGCAGATGTTAAAGCAACTGGTCTTCGTGGCAAGACAATGGCTGTAAAAGTCGGAAATCTTGTTGCTGAAAGAGCAAAAAACGCTGGAATCAGCGCTGTTGTTTTTGACAGAAACGGTTTCACATACCATGGGCGTATTCAGGTTCTCGCTGATTCCGCTCGTGAAGCTGGTCTTCAGTTCTAAGAACTTAACTTTTTTAAGGAAGAGCAGAAAATGCAAATGAATAAAGAAGAACAGAAAAAAGATCGTTTTGAAGATCGTGTTGTTAGCGTTTCACGCGTATCCAAAACAGTTAAAGGCGGTAGACGCATGAGCTTCTCCGCACTTGTTGTTGTTGGAGATCGCCAAGGTACAGTTGGTTATGGACTAGGCAAAGCTGCTGAAGTTCCAGAAGCCGTTAGAAAAGCTGTAGCACAAGCAAAAAAATCACTCATTACAGTACCAATGGAAAAACAAACAATTCCATTCGTAGTTAATGCAAAATTTGGTGCAAGCCACCTTCTTTTAAGCCCTGCAACTGAGGGTAGTGGTATTGTTGCTGGAAGTTCTGTACGTGCTGTTGCTGAACTTGCAGGCATTCCTAACATTATGGCTAAAATTCAAGGTAGTCGGAATCCTCATAATGTTGTAAAAGCAGCATTTAAAGGTCTTAAACAGCTTTCTACTACTGAAGAATACTTAAAAGCACGTAAGTAAGAAGGGGACTCTCTAAAATGCAAAATATTAATACCCCAAAAATAAAAGTGACTTTGCTTCGCAGCTTTGCGGGACGTAGCGAATCACAGCGTAGAACCCTAGTTTCACTTGGTCTTTCTAAAATTGGTTCCTCACGTGTATTACCAAACGTGAACCCAATACTTGGCCAGGTCAACAAGGTAATTCAATTTATCAGGGTTGAGCCAGCTGAGTAAGGAGTAATTAAAGTGAGAATAGAAGAACTTCGTCCTAATCCGGGCGCAAGAAAAGATAAACGCCGTTTAGGTAGAGGCCCAGGTAGTGGTCTTGGTAAAACGGGTGGACGTGGTGGTAAAGGCCAAACAGCTCGTTCTGGCTCTAGCATTCGTCCTGGTTTTGAAGGTGGTCAAACTCCTCTTTACCGTAGAATTCCTAAACGCGGATTTAAAAATGCTTGTGCAATTAACGTTGAGTCTTTAAATTTAAAAGATTCTTCACAATACATTGAAAACGGCATTTTAGATGGTCAAGGCTTTGTAGCTAAAGGCATCGCAAAATTACTTTCAATGGGTGATGTACCTGCAGATCTTAAAACTGTGAAAAACTTTGTTATGTCTTCTGGAGCACGTGAAAAACTGCTCGCAAAAGGCGTAACCATCGAGGAGTAACCAGAGGATGCCTCAGGGAAGTGGCTGGACAGAAAATGTCCTTGTAAAGCGTTTGTTGTTTACATTGTTAGCACTTCTCGTTTTCCGCTTTGGAGTGCATATCCCTGTGCCAGGTATTGATGCAAAAGAGCTTGCTCTTTTTGCAAGTCAGCAGGGTGCTGGTTTATTAAAAATATTTAATATGTTTTCAGGCGGTGCGTTAAGTCACTTCTCCATTTTTAGCCTTGCAGTAATGCCTTATATTTCTGCAAGTATTATTATTCAACTCATGACTGTAGTTGTTCCTTCACTGGAACAAATGCAAAAAGAGGGTGGCGTAGGCAGACAAAAGATTACCCGCATTACAAGGAGTCTTTCTGTCCTTTTAGCCCTTGTCCAAGCTTATTTATTATCTGCTGGATTAGAGGCATCAAGAGGACCTAATGGTGGGATGATCGTTCTCGATCCTGGCTTATCTTTTAGACTCATGTCTTGTGTTCTAATGGCTGCTGGAAGTTGTTTTGTGATGTGGTTAGGTGAGCAAATAACAGACAAGGGTATTGGAAACGGAATTAGTTTACTTATCTTTGCTGGTATCGTTGCTTATTTACCATCTTCAGCCAATACAATAATTGAAATGGTAAAACAAAATAGCGGGGCTTTATTAGGAGCTCTTGGTATTGTTGCCTTTGCTTTACTTCTTGTATTTGCTGTTACTTTTTTTGAGCAAAGTTATAGAAAAGTTCCAATTCATTATGCAAAAAGATTAGTTGGAAAAAGAGTAATGTCTGCGCAAGCAACACACTTACCTTTAAAGGTAAATATGGCTGGTATTATGGCTGCCATTTTTGCTTCGACTATTCTTGCTGTTCCGGCAACTTTCCTAAGTTTCGGAAGTGCGGCTGGTAATGTTTGGTTAGCTGATTTTTTACCAGGTCATTGGTTATATAATGCGGTCTTTGTTGTATTAGGCATGTTCTTTTCCTTTTTCTATGCATCTATTGTCTTTAAATCAGATGATGTTGCTGAAAATTTAAAAAAACAAAATGCTTATATACCAGGGGTACGTCCAGGTAGTGAAACTGCAGAAGCTTTAGATACCGTTGTAACTCGCCTTACCTTTGCTGGTGCGATTTACATGAATCTTATCGTTGTAGTTCCTTCATTAATTGGTTCTGCATTCTCTCAACAAATGACTTTTGGCGGGACATCTCTTTTGATTGTTGTTGGTGTGGGTCTTGAAGCAATTCGCCAAGTAAGAGCACAACTCGCAACTCAAAAGTATGATTTTCTAATTTTCCCATCTCAATCAAGAGATACAACGACAGCTAATAATGATACAAGGCTATGAAGCAGGGTTATAAATGAAGGTAATCATTTTTTTAGGCCCTCCAGGCGTAGGTAAAGGGACTCAATGTTCTCTTTTAAGCGCGCGCCTAGGAGTAAAGCATATCTCAACTGGCGCCATCATCCGTCAGGAAATTGCTTCCGAATCGGCTCTTGGATTAAAAGTTAAAAGTATTGTTGAGTCTGGACATTTAGTTGATGACAAATCAATTTTTGAATGCCTTGAAAGTACTTTAAATGTAATGAAGCCCAAACAGAATGACATCATTTTGTTAGATGGCATTCCAAGAAATCTTTCTCAAGCAAAAGAATTTGATGTTCTTATCAGCAAATTTTCTAGCAAAGTGGATTTAGTTCTCTCGCTATCTGCGGACCTAGACAAGTTGCTAGAGAGATTTGAAAAAAGATGGACTTGTTCTTCTTGCGGTAAGATTGATTCCATTCCAACTGGAACAGACGTAGCGAATTATGTTTGTAGTAGTTGTGAAAAAATGGGAACAATGTTTCGCCGTAAAGACGATGAACCTGAAACAGTAAAAAGACGTTTTACTGTTTACCAAAAGGAAACTGAACCTTTGGTTTCGTACTATGCTGATAGAAATAACTTAAGCATTATTGATGGGTTACGTCAACCTGAGATTGTTTATGCTGAAATTGTATCAATTTTGTTAAGAAAATAAAGATTGAACTTGATTTAAGCAGCAGATTGGGATACCCAATAACGCTCTTTGTTCTCATTGGAGTATGAATGTAAATGGCTGAATATGAAAATAAACCTAAAAAGGTGAAGTTTGACGAAGACGATAAAGCCAAAAAGGTTGAGCTAGAAGAAGATGACAAACCTAAAAAGGTTGAATTGGAAGGTATCGTTGCTGAAAAATTACCTAACAATTTGTTTATAGTAGAACTCGACAACAGTCTCAAGGTTTTAGCTCATGTATCTGGTCGAATGAAAATGAATTGCATCAATATTTTACCTAGCGATAGAGTGAAAGTTGAATTGAATCCAAATGATAAGACTAAAGATGGCAGGTTTAGAGCTAAAATTGTTTTTAGGTCTAAATAATAATATTTTTGTGAGTTTTTACTAGGAGTTTTTGCTAATGAAGGTTAGAGCTAGTGTAAAGCCAATTTGCGATAAATGCAAAGTAATTCGTCGCGTTGGTGTAGTAAGAGTTATTTGTGAAAATAAAAAGCACAAGCAGCGTCAAGGTTAATAGAAAAATATCGGAGGTTAGTTGTGGCAAGAATTGCGGGCGTTGACATTCCGCGTAACAAGCGTATCGAAATTTCGCTTACGTATATACATGGTCTTGGTCGTAAATCCTCTCAAAAGATATTGGATCAATTGTCTATAAATAGAGACATGCGTACCCAAGATCTTAACGACGATCAGATTAACGCCATAAGAAAGCTTATTGATACAAACCACACTGTAGAAGGTGATTTGCGTCGTCTTGTTCAGTCCAACATCAAACGTTTGATGGACTTGGGTTGTTATCGTGGTCTTCGTCACCGTAAAGGTTTACCTGCTCGTGGACAAAGAACGAAAACAAATGCGCGTACGCGTAAAGGTCCAAAGAAGACGGTAGCGAATAAGAAGAAGTAACTTCTAAAGTGTGAGGTATTTTGATAATGAATAAGGTAGTATCAAAGAAAAAGCGTGTTAAACGCAATGTTCCAACTGGAATAGCTACTATTTCTGCAAGTTTTAACAATACAATTGTTACATTTGCAGATGCGAATGGTGACGTTATTACTTGGTCAAGTGCTGGTAGCAAAGGTTTCAAAGGATCTCGCCGTAGTACTCCATTTGCAGCACAAGTTGCTGCAGAAGATGCTGCACGTAAAGCGATTGACTGTGGAATGAAAAGTTGCTCAGTTATAGTTACAGGCCCAGGTTCAGGCAGAGAATCCGCAGTACGCGCTATTTCTGCAACTGGAATTAAAGTAACACTTATTAAAGACGCAACACCTGTTCCACACAATGGATGCAGACCGCCTAAGCGTCGTAGGGTTTAATAGCAAAATATGAGGCATAATTTCTTTAAAACGAAATTATGCTTTGTTTTGGATTATAATTTATAGTCCATTTGTTTTAAACACCTAAAAAACTATGATCTTTTTTGATTATAGAGTGTTCATTAAATCTTACTGAACTTGCATAAAGTTCAGATTTGTTTTGACAGTACTTTTAAGCTAATTGATAAGGCAGTCAAACTTTTAACACGATGGATTAATTGGTGTTATTAGTTTAATGCTTTATCGTTTTCTCTTGGTAAATGTTAAAAATAGTGCTACAAGGCAACTTGTATCGCTTAGTCGTGCTTTTTGCAAAATAAGTTCTTGATATTTTAAGGACTATAATGCACGAGCAATGACAAGTGAGCCTTTATATTTATAAAAGCTCAAAAGGTACTTTGGGGCAAAATACGAAACGGAAAAGTTGACGGAGTCAATAATGCAGAGCAACTGGAAGGCGCTGTTAAAGCCGCAGTTTATTGAAAAAGAAGATATTTCTTCTGCTTTTGGGAGATTTATAGCTAAGCCTCTGGAGCGTGGTTTTGGTACTACGTTAGGTAACGCATTGCGTCGTGTTTTGCTTTCTTCTCTTCAAGGTGCTGCTGTTGTAGGTTTGCGCATTGAAGGAGTAGAGCATGAGTTTTCGACAGTTCCTGACGTTTCAGAAGATGTAACAGAGGTTGTTTTAAACTTGAAAGCTTTGGATGTATGGCTCGACACAGAAGGTGAAAAAACCGCTATGATCGATGTTGTAGGTCCGAAGGTAGTAAGGGGATCTGATGTCATTTCAGACGGATCGCTTCGCATTTTAAACCCTGATCACGTCATTTGTACGGTTGGAGCAGGTGGAAAATTTAAAGCAGAAATTACCGTAA
Source organism: Silvanigrella paludirubra (assembly GCF_009208775.1). NCBI lineage: Bacteria > Pseudomonadati > Bdellovibrionota > Oligoflexia > Silvanigrellales > Silvanigrellaceae > Silvanigrella > Silvanigrella paludirubra. The sequence goes on along the minus strand of NZ_WFLM01000004.1, from coordinate 39,338 downwards.
GAACTGGTAAAGGATACTTAACAAGCGATGCCGTTAAAGATGGTTTGCCATTAGGTGTTATTCCAATAGATGCTGTATTCTCTCCTGTTAAAAGGGTTAGTTTCAGCGTTTCTGATACACGTATTGGACAACGCTCTGATTTTAACAAACTTATTTTAGAAATCAGTACCAATGGTGCTGTTACTTCTGAAGATGCTTTGGCTTATGCAGCTAAAATCCTTAAAGATCAGCTTTCTATCTTCATAAATTTCCAAGAGGCTGATGATGAAGTTCAAGTGATTGATTCTATTCAAGTGGATGCTCGTTTGAATGAGAATCTATATAAATCAGTTGATGAACTCGAACTTTCTGTGAGAGCTGCTAACTGCCTTGAAAATGCAGGTATTCGTTATATCGGAGAACTTGTTATTAGAACTGAAGCCGAAATGCTTAAAACAAAGAATTTTGGTCGTAAAACTTTGAACGAAATTAAAGACCTCCTTGCTGAAATGGGACTCCATCTTGGCATGAAGATAGAGGGATTTGACCCTACTAAACTAAGGGATAGAATTTAGTCTGATTAAGGATGGAAGAACATGAGACATCGTTTAGCGCATAGAAAATTAAACAGAGATTCTGCTGGTCGTAAAGCGCTTCTCCGCGGTTTAGCAACTCAATTAATTGAGCACGGTACATTAGTAACAACTATTGAACGCGCAAAAGAATTAAGAAAAATTGTTGAACCTCTTGTTGCTTTAGCACGTGTTGATAGCGTTAACAACCGCAGAAGCGCTGCTTCAACTCTATATAGCAAAAAAACAGTAGGTGACCTATTTTCAAGAGTAGCTCCACCAAACGCTCAAAGACAAGGTGGTTACACTAGAATCTTAAAACTTGGATTTCGCCCTGGCGACCATGCAAGAAGAGCGATCATTGAATTTGTAGAACCAACTGCAATCAATAAAGTAGAAGCTCCTGCTGCAAACTAATTTTCAAATTAGTTTTAGTAATTAGCTATAAAAAAGATCGGTGGAGAAATTCAGTCTCTACCGACTTTTTTTATGTCTTAAATAGATTCAACCAATCACGAATTAAGGAAATAAAATTATGAGTGATTTACCACAATGCCCAAAATGTGATTCTGCGTATACTTACGAAGATGGCGAACTATTAATATGCCCAGAATGTGCTCATGAATGGTCAAAAAACTCCAATAAAAATGATGAACAAGCTGAACAGTACATTGTTCGTGATTCCAATGGAAATGTTCTTGCTGACGGGGATATGATTACTGTTATAAAAGATCTTAAAGTAAAAGGATCATCATCAGTTATTAAAGTAGGAACCAAAGTAAAAATTATTCGTCTTGTAGAAGGCGATCATGATATTGATTGCAAAATAGAAGGGATTGGCCCAATGCAATTAAAATCTGAGTTTGTTAAGAAAATTATGAACTAATTTGTATCATGTATTTTAAAATATAATTATATTTTTCTAGTGATTATTTCTTTTTAGTGATTTGTATTTTAGGTAACACAACTACAAAAACTGTATTTTTCTCTTTCCTATCTAAAAACAAATCTCCTCCATGATCCTTAATAATTCCTCTTGATATACTCAAACCGAGCCCTGTTCCTACACCTATTTCTTTAGTGGTAAAAAATGGTTGAAAAATTTTATTAGCAATATTTTCAGATATTCCTACTCCATTATCAATTATTTTTATTTGTATAAACTCTTCTTCAACTGTCAAAGATATTTTTATCCATTTATTTTCAGTTAAATTGCTTAAAGCATGCTGAGCATTACTAAGAAGATTAAGTAACACTTGAGAAATTTGAGATGGCCTACAATCTATTTCCAAATCATTAAAATTTCCTTCTATCATTATTTCAACATTATTTTCCTGCATCCTAGCTGAACATAAAGCTATTGTATCATTAATAATGTCAATTATTTTATTTTTTGTAAAAGGATCTTTCTCAGAAGATCTTGCAAAATGCCTTAATCCTTTAATAATAGATTCTATTTTTTGACAAATTGAAATGATAACATCAGAAAACTCAATAACCTTTTCTAAACTCTCTGGTGATTTTTCAAGCATTCTTTTTATTTGACTTGCTCTTAAAAGAATAGCTCCTAAGGGGGTATTTATTTCATGAGCAATACCACCAGCCATTTCTCCTAAAGCAGCAAGTTTTGAAGTTTCAACAAGAGTTGTTTGTGTATCTTTAAGCATACGTGTTTGGCCACGTGCAAAATTTTCTTTAGCTAAATATGAACTACTGTCATAAATTTCGATGCAGCAGAAAAATTTATTTTCAAATTGAATAGGACTAAGAATTATTCTTGGATTAATACGTTTTTCATTTTCGGAATACAAGGGAAGCGGAGACAACCCAAATCGCTCGGAGATAATTGTATATTTTCCCGATTCCAAACACCATTCTATTCCTGTTTTAAGTCTTAAATTTAAATTAATTTCTGGAAATATGTCTGTAATAAATTTTCCGACAGCATTTTCCGAATCTATTTTTGAATGCTGAAATAACCAATTATTCCATATAAATATTTTTTGAGTAGAATCAATTAAGATGACTCCATGACTAATTTCTGAAAGTACTTTTGCATATAAAAGCTCAATACTCTTATCCATAATCATGAAGAAATTATCCTTTCAAAATACTTATCAAGCTTAGGTGCAATATCTTTTATGTCATCTCGATTTATAAATAGGCTTATTCTTCCTAATGAAAGTGAATTAGAAAGTGAAAATATCATATTTAGAAGCATAAATTCTTCATTATTATTTTTTGAAAAAATAAAATCATCTGGAAAATTACCACTAATTACTTTAGGAGCAGAAGTAAGAAATTTACATTCTAATGCTTTTTCAAACTCACAAAGACAAGAAGAAAGAATAATATTTCCAAATTCACTTAATGTTTCTCTTTCAAAATTTCCAAATTCTTGAGGTAATTCATCATATCCTAAAAGAGAAGAAATGACTTCAAGGCAAGAACCATGATCATAAAGAATCATAGCATCTCCTTGATACTCACCTTCAAACTTTTGTTTTATTCCTATTGTTTTCTTATCAATAAGTTCTGTTGCTAACTCATTTAATGAGCCTTGGTTAAGTTTAGGAACAGAGAGGACAATTTGTGAGGATAACATTTCAGAAATAATTTTCGCAGCTTTTCCAACTCCTCTATTAAATAGTTCTTTAATAATATCTTCTTGGATCTCAGTTAATAAGCTCATTTTGAATCCTTTAAAGCAATATTATTAAAGATCGTTAAAAGTTGTTCTTTTAATCCTTCTTTGCTTAAAAAGTGGATTCCACGTTTTTGAACTTCTTCTTTAATTGAACTTTGTGTATTTGCTGTTAAGAGGCCAATTTGATTTGCTTTATAAAGTGAAATAATTTCATCTATAACTTCAATGCCATTCATAGTATCCATATTATAATCAACAAGAATAAATTTAATTTCAGAAAATTGTTTTTTTGCTATTTCTATTCCTGCTTTTGGATCTTGAAATTTTAGCATTTCCACATTTGGAATAATATCTTTAATCAATCTCTCTACTTGGCTCAAAGCTAATTTGCTATCATCAATGGCAAGAACTTTCATACCTTAAGCTTACCTCAATATACTTAAATAGATTATGATAAAGACTTTCCGTAGGTTGTTTATCGACTTTTATTAGTTTTAAGTAAACGTCAAAAGTAATTATTAGATAAATATTTACATTTAATTTCATTGGATTGATGGAGGATTCTTATTTAACACAATCAAGGTTCCCCAAATTCAAGTTCAAAAAAAAATAAAAACCTCTAAAAAATTGCTTGCAATATAATCGTAAACGATGTATTATTCTTTTAAGGGAGAGTGATGTGTCCTTGATTCTTGACCAACAGCTATGTTTTTTAGTGTATTCAACTTCATTAAGCTTTAATAAAGCTTATCAGAAGCTCTTGAAAGAATTAGGCATTACCTATCCGCAGTACCTTGTTTTGCTTGTACTGTGGGAAAGAGAACCTCAAACTGTTTCGAAAATTTGTAATAGTCTTTATCTTGAAACAAGCACAATCACACCGCTGTTAAAAAGGTTAGAGTCTTTACATTTAATCGAGAGAAAGCGTGAAGTTACGGACGAAAGACAAGTAAACATTACCCTAACAGAAAAGGGTAAAAAACTTAAGGATAAAGTCCGCCACATTCCAGTGGAGCTAGGGAATAGCAGTAATCTTACGAAAGAGGAAATGAATCACTTGATGATAGGTTTGGCAAAGTTAAGAACAGCGTTGCTAAAAAAGAAGGTTTGATTTTTTTAACATTTTATATCGTTTAAGATATAATATAACGCGATACAATTGGGGGTTTTATGTTAGAGAAGGTTTTATATTCAACAAGCGCGAAAGCAACGGGCGGTCGTGATGGCAAAACAGAAACTGTAGATGGAAAAGTTAAGTTCAATCTATCTGTTCCAAAAGAATTGGGTGGTCCAGGCGGAGAAGGAACGAATCCAGAACAACTATTTGCCATGGGCTACAGTGCATGCTTTTTGGGCGCAATGAGACACGTTTCTGGTCTTGAAAAAATTCAATTATCACCAGAAACAACCATTGAAGGAGTCGTGGGCATAGGGCCTATTCCAAATGGATTTGGAATTGAAGTTGAATTAAAAATTCATGTTCCAAATATGGAAGTAGCAAAAGTAAAAGACATAGTTGAAAAAGCTCATATTGTTTGTCCTTATTCAAATGCAACAAGAAACAATGTTAATGTTAAATTAACGGTTATCTAAAATGAATTAAAATTTTTTAGATTGCTTTTTCAGAAGAGAGAATAAATTTTAATTTATTCTCTCTCTATTTTTTTAATCATAAAAGTTTATTAAATTTAAAAATTACAATAAATAAAATTTAAAAGATTCTTATATGTTGAATTGACTAATTTATCTTTAAAAATTACATTTAGCATTATTCAATTTTATCCTAAAGTTGGTTTCATTAAACCACAGAAAATAGGGAATTTATGACAATAATTAAAGAAGTGTCTATAGAAGAAATTGATAGTTACCATGCTCATGTTTACTATGAAATGCATAATGGATTTGAGGCTGCTAAAGCGCTTGCCCAATTAATTTCAAATCGTTTTCAAAATATTATTGTTTCAAACTTATTTGACAAGCCTGTTGGGCCACACCCTGTGCCCATGTTTGAGGCCGATTTTAGTATAGAGACATTTCATACTTTTGTACCATGGTTAATGCTAAATCGACAAAATTTAAATATATTAATTCATCCAAATACAAAAGATATGTATGCAGATCATCTTATTTTTCCAATTTGGCTTGGAAATAAGTTAGAGCTAAATGAAGAATTTTTAAGAATTTCTTCAAATGTTTTAAAAAACACAACACCTAAAGAAAGATTAGAATTAATGTAATTATAAATATTTTTAATTAACATTATTTCTATCTTTGAATTAATTCTTCGAAATATTTTATATCCTGATTTGTAAATTTTCTTTTAACCGATTTTTCATAGTCTACTTCTCTAAAATAATCGAGCTCAATTTGTTTTTTGTCATCTTATAAAAAGGGAATATTTAAATTCTGCAAGTAGACTAAAAAATAAATTTTTATTTTTTAGTCTTTATCATATCTAAATTCATTACCTTATTCCAAGCAGCAACAAAATCTAGCACAAACTTTTTCTTGGAATCACTACTAGCATATACTTCCGCTAAGGCTCTAAGTTGAGAATTTGATCCAAAAATAAGATCGGCAATGGTGGCCGTCCATTTTAAATTTCCTTTGGCGCGATCTCGCCCTTCAAATATCCCCTTAGAACCAGTTAACTTTTGCCACTTGATATTCATATCAAGTAAGTTAACAAAAAAATCGTTTGTTAATGCACCCGGTTTATTCGTAAAAATACCATGCTTGGTATTCCCATAATTCGTATTTAAAACACGCATGCCACCAATTAAAACAGTCATTTCTGGAGCAGTAAGAGTTAAAAGATTCGCTCGATCTACTAAAAGCTCAGCAGCTGCTTGCTCATGTCCTTTACGAATATAATTACGGAAAGCATCTGATGTAGGCTCAAGAACTGAAAAAGATTCTTTATCTGTTTGACTTTGCAAAGCATCCATTCGTCCTGGGGTAAATGGAACTTTAACAACATGACCTGCTTTTTTTGCCGCAGCTTCAACAGCGGCACACCCACCTAAAACAATTAAGTCAGCAAGAGAAACTCTTGTTTTACCTCTTTGTTTACTATTAAAATCATTTTGAATTTTTTCCAGTTTTGCTAGAACTTTTGAAAGTTCTTCGGGTTGATTTACATCCCAATCTTTTTGTGGAGCCAAACGAATGCGTGCCCCATTTGCACCTCCGCGTTTATCGCTTCCACGAAATGTAGAAGCAGATGCCCATGCAGTTGAAATTAATTGAAATATAGTAAGACCTGATTTTAATATTTTTGCTTTAAAAGCTTTAATGTCTTTTTCTGCAATTAATTTGTGATTTAATTTTGGAATAGGATCTTGCCAAATAAGTTCTTCTTTTGGAACCAATGGTCCTAGATATCTAGCAATAGGACCCATATCTCGATGTGTTAACTTAAACCATGCACGCGCAAACACATTTGCAAACTCTTTTGGATTTGCCATAAATCGACGAGATATTTTTTCATAAGCAGGATCTATTCGCATAGCCATATCGGCCGTGCTCATCATCGGTTTGTGAAATTTTCCTGGAATATGCGCATCTGGAACTGTATTTGCTCCCGATTGCCCTTTAGGAATCCATTGATGTGCTCCTGCTGGGCTTTTTGTTAATTCCCACTCGTAACCAAATAAGGTTTCAAAATATGAATTATCCCATTTTATAGGAGTCGCTGTCCAAGCCCCTTCAAGACCACTTGTGATGGCATGAGCACCTTTTCCTGTACCAAAAGTATTTTTCCATCCGAGTCCTTGTTCTTCAATTTCTGCGCCTTCGGGCTCAGGTCCAACATATTTACTTGGATCAGCGGCTCCATGTGTTTTTCCAAACGTATGTCCACCTGCAACAAGTGCAACGGTTTCTTCATCATTCATTGCCATGCGTGCAAACGTTTCTCGAATGTCACGGGCAGAACCCATTGGATCAGGCTTGCCGTTTGGTCCTTCAGGATTTACATAAATAAGACCCATTTGAACTGCGGCCAATGGATTGTCTAATTGGCGATTGCCTTTATAACGTTCATCACCAAGCCATTTTCCTTCCGGTCCCCAAAAAATATCTTCACCAGGTTCCCAGACATCTTCACGACCACCTGCAAAACCAAACGTTTTAAATCCCATGGATTCAAGAGCAACATTTCCTGCAAGAATCATTAAATCTGCCCAAGAAATTTTACAGCCATATTTTTGCTTGATAGGCCAAAGCAAACGACGCGCTTTATCGAGATTTCCATTATCAGGCCAGCTATTTAAAGGAGCAAAACGTTGTGTTCCAGAACCTGCACCACCACGACCATCTGCTATTCGATACGTTCCTGCACTATGCCAAGCCATTCGTATAAAAAAGGGACCATAATGACCATAATCTGCTGGCCACCAATCTTGAGAATCTTTCATTAGAGCATGAAGATCTTTAATTACAGCATTTAATTTTAAGCTTTTAAATTCTTGCGCATAATTAAATTGCGGATCCATAGGATTAGATAATTTTGAATGTTGATGCAATATATTGATGTTTAATTGATTTGGCCACCAATCTGCATTGGTTTGTGTACCTAAAATTGTGTTTTTACGAAAACCACTTGAATAAGGACATTTATCATTGTTTTGCAAAGTGTTCTCCTCTACATGATTTGTAACTTTATACGCAATCATATTACTGCCGTTTAAATAATTATGCAATTTAGAGGATTAGAGGTGTGACATGTTGATTTTTAATTTATTTTTATTCTTCGCAAAAGGTAACAACAAAATTTGTTACAAAAAAAGAAATATTGTAATTTGTAAAAAAATATTCATGAATTAAAATCTTATCAATGATTAAAAAAAACTATAAAAAATTTGTGAATATATAATCTATTTTATCTCTTAAAATAAGATAAAAAGACTATTTTAAATATTAAAAAAATCGGAACAAAATTAAAATAAATTTGCCTATATTTAAGACAAATAAACTATTAAACGAATATTTACATTTAATTAATCTTTCTAAGACATCTCTTTAAAGTTTTAGCTACTTGTATGGTTTCTTAAGAAATAAACATTTTTATTCAATAAAAACACATAATATCTTAATTTATATCGAATTTTTCAATAACGAGAAAGATCTGATTGCTCTTTTATAAAATAAATTGGTTGACGTATTTCATAAAACTCACTAACCAAAAGAATGAAGTTGTGGTTTTTATACAAAAACAAATATTTAAATATATTTTAAATTTTTTTTTTGTATTTTTATTATTTAGGAGTCTTAATGTTTTATAAAAATAATATATTAATTGGAATATGTCTTGCTGGAACTATGCTTAATAGCTGCTCTCGCGGTGGAGGACAAAGCACTCCAAAAGCAAAAAAGCAAGTTACAACAAATCTTACCTTAAATCATAACGCAACTGCTATTAATACATATGAAGTAGAAGCTGAAGTAGTTTGTCCCAGTGATACAAGTATATTTTATATTACTAATGCTAGTCCAAAATTTGAAGTTGTTGACGGTGAAAAATGCACTATTAAAATTAAAAATTTTAATTATACAGAGACAGGATCTAGTAGCCAAAGTTATAATAGTTCATCCGCTTTAACATTAACTTATAATGCTGATAATACTGTTACAAGCGCCGCAACTCACGGTGAATATACTAAAGCATCTGATTCTAGCATAAAAAAATACTTAAATGGAGTAAAAGCATTAGAAGGCGATCCATTAAGTTTAATTTTACTAGACTTTGCAACTGAAACTTTATCAACTTGGGAATCATTAAAAACCGTTGAAAAAACATTTCAATTCCAAGAAGTAAAATTGCCAAATCCACTTTCTTTAAGACTAATTAAAAATAGCTTTAAGGCTTCAAATGCGAGAAGTTTTACTATAAATCATACCCTTTCAAATACGATAAGAGGGATCACAAACTGGCCAAATTCCGCTGAAAATACTACAGGATGTAAAATTATTTCAAGTGCTACTGAGCTTACTCCATTTGGTGGTGGTACTAATTTTACACCTAATATGACCTTAATTAATGACGTGGATAAAGCTTATAAAGCTACTGGTTCAAAAAATTGTTCGGATATTCGTCTTGGCGAACGTGATAACTGGAAAGATCTTAAATTTGCGAATCAATATATTGTTCTAGCAAATGAATCTCCTTTGGGTAACTCATATCGTGTAATTACTATTACTAGTTCTAATTGAAATAAGAAGAATAAAATGGGAAGGAATGAAAATTTTAATGTTGAAAAAATTTGTAAAAATTTTATCTTCACTACTTATTATATTAATTCTTTCCCTTTCATTATCAGGATGCAAAAATCAACAAAGATCACCTAATTTAAATTCAGACATTGTTTTCACTAAATTCTCATTTAATGCAAGAAAATTAGGAAATATCAATTCTGCGATTGAAAGCTGGGAAGTAAACTCTCAGTTACACTGCTCTGGTCTTATTTTTAGTGATGGTAATACTTATTTAATAGATCAAAAATTCACAAAAAGTGGGAATGAGACAATTGATTTTCCTATTGGTCCTAGATACAATTGTGAACTTAGTATAAAAAGTTTTAATATAAATAAAATTGATTACTTTCCACAAAATAAGAATTCTCTTTTTAAAATTAAAAGAAATAATTCTAACAAAATATTCAGAAAGTATGTAAATCAAAAAAATTATAATGATCATAAATTTATTACTGGTAAAATGAATCCTGATATATTTTCACTTTATATATTTGAAAAGGCTAATGATACCGCTCTTTTTACCTCCATTTATACTGCTGTTTTTAATGATATTGAAATATCATTTACATCTTTAGATGATCCTCAATATGCAAGGATTCAAATCAAAAATAATTCACGATCAGAAAATTCGATTAAAATTAATGAAATTAATTTGATTGCTTTAAGTGATTTAAGTCTTCAACAACGATCTAAAAATAATAACGATATAAATTATGAAGGTAATTACCAATGCGTTGATAATGATGCTGAAGATAATTATATTATATCAAGGATAAAAACTCTCAATTCGGGTAGTCGATGTGCATTGGTTTTCAAAGCGAATAATTCTACCTCTACATCAAGAATAAGTATCCGTATTGATAACATTTTATATAATTTAAATATTAATTTTAAAGATAATATATGGACTGCTGAAATAAATCAATAACAAATTATTTAATAGTATAAAAACATATTCCAAAAATTTAATTATAGATTATTCTGAAAAAATAAAATTAAAATTTATTACATTAAAAAAATATTCTCACCAAATAATTCTATACAATATCTTATAAAATTTAATGCTAATTACAAAAAATACAAATTGCATTAATTATGATTTTAAAATATATACATCTCTCATTTTAAATTTAACCCAAAAATTTTTCTTCAAATCACATAAAAAAAAATCCCCAAACTTTCGAAAGGGGATTTTTAATTTCTTAATGAAATAGAATAAATTAGAAATTAACCATTCATACTATTTAAAAAGTCATCATTGGTTTCGCAGCGTTCAAAACGTTGCAATAAAAATTCCATGGACTCGATTGGAGACATTGGATGCAATACTTTACGGAGTACCCAAAGACGATTGAGAGTTTCGCGTGCAAGAAGGAGATCTTCACGACGAGTTGCACTCTTATTAATGTCAATTGCCGGGAACACACGGCGTTCTGCTAAGCGGCGATCGAGAACAAGTTCCATGTTACCTGTACCTTTGAATTCTTCAAAGATAACTTCGTCCATACGGCTTCCTGTGTCGATAAGCGCAGTTGCAATGATAGTAAGACTTCCGCCTTCTTCCACGTTACGCGCCGCACCGAAAAATCTTTTTGGTTTGTGAAGTGCGTTCGCGTCGACACCACCAGTTAATATTTTTCCGCTTGGTGGCACAACACTGTTGTACGCACGCGCAAGACGAGTGATGGAGTCTAATAAGATAACAACATCTTTTTTATGCTCAACCAACCTTTTTGCTTTTTCAATTACCATTTCGGCAACTTGAACGTGACGTTGTGCAGGTTCATCAAAGGTACTGCTCACAACTTCACCGCGTACAGAGCGTTCCATGTCTGTTACTTCTTCCGGACGTTCGTCAATAAGAAGAACAATTAACACGGCTTCAGGGTGGTTTATTGCAATGGAATTCGCAATATTTTGAAGTAAAATAGTTTTACCTGTTTTTGGAGGCGCCACAATAAGAGCACGTTGACCTTTTCCAATAGGAGCAAAAAGATCGATTAAACGTGTACTGTAAATTTGTGGATCGTTTTCCAATTTAAAGCGGAAATCGGGGTGAATGGTTGTTAAGTTATCAAACAAAATTTTCTCACCAGTAAAGTCTGGTGTTTCGCCATTTACGGATTCTACTTTTAATAAAGCAAAGTAACGCTCATTGTCTTTTGGTGGACGAATTTGTCCAGAAACAGTGTCTCCTGTACGTAAATTAAATCTACGAATTTGTGATGGAGATACATAGATGTCATCTGGCCCAGGCAAATAATTATAATCAGGGGCTCTTAAAAAACCGAAACCGTCAGGCAACGTTTCAAGCACACCTTCAGAGTAAACAACACCATTGCGAACAGCTTGAGCCTCTAACAAAGAAAAAACAAGATCTTGTTTTCTTAAGTTTGCTGCGCCGTCAATGCCCATGTCTTTCGCCATATGAACTAAATCGCTAATGTGTTTTTCTTTTAGCTCTTTTAAATTCATAACAGGAACTTCTGAATTAAACTCAGGCTCTTTTTCGTCAGCTCCCGTTGGAACAGGGCGAGATTGATCTGGTCTTCTAGAAGAAGGATGGTTGTTACGTTGTTGGTTATTGTGACCTTGGTAAGAGGTACGATACTGCTGAGGCTGATTCGGAGTATTGTTATTACTAGTTGAACTTGCCGTAGTATGAGATTGCTGTTGCATTGCTGGTGATGCGGGATGCACGGTAGATCCTCCTCCTGCGTTCATGGAAGCCTGTGGGGAACCCATTCTGTTTGGAGGGGGAGCATTCATTCCAAATGGAGACGGGCGTGGAGTAAACGTCGAATTCGAAGAAGATGAATGATTATTTTGAGATGAAGAAGGAGACGAAGACATGTTTGATGGGTCTTTTGACCTGGTAAAAACGCGTCTAGACGGTGTGTAAGTAGAAATACCTTCGCTGTCAGAGTCATTCTGAGATGAAGAAGAAGTCGCATTTTCATTAAAAAGCGTACTTTCTTCAGGTGTTCTACGAATGTAACGTCTGGTTGTTGAATTCGTTGTGCGTTTACGCGGGGACGGAGACTCATTATCGAAGTCATCATTATTTTTGTCATCTACCATGCTAAATGATTCCAAAAGAAAAAAGTTGAAGGAATAAATAAAAAGAAGGGATTTTTGGCTGGTTGCGCCATATAAATAAAAACGGACGCTTGTGAAAGCAATTTCATTTTTAACAGGTGTTCTTTTCTTTGTCAACTCTTTCCAAAAATAAGGATTATGATTTTTGCAGCCATTCTGCTTGAGTTTTTGCAAAAACTTCAGAAATGGTATCAATCGCAAAACGCATACTTTCATCTTTCATAACTAAAGGTGGTGCAAAACGTATGGTATAATCATGGGTTTCTTTTGCAAGAATTCCTCTTTCTTGAAGAAGTTCACTATAAAAACGACCTTTACCAGCTTCTGGATGAATTTCAATCCCATTTAATAGACCTTTTCCACGAATTTCTTTCACTACTTTTTTGGGCAAATGAGCTAAACCTTCTCTAAATTGATTGCCTAATTTAAATGCTCTATCTGCAAGTTTTTCGTCTTCAATAATACTCAAAGCGGTCTGTGACAAAGCACAAGCCATTGAATTTCCGCCAAAAGTAGAACCATGATCGCCTGGTTTTAAAAGCCCTAAAATATCGTCGTTTCCAACGACTGCAGAAATAGGATAATAAGCACCACCTAATGCTTTTCCAAGGATAATTAAATCGGGTTCACAATTTTCATATAAGTGAGCAAAAAGTTTACCAGTACGACCTAAGCCTGTTTGAATTTCATCTGCTATACAAAGCACATTATGTTTTTTACAAATTTGACTTACTTTCTCAAGATACCCTTGTGCAGGAATGATAATTCCTGCTTCTCCTTGAATAGGCTCAAATAAAAACCCAACGGTATTTGGAGTTATTGCTTTTTCTAGAGCGGCCGCATCTCCATAAGGAACAGAGCGAAAACCACCACAGTATGGACCAAAATCATCTTTATATTGAGGTTCACTAGAAAAACTTACAATTGTTGTTGTACGGCCATGAAAATTATGGTCACAAACAATAATTTCTGCTTGGTGTCTAGGTACTTTTTTAACTAAATAACCCCATTTACGTGCAACTTTTATTGCTGTCTCAACGGCTTCTGCACCGGTATTCATTGGAAGTGCTTTGTCTTTTTTACACAAAAGAGTTAATTGTTTTAACCAAGGACCCATTTGATCATTATGAAAAGCTCTTGAAGTTAAAGTTACTTTTTGGGCTTGTTCCATAAGTGTCTGTTGCATTCTTGGGTGACAATGCCCCTGATTTACAGCACTATATGCACTCAACATATCAAGATATTTTTTACCATCAATATCCCAAACCCATTCGCCAGAACCTTTTGTTATAACTACTTTTAAGGGGTGGTAATTATGGGCACCAAACTTATCAGCCATATCAATATATTTTTTTGAAATTTCAGAAACATTTTGGTTTGTCATTTTTTTACCTTTATTCTATGTATGAGTTTCATAATGGAAAAAACAATACTCTTTTCCACATATAACTTTGTTTTTAAGGATAGCCAACCATTAGGAAACAAAAAATGAAATTTTCATCGACACCATATTTGTCAACTGATGATCAATTTTGCTGGATACACATTTCAGAAATGAAAACATTTCTCTATCTAGGTGCAAATGAATACGAAGAAAAAATAGGACAAAATATCACAATAAATTTGTCTATTAAAATCAAATACAACAACACCCTAGATAAACTGAGTAATACAGTTGATTATGGCGCTGTCTGTGAACATATCATTCATAAAATAAAAACGCTAGAAAAAGTAAAGTTACTCGAATTTTTAGCAGAACAAGTTTTAAATTCTATTGGTGAAAATTTTAAAGATATTTATGCTGCAAAAATTTCTATTGAAAAAGGTTATGTTCCTTTAAAAAACTTTACTGGAAAAGTAAAAATTGACGCTGAAAAAGAATTTATACTTTAAATTTTAAATTAACTATGTTCTACAAAATCTAAAAATAATTTTTAACTAATCCCTAATTTTACCCTCCCCACAGGTTTACTTACTCCTCATTTTTCCGTTTCAGCCTCTTAGTACCTCTTTATCCTTAATTTAATTATTTACTTAAAAAATTAATAAATATTCCGATACATTTTAGTTGTAAGATTTTTCTAGAAAATTCAAAATTAATAATTGGAAATATTATGATAAGATGGTGTTCATATTGTGCTAAATTTATTGGCGAAAAAGAACCTTATCATGATTATACAATTACTCATGGCCTTTGTTTAAAATGTAAATCAAAATTTTCAAATAAAAATACATTTGACATTATTAAATTGACCGAAATTCAGGAATTTTTTTCTGAAATAGAAAACCAAGGTAGAAATGGAATTATCATAGCTCCTGAAGATGTATTGAAAAAAGGTTTAAGTTTAGGATTACAATATTCAGACGTGATTATGGGAATTATTCAACCGATTATGAGAAAAATTGGTAATTTATTTGAAAAAAAACAATTGAGTATTGAACAAGAGCACTTATTTTCACATTTTAGTAATAGTATTATAAATTTAATTTTAAGCAAAATAAGCATAGATGAGTTTGGAAAAATAGAAAATAAAATTGATGTAATTCTTATATGCATAGAAGGAAATTCACATACAATAGGCATTCGATTTCTTGATATTGTTCTTAAAGATGCAGGAGTTACAAGTTATGTTATACTTTATCCATTATCTGAAGATGAATTAGTAAATTTAATAATAAAAATTTGTCCAAAAGCAATTGCTATTTCTATTGCGCTTGAAGAGCATTTAATAAAACTAGAAAATTTTGTATACTTTTTAAAAAATAATCCTAAAATAAATTTTTCTTTAAAATATATGGTTGGTGGCAATTGTTTGAAAAATATGAAAAAAAACATTGAATATATTGACTATATTGATAATTCTTATGATATCAATAATTTTATTAATTATTTAAAATCAATTAAAAGTTAAGCATGCAAAAGTTTTTAATTTTTATGAGATTCAATCCAATCTTAATAAAAAATAAGCCCTAATTATGGAATATTGAAAACCAAAAATTAGGGCTTATGTTAGCTAAATTAATTAAATTATTAAAATTAACTTTCAATGAAAGCTTTTAATTTTTTAGAACGGCTTGGATGACGAAGTTTACGTAACGCTTTTGCTTCAATCTGACGAATACGTTCCCTAGTTACATCAAAACTTTGCCCTACTTCTTCCAAAGTATGGTCCGTCTTTTCACCAATACCAAAACGCATACGTAACACTTTTTCTTCGCGAGAAGTTAAAGTAGCAAGAACTTTTTTAGTTTGCTCAGATAAGCTTTGGTTTGCCACAATGTCTATAGGCGCACCATGTGCTTTATCTTCTAAAAAGTCTCCATAATGATTATCTTCTTCTTCCCCAATAGGAGCTTCCAAAGAAATTGGCTCACGCGCAATTTTCATAACCTTACGTACTTTTTCAATACTCATATCCATACGCTGTGCAATTTCTTCAGGAGTAGGTTCTCTACCCATCTCTTGAACCAATTGACGACTTGTACGAACCATTTTATTGATCGTTTCAATCATATGAACAGGAATACGAATGGTACGAGCTTGATCCGCAATAGCACGTGTGATCGCTTGGCGAATCCACCAAGTAGCATAAGTACTAAATTTGTAACCACGACGGTATTCAAATTTTTCTACTGCTTTCATAAGACCAATGTTACCTTCTTGGATAAGATCCAAAAATTGAAGACCACGGTTCATGTATTTTTTAGCAATGGAAACAACTAAACGAAGGTTTGCTTCTATTAATTCACGTTTTGCTTCTTCTGCGAAACGATTAGCATTACTAATAACTTGGTACTTTATCGCAATTTCACTTCTACTAAGGAAACAAGCTTGCTCACTCATTAAAATTGCATTTTGTGCAGAGATATAAGTGTTTTTAAAGTTTTCCCAATCTTTTTCTGTTAAAAAGTTTACTTCTATAGGCCTTGGCGCATTGGCATTGCAATAAGCAGATAAACGAGCTTCATCTAAACGCGTTCTCACCTTCACTTTATTTGTTTCTTTCATACAGTCGGAAACACTTTTTGCGTGGGTGTCTAACTCAGCAACGATTTGTTGAATAATACGACGATTGATGTTGATCTCTTTTACAATTTCAAACATTTGATCGCGTGATTCTTTTAAAATTTCTCTTTCATGAGCAGAGAGTTTATCAAGACCTTGTAAGCCAAATTTATCTTCAATTTCGATGACTGTTTTCGCAAGCTTCATAAAGCTTTCAACAAGTACACGAACTCTTTGGGATTGGCCTTCATCATTTGCTTGATCTTGTTCGTCGTCAAAACCTTTTACAAGGTTTTTCGCTTTAATCACACCATCAATAAATTTTTGTCCTACATCACACATATGGTTGATACCAATGCGTAAAGAAACAAGGTGCTCTAACAGCTTGTTCTCTTCATTTTCAATTTTTTTGGCAATTTCAACTTCGCCGTCGCGAGATAAAAGAGCAACTTGTCCCATTTTTCTTAAATAAACACGAACGGGATCGTTACTTCTTGCTGAAGCATCGAGTTCTTCTTCTTCACCACCAAGATCAGCACCAAATTCTTCAGCTGCAAGAAAATCGTCTTCTGGAAGAGATGCAGATTCATCAGCTTCGAGATCGACATCACCTAGGAGATCTTCTTCTTCTTCAGCACCAAAGTCATCCGGTTCTTCGTCTAAAGAAACTTCTTCAAATGATTCGTCGTCATCTGAATCTGCTCCTTTACCTTGTTTCCCTTGTTTACTTGATTTTTTAGTTGGGTCTGCTTTAGCAGAATCTTTCTTTTTAGAGCCAGGAACAGCTGATTTTAAACTTACTTTTTCTTCTGATGAATCACCATCCAAAGCCTTAGAGGATTCTTTTTTAGAACCTGATGACTTTTCAGAAACCGCATTCTTTACTACTTTTTTATCTTTGTCTTTTGCAGAAGAAGAAACAGCGGCATCTTTTGATTTTGTCGCAAGAGACTTTGTCCCATCTGCTTGAGCGCCTGTTACTGCTGATTTTGACTTTTGTTTAGAAGGATCTGTTACGTTTAACAAAGATTTTTTATCTTGTTCTAAAGAGGAGGAGTCTTTATCTGACTTCTTTTTTATAACGATATTGGGTTTGCCACCTGAGGTTTTTGCTAAAACAGTATCTGATTTTAAAGGAGAAAGTTTCCCACCTTTAGCAGGAATAGACTCTTTTTTAACCATATTAGGATTTATATTCATAGACTCTTCATCAGCTGGTTTTGTAACTTTTTTATTCGCCATAGTATCTTTATTGTTTTTTTCTAATTTAGAAGGCACTAATTTTTCTTTATCAGTACCTTTATCTGTTAATTTAACGTCACGATTCGACTTTATTTGTGGACTTTTAGGATCTTTTTCAGAGCGAAAAACCACCGTTTTTTTCGTATCTTTTTCCAAAGAATGATTTTCATCCGCATCAGGGCTCTGAGTTGATTTAGAGCTAGGTTGTTTTTTAATCGTTTGATGATTCTCTTTTTTAACCGTTTTTAAATCCACAGGCTTAGAAGAGTTCTGTGACTTTACCGGATTCTTTTCCACTTTTTTTGATGGCTGTGAAGCTGGCTTTGAGCTTGCGGATTTTTCTTTTTGGGTTGGCTCAGAAGCACGTTTCTGACCACCTACAGTTGCAGACTTTGACTTGGAATTCGTCATATTTTAAAAACCCCCAAGAATCACAAAACAAAAAAACCCTATTCAGGGACAATTGAATAGCGCAAATCGGTTACATTGAAATAATTTTACGTTTATTGCAAATTAAAAGATTCAAAAGAACCAAATTCCTTGCTACGCCTTGTACGCTCTCTGACAAGGTCATGAAACTGTTTATCTATCTCATTATCAAAATGGAAACTCGAAAAAGCTTTTAGAGCGTTGTCAATATATTCGAGTTCCAATTGAAGTAAAGCCTCAGCCGTAAATGCCGATAAAACACCTCTTTGCGAGGAAAGTTTAATATTTCGCAACTGAAACCTCAAAAAACCAGAATTTTTTAAATCCCAAATGTTCTTAAATGATATCATGGACACGCCCACTGGCAAGCTTTCTTTCAGCAATTCCTCCATCTTATATTGAAATAAAATGTGAACATTTGAATTTGCATAAGCCAGAACCACTTTTGTCTGATGCGAAAAGTTAAATTTATCCAAGTCTTCAAGCTCAATTAAAGAAACGTGCTGGTTTTCAACCATAGCTGTCAGCAATTCAAGATAAACAGAAAAACTTATCTTACTCATTTGATTGCTTATTGCTAATGCACAAATACGCTCGTTAGCCTCTTCTGAGCTTGATAATCCTTGAGCTACATTACGCAAGCGTATTGGTAACTCATAAAACCTTGAATGGACAAGTGATAAAATTAATTTAACTTCAGTAACGGAAAAGACAGGCCACTCTTCAAGAGAAAAGGCTTCAGGCTTAGCGACGTCTTTAACAAAATGAGGCTTTATATGCAATGAAGATAAGCCTTCCATTTCTTGTCGAAGGTCTTCAGGATATACATTTTCAAAGTATTTGTCACATAAAAATAGTAAGGATTCGTCTTGAACTTGTTTATCAGGGTGCTGCAAAATAATAGGAAGAATATGTTCTTTTGCCTGCCTTAAAAAAACTTCTGGCTTAAAATTAGATTCTTCAAAAAACCATTTGCATACCCTATTTAACAAAGGCTCTGTCTTAGGTATTAAAGCATGAAATTCATTCACCCCATATTTTTTAATAAAATCGTCTGGATCTTTTCCATCAGGAATTTCTAAATACTCCAAATCAATTCCTTTAAAAGGAAAAGCAATAAAGAAAGTTCTTCTTGCTGCATTTTGACCTGCTTTATCCGAGTCAAAGCATATAATTATTCTTTTAGTTACTTTTGAAAGAGCTTCCATATGTGAGTGGGTAAGACTTGTTCCCATAACAGCGACCGTATTTGTTACCCCAGCATTCACTAAAGAAATACAATCCATATAACCTTCAACTACTAATACAAAACCATAACTAACTATGGATTGAAGAGCAGCGTAAAAATGATATAAAACATTCGATTTTGCAAAAATTGCGGACTCAGGTGAATTTATATATTTTGGCAATTCTTTTGTTTTTGATTGCAAATGAGGTTGAAATAAACGACCAGAAAGTGCAATAATAGAGCCTTCATGTCCATAAATAGGTATTATTATTCTATCATGAAAAAAGTCGTAAAAGCCATCATTTATTTTACTTTTTTTAATTAATCCAAGCTCAAGTAAAGGTTCAGAAGGGACTAATTTTTTTTCAACCTTTCTAGATAATTCATTTGAATAAGGGCAAAATCCAAATCCCCATTTAACAATATGTTCTAATTCAATTCCTCTTTGCTCTAAATACAAACGTGCCTCTTTTGCTAAAGGCAAATCCGATAATAGAATTTTGTGATAAAAATATACAGATTTTGCAATATATTCTTTCTCAATTTCAAAATTTTTATCCAATTTAAGAGTTTCTTTTTGGGGCAATTTTTTTTCTATTTTTATTTCATTTTTTTGAACTACTGGAGGAATATTTACTTTATTATTATCCGAACTTTTTAGTTTATACTTATTATAATTAGCAGATCCAAATATTTTTTTTGAGGAACCAAAATATTTAGCTGCTATGTTATCTAATATCAATTCTTTTCGAGACTGATCCTCAATTTTATTAAAAATAGGTAACAGTTTTTTTTGAAATTCTCCTAATTTAATAGAAGATGGAATATTATCAAAAAATTTATTTACAATTTCTTCCCAAAGAGGTTTTGTATTTAAAAAGACTTTATTTAAATCTTCTGAAGATATATTTTCATTTTGTAATGAGAAAAAAACGGTATCAAAAGATAAATCACTTAAAATTATCGTTTCTAAAAATGTTTTCCATAAAAACATATTTTGATTTGCTAGAGAAGAAACAGCAATCGTGATTCTTGGTACTTTTTTAGCTAAAACTTTTGCTAATGACGTATCTATTTTATTTTGCAAACAAGCAATTGTATTTAATTTACCTAATGAAAGTAAGTAATATAAATCATAAAAATTTGCAGTAACAATTATATTTTTTTGATTATTTAATTGATTTCTTGCTTGGTGCCAATTTAACCAATGTAATGTCGATTTCGGAAAAGGAGTAAAAATTTCTAAATCATTTAAAAAACTTAAAAAGTTATTTTCAGAAAAAGGTTCTTCATTATTAAATTGGGTTATTTTATTAGAAAAAGCAAATCCACCTAATTTTCCATTTTCTTTATATATAGGAAAGGCAAATCTATCCGATAAATCTAATTTAAAAATCTCTTTTAAAGAAATATTTTCCATAAAGGAATCACAAGTAGATTGCTCCCCTGTATAAACAAATTCAATATATTTTTTTAATTTATTTATTAAAAAATCTTTAAAATCAAGCTTTATAGAATGTGAATTACTATCTATCAAGCTATTTAAATTTTCTTTAAAAAATAAATGTATTTTTTCGAGTTCTTTATTTTGTGCCTCAAAAAAATCATTTTTGGCACTATTCTGCTTTTCTTCAGAGCTTGATTCGTATTCTAAAGGAATTTGATACGTTTGAGATAAACTTTCCACCGCCTCACGAAACGAACAACCCGTACGGTGCATTTCATAATCAATCACAGTTCCATGAGCCTTGCAGGCAAAACAATGATAATTATTTTGATAAATATACATACTTGGCGAAGAATCTTGATGAAATGGGCATTTTGCAACCGCATTCCCTCCAGAACGCTTCACATCCATAAAACGTCGTAGGTGGTCTTGAAGAGGAATGGTTTGAATTATATTTTGGATAGAATGTTTGCGAAGTCTCAAAAAGAACCTCACTGTTTAAGCAGTAAAACTCTTACCAATTATAGGTAGAGAGTATGATACCATATCAGTCAAAATTGAAAAAGGAGAGCTGTAAACACAACCCTCCTTTTAAAGCTATTGATGAGCTAAAAAACGAAATTAAGCCATAAGCTTCTTTTGTTTTTTAAGGGCGCGTTTACGAGCCGCCATACGTTTTCTCTTAATTTTAACAGAGGGTTTTTCGTAATGCTCACGTTTGCGAATTTCAGAAAGGATACCTGCTTTTTCGCATTGTTTCTTAAAACGACGCATTGCGCTTTCAAAGGTTTCACCTTCTTTAATCTTAACTACTGGCATATCATTCACCCCCCTTCATTTTTAATATAGGCCGATCATCTATCAAATCGGAACCTGCTTACTATCGCAAAAAATTTAGAAATACAAGCTTCTTTAGGGATAATTATCTTAATAGTTGCAGAAATCGGGGTATTAGAAGCTCCAGAAAATTATTCTTATTTTTTCTAAATAACATTTTCCAAAAAAACGAGTTCATAATGCAAAAATGGAGTTCTTATAACCACCTTAAATTACTGTTATTTTTCATTAAAGATAGAATATAATTCAATGTTTACCAATATTTACATTAAATTCAAATTCATATATACCATATTTATCTTCAATAGAGTGAAGCTTGCATTTCAAATTAATCAACTTAAAAAGTCAAAGGTTTTTGAATGATAGCTGCAGAACAAGACAAAAATTTCAATAATTTTCTAAAGCTCATAAAACAAGCTCTCCCCAAAAAAAATATCCTTTTTGACCCTCTTAGTCTTTATTCCTATGCAAATGATGCGAGTCACTACTATTTAGTCCCCAAATTAGTTCTTATTGTAGATGAAGAAGTTGAGATACAATCTATTTTTAAATCAGCAAAAAAATACAAAATTCCCTTAACAATTAGAGCGGCAGGCTCCTCTCTATCGGGACAATCTATTACGGACTCCGTCCTTCTTGTTATAAGCTGGAAATGGCGAAAATATAAAATACTTAATGATGGAAATGAAATAGAACTTCAAGCAGGTGTCATTGGGAAAGATGCGAATTATTATTTAGCAAAGTACCAAAAAAAAATAGGGCCCGACCCCTCTTCGCTCGATTTTGCTAAAATTGGCGGGATAGCCGCAAATAACGCAAGCGGAATGTGCTGTGGAGTTAAAAATAACAGTTATCACACCCTAAAAAATATACGTGTGATATTCAATAACGGAACAATATTAGATACGAGTGATGAAGTATCTATTCAGGATTTTAAAAAAACAAATAAATTTATTTGTGAAAAAATAATTGAAATAAGAAAAAAAATATTAATAAATAACAATATAAAAGAAAAAATTCAAAATAAATATAAAATAAAAAATACAGTTGGCTATTCCTTAAATTCATTTTTAGATTTTGAAGATCCTATAGATATTATTTCCCACTTAATGATTGGATCGGAAGGAACTCTTGGTTTTATTTCAAGTATTACTTATAAAACAATTTATGAAGACCCATATAAAAAAGCGGCTCTCTGTTTTTTTTCTGATTTAAGATCGGCAATGGAAGCCGTCCTAATTTTAAATGATGAGAATATTTCATCACTTGAGTTTCTTGATGCAACATCAATTAAATGCGCTAAAAAAGAGTTAAGCGAATTTCTTTCACAGGAAATAAATACCTATGAGCACTGTTTACTTATAATAGATTTAAGAGATTCATCAGAAATGAATTTAAATCAAAAAATATTAGAGATAAACAAAAAAATAAACCGTTGCCAAAATGTAATTACATATAGTCAATTCTATGAAAACGATAAATATCAAAAAATCATGAAAATTAGAAAATCTATATTACCTATTGTCCAATCACAAAGAAAACCAAATTTCTTAGCTTTACTTGAAGATGTTGCTTTTCCTTTAGAAAGTTTACCGCAAGGAAGCTTTGACTTAAAAGAACTTTTTAAACAGCATGGCTTTGAAAATAGTTGTTTATTTGGACATGCCAAAGATGGCAATTTACATTTTATATTAGAAATGAAATTTGAAAACGAAAATGACAAAATAAAATATGAAATATTTATGAAAAATTTAGCTACTCTTGTGATTGATAAACACAATGGTTCCTTAAAAGCTGAACATGGCACAGGGCGAAATATCGCTCCTTTTATTGAAGTTGAATGGGGAAAAGAGATAAATGATATTATGCATGAAATTAAACAAATATTAGATCCTGAAATTATATTAAATCCTGATGTCATTCTTTCTTCGGATAAATTCATTCATACCAAAAACTTAAAACAAATAACAGAAATAGATATACATTTAGACAAATGTAACGAATGTGGTGCCTGTGAAAGAATTTGTCCTTCTTATGGACTTAGTTTAACTCCTAGACAAAGAATTGTTTCTTTAAGAGCCATGAATTTTATTCAAAAAAATAATAAAACAAAAATATACAAAAATATGTTTAAACATTTTAAATATTATGGCTCTGACACCTGTGCTGCCAGCGGAATGTGTGCTACTGTTTGTCCTGTGGGAGTGGATACAGGTAAGGTTATTAAAAATTGGCGGATAAAACATAAATCTGTATTTTTATCCTATATTTGGAATTTTTTATCACAGTTTCATTTTATGATTCACTTTTTTGGTAAACTATATCTTAAAATAAAGACTTCATATCATGATTGAAAAAATAGTTTATTTATTTCCTTCCTGTGCATCAAAAGTAATGAGTTTCAATGATCATTCCATGACTTCTAAAATTATCAAAATTCTTCAGAAACTTTCATATAAAGTAGAAGTCATAAATTTAAATAACGACTGTTGTGGTTTAATGTACTGTAGTATGGGTTACGATAAAACAGCTAATAAAAAACGAAATCATTTATTAACTTATTTCTCTAAAGTAATAAAACAAAATCATAGTGCTGTTATTTTAATTGAAAATTCAAGTTGTATTTTCGAAATATATTCAAAAGAATCTGAAAATCCTATTATAAAAAGAATTTTCGATCCCATCTCTTTTTTATATGAAGAATTAAAAGATTATCATTTTAAAAAATCAGATAAAAAAATATTATTACATATCAATTGTTCTATAACAAATTTAAATAAAAATAAAGAAATGCTTTATTTAGCTCATAAATGTACAAACAACGTAATTATACCTAACGATATTCTTTGCTGCGGTTTTGCAGGAAGCAAAGGATTTAGCAATCCAGAACTCAATCAAAATGCCTTAAAAACAATTAAAGAATTTATTCCTGAAGATTGTAAAGAGGGGTACACTTGCCTCGAAACCTGCGCATTAGGACTTGAAAAATATAGTGGAATCAAATTTTATTCACTTTTTCACTTAATTTACGAATGCATGATTTAAATTTTATGTTTATTTAATATTTAAGATTATGAAAGAGATAATAATGAAGTTACTTTCCTTTGACTGGATTCTTGCACTTGGTAGCGGTTGTATACTTGCTATTATGATATTATTTAATAGCACTTTAGCTAAATATACCACTCCACTCTATTCTTCTTGGATAGCCCATGGAATTGGTAGCATAGCGGCTCTTATTTTAATATACTTGTTTACTAAAGTATTTCACTCAAGAATGAATAATCCTAAAAAAACAAAAAGTATTTCAAAAAAAAGTTCCTTTTGGCTTTATTCAGGTGGCATTCCTGGAGCATTTACCGTTATTTTAGCTTCTGTTTCTATCAATAGTAAACTCGGCCTATCTGGAACGCTTGCTCTTATGCTATTGGGTCAAATTATTTTTGGCATTATTTGTGATTCTTTTGGTTTATTTGGAACCTTAAAAAAACGATTCAAATTTAAAGATTTTATGGTGGTATTTTTTGTTTTAACTGGTAGCTGGATTATCATATTTTTTAGGTAATAAAACAATGACTGAATTTATTTTTATCGCTCTTTTAAATGGATTTATTGTCGGATTGAGTCGTGCTATTAACGGAAGATTAAGCGAAGATATAGGCGCTTTTAAAGCTTCTTTTTGGAATCATATTGTTGGCTTTGTATTTTTATCTATCTTGCTTATTGCTATGGGAAGTTTTCATTTTGAGACAAATGCAAATATTCCTATTTATGCTTATGTCGGAGGATTTTTAGGAGCCATTTTAGTTGCAATTAATAGCTACACTTTTACAAAAATTGGTGCCACAAAGAGTTTGCTTTTGCTAATAAGTGGACAAATGATCACAAGTGTTATTTTAGACAATAAAAATTCTGAAATCACCTCAACGATTGCAAAATTGATAGGCATTTGTTTTATTATTTTTGGTGTTTATTTATCTAAAAAAGATACAGAAAACGATGAAAATAAAAATGATCTTGAAATAAGAAAAGTAGGGTGATTTTTTAAGGAGTTTAATATGGGTATTAAATAAAAATATATTCAGCACTTCAAAGGTAACTTATTTAACTCATCTCGATATTGTTTCCAATTTGGCATATGCAAATCCATTAATGCACTAAAACGCGCATTATGTGTCGGTTCAATAAAATGAACCATTTCATGCAAAACAACATAGTCAAGATATATAGAAGGCTTTCGCGCCAGATCCGTATTTAATCGAATACTTTTCCTAGCAGGATTTGCTCCACCCCAACGGGTTTTCATTCCTTGAACATAGAGACGTTCGACATTAACTTGTAAACGAGAAGAATACTTTTTTATAATTTCGGGAGCAGCTATTTTAATTTGCATACGATACCAAGTTTCTAGCATTTCTTTACATTTTTCTTTTGTGGTATTTGGTCTTATATGCAAAACAAGTTTAGAGTGTTTTAATTCAACTGCTGGTGTATTATCAACTTCAACAATTTCCATCATGTAACGTTGTCCCCAAACATAATGACTTTCTCTATCTAAATACTCTCGGAGGGACTCACGCTCTTGGGTTAAAAATTTTTTTTGCTCAAATTTAATCCAGGGAATTTTAGATATCGCAAAGGCACGAATCGCATCAATATTCATACTAAAAGGGGCGGAAATTCGAACGTCACCTTTAGGTGGATTTACACTCAGATGGACATTTTTAATCTCTTTTTGAGTTAAATCTATTAAAACGTCACCTAAAACAATCTTCATCAATATTCCTTGTGGATAAATACAATATTAAAAATTCTTTCTACTTCTTTTTCACTCTTAAGAATTTCATATAAGGCTTGCTTAATGACATTCTCTCGAGTTTGCACCCCTCTCCAATCGGCAGGGCGCACTTGTTTTAATGTCATATCTATTGTTAATGCAAGCTCTTCCTGTTCTCCTAAGTTATTATAAAGCGCTTTTTGCCCAAGTGTTTGTAAAGATGATGGCATTTGTGACGCTGAGCCAGACTGAATTCTTTTAGCTAAATTCACGACTTTAAGCAGATACTCTTCATATTTGTTTGCGTTCTCTTTTCTGAATTTAACAACCTCGTCTAAAAGCTTTGACATTCTTTCAAAAAAAGCGGGATCATGAAGATGCTCCTTCATAATTTTACTTCTTATATTGTTTTCTACGACTTCAGCCACAGACTTATCATCTTTGGGTTGCTTGTTACCAAACTTTTGCGTAAAGGCTTCTGCAATTCCAGATTTAACAATCAATTCAAGAAGTGGCACATCGTCAAAAGGTGAAATTTTTCTTGGATCTGAAGCTTCAATATAGGAATCAAGTAAATGTCTCATGTCTGCTTCGTAGGCTTTTAAATCCAATTCTTCACCACTTGCTCTACGAATTAGAGCGCGTAGGTCAATCGCTTGGTTTAGCTGTTTTTTTATGCGCGTTATATCTTCTTGCGAATAATCTGCTGCTTCTAAATCATCTGATACGTTTGCATAGGCGCGAAGAAATGTTGCCACTGTTTTATATAAAGAAATTCGAAGAGATTCTTTGTCTTTTAAATCTGTTGCAATCTCTGTATTCCCACAAAAATAACGAATACTTTCCCATTCCCCTTTCGGTTGTGGAATAGGCTCTAAAATAAGAAACATCATTTCTAATGCTTGATCTAATTTTTCACGGGCTTTATTTAGTCTATTGTTCATTAATACATCGGAATCTGCCCCATCTATTTTGTCCGTACTATGATCTATTTCCGAACTATAAACAGAGATGACTTTTTCTACACTTTTAAATAAATCCTTATAATCAACAATGTAACCAAAAACTTTATCCTCTCCATCTAGACGATTTGTCCGACAAATTGCCTGAAAAAGACCGTGATTTTGCATACTTTTATCTATATAAATATAAGTACAGGAGGGGGCATCAAATCCCGTTAATAATTTATCAACAACCACCAATAGTTTCATATTAGCTGGTTCTTTTTTAAATTTATCCTTTGCCTTTGCTTCATACGTTTCCGTTTTTGATAAATTAGGTAACGCTTGAACATTTTTTAACAACTCAAAATAAGTGTTATAAATAACTTGGCGATCGGTCTCTGTATTTGCCCCTGTTTCTTCTTTGGTCGTATCTCTTTTATCTAAATTATATGAGGTAACAATAGCGCAATTGCCTTTAAATACCGTTTTTTGAAACAGCTCATAATATTTACAAGCTTCAAAAATACTAGCAGCGACTAATATAGCATTGCCTCTATTGTTATTTAATCTTGGCTTAACACCAAAATCAAAGACTATATCTGCAACCACTTTTTCCATTCGTGAGCGTGAACTCAATACTCTCTGCATTGTGGACCATTGTTTTTTAAGTTCGTCTTTTTGCCAACTATTTAATCCACGAGTTTTAGCGTCAAACCAAGCATCTATTTTCTCTACTGAACTAAGACGTTGATCAATATCTCTAGCTTCATATAAAAGATCTAAAATAACTTTATCTGCAACCGCTTCACTAAATTTATAGGTGTGTATATATTTGCCAAAAGCATCTAGTGTTTTATTTTTATCATTTTTTAAAAGCGGAGTACCCGTAAATCCAACAAATACGGCATTTGCCATAATGGCCTTCATTAAATCATGAAGATCCCCGCTTTGTGTGCGATGGCACTCATCAACAAATACAAATAATTCACCCACAACAATACTAGGTCTTGACTTAATTTCTTCTATAAATTTATCTATATTACCAACATCACGCTGACCAAATTTATGAACAAGCGAGCAAAAAAGCCGAGGGGTAGGAAGGGCAAGTTTTGACATGAGATCAATCCCACTGCTCGTTTGATAAATACTTTCCCCAGAGGATTCAAACACACTTTTTATTTGTGCATCTAGCTCCTGCCGATCGGTAATAATCAATACTCTTGCTTTAGAAATGTTTTCTAAAATCCACCTAGCTAGTAAAACCATTACAATACTTTTACCACTTCCCTGCGTGTGCCAAATAATCCCACCTTCACGGCGTTTCATAAATTCTTGCGCAGCTTTTACTCCAAAATATTGATGCACCCTCGGCAGTTTTTTTTCTCCGCCATCGAACAGAATGAAGTCATGCAAAAGTTCGATGAAACGTTTTTTTTCACATATTTTTAATATGTATTTATCCAGTTTAAACCGTTCATTTTCCTGCTCATCTTCTTTCCAAGTTAAATAGTATTTTTCTGGCGTACGAATGGTTCCGTATTTTAAACCTTCTGCATCACTTCCCGCAAAAAGAATTTGAGTTGTTGTAAAAAACCATTCATTAAATTCCGGCAGCTGATTGGAAATTAACTGACTGATACCATCACCAATACTTACTCGACTGTTTTTTAATTCAATAACAGATATTGCAATTCCGTTAATATAAAGAACTAGGTCAGGTCGACGTTCGTTGTTACCTTGTAATGTGACCTCTTCGGCAATTGCAAAATCATTTTTTTGCGGATCATCCCAATTGATATATTTTATAGTTTCATTTGATTTTGTTACGTCAATTTTAACTGACGCTCCATAACGTAACAGAGAATAAACTTCTTTGTTGTTTTGGTAGAGTGTACGATTGTAGTTATTGGCTTCAGTCTTTAGTTTATTTATTGCTACATTTATTTTTTCTTTCGAATACCCATTTTTATTAAGATATTTCGTTAAAAATTCTTCTTCAATATTGCTGTTCCCTTTTCGTTCAGACCAATTGCCTAAATAATGAAAGCCCAGCTCATTTATAAAAAGATCAATAATGCGATTTTGTGTTACTTTTTCTGACTTTCCAATAACATCACTCATACTAAACGGATCCTTCCTGTCAGTAATTGTTGCATCATGCCTTGTTTAATTTGGCGGGCTTTGGTGAGGGCTTTTTCTGTTCCTCTTATATCTTCATCTATATTAATAATTACTTGTGATATTAAATTGCGTTCAATTTCATCATTAGGATAATGAATTAGAAAATTCTTTAACTCCAATGAAGTTACTGAATCAAAAGTTGATCCTTTTGATAAAGATGACCAATGAGATTCTTTTGCTTCAAGAGCATAATATAAAAAATCACCTGCATTTCTTAGTGCACAAATACCTCGTCCAAGACAACAATCAAACGAAGCTTTAGCTACTGTTCCAACAGGCGCTCGAACACTAATTAGTATATCTCCTGGTTCCCCTTTTTTAGTCACGTTTGTTGTAAAAACACGTTGAATAGGTTTTCTATTAATAATGTCAGAATTCCCCTGAATTAGTGGTAAACCATTACCAAAAGTATTATAAAATGAAGATAGAGGAGATTGACCCATTATTATTTCAGAAATTTCTCCTAAAGTCTTTTTAGACCAGCTGTGATAACAGCCATCCAATCGCCTCTTGCCTGTTAATAACTCTTGCATCACACCTTTTTTAATAAGTTGTTTTTTAGCGATGAGTTTTTCGAGTGATTCAATGTAGGAATCTGCATCGGAAAGAGCGTTGGCAATGACTTTTTGTTCTTTTATTGATGGAGGTAATGGAATTTGTAATTCAGAATATTGTTTTCCATTTACACCTGGTTGACCGCTTCGCATAGAGTGTTCACGAATCCATTTCCAATACTGAGCACTTTTTGAAAATTGGAACAAATATGGAGCATATAATTTATGATGATCTGTTTGAACTCGTATCAAGAAACCAGCATAAACAAACTCACCATCTTTTTTTTGATACAAATAGCTTTTTCCAACACTAGCTCCTGTTCTAGCAAAAACAACATCATATTCTTCTAATCTATACTCATTTGCGGCCCGATGATTAACCGATGCGAGAGAGTCAGGGTTAATTCTCCCTTCATCAGTTATGTCTGTTATTCTCAAATAAGTTGGTAGTCTTGAATCAAAAGTAACAGCAGAAGCATTAATACCATACTTGGGAATTCCCAACAGATTTTCTCTTAGATTTTCAGTTTTCCAATCAACTGGAATAAAACCAATCTCTGTCTTCTTAAATCCTTCCTTTAATTCCATAAAAACCCCATTTTTTCGAGATGTTTATTTACTTTTAATTCAAATAACGAAACATCTTTAAGAAGATCAGGAAGTGCTGAATCGTAGCGTTCGGCAAGTTCTTTAATGCGTGAAGTTAAGGTTTGACTCACGCGATCTAATTCACCATGAATATCTTTATCAAGGGTTGCCATCCATTTATCATCAACCACTAAATTTTTAATGTCTGTTTCTTTTAGCTTTGGATATTGATTTAAAGTTTTTTCATCGAGCGCAGTTTCTAATTCTTTTACTTGTTTCTTTAATTCACTTTCTTCTTCACAAAGTGCAATATATTTTTTAAGAATTTCTGCTTCCTCTTTCGCACTTTTATCTTTGGCAATTTCTTTGAGCCTTGCTGTCGCATTGGCTTTATTTACTTTTTCAAGCTCACTAAAAGCGCCCTCTTCACCACCATGTTCTTCTTCCATTTCAGTAATTTGTGAAGTAAGTAATTCTAAATTTGCATTTACTTTATCCATATTTGCTTGTTCATTAGAAAAATATTTTGCAATTATTAAATTTTTAGGAATAAGGTCACACGTCCAGCCTTTGTCTTTTTCTTTTCCTTTTTTATCTTTTTCCATAATGCGATAGGTATTCGCTTTCCATCCATCGGCAGAAATTAAATAAAAATCATCCGACAAAGTTGTTGCCCAATAATTCATTAAATGTTGGTAAATGTCGTATGCATCAATAAGAGGTTTATTTTCATAATGGAGCAATAAATCTTCAGACAGTTTTTTAATTTCGTCTTTGGGATGAAAATGAACTTCTAATTTTTTGAGTGCTTTTGCTGTTTTTATTTTCCATTCTTCAAAATGAGAATTCATTGAAGCAATAAAATTTTTAAATTCATGATGGCCAAAAATCGCTGATTTAATTTCAGATTTATCAACCGTCAACTTAAAGTAGCCGGGACGAATTTCTTTAAAAAGTGACGTTTTTATTTTTGGACAAATATCCCAATATTTTGCAAGCGCATCGATATCCGCTTTTGGAATTCCACCTTTAAGGTGTGCCTCGATGTCTTGTTGATCTTCGGTAACTTGACTATCAATGTAACGTGGAAGATTTAAGTTATAATCATTTTTTTCAATTTCTGAAAGAGGAACAAATCGTGAGTATTTAGGAAACTCAATTTGATTATTAAATATATCAACTATTTTATGAATATCTTGATCTCTTAAGCGATTTTTTGGACCATCCTTCATATACCCTTGACTGGCATCGATCATAAAAATGCCCTTGCGCGCAAAAGCTTCTTTTTTATCAATAACAATGATACAAGCAGGAATCCCTGTTCCATAAAACAAGTTTGCAGGAAGACCAATAATTCCTTTAATGTAACAACCGTTTTTTGTAATTAAGTTTTTGCGAATATCCCCTTCTGCATTTCCTCTAAAAAGAACCCCATGAGGTAAAATGCAAGCACCAATACCTGTGCTTTTTAAGGAGCGCACGATGTGAAGCAAATAAGCATAGTCACCTTGTTTGGCTGGAGGAATCCCAAAAGTAGCAAAACGACCAAAAGGATCACTAGAAGGATCAATGCCTGTACTCCAGCGTTTATCTGAAAAGGGAGGATTAGCGACAATATAATCAAATTGTTTTAAATTATTTCCATTTAAAAATTTAGGGTCCGCAATGGTGTTACCTTGAGTAATTAAAGCTGTTGGGTTGTTATGAAGAAACATATTCATTCGAGCCAAGCTGCTTGTGGCCGAATCTTTTTCTTGTCCATAGAGTGTTGGTTTTATTTTTGCTGCTTCTCCAACTTTCAAAAGCAAGGAACCAGAACCACAAGTAGGGTCATACACCGTAGTATCTGTTGTCACTTTAGCATTTGCGATATTTAAAATTTGAGCCATAATGCGGCTTACTTCAGCGGGAGTATAAAACTGCCCCTTACTTTTACCACTCTCCGTAGCAAAATGTCGCATTAAATATTCGTATGCATCACCAAGTATGTCATCGCCATCTGCTCTGTTTTTTGAAAAATCTAGGGCAGGGTTCTCAAAAATGGCAATTAAATTTGTGAGGCGATCTACTTTTTCTTTTCCGCTACCAAGTTTTGCTGAGTCATCAAAATCGGGCATGTCGGATAACTTGTTCTCTTTTGCCAGTGGCCCAATCACTTTTTTATTAATTTGATCACCAATATCTGGTTTTCCCTTTAGGGCAACCATATCTGCAAAACTTGCGCCCTTTGGAATTGTAATTGGTGCGTATTTTTGATCTGCATATTTATCGCTAATATATTTTATAAAAAGAAATACCAGAACGTAGTCTTTGTATTGACTCGCGTCCATTCCACCACGAAGCTCGTCGCAACTCGCCCATAATGATGAATAGAGTTCAGATTTTTTAAGTGCCATATTTCACAGTTCCTTTTTAATCATTAGCATTTACATATAATTTGAGTCAGCTTAATTTCTAATAACCCAATGTTAGAGCTGACATGCAAACATGCCAATGTACGTAAGAATTTAAATATGACCTCAAAAAACAGAATTTGACAAGTAAAGACACTTATCTTTAGCTAACCATTTTCATCTTTCCATTTTTTGCATATATTTGAGAATATTTAAAATTATTTTAATTAAATTTATCTTTAAAAAGACTTTTAATTTTTGAAAATTCACATGGATTTTTATCCAAAATCCCATCAAAAAATGTGGTTTCAGATTCCTTAATTTTTGAATTTGAGCATAAAATAAATGGACAATTTAAACCTAAATTCTTCAAATTTTCTATTATTTTCGTTTCAATAATATTTACTTTATCCTCAATATAATAATCAAATATTACGCATTCAATATTATGAATATAATCTTTATTTTGTAATATAAAATCATAAAAAAAATCTGGATGATTATATAAATTAACTTTAATATCTATCATTGTTTTTTGCCAAAGCATTAAATAAAAGTCATCATCATCAATAATAATTACAGTTCTTTCATTATCATTTTTAACAATTAAGGATTCTTCAGGATTTTCAAAAATATTTTCAGTAGAAGTCAAAAATAAAGAACTTATAAATTTAATAAATTGATAATTATTCATTGGTTTAACAATAAAATAATCCGAATTAATCTCTGTTGAAAGTTGAAAATCATCTTTAATAAAACGATTTGTATGAATACAGATTTTAACATTTTTATTAAATTCTCTAACATATTTTACAAAATCAAAACCATTATGTTCGGGACAATTTAAATCAATATCACAAATCAAATAATCTGGATTAAAATGACTAAAAATATTTGCAGCTTTTTCAAAATTTTTTGAAATATGGATTTTAAAAAATGGTTTTATTAACTTAAATTCATCCAAAAGAGATAATATTCCATTAGCATAATCAACATCATCATCGAGCACTAAAATATTATAAACCTTTTTATTTATTAAACTAATTTCATCAAAAATCTGTTTTTCTATTTTTAATGATTCAGAATTATAGTAATTGTATAAAGTATTCGATTGAATATTATATTGAAACTCAAAGTATTTACTATGTCTAGGAAATATATATAAATCTTTATTATCTTCAAATAATTTACTTTTAGATGGTAAAGTAAATATAAATTCAACACCCTTTTGCTTGCATGAATTACAAGTTATTTTTCCTCCATGATTTTTAATAATTTGCAATGAAATAGCAAGCCCTAAACCAGTTCCTTTTTTCTTACCTTTAGTAAAAAAAAGATTAAATATTTTATCAATATCTTCTTTTTCAATATAAGAGTTACTATTTCCTATACAAATTTCAATATATTTTTCATTATTCTCAATATATTCTTTAGTTAATATCCATATTTTACCGGTTTTTAGCTTCATAGCTTGAATAGCATTTAATATAATATTTGAAAAAACTCTTTCAATTTTTTTTATATCAACCATTACTTTATAATTATGAGAAAATTTATATTCTAATTCAATGTTTAAGTCATTTTGCATTTCAAAACATAATTTCAAAACAGCACTCAATATCTTAAGTAAACTCTCTTCTTCAATTTTCAAATTATTATCACTTTTAGTATGCAAAATATCATTTAAAAAATATTCTACTTGCAAAATATCTCTATTTGTATTAATTGAAATTGTTTGAATTAACTTTATCATTTCATCATATGATTTAGATTTTTTTAAAATATCTAATGACATTTTTAAACGTGAAAATGGTTGCCTTACATCGTGAGCAAGCATTTGCAATGTTGAACTGATTGCTTTTAATTCAGTAATTAATAATTGATCTTTTTTTAATAATTCAATTTCTTGTTTATATGAAAAAATTTTATTATATAAACTTTTATATTCTTCAAATTCAAAATTTCCTTTATTTATATTAATTTTTCCAGAAACATATTTTTCTATATCAAAAATCGGATTTGAAATTTTTTTATATATTAAATTAATTTTGTATTTTAAATAAAAATAACAAAATATTAATAATAAAAAGAATATTAAATAAGCACTAAAAATAAGGGAAATATCAATTTTTTTAACAAAATAAATTCTACCTATATCCCTTTTATTTACCGTAATAATATTCACATAATTATAATAATATAAATTATTTTCGCTTAAAATAAGACTAAATATTCTTTCTGAATTTTCATTTTCAATAATATTTAATCCAATATTTAAAATATCATATTCTCCAATTTGGGAGAATTTAGGATTTGTTCTTATGATTATCTGCTCAAATGCCTCAATTTCAATCAATGATGAAAATTCTTTTTGAATCGCAAAAAAATCACCTAATAAAATTGAATTAGCAATCCCATAAGATAATGAATTAATTATATTATAAGAGCTTTTAATATATAAACTATAAAATGAGATAATAGAAAATGCTGCAAGAATAAAAAATATAATACATGTGTAATATCTAATTTGTTTATTAGATTGATTTAAAATATATTCTTTTAATGAATGATTTTCTATCATATTTTTTAAATATCTTTTATTTTAATCTACTATTCACTCTTTCATTTCAACTCTTGAAGCAGAAAATACATTTAAATCATCCCCTTTTTTTCCAATTTTATCGATCGTATTTGGATCATAATAATAAACTGTTTTAGCATCTAATAATGGAATCCAATATGCTTTTTCATGAACATATTCTGAAAGAGTTTCAATATTTTTTAATTTAGACTCTTTTGTTGTGGCATTAAATGCATTTTTATACAAAGCCTCAAGCTTTTCGTCATAAAGTGGCTTAACAAATTGATCAGGACCATTATTTAAAAGTCTTGCAAATTTAAAAAGAGTATCAAAATGATCTATTTGAAAAAATGAAATGTCAAAAGGTGTTTCTTCTGCATATTTTTTAGGAAGAAATTTCTCTGTAATTGGAAAATAAGTCATTTTAAATCCATATAAACCTAATTGTCTTTTTATTTCGTCAATGAATAATTTTTTATTTCCTTTAATTTCACTTCCACTA
Source organism: Silvanigrella paludirubra (assembly GCF_009208775.1). Taxonomy (NCBI): domain Bacteria; kingdom Pseudomonadati; phylum Bdellovibrionota; class Oligoflexia; order Silvanigrellales; family Silvanigrellaceae; genus Silvanigrella; species Silvanigrella paludirubra. Next base: position 3,077 of record NZ_WFLM01000004.1, on the reverse strand, counting down.
TTATAAACAGAAACGTTCCATTCCTTATCTCTTAAATTTTTAGGCAAAGATTGAAATAAATTTTGAGCTAATTCTGGGTTATAAGGATTTGATAATTTTTTTATTCCCCAATTGGTATTTGGATAATTTTCAAACGCCGCTGAAAAACCAGAAGCTAATTTTTGCAATGCTTCACGATCAAGCGCTGCTTGAACAAATTTCCTAAACTCAAGAGAGTTTCCTAAAGGATTTACATTCGTAAATGTCAATCCAAAAACAGAATCAGGTAATTCGGAATAATATTTTTGATAACGATTTTGTTTTGTATTTTCCAATTTCATAAAACTAAGATCGTAATGAATATCTTTTATCTTCTTTGTATAAAATTTAACGCTATCTGGTGCTTTAATTAATGATTTATCATATTTTTTTAACTCAACAACACCATTTTTAAATCCTGGAGAAACAATGGAATAGGGGCCTGCACCAATAGGATAACTTTTCCAATCCATATAATTATCTTGAAACTCTTCCATGGGAGCTATAGAAAATGCGGTATCTGTTAATATATATAAAAAATCAGGATCAGGAGTCATTAATTTTATGGTTAGGGTATAGTCATCTTTAATTCTAACCCCACTAACAATACCGCTTTTAAACTTTGTGAACCCTTGTTTTTGAATTTCATCTAATCCTTCAATATTCATGAGTGCTGCTTTTCCAAACGATTTTTCGTTCGTAAAAAAAAGACGCAATAAACTGAATTCTAAATCTTCAATTGTAACTTGCCTTTTATTTTGAAAATAAATATTTTTTTTAATTGTTAATACATATTCATTAGATTTAGAATCATAATAAGCATCTTCTAATAAGCTAGGAACAATCATATTATTTTGTAAAGATAATAATTGTCCAAAAACAGCCGATTCAATTGCACTTCGAACACTACTTGGTGCCGAATCGGAATAAGGATTGTTTCCACTATCATTTAATAAAACATTTAATTTTGTAGCAGCCAAAATAGGACTAAAAATGAAGCATTGAGAAATTAAAATGAACCCTATTTTTTTCATAAAAAACCCCATAATTTTATTATATAAATTATAATTTGATGTTTTTTTTATATCAACGATTTATAAAAACCAAACACACATCATTTTATATATAGGATTTCATTTATGCTGGAAACAAAAAGTATAGTAATTTTAAAATAGATTACCAATAAATAATAATTTTTATTTTTTAATAAAGGATCTTTTATTTTAAAATTTAAATTTGATAGAAAAATAATAATTATTTTTATTAGTATATAAATTTATCATTTGTAGATTTAGTTAATTTTATTATTATTTTCTTTTTTAAGTGCTTCAAATGAATTTGAAATAACATCATTCACAGCAACTGCATAAGGTACCGGCATAAATTTAGAAGCTTCATAGTGATCTTTTGTAATCCACTTCCATGATAGTGATTTTGGATCAAATAAACCCATATTTTTATATACTTTATTTGAAGATTTATATGCATCTTCATTTTCAAAAACTACTGAAAAAGCAAATGTTGTATATTTTCCATATTTTTCAGTAATAGAATTAATAAAACTTTCAACAACGGTGCCTTTAATACTATCTTTAGCCTTCTCTGCGTTATCCATTTGACTTACTAAAATATTTAAAACTTCCCATGATTTTGGAATTTCGTTTAATACAACTCTTGGAACAGGAATAACATTTTCTTTTCCTACATTTGCAACCCAAGATGCAGCAAATTTAGCATCCAATAAATTACCATTAAAATTTTTATTGCTATTTTCAAAATCACTTTTCGACATATATAATACAGGAAAAACAATTACCTTTGATTCTTCTACGTTAATATCTTTTTTAAGATAAACCTGTGCATTATTAGGATTTGAAGTAGATGTGCATGAAGCTGTTACAATTGATAATGAAGCTGCAAATAAACAAGTTATCTTAATTGTATTTTTTTTGAGAAAATTCATTTTTAACCCCCAGAATAAAAGCTTTATAAATAAACATCAACGCAAAACAAGAAAATACTCTTTAATTCTAATATCTTAAAAATTTTTTATTTTCAACTTATTAATCTTATTTTTACATAAAAAATACTACACATTTATCTATAAAAAATAAAAACTTTGCGCGAATATCTAAAAAATAGATAAATACTTTTATTGATCAAAAATATATACCTGAATAAATACTATAAAGGTAAAGTTCCATTATAAACATAATTATGGAGTGAAATAAAAAATGCAAATGAATTATAAAACAACCAATAATCTAGATTATGAAATAAATTTCCTAGAAAAAAAAGATTTGTTTTTAATAACTTCACTATGTAAACAACTAGGTTTTGAAGGATCTTTGCAAGATTTAGAAAATAGATTTCATGACTTATCTTGCTTTTCTAATCATCAAGTTCGAGTCGCAAAACAAAAGAGTAATGAGAATATTATTGGATTTATTCATTTTTTTGAAGCCCCATATCTTCTAACATGCAAAACATTAGAAATTGGAGGTCTTGTCGTTGAAAATAAGTTTAGACGATTTGGAATAGGCAAAATTCTAATGCAAGAAGCAGAGAAATGGGCAATGTTAAAAGGATGCAAGTCCGTTTTGTTAGCAACTCAAATAATGAGAACAGATGCCCAAGCATTTTATGAGCAAATTGGTTATCAAAAAGAATTTCAAACATTTTTTTTAAGAAAATATTTTGATCACATCTAATGTGAAAATTTATTAAAAATTTAGAATCTCAAATTACTACGTTCAAGCAATCTTATCTTGAATCTAAATACAATAATAAGAAAGAAAAACGGTAATACGATATAAATGCATTTATTTTTTATTTAGAACTTATATTGAAATATCAGAAAAATAGACGAAAAAAAAATCCCACTTCAATAGAAGTGGGATTTAAGAATAAAAGGCTGCGCAGAGCTACTCTTCCACACCTAAGGGTGCAGTACCATTGCCGCAGGCGGGCTTGACTTCGGAGTTCGGAATGGGATCCGGTATTTCCCCGCCGCAATCAGCACAGCCAAAACTAGGCTTTAAAGACTTAGAGCTTGTACC